>NZ_JBLXXW010000010.1:0-74779 GCF_048512915.1 Rothia sp. P7208
TCGACAATAGTTCGTCACCAAACACCCCCATCATCTTTGGCTATAGAGGCTTTCTAGGAAAGCGAATGACGTTGTCTATAGTAGTCGATACGTTGCTGGAGGGTGTCTTCTAACTCCTCAATACTGCGACGTTCTAGAAGCATATCCCAGTGTGTGCGAACTGGTTTTTCCTGGGATTCCTCTTGATCGCCTTCACCGTTGACGAGGTATGCTTCATCTCCAGATTTTGCAGTCCACGTTTGGGGAATGTCGGCTTCTTGAGCAAAGGTGACAAAAACTCGCTCACCTTTTTCTGTTCGGTATTCAACTCGCTGTCGGGGAGCTGGCTCAACGCCTGCCTCAGTTTCCATCGACTGCGAACCAAGACGCATACCACGTAGGCTGCGATCGCTCATTTAATATCCTCCAAATGTGTTGGCTGAACCTCTATGAGAAAAACAGATAGGGGCGTAAAATATGCTGACTCACGTTAAGTGGGTCAAAGAAACATTATAGACCTTTTCCCTCTGTCGAATCTACCTATGAGGGCGAACCTGGTTTATTTTCAGTGGGAACTTCGATTCCGGTATTGAGTTTATCTAGGTTTGGGTTGAGGTCTTCTGGAGTGACTTTAATGATGTCCGTTTCGACGAGGGGCTCTTCAGCATTTTGTGCAGAAGGCTCTTGAGCTGTTTCTGTAGTGGCCATAGAATTTTCGGTGCTAAAGCTCTTTGGGTCAAAAGCATTTCCTAATCCGCGGAGGGCTTCTCCTAGTTCTGTAGGAATAAACCAGAGTTTGTTTGCATCACCTTCGGCGAGTTTTGGAAGTGTTTGTAGATATTGGTAAGTGAGCAATTTCTGTGAGGGGTTAGCTCGGTGAATAGCGTTAAAGACTTTTTGGACAGCTTGAGCTTCTCCGTCCGCACGAAGGATTGCTGCTTTTGCGTCACCTTCGGCAGTGAGAATTTGAGATTGCTTCTGACCTTCAGCGCGAAGAATTGCCGCACGGGAGTCGCCTTCAGCGGTAAGAATTTGAGATTGCTTCTGACCTTCAGCTGTTAAGATAGCAGCACGACGATCTCGTTCTGCACGCATTTGTTTTTCCATAGAATCTTGGATTGAAGCTGGTGGCTGAATCTCTTTAATATCCACGCGTGAAACACGGATACCCCAACGGCCAGTTGTACTATCGAGCACGCCTCGTAATTCGCTATTGATTTGGTCTCGAGAGGTAAGTGTTTGTTCAAGGTTGAGTCCACCGACGACGTTACGTAGCGTTGCTGAAGTGAGTTCGTCGACTGCGTGGATGTAATTGGTAATTTCGTAGGTGGCAGCTTGTGGGTCTGTTACTTGGAAATATACGACCGTGTCAATTCCTACTACAAGGTTATCTTCTGTGATAACTGATTGCGCTGGAAAGGATACAACCTGTTCGCGTAAATCAATGAGGGGGAGTACGCGGTCAATGAAGGGTACTGTGACGTGAAAACCTGGGTTGAGAGTAGTGTGGTATTTTCCGAGTCGTTCAACGATTCCTGCGCTGGCTTGGGGAATGATTCGTACTGCGCGTAAAAGAATAACTGCTACAAGAACAGCAAGTGATGTGAGGACAATTGTTAGCGGCATGGTATGCACAACCTTTCTCTGGTGCGTCTATCGGTGCGGTTTTAGGAGTTATGTTCGCCGATATACGCTGTTGCTCCTTTAATTTTCAAAACATAAGCATTTTGAGAGGGGGAGAAACTTTTATTTTTATCTACTGAACGTGCTGTCCAAGTGTCTCCAGCTAGCTCGACAAGCCCTGAATGTGAAGTTACTTGTTCAAGGATTTTAACTTCTTGTCCGATAAGTCCTGCGGTGTTTGTCGCAATATTTGGGGTGTTTTTATTAAGTCGGCGGATGAGCTTTGGGCGTGCAGCAAGTAAAAGCACAATACTGAGTACCGCGAAGATAAAGACTTGAATGTTGAGTGATTCAGTAAAAAGTGTTGAGGCTGATGTTCCTAAGGCTGCTAATGAAAGCATAAGGAAGAAAAAATCAAGGGAAAGAATCTCGATGATTGCCAGTAGGATGGCTGCGAGAATCCAAAAAGCCCAGAGGTGGTTAGCGAACCAATCAAACATATAAAGCTCCTTTTGCGGTATATCTTCATTATATTCTTATCGGCAAAGAAGAACCTAGTAGTTTTCACTTATACCCACTTTTCTAGATAGCCGATAATCTACATTATGTAAAGTAGATATAATTTTATACTCCCCAACTGTGCACGCGTCGCAACTCTTTGAAGCTTTTTCATGCGATAAACCACCGATGAATAATCTTGACAGACGACCGGTCATAAAACAGCGCTCTACCTGTCTTATGAAAATTAATGACACGACTGTCAATATATCTAGAAACCTTGTTGTGCCAGAGAGATAATGCAGATATATATTTTTATGGAAGGATATTCCTTATGGCCACTCGTTCTCGAACTCGAGGTTCTCTGAACCCTCATCTTAGTACTGCCATCGACATCTTAACGATTCTGTTCTTTGCTGGAATTGGCAGACATAATCACCATGAGCCTTTGTCTGGAACTTTCTTGACCGCTATCCCCTTTCTTTTAGGATTCTTAGCGATTCGTTTTGTTCCATTCGTTAAAGCTCGACCATTCTCCCTTATTTCTGGTGTTGCAATATGGGCTTCTGTTCTTATTATGGGGCATTTATTGCGACTTGTTTTTGGTGGTGGAACAGCATGGAGCTTCTTTATCGTGAGCGCGATTGTCTTAGCATTCTTCTTGGTGGGTTGGCGATGTGTGCTTCTCCTGCTTTCAAAAACAGTTTTTAAACACAAGCGTTGGAGACTTTCCTAAAAGTTCTTATAAAGCTAAGGCTCTAAGGGTTGCAGGGATGTATCACGCTGCAACCCTTAGAGCCTTAGTTAAACTTTTACTATAAGGTTTTATTTCTTGAAATTAATCCAAGCTTCAAGCTTTTCTTGAGCTTTACCCTCTGAAAGAGTTTCTTGAGCTGTCGCTACAGCGAGGCTGAATCGCTCCTTAAAGCTCGTGAGCTCTCCCGGCGTTTGATACGCCATAAATCCTATTGCTGAGTTGAGGACAACAGCATCATAAATGGCACCCTCACTAATCTTTCGAGACATTACATCTGAAAAAACCTGCGCATTGTAACGTGCGTCCGCCCCGCGCAAATCCTCTAACGGGTGGTATGTCAATCCAAAATCTCGAGGGTCAAATACCTGATGCTTAATCTCACCTCGGTAAATCTCCCAGATATCTGACGGCCCGCTGACCGTAATTTCATCTAAACCATCATGTCCTCTAAATACCAGTGCATGATGGTTTTCTCGTTGCGCAAAAACCCCCGCAATTTTTTGTGCAACATCTTCGCGAGCTACTCCAATAGCTGATGAAGTGACCTGAGCTGGATTCGTGAGTGGTCCAAGAATATTGAAGACAGATGGCACTCCCATCTGCCGTCGGACAGGGGCAACAAAACGCATCGAAGGGTGGAATACTTGCGCAAAAAGAAAAGCAATGCCGACCTCCACGCTGCACTGTTCAATTTCTTCGACGCTTAAATCTAAAGGAACGCCTAAGGCTTCGAGAACATCAGCTGAACCACTAGCCGACGATGAAGCCCTATTGCCGTGTTTGACAACAGGAACTCCACTAGCAGCAATAACAACAGCGGACATCGTTGAGATATTGACCGTATTTTGCTGATCTCCCCCAGTACCAACAATATCTACCGCACGCTGGTTAATCTGCGGATGGACGGCTTTGGACACCATTCCTTGAGAAAGAAGCTCAAGTTCTCGACTACTCTCCCCCTTCATATGTAAGCCCATAAGAAAGGCTCCCATGACGCTGTCGGGAGTTTGTCCTGTCATGATTTGATCCATGGCCCATAAGGCTTGTTCTTTGCCAAGTTCTTGGGACTTTTGTAAAGAGTTGAGAATGGATTTCCACGAGATTGCTGTCTGAGTCATACCCTGATTCTAGAACAAAGAACTCGATGAGCGTTTTTCTTGAGGGCAAAACAGTGCAAATGAGGTGCGCGGCATGAGAGTTACGTCAAGTTTACAGACATCGTGTCGCTATCTTCTGAAGAAAGATTTACCGCAAAACCGCGGAAAATAAGGGTTTTTTGCAACACACCTACTACTTTAAGGCCTAGGTTCTTGGTCTGAACGGTGTTTTACAGACATAATGTCTATGTGACAACTGCAACCCAAACTCCAAGTAAGTCGGCCCATCCGACTCTTAACCGTCCGAACAACGTCGCCGTAGGCACCGTTGTGTGGCTCGGTTCTGAGCTGATGTTCTTCGCCGGACTATTCGCAATGTACTTCACACTACGCGCTTCACGCCCCGACATCTGGGCAGAGAACGTAGTGTTTTTGGAAGTCCCACTAGCTACTTTTAACACCATTGTCTTGGTGCTGAGCTCCGTGACCTGCCAATTCGGTGTTTTCAAAGCTGAGCAACTCAAGCCTCGCCGTACCGGTTCCCTGTTGAACGTCAAGGAATGGGGCATGGTCGAGTGGTTCCTTCTAACCTTCGTCATGGGTGCATTCTTTGTTTCCATGCAGGTTTACGAATATGCAACCCTCGTATCTGAAGGCGTAACCATCGCCTCTAGCGCATATGGCTCAGCGTTCTACATCACCACCGGCTTCCACGCGCTCCACGTGACCGCGGGACTCGTAGCGTTCCTATTCATCATTGGCCGCGCATACGTGGCAAAACGCTACGGTCACTACGAAGCAACGAGTGCCGTTGTTGTTTCCTACTACTGGCACTTTGTTGATGTCGTCTGGCTTGCGCTTTTCGGTGTTGTCTACTTCCTACGATAAGTAGAAAATACGAACGAAAAACCATAGCTCAACAGATTATTCAGCACACACACAACTAAGGAACTATTCGACGTGAAGGCAATTTCTCAGAAGCGGCGTCATCCGCTTGCAGCCCTCGTGTTACTTCTTTTTGCTCTAGTTCTCACCGGTGGCCTCTATGCAGTTGCCACGGCTACAAACGAAGCAAGAGCAGAAACTAAGAACACCTATACTGCAGAACAGGTTGAAGCAGGACAAAAACTCTTTGTCTCCAACTGTGCAACATGCCATGGTGCAAATGCAGAAGGAACTGCAGACGGTCCCTCCCTCATTGGCGTAGGCGCTGCTGCTGTTGATTTCCAGGTAGGAACTGGACGTATGCCTCTGCAGATGCAAGGTCCGCAGGCTCAAACTAAACCAGTACAGTTTAATAAAGAAGAAACTGCTCAACTAGTCGCTTATGTTGCTTCCCTCGGCGTTGGTCCAGCAATCCCCGAAGACGAATATCTCGATGTGTCTAAAGGTAACGCTGCTAACGGAGCTAAAGTCTTCTTAGCAAACTGCGCTATGTGCCACAACGCAGCAGGTGCAGGCGGTGCACTAACTCGCGGCAAATGGGCGCCTTCACTAATGGGCGTCGAAGAAAGCCACATCTACGAGGCTATGGCAACCGGACCTCAGAACATGCCAGTATTCAACGACGCAAACATCACTCCAGAAGAAAAGCGTGACGTCATCACCTACCTGAAGTCTCAGGAATACAACGTCTCCCCTGGCGGCTTCAAAATTGGCTCTCTTGGCCCTGTGGCTGAAGGTCTACTCATTTGGACTGTTGGACTAGGCATTGTTCTAGTATTTACCATCTGGCTAACATCACGTTCTGCTTAAAACAACACACACATAAGATTTCGTACCAAGGAAGATTTGAGGCAACACATGGGTAACCATAGTGACGGTGTACAGGAACATTCCTCAGCCGTAGTTACCTCTCACGAGGAAAGTAAGGAGAAGTTCAGTGATCCTGGACTGCCTCCGCACGCTCCGCGCCTGACCGACGTGGACCCCAAAAAAGCTAAAGCCGCAGAACGCCAGGTTATTGCTCTGTTCATCATTTCGATGCTCGGATCAGTACTCTTCTGGTTTGCGTACTTTGGTGTTCGTATCGGCGGAGACTACTACGACGTATTGAACCCAGCCGCGACAGACCAGCTACGTCTGCAAAATCTGTTGCTCGGCTTGGGCATTGCGTTTGCAATGTTTGGTATCGGTATCGGTATCGTCCATTGGGCACGTACCTTGATGCCTGATCACGAAATGATGGAAGAGCGTCACGCCGTTCGTACCGAAGAAGATCGTGCAAAAGCTCAAGAAATCATCGAAACTGTTATCGAAGAATCCGGCATTAAGCGTCGTCCACTGCTTCGTAACACTCTCATCGGCTCTATGATTCTTGCTCCACTAACCTTCGTCACCTTCCTTCGTGACCTAGGCCCAGCAGATCCAGCTGTCCTCAAATATACTCTCTGGGATAAGGGTGTCCGTCTTGTACGTGACCCTTCTGGAACACCTATTAAGGCATCCGACGTTACTATCGGCTCTGCATACCACGTGCTTCCAGAAACTCTGGTTTCCGTATCTCACGAAAATGGATACCTCGAAGAGAAAGCAAAAGCAGTTGTTCTGCTTATGCGTCTTGACCCAGCTGAGCTGAAAGTCTCTAAGGGCCGTGAAGACTGGAACGTTGACGGCATTATTGCGTATTCCAAAGTGTGCACCCACGTAGGTTGCCCTATCGCTCTTTACGAACAGCGTACGCACCACCTTTTGTGCCCTTGCCACCAGTCCACCTTTGACGCTGCTGACGAGTGTAAGGTTGTGTTTGGCCCAGCCGGTCACGCACTACCCCAGCTTCCTATCACCGTAGATGATGAAGGCTACCTCGTAGCCCGTAGCGACTTCAAAGAGCCTGTTGGTCCCGCTTATTGGGAACGTGCACAACACGTTAAAGAGATGGCAGGTGAACAATAAAAATGTCACATACTACTCAGACTGAATACACTCCAAAAACTTCAACCGGTCGTATCGCGAACTTTGTGGACTCCCGTGTTGGACTCTCTGGAATTGTTAAAGAGTTTGGTCGCAAAATCTTCCCTGACCACTGGTCCTTCATGTTCGGTGAGGTCGCTCTTTATAGCCTCGTAATCCTCATCCTCTCCGGAACGTTCTTGACGTTCTGGTTCAACCCTTCAACAGCTTCAGTAGCCTATGATGGCTCCTACCTGCCGATGAAGGGCACTGAAATGTCAGTAGCGTTTGAATCTGCACTCCATATCTCCTTTGATATTCGTGGTGGTCTTCTGATTCGTCAGATTCACCACTGGGCAGCGTTGATGTTCATGCTCGCTATCTGCATCCATATGCTTCGCGTATTCTTTACCGGTGCTTTCCGTAGACCACGCGAGCTGAACTGGGTTGTTGGCTGTGTTCTCTTTATCCTCGGCATTTTTGCTGGATTTACCGGATACTCCCTACCCGACGATGTTCTTTCTGGTAATGGTCTACGTATTGTCGATGGCATTATGATGGCGATTCCAGTTGTGGGAACTTATCTGTCTCTCTTCTTCTTCGGAGGAGAATTCCCTGGACATTACATCATTGGGCGTTTGTACTCCTTGCACATTATGATCATTCCCGCGTTGATTCTTCTATGTGTAGCTATTCACCTGTTCATGGTTGTTGTTCACAAACACACCCAATATCCAGGTCCAGGACGTCGTGAAGATAACGTTGTGGGCTTCCCTGTTGGCCCAGTTTACGCTGCCAAAGCTGGCGGTTTCTTCTTCATCGTCTTCGGAATCATCGCGTTTTTGGCGGCGACTTTCACCATCAACGCTATTTGGAACTACGGACCTTACGATCCCTCCCCTGTTCAGGCAGGTACTCAGCCTGACTGGTACGTTGGTTTTGGCGATGGTGCATTACGTCTCTGGCCTGGCGTTTGGCCATTCCATTGGGAATTTGAATTCCTCGGTGGCACTTGGGTCCTGAACGTTCTTCTCCCCTTTGCCATGGCTGGCGTTATCATCATGTTCATGTTCGGATGGCCGTGGATTGAACGTTGGGTTACTAAAGACGATAAGGAACACCATATTCTTGATCGTCCTCGTAATGCTCCTTTCCGTACTGGAGCTGGTGTTGCTGGCGTTATCGCATATAGTGTTTTGATGATTGCAGCGTCTTCTGACCTCATCGCAACTCACTTCCATGTATCTTTGAACGACGTTGCTTATTGGCTACGAGTCCTATTCTTCATTGGTCCAGTCATTGGTTATATGATTACTTATCGTCTGTGCTTATCGCTTCAGCGTAAAGACCGAGAACTTGTCTTGCACGGTATTGAAACTGGTCGCGTTGTACAGCTTCCTCACGGTGAATTTATTGAGGTACATAAACCACTAGATGAGTTCCGCCGTTACAAACTGGTTGCCTTTGAAAACCATGAAGTTATTCCTGCCCAACCTAACAAGAAGGGTAAGATTTCTTTGATGGAAAAGACTCGTGGCAAACTATCTCAGCTATGGTTTGAAGATAGAGTTGCTCCGGTAACTCCTGTTGAGCTTGAAGCAGCACACCATGATCACGGTCATGATGAGCTGGATTCTCATTCATCTGGTGGAGCCCTCGAGAAGAAAAACATACTTCTTCTTCATATGGGGTGGCACGGGATAAAATAGCCTGTGCCACCCCTTATGTTTTATACAGACCGTTATGAATTTCGCCGTGAGGCCTCACAATAGCTAGAAGAAGTATCACCAAAACATCAGCCCGAGCCCACTCCATCTCTTCAACACACCGCGTACGCTTCATCTTCGCAACCTGTTCCCACTCAGCAGCCCTCTGCTGTCACTTCCCCACCTCAGCTACCGGTTCCGGCGAACAACGCCCAGTGTAATCCGCCGTTACCCTTGTCTGAGGTTGCCGGAATTATCTAGAGTGTTTGTGAGAAGTTCATGCGTGAGAAGTACACCTCCGAAAACAGGCTCACAGAGCTAGGAGCCTATGACTGAGCAACTGCGTGAGTTTCATGGCTGAGATTGGGGCGTATAAGGGCGGGAGGCCGAAGAACAGAAGCCCAGCGCGCGGCCTTAGCGAAAGGCTCACGCGCTGGGAAGGGCGTGAAGAATGCCTTAGCCGATCGACAGCAGAGCGCAGATTCAGGCTTTGTAAGAGGCCGGGTATAACCAATGCGAAGTTGCCGAAAAATGGGTTTAGGTATTGCCACAATCAAATGTGCGGGGAACTGAGCTGAAAGGTATTATTCCTGAAGCTTAGTCAGGGTATGACCGCTTTATTCCCTTTCCCCACCTTGTCCCTCACTCCTTCAACGTTCCTACCGCCTGGGGCAATCGAGGTTCTTGGATGCTCCTCACGGTACCTCCTAAAGACGGGTATGGTTGATTCTTTTCCTTCCTCGGAGGAATCTTCTCAAAACTGCCGTCTGAGGCAATAACAAAGACAGCTGAGCCACAAGCATTAAAGCTGCTAGATGCTGCTGAAGTACAAGGTTCACACCTGCTCCAAGAAGTACTATCGAGAGTAGAAGCTTGTTCTTCTTCATTTGTTCGTTCTTCCTTTCGCCCCAGAGCATCTTCACTCTAGTGATTGGCGACACTTAAACCCCATCACACACACTTTATACAAGTCAACTTACTACATCGCAAACTGATAAAAGAAACAACAAACTCCCTAGTCAGCAAGCTCTCAAAAAAACTTACGTAACATTCTTACTGTCGGGGTGCTAAGTGACAACACCACCGAGCCTTGACGGAGCAGCACTCAGCCCAACCAGCACCTATACACCCCTAGAAATACCGAACCACCACCGAAAACCTCAGCGCCCCACCAAAAAGAAAACTCAATTTACTTACACACGTCTGGCACTGAGGTGCAACCCCGTAAAGAATCTTCCCCCTGACTTACAGTAGACCTCAAAACCGTCAATACAAAGCATGGACGAAAACACAAAATACTGCCCCGTGTGCTCTAAAAACCTCAGCAGAAGCCAATGCTCTATACCTTTATTGCTCAGGATTGTGCAAAACCAAAGCCTCGATAAGCGTGATACTCAAGCGACCAGTCTATAAGCACCAATTCAGATTCTTAGAACCTCTTAGCGTAAACGGTGTGCTTTAGTCGAAGATGTTTTGTACTCAACTCCATGTTCTTCTCATAATGGAGGACATAAAAAATGGTGTTCTAGGTTCATAATGAACCTAGAACACCATTGACAATGATGTCTATAGCCAGCTCTATTAGTGAGCGTGATCTCCACGGTTATATTCGTAGACCCAACCGACACAAGCTAGAACCGATAGCGGAAGCGCAATGCCTACAATCCACCAGCCCAAAGCTAAGCCAATCACTAATAGTGCGCAGACTGCCGCAATCACAATAGGCCACCATGACCAAGGAGAATAGAAGCCATAGTCTCCTGCAGCTTCAATAATTTCTCCATCTTCGTTGTCATTAGGCTGATCCGGATGCAATTTATCGGTGTAGAACAAGAACCCCGATAGGAACAAACACATAATGGCAGTAACCATAATTGCGGGGAAACCTGCTAAATCAGTGAACTTCGACATGAAACCGTAGACAAGTCCAACGGGGATGAGGAAGACTCCGATGATTCCAAAAAGCCAAGCAATACTCTTCATCGTTACTTCCTTTCTCCACTTGTCACAGCCTGACGAGCAGCCATCGCAACATCAACGTTAGTTGAGAGCTCTGGGTGATGCAGGTCAAGAGCTGGACGTTCAGAACGGATACGTGGCAAAGCGGTGAAGTTGTGACGAGGAGGTGGGCAAGATGTCGCCCATTCCAAGGACGCACCGAAGCCCCATGGGTCATCAACTTCAACCTTGGTTCCATAGCGTGCTGTGATGTAAACATTCCAGAAGAACGGAATCATCGATACTGCAAGAATCATGGAACCAATAGTGGAGAACTGATTCATCCACGTAAAACCATCTTCAGGCATGTAGTCTGCATAACGACGAGGCATACCTACGACACCTAACCAATGCTGGATAAGGAAGGTCATATGGAAACCTGTAAATAGGAGCCAGAAATGAATTTTACCTAGACGCTCGTTGAGCATTTTGCCAGTCCACTTAGGCCACCAGAAATAGAAGCCTGCGAACATGGAGAATACTACTGTACCGAAGATAACGTAGTGGAAGTGTGCTACCACAAAGTAGGTATCTGATACGTGGAAGTCTAGTGGAGGTGTTGCCAAAATAATACCGGTCAAACCGCCGAAAAGGAATGTTACCAAGAACCCGAGAACCCAAATAATGGGTGTCTCAAAGGTAATTGATCCTCGCCACATGGTGCCAATCCAGTTGAAGAACTTCATACCGGTGGGAACACCAATCATCATGGTCATGAAGGAGAAGAACGGCAACATTACTGCACCTGTAACGTACATATGGTGTGCCCACACCGTTACAGAGAGAGCAGCAATCGAAATCGTTGCAAAGACTAGACCTTTATAACCAAAAATAGGTTTACGGGAGAATACCGGAATAATCTCAGAAACAATACCGAAGAATGGGAGTGCTAGAACATATACCTCGGGGTGTCCGAAGAACCAGAAGAGGTGTTGCCACAGAATAGCGCCACCATTTTCAGGGTCAAAGATATGCCCACCAAGACGACGATCCATTCCCAGCGCAAAGAGAGCAGATGCTAGAGGGGGGAAGATCATAATGATCAAGATGGAGGTGATAAGTGTTGTCCATGTGAAAACGGACATACGCCACATCGTCATACCCGGAGCGCGCATGCACAAGATAGTGGTAATGAAGTTGACTCCACCCATGATAGTTCCAAAACCCTGAAGGGCAAGACCGAAGACCCAAAGGTCTCCACCAATGCTTGGCGAATAGGTTGTGCTATTCAATGGCGCGTATGCGAACCAACCGAAGGAAGCCGCACCTTGAGGAGTGATAAACCCAGCAATGGCAACAAGAGAACCAAAGAGGAAGAACCAGAATGCTAATGCGTTTAGTCGTGGGAACGCAACGTCTGGAGCACCAATTTGCAAGGGAATAAGGATGTTTGCAAAACCGGTAAATGCAGGGGTACCAAACATGAGAAGCATGAGGGTTCCGTGCATAGTGAACAGCTGGTTGAACTGTTCTTTAGTTTGCAAGAATTGCATACCAGGTTCAAAAAGCTCAATACGCATGAGTAGAGCCATGATACCTGCAATGCAGAAGAAGATGAATGATGCTATAAGGTACATGTACCCAATAGTTTTGTGGTCAGTGGAAGTTATCCAATTGACGAAAATTCGCCCTTTAGATTTAGGTACCACGCGGGGGGCAACCTGACCCCCATCCGCTGAGTATTCCAAGCTAGTCACGGGTCACCTCTTAGTTTCGGATGTTTTGATTAGGATTACGGTTGTATTCATCACCGAGAATACCCTGAGTTTCAGGGTTTGAAGCCAATTTCTTCATATAAGCTTCGTATTCTTCAGGAGAAACAACCTTGACGTTGAAGAGCATTTCCGAATGGTATTCGCCGCAAAGCTCTGCACACTTACCAGCATATGTAGCTTCTTCAGCACCAGTGGTGAAGTACATGTGGTTGGTCATACCAGGAACGGTGTCTCGTTTTTCCAAGAAAGCAGGAACCCAGAATGAGTGAATAACATCGCGGGTTTTAAGAACGAGATCAACAGTTGAATTCGTTGGCAAATATAGAGTTGGAAGAGTCTCTTCGACTCCTTCGGAACCGTCAACGTTCAAATGTGCTTGAACACCTGAAGTGTGCACATTGGAATCTAGGTAGTTGAAGTCCCAAGCCCACTGCTTGCCATACACTTCAATGGTGACGTCAGGGTTATCAGATTTTGGTGCAGTGATTTGACGTTCAGCAGTATCAGAGAACGTAAACAAGCTGACAATCATGATAACCGGAATAATGGTGTAGAAGATCTCCAGAGGAGCGTGGTAGCTCAGCTGGCGTGGATAACCGGTTTCATTTTTGCGTCGACGGTAGGCAATAATGCACCAAAGCATTAGTCCCCATGTAATCAACCCAACAACGATGGCAGCAGCCCAAGATCCAATCCATAAATCCATGATGGTGTCTGCGTTATCGGTAACTCCACGCTTCGTGGGCAACCAACCCACCTCTGCCTGATCTGAACAACCTGTCATCAGCAATACAGAAGCTGAGGCAATGGTGCTAGTAGCCAGTGCCTTGAGCTTAATACTGCCGGTTCGATGCTGCGAACTCACAGACGGCCCTTCCTTTTAGCGGTGTGCGTGCTATCTAAGACGAAAACTGTGTGTGGACAGAAAACGCCTCTAAAAATTCTTTCAGTATGAGCTTACCTTGATTCTGCTCATTCTGCTGACACTGTGTCACTGAACTTGCCGCTATTTCTTAACTATTTCGGTATTTTTACTCTTTTAAGAGGGATATCAGGGTTGTTAGTAGATCTTATTAACCTCAATATCCCTCTCAAAACTTTGTCATCACGACTCTTAGTGGAAAGAATCTCCACAAGCACAAGAACCTTGTGCATTGGGGTTGTCGATAGAAAATCCCTGTTTTTCAATGGTGTCTTCAAAATCAATGGTTGATCCATCGAGATAAGGAACACTCATTCGGTCAACAATGACTTCTACCCCATCGAAAGAACGGATTGCGTCTCCCTCGAGGACTCTTTCATCGAAGTACAACTGATAAATTAGCCCTGAACAACCTCCTGGCTGAACAGCGACACGTAGACGCAAATCTGTTCGGCCCTCTTGTTCTAGTAGGGCGCGTACCTTCTGTGCCGCAACGTCAGTCAGATTGACTCCGTGTGTGGGAGTGTCGGTGGTTACTGTTTCGGTCATTACCAATTCCTTCTCTTAGTGGATTAGCTTGCATAAAGCAGACTAAAGGTATGTGCTACTCAATATCCTAGAACATAAATACTCTTATCAGTATTCCTTGAAGCTCTAACGTGTTGAGAGACATTGTTCGTTGAAGAAAACGAAAGCACTATTGGCTCAGGTGGCTAATCATCAAAGCCTCAGCCAAAATAGCGCGCTCAAAATCAGGAAGATATAGAGACTCGTTTGCGCTATGAGCGCGAGTATCTGGATCTTCAATTCCGGTAATCAGAATATGAGCCTCAGGGAAGACCTCTTTGAGGTCTGCAATAAACGGGATAGATCCGCCCATGCCTGTTTGTACGGGCTCAACATCCCAAGCGGTGTGCATTGCGGCTAAAGCAAGCTCAACGCTGTCTTCTGTTGGGTCTGCACTGAAAGGCTGTCCACTATCTGATGCCGTATATCGAACTTCTGCACCCCACGGAACATGCTTAAGTAAGTGCTCTTCAAGTTTCTGGTGCGCTTCTTGAGGGTTTTGTCCCGGTGCGAGTCTCATGCTTAACATTGCTCGAGAACTTGCTGCAATAGTATTTGAAGACTCGGCTACTGATGGAATATCCATTCCAATAATAGAGATAGCTGGCTGTGCCCATAGGCGCGAGGTGATACTTCCTTCACCTGCAAGAGTTACTGAATCAAGAATTCCTGAGTCTTGACGGAAGTCTGCTTCTGGGTATTCAACCTCAGGTTCAGGTGCATAAGTTAAACCTTCAACTGCTACTGAACCTTTAGCGTCGTGTAATGTGCTCAACAAGCGAACTAAAACAGTATGAGCATCCAACATTGGGCCACCAAACATACCAGAATGAACAGCATGATCACCCACACGAACTTCCACTGATCCACTGGCAACACCACGTAAGCCCGTCGTTAAAGCAGGAACACCCGCACGCCAATTCGCCGAGTCAGCAACCACAATCACATCGCTAGCCAACTTCTCACGATACTTCTGAATAAACGACGTAAAACTCGGCGAACCAGCTTCTTCCTCTCCCTCAATAAAAAGAGTTACTCCAGCTAAAAATTGTTCACCAAGTACCTCGCTCACAGCACGAAACGCAGACAAGTGAGCCATAATGCCAGCTTTATCGTCAGCTGCCCCGCGACCATACAACCGGTTACCTTTGCGAGTAGCCACAAAAGGCTCAGTATCCCAAAGTGCGCAATCACCAACCGGCTGAACATCGTGATGGGCATAAAGCAAAATGGTGGGATACCCTTCAGCAGCAGGCTTCGTTGCAACAACAGCAGGCATACCCTCTTTTTGATCAGGCCCATACGAGGCGCTAAGAATCTCTACCTCTGGAAAACCAGCAGCTAAAGCTAACTCCTTGACCTTCTGAGCGCTACGAGTAACCTCAGAAAGATCAAAACTTTCCCACGCAATAGATGGGATAGCAACAAGATCTGTCAACTCTTGAAGAGTCTGCTCAAAATCCTGACCAATCTTCTCTTGAAGAGCCTGACGATACGGAAAACTAAACTTTGATTCAATACTCATAGATATAACATTACGCGGTTATGAGCGTTCTTGCAGATTCTCCGATATTCTTAGAGAGTGTTTGGACGTAAAAAGAAATCTAGTGAACAAGAGCCCCTGGTAGAAGAAACCACGGTAGCTCCCAATGAAGACCCCCAAAACCCGCATTACACTGCACCCAAAGGGCGACCAACCCCTTCTCGAAAAGAACGAGAAGCAGCACGGAAAAAACCTCTCATACCGGCTGATAGAAAAGCCGCGAAACAAGCAGAGCGAGAAGCCATCCGCGAACAACGCCTACGCGAAAACAGAGCAATGCACACCGGCGAAGAACGGTATCTACCGGCACGAGATAAAGGACCTCAACGTCGCTATATTCGTGACTATGTAGACGCCCGATTCAACATTGGTGACTTCATGATTCTTGCTGTCATCTTTATCTTCGTTCTGGGACTATTTACCCCTCAACTACGCTTCATCTCCACTGCTCTTATGTGGCTATTCATCCTCATCTGGGCACTCGACAGCTGGATGATGTGGCGTAAATTGAAGAAGAAACTCCTCGAAAAATTTTCAGACATCGAACCAGGAAGCGCATTCTATGCGGTCAATCGTGTCCTGATGATTCGACGCTTCCGCCTACCGAAGCCACAGGTTAAACGCGGAGAATACCCACGATAAAAAACCTATAAAAATACTCCGTGTTCGTTTACTTTCTAGTAAACGAACACGGAGTATTTTTATATATTAAGAGCGTAAAGCCAATAAATCCTTATTAATGCGGTGAGCCCACAACGGCCCCTCATACAAGAACGCAGTGTACCCCTGAACTAAATCAGCTCCAGCATCCAAACGTTCCTGAACGTCCTGAGCATCAGTAACTCCGCCCACTGCAATAATTGACAAACGCTCACCCACATATTCTTTGAGCAAACGAATAACCTCTAACGACCGAGACCTAAGAGGCCTGCCCGAAAGACCTCCCTCACCACAAGCTGCAACTTCTTCTGCAGAAGAAACCAAGCCTAGATTCTCTCGAGCGATAGTCGTATTTGTCGCGATAATTCCGTCGAGCCCTAAATCAACAGCTAACTGTGCAATATCTTTAATATCTTCATCCGCAAGATCCGGAGCAATCTTCACCGCCAAGGGAACTCGACGAGAAGAGACAACCTTATCAGCCTCAGCCCGAACAACTTCAAGTAACGGACGTAAAGATTCCACTGACTGCAAAGAACGCAACCCCGGAGTATTCGGAGAGCTAACATTGACAACTAAATAATCAGCCTGTGGCGCCAACGTACGCGTACTAATCTTATAATCTTCTAAAGCGTCTTCCAAAGGTACAACTTTTGTCTTCCCGATATTGACCCCCACAATAGGCCGCACCTGCTGAGAATCATATTCAGCATCAATATCAGCTCTTGCACTAGCAATACGCGGACCAACTGTCGCTGCACCATCATTATTAAATCCCATGCGATTAACCACCGCATAATCTTTGACTAAACGGAAAAGACGTTTGGGCGGATTGCCCGGTTGAGCATGCGCCGTAACAGTACCGACTTCAACATGCCCAAAACCTAAATCAGTTAAAGCGTTAATAGCTCGAGCCTCTTTATCAAAACCAGCAGCCAAACCAAAAGGAGACGGAAAATCTAATCCCATGACGGTGGTCTTAAGCTGCGGATGAGGCCGCAAAAAACGACGACCCAAACGAGTCACCCCAGAAGCCCTGAGGAATCGGATACCCCAATAACCCACCCTATGGGCTTTCTCCGCGTCCATAGGGACAAAAATAACTTTGAATAAGGCAGGATAAATCCTCATAACAACCTCTTTACCATCAGCAATACAACGCTACAACAATTCTAACGTTTCAAAAAATTTAAGACTAACGCCCCGCAACCTGATCTACCGCACCACCATAACGACGATCACGGCGAGCATACTGCTCAACAGCATCCCACAGCACCAAACGGTCGACATCTGGCCACAACACATCAAGAAACACCAGCTCTGCATAAGCACTTTGCCACAACAAGAAATTTGAAGTACGTAACTCCCCCGAAGACCGAAGAAACAAATCAACATCAGGTACTTCTGGATGATACAAATACCGCGCTAACATCTTCTCATTCACAGACTGCGGTTTAACCACCCCTGCAGCAGCATCTTGAGCAAGAGCTTGAGCAGCGTCTGCAATCTCAGCACGCCCACCATAGTTGACACACATAACTAACGTGCATACCGTATTATTTTTTGTCTGCTCCTGACAATATTCCAGCTGACGGATAACAGATTTCCAAAGCTTTGGCTTACGTCCTGACCACAGAACCCTAACACCCCATGACTGCAAAGTATCTAACTGACGAGTCAAAACTTCCGTCACAAAACGCATAATAAAACTGACTTCATCAATACTGCGACGCCAATTCTCTGTAGAAAAAGCATAAGCGGAAACGTACGGAATGCCCATCTCAATAGCACCAGCAACCACATCAACAAGAGAATGCTCCCCCGCTTTATGGCCCTCATTACGAGGCAAACCGCGTTGATTAGCCCAACGCCCATTACCGTCCATCACCACCGCAACATGACGCGGAACAAACTGACTCGGAATCTTCGGAGCAACAGCCCCAGAAGGGTGCGGATCAGGAAAAACAGGCATAACTACATATCCTTTTTCAACAGGGAGAACGATTTAAGAGGTTTCTCTAAATGCCATTGTACGTACCCAGAGACAAAAGAGAAGGCAGCTCGAGATAACAACTCCGTATCTAGCTGAGCCAACCTCCCCCACTGAGAACGACTAACAAGTATCAAATACTGACGAACATCCTCTGACATCACAAAAACTTTAGAATGAACAATAGAACGACTACACACGTTACATACAGCACCATATTCTGATGCAAACCGCCACGGACCCTCACAACCATCACAAATAGCACAAGAATCTAGCGAGAAACCCCAGCCAGCATACCCTAATGCACGGAGCACATAAGAATTAAGAACATCATAAGGACGAAGACGCTCTTGAGCTAAAGCAGACAAAGCACCAGCTAAAAGAAGAAAATGAGACTCAACAACCTCACCTTCAAAAGAGGTTAACGCCTCAGCAACCTCGCTCAAAGCAGAAGCAACAATATAGGAAGAATAATTACCCATAATTGCACCTGTATAAGCACGCCGAGTCTGAACCTGCGTCACCGTCGCTAAATTTTTACCTGACCGTAAAGACACATCAACGTACATAAACGGCTCAAGCCGACCACCAAAAGCAGAACGTCCTTTACGCACACCACGAGCCACCGCATGAACCACACCATGAGAACGGGTCAAGAGAATGATAATACGGTCGCTCTCCCCCAAAACTTGGGTCCTCAATACTAATGCCTGATCCGTATACGAACGCGACGTTGAAGCTACCGTACTCACAACAGCCATTATCTCATATCACCGAAAGAAGAACAGAAAACCGGCACAAGAACTCTTCAAGCTCCTACGCCGGTTTCCCTAGCAATATCAGAAAAATTTTAGCCTTCTTCACGTAAAGCACGGTTCACCGCAGAAGTAAGAGCCTTTAACGAAGACCACGTCGTTGACGAGTCAATACCGATACCCCATAACACACGATTGCCAACAGCTGCCTCAATATAGCTAGCAGCCTGAGCCTCTGACGTTGAAGATAACGTATGCTCAGAATAATCAAGCACCCTCAAATCAACACCTTCAGACTGAAAAATAGACTGCATCGCATGAATGGGTCCGTTACCCGTACCAACTCGTTCAAAACGGCGACCAGCAACATTCAACCCCACACGTAAGGTCGTCACACCACCGGCTTGAGACTCTACAACCATGGAATCCAAATAGAACCTTCCCCAACGCTGAGCGACATCATGATGAGGTAAATACTCATCATTAAAAATCCTCCAAAGATTCTCAGACGTAACTTCGCCACCCTCAGCATCTGTCTGAGCCTGAACAATCGACGAAAACTCAATCTGCGCACGGCGAGGTAAGTCTAAACCAAAATCTTTCTTCATAAGATAAGCGACCCCACCCTTACCAGACTGAGAATTTACACGAATAACAGCCTCATAACTACGGCCAACATCTCGCGGATCAATCGGAAGATACGGAACCTCCCACACCAAATCGTCAATGCTCTTTCCTTGTTGCTGAGCAGCCTTCTCCATTGCTTCAAAACCCTTTTTAATAGCGTCCTGATGAGAACCAGAAAAAGCCGTGAAAACGAGGTCTCCACCGTATGGAGAACGCTCATGTACCGGAAGCTGATTACAATACTCAACGGTACGACGAACCTCATCAATTTGAGAAAAATCAATCTTAGGGTCAATTCCTTGCGTAAACAGGTTTAACCCTAAAGTAACTAAATCGACGTTACCAGTGCGCTCGCCATTACCAAACAAACATCCCTCAATACGATCTGCTCCGGCAAGATACCCAAGTTCTGCTGCAGCAACTCCTGTTCCTCGATCATTATGAGGGTGCAAAGACAAAATGACGTGTTCTCGATGTTCAAGATGTCGACTCATCCACTCAACAGAGTCAGCATATACATTCGGAGTTGCCATCTCCACCGTTGCCGGAAGGTTAATAATCACTTCACGTCCGGGGCCGATGCCTAACTCGTTTGTTACCGCGTTGCAGACTCGTGCAGCATATTCTAATTCAGTTCCAGTAAAAGACTCTGGTGAATACTCATAGGTGATTTCTGTGCAAGAAGCGTATTGTTCCTCATATTTCATGCACAAGCGTGCACCGTTAAGGGCAATGTCTAAGATGCCGTCTTGATCTTGATTAAAAACAACCTTGCGCTGCAAAACAGAAGTAGAATTATAAAAATGAACAATGGCTCGTTGAGCCCCTGCAAGAGCCTCAAAAGTCCGTTCAATAAGATGCTCGCGGCACTGCACTAACACCTGAATCGTGACATCGTCAGGGATATGTCCACCCTCAATAAGAGTACGAACAAAATTAAAATCAGTTTGTGAAGCAGACGGAAACCCTACCTCAATTTCCTTATATCCCATCCTCACAAGTAGCTTAAACATTGCTAGTTTACGTTCGCTATCCATGGGATCGATAAGTGCCTGATTACCATCTCGTAAATCGACAGCGCACCAACGTGGTGCCTGCGTCGCAACCTTATGTGGCCACGTTCTATCAGGTAAGTCAACAGCAATCTTTTCAGAAAAAGGGCGGTACTTATGTACTGGCATAGGGGAAGATTTTTGAAAATTTTTCATGGTGTATGATGCCTTAGCTTGAAGAAAAAGAAAGATCGGAAACAAAACTCCGTAACGACTCTCCGAACTCGTCAATACTGAATTTTAGGGGTCGTTACGGCAACTAAGGAGAAAATAAGAAATATGTATCACCTCTTGAACGTACCACGAGAGTGAAATTCCTCAAGAAAACAACTCTCCCCCATTCCAATATATGAAAAGGGTGTGTAGCTTTATGACAAAGCTACACACCCCAATATTTTTAACGCTCAACCCTAATATTCATAGGATTGCTGGCATTTTACCTGATCAGCAGTTTGACCAGAAGCATCACCAGCAATAGACGTTTCTTTCTGCGAAAGAACATCCCCCGACGTGAAATCCTGACCAATCACTACAGTCACAGCATCATAAGAAGCCGATCCTTCAACCGCCGTAATACCGAGTTTTTGAGCAATCTGCTGAGCTTGTCCCGCGTAACCAGCTGGATAATATACCGCTGAAGCCGCGTATTCAGTATCAGAATGTTCTGCCGTAATACGTGAATATCCCAAGGAAGCGACCACTTTTTCAATATCCTGTTCACGATGTTCAGCGCCTGAAGCGTTAAGCACCGTAATCGGAGCAGAATAATCTAAAGAGACCTGCTCCTCAGCTGCCTGCTCAGATTCTTCAGTCTCTTCTGTTGGCGCTTGTTCCGGAGTAGGAGCAGGCTTATCCGTCAGTCCACGATCCTCGCGAAGGCGTTCGAATAGGTCTTCTGAAGAAGGAGCCAATTGCAACTTATTTGCATCATAAAGATATGGCTCATGCGGAACTGTCGCAAAAACTACTTTGCTCAAATCTATGCCAGCAAACATGGTGCCAATATTGACAAGGGTTGCCGGATTCGTCAATCCTTTATCTACCGTGACGTTCTGGGTAATAGCCTCAGCAATATTAAATAACTGAGTAGGGTTCGTCAACGTTCCCTCTGATTTAACCTTACGTAGAAGAGACGCAAGAAAACTTTGTTGAGCAGCAATTCGACTGGTATCACTACCATCACTATAACCGTGACGAGAACGCAAAAATGCTAGAGCCTGTTCCCCCTCTACCGATGAAACGCCTGCAGGTAACTTCAAACCGCTGTAGGAATCATCGATAGCTTGGGTGACACATACCTGAACGCCACCAACAACATGAGAAAGAGCCTTGACCGCATTAAAATCGACAAGCATAAAATGGTCAATATTAATACCGGTCAAAGAACTAATGGTTGCTACCGTACAACCAGGACCACCGTGATTGAGCGATTCATTAATCTGCAGTCCAGAAGCTGCTGGATAGACCATTCCCGTGGTAGGGCTCGTGCATTTGGGGATGTCAACGATGAGATCTCGTGGAAAAGAAATCACCGAAACGTTTTGACGGTCTTGGCTTACCTGAACCAGCATCATCACATCTGAACGGGCCCCAGAATTAGCGTCTTCCAAACTACCGTAAGCAGCATTGTTGCCAGCTCGTGTATCTGAACCAATGACAAGAATATCTAAAGGTCCATCGCTGAGACGTCCATTAGCATATTCACCAATGTTCAGTGACGCTGTATGGACATTAGTACGCAGACGTAAAAGATTAACTCCTGCTACTGCCACCATAAAAAGAAACACTCCAACGCAGGACAAAGCAATCCATCGGTAAGGACGGGAACGTACCGGCTCTTGACGCATGTGTCGCCCAAACCCTACAAGACGATTCGGGCCGGAAGAGTTCTGCTTCGGATGTGTCACTGATTCTCCCATCAGAAAATACTAAAAATAATGGTTTGGGTCATATCTATATACTCAATCATCGCTACCGCACGATAACGTGCATGAGTGGTCGCCATGATTCATTAGAACCCTAGTCTTCCTAATGCACGCGGGTCACGTTGCCAATCTTTTGCAACCTTCACATGAATATCTAGATACACTTTAGTGCCTAATAACGCTTCAATATTTTTACGAGACTCTGCACCAATTTCTCGGAGTCGAGAGCCTCCTTTGCCGATAATAATTGCTTTTTGAGAAGGGCGTTCAACGAAGAGATTGACATGAATATCAACCAATGGGTTATTTTCTGGGCGTCCTTCACGAGCCTGCATTTCTTCAACAGTAACTGCTACTGAGTGAGGCAGTTCATCTCGTACACCTTCAAGTGCAGCTTCACGGATGAGCTCAGCAACGAGGGTGACCTCTGGCTCATCCGTCAATTCACCTTCAGGATATAACGGCGGGGAATCTGGCAAGAAGGTTGAGAAAAGTTCAGCCAGTTGGTCAACCTGATAATCTTGAACAGCCGAAACCGGAATGATTGAAGCCCATCCGCCTTGACCATCAACAACGGGGGTATTAGATTGGAAATCTTGTCCTCGACGACGCGCTTTTTCACGTTGTGCAGCAGGGCCAGTATCCTTACGGAACGGAAGCTCCTCAGCCATATTTTTCTTGCGAGAGGACTGCGTACGTCGCTGAGCACGCTGCGCGCGTTGAGCACGTTCTGCGCTCATGACCTCTTCACCTAAGGCCTGAACCGCGAGTAGATGCTCGGCAAGCTCTGCCGAAGAAACTTTATCCGCTTTAGTCACAATAGCTACGATTGGTTTATGCCCTGCAGCTGCAATTTGAGAAGCGATATAACGGTCGCCAGGGCCAATTTTTTCATCAGCAGGAATACAGAACCCAATAACATCAACTTCAGAAAGCGTCTGAGCAACCATATCGTTCAAACGCTCACCTAAAAGAGTGCGGGGACGATGTAGCCCCGGTGTGTCAACGAGAATTAACTGAAAATTATCCTTATGAACTATTCCACGAATCGTGTGACGAGTCGTCTGCGGACGGTTCGACGTAATAGCAATTTTTTGGCCTACAAGCGCATTTGTCAACGTAGACTTACCAGCGTTTGGACGCCCAACAAGAACCGCGAAACCTGCAGAAAAATCTTCCGGAAAAGTGGAAAGCTCCACACAAACTCCCTTAATCAATGAATATAACTATTCTTTATACTCTACCGTGATAAAAGGCAAGCAGCACCTAACTACTCCTGTGCCCTCCCTCTAAATCTGCTTGAGAACTACTTGAAGCACTATCTGCTATCTCTTCTGCCTCTTTGTGATTGACAGACCATACCAATAGAGTGCCAATCTGATTACGGCGACCACGAACGCCAATAGCGCGGATACCAATACCGCTGACCACAACACTGCTACCAATAATAGGAACCTTACCAAGATGCTTCGATAACAAGCCTCCGGCAGTATCTACCTCTTCATCATCAAGTTCAATGTTGAAGAGCTCCCCTAGCTCTTCAACGCTAAGACGAGAGCTAATTTTGAACGTTCCATCTAATTCAGCTTTTACCTCGGGCGTTTCTTGGTCATATTCGTCAGAAATATCACCAACAAGCTCTTCAATCAGGTCCTCAAGAGTAACCAATCCAGCAGTACCACCATACTCATCAACAACGATAGCTACATGCGTAGATTCTCGTTGCATCTGACGTAACAAGTCCATGACTCGTTTAGATTCTGGCTCAAACCGAGCAGGACGTAAAAGTGAAGCAACCGTATGAGTAGAAGATTCGCCTTGCCCTGTTACCGCAGCCTCAACCACGTCTTTGAGATAAAGGAAACCTTGAATATCATCAAAATCTTCACCTAAAACAGGCATTCGAGAATATCCAGAACGCAAGAAAAGATTGATGGCATTTTCTAAAGTCTCATCAATATCCATGGTGACCATATCTGTGCGCGGGACCATCACCGAACGAATACGCGTCTCATCCAACTCAAAAATAGAGTGAACCATCTGTGCTTCTTCGTTTTCAATGGTTGATTGAGTACTAGCTCGATCAACGAACTTTTTCAATTCATCTTCGGTGAAATATCCTGCACGAGTTGGTTCATTCTCAGAATCTTTATGACGTTGAATCACCGAACCTGGTAAAGGCCCCAATACGAAACGTAAGAAATACACCACTGGATAAAAACGGCGAACATACAATTCAGGGTGTGTACGTCCTGACTTCTGTGGCGCCACGGTAAAGAAGAAATAACTGACCGCAGACATCACGAGACCTGTTAGTAGCGCACTAATCCATACAGTATTCCACAGTAATTGCAATACTGTAAATGCTGCTACTACCGCAAATGTTTCAAAAATGCCACGCCACAGTCGAACCGAAAAAATATAAGGATCAAGAAAATCAGCAATCGCAGCGAGTTTATTGGTTCCCCGCTCTTTACTGAGATGCTCCATCTCTGTTGAAGGAAGATACGTAAAAGCAGTTTCTACAGCGCGTAGCACATATGCACAGCCAATAAAAAATATCAGTAAAACAGGAAGAAGAAAGAAAGCCATAAGTTTAATACCGTGTTTCTACAGGTGCAGGACGTCCTAAGAATGCTTCGAGAATGGAACGCTGAAGAGCGAACATCTCTGCTTCCTCTTCAGCATTTGCGTGGTCATAGCCAAGACAATGCAAAATCCCATGTACTGTCAACAGGCACATCTCATCGATAGTGCTATGCCCCGCTTGTTGACCCTGACGAGCAGCTACTGTAGGGCACAAAACAATATCGCCTAAAATACCAATGGTGGGGTTCTCTGGTGTCCCAACGCTGAGCTCATCCATGGGGAAAGACATGACATCTGTTGGTCCGGGAAGATCCATCCATTCAAGATGGATACGTTCCATCTCTGCTTCACCTACAACAGCTATAGAAAGTTCTGTGTCTTCTGAAATGTGCAGATGCTCAAAAGTGTGGTGCACTAAATTTGTAATCGTCTGCTGGTCAAAGGAAGCAAAGGATTCTCTCGTCCACTCGTCAGCAGAATCCTCAAGAGACTCAATATCAAAATCAATAGGCATTAGCTGTCCTTCTCTGCTTCAAAACCAGTTTTCTCTAGCAACTTTTCTGCAGCTGCTTCAATTGTCTGACGTTTAACCTTGCGTTGACGTTTACGTTCCATAGCAGTTTTGTCTTCGTCCCAGCGGTTATAGGCAGAAACAATATCAGAGACTAAAGCATGACGTACAACGTCTGTCGCATCAAGAATTGAGAAACTAATATCATCGATGCCTTCAAGGATTTGACGTATCTGACGTAATCCGGAGGCCTGACCATGAGGCAAATCAACCTGAGTAATATCGCCCGTAACCACAATTTTTGACCCAAATCCTAGACGTGTAAGAAACATCTTCATCTGCTCAACAGTAGTATTTTGGGCTTCATCTAAGATGATGAAAGCATCGTTCAGCGTACGCCCACGCATATAGGCTAAGGGGGCAACCTCAATAGTTCCAGCTTCCATAAGTCGTGGAATAGACTCAGGGTCTAACATATCGTGTAATGCATCATAAAGAGGGCGAAGATATGGGTCAATTTTATCGTTGAGAGATCCTGGCAAGAAACCTAGCCTCTCGCCTGCTTCAACAGCGGGGCGTGTCAAGATGATGCGGTTAACTTCTTTAGCCTGTAAAGCTTGAACAGCTTTAGCCATTGCCAGATAAGTTTTTCCGGTACCAGCAGGGCCGATACCAAAAATAACGGTATTATCGTCGATAGAATCTACGTATTTCTTCTGGTTAATGGTTTTCGGACGAATACTTTTGCCACGTGAGCTAAGGATATTTTGAGACATGGCAACAGCAGGACTTGCTAATTCAGCCGAAAGCATCCCAATGATTCGTGAAATAACCTCAGTCGTAATCGGAATAGATTGCTTACTGAGATGGCACAACTCCCCTAACAGCCGAATAACGGTCGTTACGAGTTCAGAATTTCCAGTAATGAGTAAATCTAAGTTTTTGGGTTGGATTGTAATTCCTGGGAATTTATCTTCTAATAACGTCAAAAAACTATCTGAAGGGCCTAACACTGAGACCATCTCATGATCAGAAGAGAAAGAAAAAGTACGTACAACAGATAAAGGACGATCTTGATGGGGATGTATTGCGGTGATAGGGTTCTCTTGCACTAGTGCTCCTTAAACTCCACTGGTCAATAGTCTATCGGGATGCTGGTCTTCTGCGGAGTATGAAGCCAACGAAAATACTTCTTCCCTATACGAAAAAAAATTAGAAGTGGGCTTCTACCATATTTGCGAAATCGTATTAATAACGCACAGTGCGGCACTTCCTGCGGTAGAAGATCGTAATACGTGTTCGCCTAAGAGACAGACTGCGGCTCCAGCTTTTTCAAATGCCTCAAGCTCCTGCTCAGATATACCACCTTCTGGGCCAACAACAAGATAAATACGTTGAGGTAAACTCTCTAGCTCCGAGATGTGCTGGGTCAATAGGCGTGTTCCTTGCTCATGCAAGATAATAACCATAGCACCGTGCGTAACCTCTTGTGCGATACGTTCAGCTAAATCGTGTGAAGATACAAGATTTTCGACCTGAGGTATCCAGCTACGTCGTGCCTGCTTTGCCGCAGCACGGACGGTGTTATTCCATTTCGTGTGAGCTTTTACTGCTCGTTCTTTTTTCCAACGAACGATAGAGCGGTCAGCGCTCCAAGGAATGACTCCCCAAATACCTAATTCAGTGGCGGTCTCTATCGCCAATATGTCTCTATCCTGTTTAGCTAACGCTTGAACAAGAATAATTTCGGTTGATGGTTCTTCGTGCAAAATAGTGTTTACACGAACTTCTAACCCATCCTCAAGATATGAGAATACTTCTGCTTCGGCTCGTGTACCTTTACCGTCAGCAAGGTCTATGGCCTCACCTATCTCTAAACGTTTCACGACTTTAGCATGATGCCCCTCTACCCCCTGCACAGCGATAAGCTGCCCTGAAGTTACTGACTGAAGTTCATCAGAGGAAACATAGAAAATAGGTGAGGTCACAGAATATCCTTTATACTTTTTAACGGTCGAAACGTTCTTTGAAACGTGAGAAGAAACCGTGCTTCTCACGTACTGTTTCACTAATTTTGAGGTCTTCTTGACGGCTCTGAGCAAATTGTTGAAGCATTTCGCGTTGCTCTTCAGTCAAATTCGTCGGTGTTTTGACCTGGACATGAACTTTGAGCGAACCTCGATCTGCTCGATCAAAATGAGTCACTCCTAATCCTTTAAGCGTGACAACATCTCCAGATTGAGTACCAGCTTTAATGCTTACGGTTTGTGGACCATCAAAAGTTTCTAAAGTGACTTCTGTACCTAGGGCAGCTGCCGACATACTAATAGCGATGGTGGCATGTAAATCATCATCTTCACGTGTGAAAGTATCGTGTTGATTGACGCGAAGATCCACATAGAGGTCTCCTGCTGGTCCGCCTGCTGTACCGGCCTCACCATAACCGGCTAGACGCATACGCGCGCCGGAAGAAACACCAGCCGGAATTTTAATGGTGATGGGCTTCCGTTCTCGGACTCGTCCTTCGCCGTAACATTCTGGGCAGGGGCTTTGAATAACAGTGCCGAAAGTATTACAAGATGGGCACGCGACAGGCTGTACTACAGTTCCAAGGATAGATTGAACTTGTCGTTGCATATATCCTTGTCCACGGCAGGTGTCACAGGTGACAGGGGCTGTTCCTTCAGCGCAACCGTCACCATCACATTTTTCGCAGGTTACTGCGGTATCAACGGTAATAGGTTTTTCTGCACCAAATACGGCATCTTCAAGGCTGATACGAACCGTAATGCGAGCGTCTTGACCCTGACGTGTTCGGCTTGTAGGGCCCTGTTGCGGTTGGTTAAAGAAGGTCTCAAAAATATCCGAGAATCCGCCAAAACCTCCGAAGTTTGCGCCTCCGAATCCGCCTTGTGCCTGTCCGTTTTCGTTGCCGGTCTGGTCGTAAATACGTCGTTTATCAGGGTCAGAGAGAACATCGTGGGCATGTGATACGCGTTTGAACTCTTCAGCTGCTTCTGCCGAGGGGTTAATATCGGGGTGAAGCTGACGAGCTTTCTTACGGTATGCCTTTTTGATTTCTTCGGGGCTTGCATCAGGGGAAACACCTAATGTTTCATAGTGACTGCTCACTCACATCATCCTTATCGTGTGTTGCTATGTGTTGAAAGTATTTTGTAGAAATTCTAGTCGTTGAGAACTAACTACCCAAAATTTTTGAAAGATATTTTGCTACGGCTCGCACTGCGGCTGTACTTCCTGCATAATCCATTCTGGTTGGGCCAACAACCCCAAGCTTAGCGGTACAACTAGGCGAACTATATACAGAAGTAACGATAGACGTTTCGCTCAGAGGGGCCGCACTATTTTCTGTGCCAATACGGACAGCGTATCCTCGTGGGTCTTGAGCCATCTCAGCTAGTAAATGCAGCATCGTTACTTGTTCTTCTAGAGCTTCTAAGATGGGTGCGATGCTGGTGCTGAAATCTTCTGTTGATTGCGCCAGATACGAAGTTCCAGCAATAAGAAGTTTCGAGGTATCTTTGGGTGAAAGCAGCTGGCCTAACGCATCAAGAACCCCGTTCTCTAGGCTATGAGGAACATCACGAGAGGAAGGTAATGAAGCTAAGAGGGAACGTGCAACCTGATATTTCTGTTGCTGACATTTTTCGATGAGTCGAATTCGAAGCAGCTCAAGCTCTTCTTCCCTATACCGTTCAACTTGCGCTAGTCGTTGGGTGAGCTGCCCAGAGTTGCTAATCAACATTACCGTTACATGATGTTCTCCAACAGGTATTAGCTCAATATGTCGAACAACATTCTCTGGTGCAGAGGGGTACTGAAGAATCGCAACCTGCTGAGTTAGCTGCGACAGTATTTTAACTGTCTGTGCAAGTATTTCATCAACACTGTCATAAGAGTCTAAAAGACGGTGAATCGCACGTTTCTGCGCAGTCGAAAGAGGACGAGGATTAGAAAGCTCATCCACGAAGAAACGATACCCTTTTTCTGTGGGGATACGTCCCGCGCTCGAATGCGGTGCTGAGATGAGTCCCTGCTCTTCAAGGATAGACATATCGTTACGAACCGTAGCGCTAGAAACGCCTAAATGATGGCGTTCGATGAGCGCTTTAGACCCCACCGGTTCGCGGAAACTGATATAGTCCTCAACGATTGCTTGGAGGATCTTATGCTGACGAGATTGCGTCACGGAACCTACCTTGAACTAGAGAGAAATTAGCACTACTGCACTTTAAGTGCCAATGTAACTGTAGTACTGAAACCTATTAAAACCCTAGCGCGTACGCTCAGGGCTAATGGAATAAAATACTTACTATGGAAAATTACTATGCGTGGGGTGCTCAAGAACTCAACCAACTACACCAAAGAAGCCAACCAGAGATACAAGAAGTTCATCTGGTTCAAGGAATGCTCCTTGAAGACGTTCATAGTGGTTGGGTTGGGATTGCTAAAACGTATGAGCGTATCGGCGCTGAAGGTATGGTGGGATTAGAAGACGCTCGAGGGAAAATTAAAACTTTTCCCTTAGGATTTGGCTTTCTTCTTGAAGGAACTCCTGTCAAAGTGCTACCGCCACGGGCACATGCCACTCGTTCTGTTCCTAAAATTAGTCGCTCTGGATCTATTGCCGTAGAGAATGTGCCGGCACAAGTTGCCCGCGCCTCACGTATCTGGGTCGAAGGTATCCACGATGCAGAACTGGTTGAAAAAGTATGGGGGCATGACCTACGAGTTGAAGGTATTGTGGTAGAACCTCTACACGGTATTGACGACTTGCCTGATGTTGTTCGTGAGTTTTGCCCTGCACCACACCGACGATTAGGTGTTCTTGTTGACCATCTAGTAGAAGGTTCTAAAGAAAGCCGCATTGTGGCTCAGGCGTTACAGATACCTGGTGCTAGGAACAACGTGCAGATTGTTGGACATCCTTTTGTCGATATTTGGCAGGCTGTACGCCCTCAACGACTAGGAATAAAAAAATGGCCAGTTATTCCTCGTGAAGAAGAATGGAAAAAAGGTGTACTCAAAAGGCTAGGATTGCCCTGCACGAGTCAAGAAGATGTTGCTCAGGCATGGAAAAAGATTCTAGGACGAGTGAACTCTTATCAAGATTTAGAACCTACTCTGTTAGCTCCGGTTGAACAATTAATCGATTTTCTGATGGAATCACCTGAGTAAAGGTTTAGCTGTGCCAAAGGTCTCGACTAAAGTGAAGAAAAAGATCACAAAAGTTCTTCTACATTGAACACATCAGACCTAGAATGGATTGTAATCTTTTATCTCGTAATCATTTAGCCTGTCTCGCAACTTTTAGAAGAGTGAGTGTTTTTTGAAAACTGTTGTATCCCCTGACTCTAAGTTTGAGGGTTCATCCACACCTATGAACAAGTTAACGGTCCAACAGGATCGCAACATCGCAACCCTCGCCCACTTTGGAGGCGTCATTGGTTGCATCCCCTCGGGTATTATTCTTTACCTCTACCGAGGACGCGGACCTTTCGCCGAACAAGAAGCTCGTGAAGCATTTAATTTCACCCTCTTGCCCTCTATCGTCATCGTGTTTTCGGTACTTTTTGCTGGAACACCTAAAATTGGTTGGCTATTTGGCCTCATCGCAGCATTGACGTGGACGTATCTTGCGTTCATGTCTTTACGTGCTGGAATTAAAGTCAACCGATCTAACCCCTACCAATACAAATTCAATACTTTTCTCTTTGAACGTATCGTCTCACTGACAGAGAAGAAAAAATAATCCTGTCAAAAATCAACTGTGGGTGGTGTGCATCGCTTATAAGCGATGCACACCACCCACAGTTTTATCAGAACACCTCGAAAGCAAAAAAATTATTCTGGAAGCAGTTCTCTGGTGACTGCATCGCCTAATAAACGCCCCTGAAGAGTCAGCCCCACAACACCGCGTTTAAGCTGCTCATCGTCAATAAGTCCCTGATTTTGCAGCCACTGAAGCTTCCGGTTGAGAATTTCAGTACCATGAACTTTGGATAACGTCTCATAGGGAATACCATCAACAGTACGGAGCTCCAACATCACCTTTTCAAAAAACTGCGTCTTTTGATCAAGAATTTCACGAGCTGCTGCCGGTGAATCTCCGTGCCGAAGACGATGCGCGTAGGTTACGGGATGTTTAACATTCCACCAGCGTGTACCAGCAATATGAGAATGTGCACCAGGGCCAATTCCCCACCAATCTTGGTTACGCCAATACGAATAGTTATGAGTACTCCGATAGCGTGGTGCCTTTGCATAATTAGAGACCTCATACCAGTGGTATCCGGCCTCTGTGAGTAGTTCTTCTGCCAAAAGATACATATCTGCCATCAGGTCTTCATCTGGCATATGATACTTGCCTCGACGAATCTGAGCAGCAAGTTTTGTGCCATCTTCAACAATGAGCGAATACGCAGAAATATGGTCAGGCTCGTAACTAATTGCAGCTTCTACAGAACGTCTCCACTGTTCGAGCGTCTCACCAGGAGAACCATAAATCAAATCAACAGAAGTCTGTAATCCCTCGTGAGAAGCCCACGAAACAACTTTCGGAACATTCTCTGGCGTATGAGTTCGTTCAAGAACCGAAAGAACTTCAGGGACAACTGACTGCATCCCAATAGAAACACGCGTAAACCCGCCTGAAGCAAGCACCGCGAAATCTTTTTCTGATACAGAATCCGGATTAGCCTCAGTCGTAACCTCAGCCTCCGGAGATAAACCAAAAAGTTCGACAGCGTGACGTAATATTTTCACTAAATCTGCTACTGGTAATTTTGTGGGTGTCCCTCCCCCAAAAAATACCGTATTCATCGGACGTTCCGGAACCCCTGAACCTGTTAAGACCCGCTGAGCAAAGTCTAACTCTGCTATAGCATCGTTTGCATACGTAGCTAAACCGACACCTTGCCCAAAATCTTCGGTAGCGTAGGTGTTAAAGTCACAATAGCCACATCGGATAGAACAAAAAGGTACGTGAACGTACAGACTGAACTCTTGATGCTTACTAGCTGCAACAGATTCGGCGGGTATCATTCCACCACTAGGAGCAGGAATACCTAAAGGTTGCGCCGGAGGGGTCACTTCTTAGACTTGTCCTTAGCTTCTTCAGTTGAGGATAGAGCCGCAATGAACGCTTCCTGTGGGACCTCTACCCTGCCGACCATCTTCATACGTTTCTTACCCTCTTTTTGCTTCTCCAAAAGCTTACGTTTACGAGAAATATCGCCACCATAGCATTTGGAGAGAACATCTTTACGGATAGCACGAATGTTCTCACGAGCAATAATACGAGAACCAATCGCGGCTTGAATAGGTACCTCAAATTGTTGACGAGGAATCAGTGTTCGTAGTTTTCCTGTCATCATCACACCATAAGAATAAGCCTTATCTCGGTGCGTGATAGCAGAGAACGCATCTACTTTCTCACCTTGTAAGAGAATATCGACCTTCACCAAATCAGCTTCTTCTTCCCCGTCAAATTTCCAGTCGAGGGACGCATAACCACGGGTACGTGATTTGAGCTGATCAAAGAAATCAAAAACAATTTCTGCAAGAGGAATACGGTACCGTAGCTCAACACGATCTTGAGATAGGTAGTCCATCCCACCCATGATGCCACGTCGTGATTGGCAAAGCTCCATGATTGCACCGATAAACTCGCTGGGAGCAATAATCGTACAAGCAACCATAGGTTCCTTAATCAGCGCTACTTTTCCTTCGGGAAATTCGCTGGGGTTTGTCACCCGTCGAGAAGTTCCGGATTCATCAACTACATCGTAGATAACGTTAGGCGCGGTAGAGATGAGGTCTAGATTAAACTCTCGTTCGAGGCGTTCACGCACAATTTCAAGGTGTAGAAGACCTAAGAATCCGCAACGGAAGCCAAAGCCCAACGCGGCGGAGGTTTCTGGCTCATAAACTAATGCCGCATCGTTGAGCTTGAGCTTATCAAGAGCATCTCGAAGCGCCGGATAGTCAGAACCATCAATAGGGAACAGCCCCGAAAAAACCATCGGTTTGGGGTCTTCATATCCTCCAAGAGAGTCTTCAGCTGGATGGTGAGAGGACGTAACGGTATCACCGACGCGAGACTGGCGTACATCTTTCACACCGGTAATAAGATACCCGACCTCTCCGACTCCAAGACCTTTCGACGGGATAGGCTCTGGAGAAATAACACCAATTTCTAATAGGTCGTGTTCTGCGCCGGTAGACATCATTTTAATTTTTTGACGAGGGCTTAGCTTTCCGTCAACTACGCGAACATAGGTGACGACTCCTCGATAAGAATCGTAAACCGAATCAAAAATCATGGCGCGTGCTGGTGCCTCAGCGGAGCCTTGAGGGGCAGGAATCAGCTCAACAATGCGGTCAAGAAGTTCTTCAACGCCTTCTCCCGTCTTACCAGAGACTCGTAAAACATCTTCTGGTTCAACTCCAATAAGATTTGCTAGCTCTTCAGCGTATTTATCAGGCATAGCAGCTGGCAAATCAATTTTGTTGAGAACTGGAATAATTGTTAGTTCGTTTTCCATCGCTAGATATAGGTTAGCGAGTGTCTGCGCTTCAATTCCTTGAGCGGCGTCGACAAGCAGTAATGCACCTTCGCATGCTGCCAGAGAGCGAGATACCTCATAGGTGAAGTCAACGTGACCGGGGGTGTCAATCATGTTCAAAGCGTAGGCCGTGCCATCAACTTCCCATGGCATGCGAACGGCCTGTGACTTGATGGTGATTCCCCGTTCGCGTTCAATGTCCATGCGGTCAAGGTACTGTGCTTTCATATCGCGCGGTGTAACAACGCCGGTTGCTTGAAGCATGCGGTCAGCCAACGTAGATTTCCCGTGATCAATATGAGCAATAATGCAGAAATTACGAATAATTTCTGGTGATGTTGCCGCGGGAACGGGAGCATTGGCAGCTAGAGGTGACACGTAGGGCATTCCTTTCAGCCGCAGAAACCTGCGAATAATATGATCATCAAATATCTAGTTTCCCATGTTTTCTGTTTTTCTGCTGTCTAAGACGTGATAAACACTGAAGATAATGGCGGTAATCTCAATAACAAGCAGACAACGATGGTCAAAACAGTTATGTTAAGGGAATGAAGTTTAATATTTCAACGGTGCGCCGTATCATTAGTCTTGCTCAAAGAGCCTACCGAGAATTCCAGAAAATTCAGCAAGGACCAGCAGATTCTGCACCTCGTCGAAGCTCTGGTAGCGACACAACCCGTCGTGAAGATTTTGCGGCTCGATACCCCGGTGATTATCGTGGCCCTGTACATTTTGAATATTCTCCCCACCTTGACGGAGAGCCAGACCCCGGTGAAGTGGTGTGGACGTGGGTGCCTTATGAAGAAGACCACACTCGAGGAAAAGACCGCCCCGTCATTCTCATTGGAAGAGATGGACAATACTTATTAGCTTTGATGCTAACAAGTAAAGACCATACCAACTCAACTCATCGAGATCGAAACTATATGGACATCGGCTCAGGGTCTTGGGATAAAAGCGGACGTGCCTCTGAAGTGAAGCTCGATAGAATTATTCGAGTAAGCCCAGCAGATATGCGTCGAGAGGGTGCAGTGATGGATAAAACCACTTTTAATCGCATTCATCAAGCATTGGCCCATCGTAGTGCGTGAGAGGATTCTCAAACAACACGGTAAATGTGGGGAATAACTCTACTGACTCTGCCATAAGTTTCTGCTAGAGTTTCCTATGTGTGTCCGATGGTCATCGGGCACTGCTGATCGGTTGCCATAGGCATCCCCACGCCGCTCAGTCGATGATCGATCAGCGTAGCCCTCACCGACCAATTAGACAAAAAAGAAAGTTTTAATCGTGGCTAATATTAAGTCCCAGAAAAAGCGCATCCTCACCAACGAGAAGGCTCGCCTTCGTAACAACGCTTACAAGTCTGAGCTAAAGACCGCTATCCGCAAGGTTAACGAAGCTGTTGAGGCGCAGAACGTAGAAGAAGCAACTGCTGCACTTCGTTTTGCAAGCCGCAAACTGGACAAGGCTGTTTCTAAGGGCGTTCTTCACAAAAAGACCGCTGCTAACAAGAAATCAGGTCTTGCTGTACGAGTAAATAAGCTTTCCTAATTTCACTTATCGTTCTCGGACGGTAATTGTCTATTAGTGAAGTGATGAGTAGTCCCCGGTAAGTTAACTTACCGGGGACTACTCATATCCAAAGACTATACCGGAGTCGTTATGAACGACTCATCGTAAGAATTGCCTTTTCAAGCGCAAATAAGGGGTCGGTACTCTCCCCTTTAAGCTGGGCATCAACTTCTGCTAAGACACGAAAAATTTCCGCCAAATCTTGCTCCGAAAAACGTCGCGAATCACGTTGAGCCTGCTCAACCTGCCACGGAGCCATCTTGAGTTCTGCCGCTAACGCTGCAGCATTCCCACGACTTCCATAGACTCTAGCAATATGACGCATACGAGCAGCTAAAGCCCCGACAAGAGGTATAGGATCGACACCGGTTGCTAAGGCATGACGTAAAAGCCTCAACGCTAACCGACTATTACCAGAGACCACAGCGTCAGAAACTTTAAAAGCTGTTACCTCTGTTCTTCCCCCATAATACTTATGAACAAGTTCTTCAGTAACAACATCAGGAGCGTCGCTCATTAGCTGAGAACAGGCAGAAGCTAACTCTGCTGTATCAGCACCAGTAGCCGCTACCAGAAGCTGAACTGCTTTAGCCTCAATAGTTTTTCGATGATCTTTAAACTCCTGAGAGACAAACTCTAACTTCTCACGGTCTGTCTTGAGAGGTTTACACTCCACCAGAGGAAAAGACTCCGATGCACGGAAAAAATCAACTAATTTCTTCCCCCTGCTGTTCGAAGCATTATGAGACAACACCATTGCTATATGAGTCTCAGGACGTTGAAGATAATCCATCACATCATGAAGAAAGTCCTCGCTCATCGAAGAAAGCTGATCGACCTCAATAATTTTTGAAGTACTAAACAATGACGGACTAGCAGCTGCAGCGAGTTCCCCTCGCCGATAGTCCTTTGCCGAAATCTCTACTCGATCAGCATCTGGATAATGCTTCATAAACTGCGCACGAATCCGTGTCTTTGCACGCGAAATAAAATATTCTTCACTACCCCATAACAACGTTGCTGGCGCTACCTGAGCTGACCGCCACGATACTGCAGAATTAGTAGAAGATGAACGAGTCTTCCTCGCCATAAAATGTGCCTTTCAACGTGACCAAAAGATAAAACTTATTTTCTCACAGAAGTACCTGAAGACTTTTCTTTAAACAACATCACAAAGAACGAAATAAAGGTTAGAAGCATAACAGCTCCTAGCGTAATTATCACGCTCAACATACCAGAGGGAACTTCAAGAGAACTAAACGGCAAGCTGGTAATACCCCGTGCAATCAACACTAATACATGAGCAGGGAACCAACCTATCTGTAGCAGCATATCAACAACCCAAAACCATCGACATAACCAACAACATAAGACTAATAACCCCACGACACTTAACGGAAGAACACAGATACTGGCAAACATATTTGCAAGAACCGTATATGGTGTAATTTTTTGCGTCAAAAGAACAAGCAACGGCGCACACCATAATGAAGCTGCTAAAGGAATCGCCAAAAGTTCAGACAACCATAAAGGAAGATGCCACGACAAGATATTAACCAGAATAGGTGCAAAGACGATGAGTGCACTAGATGAGATAACAGAAAGAGAAAACCCCACACTGATTGATAGCTCAGGAGCATACACTAAAAGAACGATGACGCTCAACGACAAAAGATGCAACGAATACTTCATACTCCCCCGCAATACGGTATATGCCCCAAGTACACCCATAACCCATGCCCTGAGTACCGAATCTTCCCAACCTACTACGGCAGCATAAAAGAACGTCGCCATAGAAGCAACGAAAATACTATAAGAACGCACAAACCTAAAATACGTTAAAAATCGATAAAATAGCACAAAAATAAACGCAATATTTGCCCCTGAAACAGCAGTTAAATGTGTTAACCCAGCAACTCGAAACTCTCGACGATTCTGTGCGGGAAGCTGACTATCATCCCCATAACCCAATCCCAAAATTAAAGATCCCTCTGCTGGGCCGACTCTAGACGAGGCATAATGTGAAAGTCTCTCCTGAGATTCCTTAAGGAAAGAAGAGCTACCTTTCGATAACGGGTACACCTTAACCGAACTTAACTGAAATTGCGGTATGGAATTTTCTGGAACACCAATAACCTTTACAAACGTCCCCTCCTCAAACCTCTTTGAGGAGAAGAAGGTCATAGGAAGATTCAAAGATTTAACGTGCTTTAACGAAGGATGAAAAACTTTCTCCGCATGGAGGTACACCACATAACGGTGTGAAGCTATCTGGGAAGAACGCTGAACACTTCCCCAAAAACGTGCAGAACTCCCCTCAAGCTGCTCAAGAACATGAACCGAACGTGTAATATCTCTGGAAGATAGGTTTAGTCCCTGACAACAAACAACCAAAAACACACTAGATAAAGTCAAACATATAGAGAAGAACACCCTAAAACGCTGTGGACCTAAAAAGAAGCCCCATACAAGAGAACACAACACACCTCCACCGACAACAAGAACATTATTCGATAATCCAAACCCTGCATAAGTCATCAACGTATAAACCCATATGAAAAATGCAGCTAAAACTAATCGAAAATCATGGTACGAAGAAACCACACGAATACGAGATATCATCACTAAACTCGTACCAAAGGCCGAAGACGTTCAAGAAGTGCCGGTCCGATACCTGAAACACTTTCTAATTCAGTAACATCACGAAAACCTCCATGAGCCTGCCGAAACTCAATAATTTTTTGTGCCGTGGCTGGACCAACTCGAGGAAGAGTCTCTAACTCCTCAGCAGAGGCTGTATTAATATTCACTAGAGACGATGAAATACCATCAACTTGACGATGAGACGTCGACGTCTCTGAGAACATATCGCTACTCTGCCCCTGAAAAAGAACACGTATCTGCTGCCCATCAGAGACTTTCGACGCCAAATTAATAGAATCTGAATTCGCGTCTTCTACCAACCCCTGAGCTGCTGAAATAGCATCAGCCACACGACTCTGGTCAGGAAGTTCATAGAGCCCCGGAGACTTCACCGCACCCACGACATGAACCCACACCGAGGAAACTGAAAGCGCAGAAGGACTACTTTCCGAAAGCTCTTCTACCGAAAAATCGGTTGGATGGGACGAAACTTCTTTTTCTGGAAACAATACCTCATCAGATGAGGACGAAAAGAACACCCAAGCACCAAGAACCGCCAAGACAATAACTAAAACAACGACGATGCTCCAAGGAACTTTCCACCTTAAAACTTGCTGACCATAATGTTCGTGAGCGTCGATATCAGGCTCGCCCAGCTCCTCGTACAGGCTTATAGAACGTTCCCCACCATCAATATGACGGGCACGATAAAGCCGATGCATAGGGGCAGATTCTGACGAACATGAATCAACCTCAGCGTATGAGTTTCGAAACGACGAACCAGAAAAACTTTTCATAGAACTGAGTTTAAAAAATCACACATCAGACCGCTGACTTGATAGAAAAATGTGGATAACACTCCAGAAATATCTATCTATTCACAATATCTGGTGCACCAATATCGTCACTAATACACTACAACCGCCACAGCACCTAACCCCGCATGAGCAGCAAGAACCGTAGGCAACGGAACAAAAAAATCTGGATCAATATGATAAGAAGAAGCCCAACGCCGAGCTTCCAACTCCTGAGCACAATAATGAACGGCAACAATACTTCCTGTCGGAACAGGTGTAGCCACATGTTCAAGCTGATAGTTCTCCACCTTTTTACAAGCAGCACGTTCACACACGACCTCTGCTAAAAGAGCTTGCGCTCGCTCCAAAGAGCGAGGGCGATGAAGATACATCAACCTGCCCTCACGAATGCTCCCAACCGGACGAACCTGCAACATCTGTCCCACTCTCGCAAGCGCTGGATGAACTCTCCCACTACGGCATAAAGCATCAAGAGTTGGAACATAGAAAAAGATATCCGTATTTTCAAGCATTTCCACTGCTACTTGAGATAGTTCAGAAGCACTAAAACCTTGAGAAACCATCGTGTGCAGATACGAGACAACATGGCCTAATGCCATGCCCACAGTTTGCGAGTCGATGACGTACACAGGGATTGGGCTATGTGTAGCAGCCGTACACGCAAAAGAATACGCACTTGAAAGATGACGAGACAGATGCAAAGAGATAATAGCCTCATAACCTTGGTACGCAAAAGCCTCATAAACACGTCGAAAACGTTCTGGGGAGGGAGCTGAGGTATGCACTTTTTGCCCTAAAACATGAGCAAGAACTACGGCTTCTTGTTCCTGCACAGAATGTTTATCTGACGGTGCAAACCTCTCAGAAACTCGCTGATCATCAATAAAGACATCTAAGGGAACCATTGCAAAACCACCATAGCCCATGAGATGACGAAGGGTACGTTCATCTAAAGCCGATGACGAATCTGTCACAATAGCAATACGACGGACCATACTCCTTGTGCCTCCCTAGAACTTAAAACGTATGTGGGTGTGAAAGTTATACTTTCACACCCACATAGGTCACTCTACTAAGCGGTAACGATATTGACGAGCTTAGGTGCTCGAACAATCACCTTAACAACCTGAGAATCACCGATAAGACGTTGAATCGTCTCCGAGTTCAAAGCCATCTGTTGTAGTTCTTCTTCACTAATCTGTGGAGAGACCTCAAAACGCTCTTTGACTTTACCCTTAATCTGGACGATAGCAGTCACCATCTCATCAGCAAGTAATGACTCATCGACCTGTGGCCAACCGGCAGTCAGCACGGGAGCATCATGACCTAAAATATGCCACATATCTTCTGCCGTATATGGTGCATACAAAGAAAGCAAAATAGCAATAGTTTCAGCTGCTTCACGAACTGCAGGATCAGCCGGACCTACACCGGAGTCAATGACCTTACGGGTCACGTTCACTAATTCCATGGTCTTTGCAACCATGACGTTGAATCTACCGCTCTCGATATTCTCGGTAGCATCACGAACCGTGCGGTGTACGAAGTACCGTAAATCTTTATCTCCGCTCTGATAATCAATACCAGGGTCTGAAGTAACATCCGCGGCAATACGCCATGCACGAGCCAAAAACTTCTGCGCACCACCGGGAGAGACATCCGCCCAGTCAATATCATCTTCTGGTGGAGAAGCAAAAATCATGGTTGTACGAACAGCATCGACACCGAATGTATCGAGCTGTTCACCAAGATTTACACCATTGCCCAAAGACTTAGACATGGCTTTACCTTGGTTGAGAACCTGCCCCTGATTCATCAAAGAGGCAAAAGGCTCATCAAAATCAATCATGCCCAAATCGCGAATGACCTTGGTGAAGAAACGTGCATACAGTAGATGCAAAATTGCGTGCTCTACACCGCCGATATACATATCAACCGAGCCCCACTGCTGGACGTCTTCCTTATTAAAAGGTGCTTTATCTTCATCCGGTGAGAGGTAACGGAGGAAATACCACGAAGAATCCACAAAGGTGTCCATCGTATCAGAGTCACGTTTAGCGCTCTTGCCACATTGTGGGCAGTCTACAGTATTCCACTGCTCGGCTGCCGCTAGAGGAGACTGACCTTTAGGTGCAAGTTCATCACCCTTGAGGTCTTCTGGCAAACGAACAGGAAGCTGATCCTCTGGAACAAGAACTTCCCCACAGTCATCACAATGAATAATAGGAATAGGAGTGCCCCAGAAACGCTGACGAGATAGCAACCAGTCACGTAGACGGTAAATGACTTTACCCTCACCCGTTCCAGCAGCCTCAATCATCTCGATAGCCTTCTTGATAGCTTCGGCCTTATCAAGCCCAGTAAGCTCGCCAGAATTGATAAGTTTTCCGTCGCCGGTGGTAGCGACACCTGAAGTAGCTGGGTCTTCTTCTCCCGTGTCCACCACCGTTACGATGGGAAGGTCAAAGGCCTTCGCAAATTCAAGGTCACGTTGATCATGAGCCGGAACAGCCATAATTGCGCCGGTTCCATAATCTGCAAGAACATAATCGGAAGCCCAAATAGGAAGTTTCTTTCCCGTCAACGGGTTAACTGCGTATCGTCCCGTGAAGATACCAGTCTTCTTGCGCTCTGTAGACTGACGATCAATATCAGAAAGAACTTTAATCTGTTCACGGTATTCTTCTAGAGCTTCTTGCTGGTCTTCTGCAATGATTTCTAGAGCAAGCTCAGAATCTGCAGCAACGACGAAGAAGGTCGCACCGTATAGAGTATCTGGGCGAGTGCTGAAAACATTAATGGAGGTTTGATCTTTCCCTCCGCCTGCTTCAATATCAAAACGAATTTCTGCGCCTTCAGAGCGACCAATCCAGTTCTTCTGCATGGCCAAAACACGATCTGGCCAATGGCCTCTGATTTGTTCCATATCGTCCAGAAGCTCTTGAGCATAATCAGTAATCTTGAAATACCACTGATTCAGAGACTTCTTGGTGACCTCAGATTTACAACGTTCGCACGCGCCATCAATGACCTGCTCGTTTGCGAGAACAGTCTGATCCTTAGGGCACCAATTCACCTGTGAGAACTTACGATAGGCAAGTCCTTTACGGTAAAACTGTTGGAAAAGCCATTGCGTCCAACGATAATATTCGGGGTCTGACGTGTGGATACGTCGGCTCCAATCCACCATAATACCGTAGCGTTTAAAAGACTCAGCCTGAGTTTCAATATTCTTATACGTCCACTCACGAGGGTGGGTATTGTTCTTGATAGCAGCGTTCTCTGCTGGCAGACCAAAAGAATCCCAACCAATAGGGTGAAAAACTTCAAAGCCCTGCTGTTTCCAATAGCGAGAAGTAACATCGCCAACAGCAAAAGCTTCTGCGTGACCCATATGAAGGTCGCCAGAAGGATAAGGGAACATATCGAGGACGTACCGTTTTTCTCGGTCTTCATCACCCGTTAGGTTAAAAATCTTAGTTTCTTCCCAATAGGGCTGCCATTTTTGCTCAATAGCGCGGAAGTCATACGACTTTTCCGTGTTTTTAGTAGCTTTCACCTCAGCTGACACAGCGATTTCCTTTGGTTGTTGAACGTCGGTACGATGAGCTTCAATGTGCTGTGTGTTATGCACATGCGACAAAACTTTAAATGCTCTTAGATTATCTTTAGTCTATCGTGAAAACACCTTATAGATGACCAGCCCACCAGTTATTGTTGCCATAGTCTTAAAGGTACAAGAATTTTTAAGAGCACACTGGACAGAAAGCGATGTAGTATCTCATGGGCGTCACCGAACAAAATATTTTTGAAGTTCCTCCCGCCTCCTACCCCCATGGGACACCTCAAAACCTCACGATTAATGGAATATCTACCTGGTACTGGGAATACGGAAATCCCAAAGGAGAGCCCTTACTTCTCATCCATGGTTTTAGAGGTGACCACCACGGATTAGAGCTCATCGGTTCGTCTTTATCTGAATACCGTGTCATCATCCCCGATTTACCAGGATTCGGAAAAACAGAAGCCTTCCCCTCTGACCAACACAACATTGATGCTTACGGACAATGGTTACATGCTCTGATGCTCTCTCTGAGCCATCAACAACGTTCTATTTATCTCATCGGGCACAGCTTCGGATCCATTATCTGTAGCTACACCGCATCTACATACCCACAACAGGTCAAAAAGCTATCTCTTATTAACCCGATTAGCCAATGCCCGCTTAAAAGTTCTGCTCAAGCGCTAACCTTAGCCGTTCAGGGGTACTACTGGTTAGGTTCCCGCCTTCCCTCATTCTTAGGGATGCCTTTACTCCGTTCAACAATCATCACCCGCATCATGAGCGAAATCATGATGAAAACAAAAACGCCACAACTACGATCTTTTATCAATACTCAGCATCACCTATATTTTGGTTCCTTTGCCAGCGCCCAAAGTGTCTATGAGGCCTATAAAATCTCAACACAGCACACTGCCGCAGAATATATTGGTCATGTACCTGTACCAGTACACATGATTGTTGCAGAAAAAGATGATTTGGGTACACTCGAAACACAACACCTCATGTACCAGAAGATACGTCAAGGAAAAATCGATATTATCCCTGAGGTCGGTCACCTAATTCATTACGAGACACCTCGATACGCTGCACAACTCATTCGGAGTTTTATCATGGAAGAGAACGCATGAGACTCATTATTGACGCCCGTTACACCCGATACGGTTTTCACGACGGCATCAGCCGCTATACTGCGTCGTTACTTGAAGCTCTCAAAAAACTTCACGATGAACAGCACCCTCTATGCGCTAACCTCGAGATCATCATGGCAATTAGCGATAGAAGACAGCTTAAAATGCTCCCTGATTTGGACTATATTCTCGTATCATCTCCGACAAGTATTCGCGAACCGTTTATTGCACGAACCTTAAACCGATACCATCCAGATGTAGTTTTTTCTCCCATGCAAACTATCGGGAGCTGGGGTAGAAAATTCAGTTTGATACTCACCCTGCATGACCTCATCTACTATGAGCACCCAACTCCCCCCAGTTTCTTGCCTCGTCCTATCCAATGGGGCTGGAAACTCTTTCACCGTTCTTATACGCCACAACGTTTGCTCCTCAACCGTGCCGACGCCGTAGTAACAGTTTCACAGACAAGTGCTCAACTAATTCGGCAGCACCAACTCACACAAAAACCATTACACATCATTCCTAATGCTGCCGCCACAGACAGCATCGTGAGCGAAGAACAAGCACAAGAACGTATCGCTCACCGCCAAAAGACTCTCCTCTATATGGGATCTTTTATGGAATATAAAAATGTTGAAACCCTCATGATAGCGATGAAAGACCTACCGGAGTATCGACTATTATTACTCTCCCGCATTAACGAACGCCGTCAGCAAGAACTACAAAAATATGCTGCTGACAACATCGAATTTTGTCACGGAGTGAGCGATGAAGAATACCAGCGTCTCCTCGCTCAAAGCACCGCATTACTCACAGCATCCCGAGCCGAAGGATATGGGTTACCTGTCGTTGAAGCTCAAGCTCAAGGATGCCCCGTCGTCATCAGTGACATCGAAATATTCCATGAAATTGCCCCTCATGGGTTGCACTGTAACCCAGAAAAACCGCAAGAATTTGTTCAAGCTATTAGAGCTTTAGAAGATACTCAGTATTATCAGCAAGTAGTTCACGATGGACTCTGCGATGCACAACGTTTCTCCTGGGAAAAATCAGCACTAAAGCTACTTACGGTTTGCAACCAGCATCATAAGAGCTAACGGCTAGAAAATATCAAGGCCATCGCAACGAATCTGCACAGGCTCACACTGACGTATAGATTGCGAAGCACGTGACGTGCGCAGATGATGAGTCACTTCTGGTGCAATACTAAAGTTAAAGAAAAGAATAGTTCGATACTGATGTGATTCTTGATCTTCTTCCGCCCAATAAAGACTATGATCGTGCACCTCTAAGGGTCCGCGAACAATGACCTCTTCCGGCAAAGACAACGAGGAGACAAAAGACTCTACCGCCTGTTCACTGCCAGTAATAGCTGCAGTACGAACCGCCGGAGGTAAAGAGAGCTCCTGTCGTTCTGAAAGCTCTCGAAGGGCAAAAGCTGGCGAATCCCAACGAACCAAAGACTCTAAAGCCCTCGATTGAGAAGCCGTACAAATAACGGTTCCGCCTTCAGCTGCAGAACGAACTAAAGCTGAAGCATTGAACCAAGAACGTAAAGCAATTTCTGGCGCACGCAGAGAATCCCGACGTAACATCGAATCTGCGTCAAGCAGTAAAGCGGCACTATAACCGCCCTCTGCTACAGGTTCTGCCCCAGAAGTTGCAATCACCAGTGCGGCAGAAGAACCCACTGAAGTTCGGATGTGTTCTCCGCCTGAAGAAATAATGGGAACCCCCGGAAACGCTCTTCCTAATTCTTCTGCCGTACGTAAAACACCTTTAGCGTTGCTTCGCCATGTATGAGAACCACACTCAGAGCAACTCCATTGTTGAATAAGACGTCCGCACCACGTGCAATTTGGGATAGCACCAGAAGCAGTTACGGAGACGCTTCCATGACACTCAGGGCATCGAACTGGCATTCTGCAACGCTGACATGACAACGACGGGATATACCCAGAACGTGCGACTTGAACTAAGACTGGCCCCTTCTGTAACGCTGCGCGAGCTGTCTCAAAGGCAAGATGAGGAATACGAGCCTTAGCTGCTAAAGGATCACGTGCTAACTGGTAGTCGTCTCCTACTGGTACAACTCGTGGAGCATAAGCACGCACAATCTCACGGTGAGCACCCAAAAAACTAGCCCAACGTGTACGAACTAATCGAGCCGACTCACTGCTCAGACAATAGCTGGCAAAAAGAGCTGCACATTGTTCTTGAACAGCTCTTAACGTAAGAACATCACGTACATGACAATACGGAGCTCGCTGTTCTATATGGTTAGCATCACCATCGTCCCAGCACACAACTAATCCAAGACGATGAACAGGAGCATATGCTGCTGAACGTGTACCAATTACTAACGAGACTTCACCCGAGCGTACCTTAAGGAAAGAACGATAGCGCTCTGATGGCTTATCATGTGCCGTCAGACGAACAAAACTGTCTGCATCTATGTATTCTAAAAGCGCATCGCTCAGACGTTCTAAAGATTTCTTATCCGGAACAACAGCTAAGGCGCCTTGACCAGATGCAATAGTACTTACTAAAGCAACAGCAAGAATATCTTCCCACGCTGCTGAAGCAGTAGGAAGAGTATTCATAACGGCTCGGGCAGGTACAGCAGAGCTAACGTCTTCAAGGAATTCTAATCCCCCGTCATATGGTTCAAAAAGAGCAGTATTTAGCTCCTTTTTAAGGTGGATAGGGGGTGCTGTTCGATGAAAGAACTCTGGTGACTGGTTAAGAAATTTCTCTTCCACCCCAACCACTCGTGTTGGAATTGCTAAACGTAAAACATGAGGAAGAACATTTGCGTAACGGTCTGCAAGAGTATCAGCTAACTGAAAAATTTCTGGAGATACTAAAGAAACAGGCGAAATAACCTGATCAATGTACCGCATATTGCCATCATAATCAGTGCTATCTTGACGAGATTCGATATAACCCATCAAGTTTTGACCATTGAACTGAACTTTGACTTTCACTCCTGGTTGAGCAGTCTCAGCCAATGATTCAGGAACTAAATAATCAAAAGCTCGGTCAAGATGCGGGACGTCCGTTTCTAATATCACCCGAGCAACAGGGAATTGCTGGGCAAGAGGATTCTCTTGACCCATCATATCGGTGATATTGAGGGTCCCTGCAAACAAATCTGTTTGCAGGGACCCTGCAGAAGAAACGTTCGTCATAGAACCTAGTATATTTAGAGATTCGCTGCGGCGCGTAATTCTTCTACGCGATTTGTTCTCTCCCACGTAAAAGTTTCTTCTTCACGGCCAAAATGACCATGAGCAGCTGTTTTTGCGTAAATGGGGCGACGAAGCTCCAAATCACGGATAATAGCTAGAGGTCGTAAATCAAAGACTTCACGAATGGCTTGTTCAATCACCACAGGATTTACTTTTTCTGTTCCAAAAGTCTCAACATATAGACCAACGGGAGAAGCCTTACCAATGGCGTAAGCAACCTGAACTTCTGCACGATCTGCAAGACCAGCAGCAACAACGTTCTTTGCAACCCAACGCATTGCATAAGCGGCAGAACGATCAACTTTTGAAGGGTCTTTCCCGGAGAATGCCCCTCCACCGTGGCGAGCAAACCCGCCATATGTGTCAACAATGATTTTTCGTCCGGTAAGTCCCGCGTCGCCAACTGGGCCGCCCTGAACGAACTGTCCGGCAGGGTTGATAATAATTTTGGCCTGAGAACTATCAAAATCTAAATCTTGCAGTACCGGAGAAATAACATGTTGACGAATGTCAGCTTCAAGTTCACCTAAATCATAGTCTTTGGTGTGTTGGGTTGAAACAACAACGGTATCTACCGAAACAGGGGTGTTGCCATCATAACCGAGTGTAACTTGAGTTTTTCCGTCTGGTCGTAACCGATCAAGAGTCCCGTTTTTACGTACAGCCGTAAGCTGTTCAGAAAGTCGGTGAGCAACCCAGATAGGAGCAGGCATGAGTACTTCAGTCTCATTTGAGGCATACCCAAACATGATGCCTTGATCCCCTGCACCTTGACGGTCTAGCTCATCTTCAGAACCGGTACGTGTTTCCAGAGAATGATAAACACCAGCATTGATATCAGGAGACTGTTCACCAATAGATACCGACACACCGCAGAACTCACCATCAAAACCGTGGGTAGAAGAGTTATATCCAATATCAAGGATGGTCTTACGCACGATAGAGGGAATATCGACGTACCCCGTGGTTGTGACCTCACCGGCAACATGCACTTGACCGGTGGTTACCATGGTTTCAACAGCCACGTTTGCGTGAGGGTCTTCGGTGAGAAGAGCATCAAGAATAGCGTCTGAAATCTGGTCACAAATTTTATCGGGGTGACCTTCAGTAACAGACTCGCTGGTAAATAAACGAAGATGAGAAGGATGAGAATTCACGTATTTACTCTACTTAGTTAGACGGGATAAAAGGGAAATATTAATTTTTATGCACATGTTGCGCTATATGGAGTAATAAGGCTTGAGCAACATCTTCTTTTGAGCCAGTGACCTCAACAGCGGTAGCTAAATCTTGTGAAAGTAGCGTCACTGAATTGGTGTCGGCACCAAAACCGAGTGTTTCTCCGACCTGATTAACTGCAAGATAATCGCAGCCTTTTCGTTTCAGTTTTTCGCGGCCGAGCTCTAGCACAGTTTTTTCTTGGCTGCCGGTTTCAGCAGCAAAACCAACAATAATTTTTGGTGCTTTCGGATCAGATTGTTCTTTCCGCTGAACCATCTCACGTAGAATATCAGGGTTTCGAACAAGTTCTATCGTGGGAGCTTCTTGAGCGTCATCTGTTTTCTTGATTTTATATTCGGCATAATGTGCTGGACGGAAATCAGCAACTGCAGCAGCCATGATGAGAGCATAGGCGCCCTCACTATACTGATGAACAGCTTGTCGTAATTCTTCTGTTGTTGAAACGTCAACGTACTCTACGGTAGAGGGAACTGGCACTTGTAGATGGGCGCCGATAAGAGTAACTTTTGCACCCAAAGCATGAGCTACGTGGGCCAATGCTACGCCTTGTTTTCCAGAGGAACGGTTTCCTAAGAACCGTACAGGGTCTAAAGGCTCTCGAGTTCCGCCGGCTGTGATAACAATATGTTTTCCTTCAAAAGGGCGAGAATCTGTGTCGACTTGAGCATTTTGTTTTAGGATGTTGAGAGCTTCCTCAAAGATATCCTCAGGTTCGGGCATTCTACCAATACCTGAGTCTTTTCCTGTGAGGCGTCCAACTGCTGGCTCAATAACGTGGTAACCGTATTCTTGAAGTTTTCGAACATTGTGCACGGTTGCAGGATGTTCCCACATTTGAGTGTGCATTGCAGGGGCAAGAATCACTGGGGCGTGAGTAGTAAGCACCGTTGCGCTAAGAAGATCATCTGCTCGACCAGAAGCTAACCGTGAGAGAAGGTCGGCCGTAGCCGGGGCGATGATAATACCGTCAGCTTCCTCTGCCTGCTTAACATGGTTTACTTCAGGTACTCGCTCAAAAACAGAAGTTGCCACAGGATTACCGCTGAGAGCTTCAAAGGTAGCCTTACCCACAAAGTTCAGAGCAGTTTCTGTGGGCATAGCGATAACCTCATGCCCAGCTTTTGAAAAGAGACGAAGGAGGGACGTGGCTTTATAAGCCGCGATTCCTCCTCCGATACCAATAACTATACGCATAGTGCGTTCTTCTCAGCAGAAACCGAAAGCCTTATTCGGAGTCTTCGGCGTCTACGTATTCTACGATAGGTGCTGCCTCAGAATATTCTTCAGTGTAAAAACCACCGGTCAAGAAAGCTGAGGGAGCTTCCTCAGGAATGAGATCGCCGTTTTCGTCAAACGTTCCTTCGCTGACATGGCGGGCTTCAATGAGACCTTCATTAATTTCACGCATCGCAACAGAAAGTGACTTTTCGTTTGGTTCGCTGTCTACGAGAGGACCAACATGATCGAAAAGATTTTCGTGCATCTGAGAGTAGTATGCGTTAATCTGGCGGGCACGACGAGCGCCAAAAATCACCAGACCATACTTAGACTCTGCTTTTTCAAGTAGCTCATCTGCGCTAGGGTTGATGATTCCTTCTTCATTGTGTGCGTTAGCCACGAATACTCCCATAAGATTGACAACCAGCAAGCTTCATCGAAACGAACTTGCCTAAGACAAAAAATAAGTATATCTAAAAGCCTGATAAAAAGCACTCTAGGATAAAAAATATTATGAGGGATGAGAATACTCGTACTGAATATTCTCATCCCTCATAGAAGTTTTATGCTGAGGTTTTCGTCAGACCCATAAGCTCAATGATTTCTTGAGCAGCTTGTTCAACAGTATCGTTAATCACTGTGTGATCAAACTCTGGTTCAGCAGCCAACTCAACTTTTGCCGTATCTAGACGTTGTTGCTGTTCCTCGGCAGATTCAGTGCCGCGGCTTACCAGACGGCGAACGAGTTCTTCCCAGCTAGGTGGAGCGAGAAAAATCAGTCGAGCTTCTGGCATGCTATTACGTACCTGACGGGCGCCTTGTAAATCAATTTCTAGCAGGACGTTCTTCCCTGACTCAAGAGCGCGAGTAACCATATTCTTCATGGTTCCATAACGATATTTATTATGAACCTGCGCCCACTCAAGCATCTGGCGATTTTCTACCATTGAGTCGAATTCCTCATCGGATACGAAATAGTAGTGTATGCCTTCTTCCTCGCCAGGTCGAGGGTCTCGTGTGGTCGCTGAAACTGAGAACCATACATCTGGATAATTCTCACGAATATACTGCGAGACAGTGCCCTTACCTACTGCGGTAGGGCCCGCTAGAACAGTGAGTCGAGGTGTAGTGTTCTCAGTCATTGAAAACCGCCTTTAGCGTTCGAGGAAATCGATTAATGCGCGTCGCTGGTGTACACCTAATCCGCGTAAACGGCGGGACGGCGCAATATTAAGTTCTTTAAGAATTGCGTTAGCGCGAATCTCACCAATGCTTGGAAGAGCCATCAGCAAATCTGTCACTTTTAGTCTACTCACAGCTTCTTCGCTATCGGCTCGTTTGAGCACTTCTGCGATAGTTGTCTCACGTTTTTTGAGAGATTCTTTAACCTCAGCGCGAATGGTGCGAGAAACTTTAGCTTTTTCGCGAGCTGCTGCGCGTTCTTCTTCGGTGAGTGGGCGGAGTGCCATACTAATTCCCCTTAGTGTAACTATTGTGGCGTGTTATGTTTGCGAACCTGTCTTTAGTGGTTTGTTCAGCACATGACGCGAATATGCATCATGTGCTGAACAAACCACCTCTGACGTGTATTAATCTAACACTTTAGGGGACGTTATCAGATATTTCTACTAGATGATGCTTAGATTAAGTCAGATTATTTAGACCAATCACTCCTAATAAACGACGAATTATTATATTCTGTCATTTAAGTTATTTTTGAGATTTTCTTGCGAACTTTCAATCGCATCGATAAGTCCCTCAAGAGACGGACCCCGAGACAAAACTCCGCGACTAGAATTGACCAAAACTTGTGATGGGCAACCAGAAAAAACCTCATATAATTGTTCAGCCGTAGCGCCTTGCGCCCCATAACCCGGAGCTAAAATTGGGCCATTGAATCCCGACAAATCAATTGAAAGTAATTTCAAAGCATCAGCTACAGTGGCTCCCACCACCAGACCGCAAGACCCCATCCGTTGCCACGACTGCCTAGCATTTCGCTCCTGAGCAGAACGAATCACCTCCGCAGCAACAGAACAATCTCCCCCACGATGTTGAACACTCTTACCCTCAGGATTAGACGTTAACGCCAATACAAAAACACCGCGCCCCTGAGCCTCAGAAAGCTCCAAAGCAGGAGCTAAACTCCCAAACCCAAGATAAGGGCTAAGCGTGAGCGCATCACTTGCAAGAGGTGAAGAATCATCCAACCACGTGTGAGCATAAGCGCTCATCGTAGAACCAATATCCCCACGTTTGGCGTCCGATATCACCAAAAGACCCAGACTCTGCGCATACTGGACACAACGCTCCAAAGCGAGGAAACCAGCAGAACCGTAACTCTCAAAAAAAGCAACCTGTGGCTTGACCGCAGCGACCTTCCCCGCACATGCTTCAAGAACCAACCGCGCAAAACGTTCTACGCCATCGGCCGTTGCGGGAAGACCCCATTGTTGCAAAAGCTGAGGATGAGGATCAATACCTACGCACAAGGGACCATACTGCTCCATTTTCTGAGCCAGTACATCACCAAAACCTACACGCGGATTACGCATCAACTACCTCCTCAGCCTCACCTGAACGACGGTTCTGCTCAGCCTTCAACGAAGCGCTATGCTCTTGTAACGTCATAACATCCCAGCTATGCTCACGCATCGCTTGAATTGCTTGTACCGTTGCACCAAACTCCGAGACTGTTGTCATTACAGGGCAACCAACAGAAGTCGCTGCTGCACGAATCTCATACCCATCACCGCGCGCATTCTCACCGCCAGAAGGCGTATTAAGAATCAACGAAATCTCACCTTCAGTAATCATCTGAACGATAGACTTCTCATCAGCAGATGTCTCAGCAATTTTTGGAACAACCACAGAATCAACACCATTACGACGTAACACCTGTGCCGTACCACCAGTAGAAATAATTTCAAAGCCAAGACTTTGCAACATACGAACATAAATAATCGCGTGACGCTTATCCCTATTCGCAATAGAGACAAAAACTTTACCCTCCGTAGGTAGCGCCCCACCAGCAGCGCTCTCTGCCTTCGCAAAAGCCGTATCAAAATGGCGATGCAAACCCATCACCTCACCAGTAGAACGCATCTCAGGGCTTAACAACGAATCCACTACCACGCCCTCAGGAGTACGGAAACGACTAAATGGAAGCACCGCCTCTTTCACCGCGATAGCCGTATGAGACGGCAAAGAAGCTCCATCCATGGTAACCGGCAAAATACCTTCAGACTGTAGCTGAGCAATACTCTTACCCATACCAATTAACGCTGCTGCCTTAGCTAACTGAACGCCTGTAGCCTTTGACACGAAAGGAACCGTACGCGAAGCACGAGGATTAGCCTCAATCACATACAAAACATCAGACTGCACCGCAAACTGAATATTAATCAGTCCACGAACGTTGACGCCACGAGCAATCTTAAGCGTCGCTTCCTTCACCTGAGCAATAGTGTCAGGGCTCAAAGTAATTGGAGGCAAAGTACATGCTGAATCGCCAGAGTGAATACCAGCTTCTTCAATGTGCTCCATCACACCGCCAAGATAAAGCTGCTCACCATCGTATAAAGCATCCACATCAATTTCGATAGCGTCTTCAAGGAACTTATCAATCAGCGCAGGCTGTGAAGGCGAAACCTCCGTGGCGTTCTCAAGATAACGAGCCAATTGCTTAGGCTCATACACAATCTCCATACCACGACCGCCCAAAACATAGGAAGGACGAACCAGCACCGGATAACCAATCTCATCAGCGATACGACGAGCATTCTCAAAAGTAAAAGCGGTACCATTCTTTGGTGAAATCAGCTCAGCTTCTTCAAGAACTCGCGAGAATTCACCACGATCCTCTGCCAAATCAATAGCTTCTGGAGATGTTCCAAGAATTGGAACACCAGCTTCTTTCAACGCCTGAGCTAGTTTCAACGGAGTCTGCCCACCCAACTGGACAAAAACCCCAAGAAGACCTCCCGTACGACGCTCTGCATCAATAATTTCTAAAACATTCTCGAGCGTAAGAGGCTCAAAATACAGACGGGTTGAAATGTCATAATCAGTTGACACTGTCTCCGGATTACAGTTAACCATCACCGTCTCATATCCCGCTTCACGCAACACCAGCGAGGCATGAACACAAGAATAATCGAATTCGATACCCTGACCAATACGGTTCGGTCCAGAGCCTAAAATCATCACAGATGGTTTTTGGTGTGGTGCAATCTCGTCTTCCATATCGTAAGAAGAATAATGATACGGAGTAAAAGCCTCAAACTCCGCAGCACAAGTATCAACCGTTTTGAAGACCGGACGAATACCTAAGGCATAGCGGATACCTCGAACAATTTCCTCTGAGGAACCCACGATATGTGCAATCTGCGCATCAGAAAAACCATGTCTCTTCGCCAGACGTAGAGTCTGCTCATCAAGGTTTTTATGGTCACGAATCTGCTCTGCAACCTCATTCAAAAGAACAAGCTGGTCTAAGAACCAAGGATCAATACCCGTTATCTGATAGAGTTCATCCACGCCCACACCAATAGCCAAAGCCTGCCGAACATCATGAATTCTTTCTGCCGTCGGTGTAGCACAGCGACGGAGTAACTCTTCACGTTCAACACCAGTTATAGAGGAATCCTCAAAACTAAACTCCGCACCCTTCTGCTCCAAAGAACGCATAGCTTTCTGTAGAGCCTCCGTAAAGTTACGGCCTAACGCCATAGCCTCACCCACTGATTTCATGGTTGTTGTCAAAGTCGGGTCAGCTGCAGGGAACTTCTCAAATGCAAAACGCGGAACTTTAACAACAACATAATCTAATGTTGGTTCAAAAGACGCTGGAGTTTTTTGTGTAATATCATTGGGAATCTCATCTAAGGTGTACCCCAATGAAAGCTTTGTCGCAATCTTTGCAATAGGGAATCCTGTCGCTTTAGAAGCCAAAGCAGAAGAACGAGACACACGAGGGTTCATCTCAATGACGATAATACGTCCACTGTGAGGATCAACCGCGAACTGGATATTACATCCACCCGTATCAACACCAACCTCGCGAATAACGTTAATAGAAATATCACGAAGCTTTTGGAACTCACGGTCGGTAAGGGTCAACGCTGGGGCAACAGTAATGGAATCTCCAGTGTGTACGCCTACTGGGTCAAAGTTCTCGATAGAACAAATAACAACAACGTTATCGTTCTTATCTCGCATCATTTCTAACTCGTATTCTTTCCACCCAAGAATAGATTCTTCTAAAAGAACCTCACTCGTGGGGCTGTACTGAATACCAGCACCGGCAATACGGTACAAGTCTTCTTCGTTATAAGCCATACCCGAGCCTAAACCGCCCATCGTAAAGGAAGGGCGCACCACCATCGGATAACCTAGCTCTTCAGCTGCTGCCAAAGCTTCTGGCATGCTATGAACGATGACCGAACGAGCAGACTCACCACCAGCACGTTCTACGACACCCTTGAACTTCTCTCGGTCTTCACCAAGATTAATGGCTTCAATATTCGCACCAATCAGTTCTACCTGATACTTCGCTAAAACGCCTTGGCGGTCAAGGTCAATTGCGGCATTGAGGGCTGTCTGCCCGCCAAGAGTTGGCAAAATAGCGTCAGGACGTTCTTTTTCAATAATTTTTTCAATAACTTCTGCATTGATGGGTTCAATGTATGTTGCATCAGCAAACTCTGGGTCAGTCATAATCGTCGCAGGGTTTGAGTTCACAAGAATCACTCGGATTCCTTCTTCCTTGAGAACTCTAAGCGCCTGAGTGCCGGAATAATCGAACTCGGCTGCCTGCCCAATCACAATAGGGCCAGAACCGATAACGAGCACAGAGTTGAGGTCTTTTCTACGTGGCATTGTCTACAAAATCCTTTGTGAGTTTCCTAGTTCTGGTGTTGTTTCATCAAATCGATAAAGCGGTCAAAGAGATACGCCGCATCATGTGGTCCAGCCGCAGCCTCCGGATGATACTGCACTGAGAAGGCTGGAATATCTAAGCAACGTAATCCTTCAACAACACGGTCGTTGAGGCCGATATGAGAAACCTCAACACGACCAAATTCCTCACATGGAGCCAGCACCACCTCATCAAGAGGCGCGTCCACTGCAAAGCCATGATTTTGAGCCGTAATCTCTACTTTGCCCGTTGTCTTATCAAGAACCGGTTGGTTAATCCCGCGATGCCCAAAAGGCAACTTATATGTACCAAAACCTAAGGCACGACCTAACAATTGGTTACCAAAGCAAATACCAAAGAACGGAATAGAAGAACGAAGAACCTGTTGTAGAAGTTCAACCTGCTGGTTGGCAGTAGCGGGGTCTCCTGGGCCATTTGAGAAGAACACGCCGTCAGGTTTGACCGCCTGAATATCCTCAAAACTTGATGCGGCAGGTAAAACATGAACACGAACACCACGACGTGCGAACTGTTCGGGAGTCATCGATTTAATACCTAAGTCAAGAGCTGCTAACACCCCTTGAATGGGGCCGTCCCATCCGAAGTCTTGCGGCTCAACGGTATACGCCTGTTCAGAAGAAACGCTTTCAGCAAGCTGTCGTCCCTGCATCGGCTCAGACTCTTGCACCATCGTCAACAGCTCAGATACCGGACGTTGTGCGTACTCCCCCGAAAAAATACCAGCACGCATTGCCCCAGCAGAACGTAAATGACGGGTGAGGGCACGAGTATCAATACCTTCAATGCCGACAATTCCCTGTGCTGAAAGGTAATCGTCAAGAGAACCTTCACTACGCCAATTTGAAGGACGTCGAGCAGCATCTCGTACAACGTATCCGGCAACCCAAACCTGACGCGATTCCGCATCCACAGCGTTAACACCAGTATTTCCAATATGAGGAGCAGTCTGCACCACAATTTGACCAGCGTAAGAAGGGTCAGTGAGAGTTTCTTGATAACCGGTCATACCGGTAGAAAAGACGGCCTCACCGAGAGTCTTCCCAACCGTTCCATACGCCTGTCCACGGTAAACATTGCCATCTTCTAATACGAGAAGAGCCGGTTGGTGATGAGTTAGATTAGACATCAACTAACTTCCTTATATAGTGTTTTGCGATAATTCGCATCAATCATTGAGGGCTAAAGAGCTGGAAGAGAATCCTTCGCCTGAGGTGCTCTTAGAAGAATTTCTTTTTGAATACGTTCTTGTTCTTGCGGGTGCAATAGCCTAAACCCCGTATCGACAGCAGTGCTATTGAACATCCACGAGATGATGAGAAGACCATCTTTTTCCACAAACTTTCCGTTAATGCCTGACTCTTGGCGTACTGCAATAACATCGCGATAAGGAATCCATAGGTGTTGTGCACCTTCTCGGGATAAGACAAGTCCTTCATCAAAAATGAATAACTCAGCTCGGGATTTAACACCTAAAGTGTGCACTGCAACGCGGGCTAACCAATCCCCTAATAGCGTTGTAACAATATACGTCCCAGAAACAACCGCATCAGGCGGTAACTCATCATAGCGTTCTGGTACCGGCGCTAAAGGGCCTAGCTCACCTTGACGTCTTTTACGTGCCGACCAGCCACGCCACATCAAAAGGCAAGCTAAGACAACAACACCGATACATACGAGCGTGGGGAAAAAATATTTTGACATTGTTTAGAGGCTATTCCCCTCGGCCGGTTGCACACGAGGTGTTGCTAATGCTCCGTCCAAAACCGTAGGGTGACCGGCAAAGAAGGTTGCACGAACAGCGCCGGGCAGTTCTAAGCCTCTATACGGGTTATTTTTGCCTCGTGTTGCTTGCTCTGCCGGATTAATCACGCGTGTTGCTTGAGGATCGTAGAGCACAATATGCGCCGGTTCACCTACCGCGATAGGCCGCCCCTGCTCTACTGCGCGACCAATATGTGCCGGACGGAAACTCATAATTTCTGCAACACGTTCCCAGTCAATAAGACCAGTATCAACAAGCGTTTTCTGAACAATTGACAATGCTTGTTCTAAGCCCGTCATACCATTGGCAGCACAAGCCCATTCGCAATCTTTAGACTCTATTGGGTGTGGTGCATGATCTGTGCCAATAATATCAATCGTTCCATCTGCAACCGCCTGACGAAGAGCCATAACGTCTTCTTCGGTTCGCAAAGGAGGATTCACCTTATACACGGGGTCATAGCTCCGAACAAGTTCTTCTGTCAAAAGCAAATGATGAGGTGTCGCTTCAGCCGTCACCTGAACACCGCGAGATTTAGCCCAACGTACAATTTCTACTGCACCGCGTGTTGAAAGGTGACAGATATGAACACGAGAGTTCACGTGTTCAGCTAGAAGAACATCCCGCGCGATAATGGATTCTTCAGCTACAGCAGGCCATCCTGCTAAACCAAGTTCTGCTGAAACTTTGCCCTCATTCATTTGTGCGTCTTCAGTTAGTCGAGGCTCCTGAGCATGTTGGGCAATGACACCATCGAAAATTTTGACATATTCTAATGCTCGACGCATCAGTGCAGGATCCCAAACGCACATCCCATCGTCTGAGAAAACTCGAACTTGTGCACGAGAATCTGCCATCGCGCCAATAGCGGAAAGACGCTCCCCTTGGAGCCCTATAGTTACAGCGCCAACAGGGTAAACCTGCGCCCAACCTGCTTTTTTACCAAGCTCATATACTTGTTCAACGACTCCTGCAGTATCGGCTACTGGTTGTGAATTTGCCATAGCAAAAACCGCTGTATAACCGCCTAAAGCTGCCGCTTGAGTTCCAGACTCAACCGTTTCAGAATCTTCTTGTCCAGGTTCTCTCAAATGGGTGTGCAAATCGACAAGACCAGGCAAAGCAATGAGACCTTGTGCCTCAATTATTTGAGCGTCATCAGCGGTTAAAGCTGTGCCTATCTGCACAATTTTTCCTGCGTCAATGAGGATATCTGCTGTATCTTGACCAAGAATAGAAACATTTTTAATGAGATATTTTTCTGTCATGTTCTCTCGCTATGGGTGAATCTGTGTGTTATTTGAAGAGTAAAGTTCGCTGCCGTCTTGGCCAGTCATTAGCATATAGAGCACCGCCATGCGCACAGAGACTCCGTTATTGACCTGGCGAAGAACCCACGATTGTGAAGAATCTGCTGCAAGAGAACTAATCTCAAGCCCGCGGTTCATTGGGCCCGGATGTAGAACGGCTGTCTGTTCTCCCGAACGTTCTAAAGCTTTGAAACGTTCAGGGGTAAGCCCCCATAATCGGGCGTATTCTTCAACGCTAGGGAAGAACGCAGCATTCATACGTTCTTTTTGAATACGAAGTAGCATTACCGCATCAACACCATGCGCTAAGGCCTGATTAAAGTTGTAGTACACCTGAACTGGCCAATGATCAATATCATGAGGTAAAAGAGTAGGTGGTGCTATAAAAATAACCTCTGCTCCTAATGTGTGTAGAAGCCAGAGGTTTGAACGAGCAACACGAGAGTGAAGGATATCGCCAACAATAGCGACACGCATTCCCTCAAGTGCAGCACCTCGAGTGGGGATACCTGATAGCTGATACTGAAACTGTCGAAGTGTCATCGCATCAAGAAGGGCTTGTGTTGGGTGAGCGTGTGTGCCGTCGCCAGCGTTGAGTACTGGTACATCTGTCCAACCTGCTTCTGCCAAACGCTGAGGTGCCCCTGATGCGCTATGACGAATCACAAACGCATCAGCATTAATTGCGGCTAATGTCTGAGCAGTGTCTTTAAGGGATTCACCTTTAGAGACAGAAGAACCTTTAGCAGCAAAATTAATGATGTCTGCGCCGAGACGTTTTTCGGCTGTTTCGAAAGAAAGCCGAGTGCGAGTAGAGTCCTCAAAAAAGAGGTTCACCACAGTACGTCCTTGTAAAACAGGAAATTTTTTCACCTCCTGACGACCAATTTCTGCCATATAATCGGCGGTATCGAGAATACTAATCGCCTCTTCGCGAGTTAACTCTTTGGTGTCTAATAAATGACGCATGGTTTCTTATTCTCCGCTGTTAGGGTGCAAAATCTCAACACGGTCGGTGCAACCATCAATTTCTTCGAGATACACACGAACGAGTTCTTCAGACGAGGTTGGTAAATTTTTGCCAACATGATCTGCACGAATAGGTAGCTCACGGTGTCCCCTATCCACTAGAACAGCTAGACGCACACATGCCGGACGCCCGTAGTCTTTGAGAGCGTCTAAACCTGCTCGAATAGTTCTACCGGAGTATAAGACGTCGTCAACTAGGACAAGATTCTTTCCATCAATACCAGATTCGGGTAGGACCGTCGGTAAAGGAGTCTTCTCAGGTTTTGAATTGAGATCATCTCGGTATTTTGTAATATCTAATTGACCGAGGCATAGCTGAGGATTAAAAGACGAATCAGTGCGTGCAATCTTTTCTGCTAAGCGTTGCGCTAATGGTGCGCCCTTGCGCTGAATCCCCACAAGGACAAGATTTTCTGCACCACGATTTCCTTCAAGGATTTCGTGAGCAATACGTGTCAAGGCACGGTTAATATCGGCTTCGTTAAGAATGGTACGACCCATCACTGGGTAGAATTCACTCATCTGCCGGCCTCCTTCCCCGCCTCACGGGACGGACTTAAAGGTTGCTTGCTTTATGGAGCAATCTATCATGTTTTATCTTGGCAAAGCTGCAAGAAGAGATGTTTTGAGAAAAGTTTTTGAGAAAAACGATGAAGTTATCCGGTAAATCAGCACGTCACCACGCATAAAACGGTGGGGTGGCCACATAGTGTAGCCACCCCACCGTTGAAAGATACTTTTATGCAAGAAGCGTAGGTTTAACTTGACGCAACCGCTCCAAAAGACCATTGATGAATTTAGGTGAATCGTTAGTCGAAAGCACCCGAGCCAGTCCCGTTGCTTCTGAAATAGCAACAAGATCTGGAACCTCATCATTATAGATAAGTTCCCATGCGCCGATACGCAAAAGAATACGATCTACGCTAGGCATACGGTCCATGGTCCAGTCCTGAGAGTACGTTTCGATATACTCACGAATCTCTTCGTCATGTTCTTGTACACCGCGCACAATCTGCTCAGAGTACGTAGAAATCTGCGCGGAAGTATGTAAACGACGACGAGTCAATACGTCTAGAATCTCATCATCTCGTTGCTCAGCTTCAAAAAGAACTTCAACTGCTCTCAATCGAGCTTTAGTTCGTGAATTCACGTATTTTATGCCCTGTTCTTCTAGTCGTTTACACGACCAAGATACTCACCAGTACGAGTATCAACCTTAACTTTAGTACCAGTCTCTAAGAAGAGTGGAACCTGAATCTGAGCACCAGTCTCAACTGTTGCAGGTTTCGTTCCACCTGTAGAACGGTCACCTTGAAGGCCCGGCTCAGTGTACGTAATCTCAAGAACAACAGATGCAGGAAGCTCAATGTATAGTGGCTCACCCTCATGCATCGCGATAGTAGCAACCTGAGACTCAAGAAGATAATTTGCTGCGTCACCAACAACAACCTGAGGAACGTTAATCTGATCGTAAGTTTTTACGTCCATGAAAACGTAATCATCACCGTCTTGATAGAGATACTGATAATCAGAACGATCAACAGTAGCAGTATCGACCTTTGCGCCAGCGTTAAACGTACGATCGACAACTTTGCCGGAGGTTACATTACGCAACTTGGTACGAACGAACGCTCCACCTTTTCCTGGCTTGACGTGCTGGAATTCGATAACCGACCAGAGGTTACCATCAATCTTAAGTACAACGCCGTTCTTAATGTCAGCGGTAGTAGCCAACCGACTCTCCTTCAAATATATGGGAATTATCAATAATCAAATGATTCTTAGCCATTGTAACGCTTCGACGAGATAAAGACAGCTGTATTGGACGAAGAAACATAAAATAGATGCTCCCCTGTGCCAGAACACACAGCCTTCATCATATAGATGAGGGTCTATAAAGCCTACGAGGTAGAAGAAATCTCTTGATACGTCGCAAACAATAATGAATCGTCAGGAACCTCATAAATACGAGGTGAACCATACCCCTCAAGAAGGACGAAACGAAGCAAATTTCCGCGCGCCTTTTTATCACGACGCATCGACTCAATCAGCTGTTGCCAACGGTCCCCACGATAACTCACCGGAAGACCCACCGACTGACAAATGCGACGAGTACGCTCTACCACTGACTCATCAACATACCCTGCAGCCAAAGATAACTCAGCAGCAAAAACCATGCCTACCGCAACTGCCGCACCATGACGCCACTGATAACGTTCAACCCGCTCAATAGCATGCCCAAAAGTATGCCCATAATTCAGGAATTCTCGAAGACCAGACTCCTTTAAATCCTCAGAAACAATACGAGCTTTGACACGAATAGAACGCTCAATAAGATCACGAATCACTACAGACTGAGAATCCCGTAAAGCATCAGGATTGCCTTCAACAATATCGAGAATCTCAGGATCAGCAATAAACCCACATTTAATGACCTCTGCTAAACCCGTCAATAATTCGTGAACGGGCAAAGTCCGTAACGTTCCTAACTCGCATAAAACAGCTGCCGGAGGATAGAACGTACCGACCAGATTTTTTCCCTCAGCCGTGTTAATAGCTGTTTTTCCTCCGATGGCGGCATCTACCATACCTAATAAAGTCGTAGGGATATGAACAACCTTCACACCACGCAACCAAGTGGAGGCCACAAAACCTGCCACATCGCTGACTGCTCCGCCACCAATAGAGATAATTGCATCAGAACGAGTAAAATCATTCTTCCCTAGCACCTGCCAGCAGAAACCTGCTACTTGAAGATGTTTTCCCTCTTCTGCATCAGGAATCTCCGCACTAAAAGAGTCGTAACCAGCTGAACGTAAATCTTCCATGACCAGTTCACCGGTAGAACGCAAAGCCCTCGGATAAATCATCAACACACGACGAGTTTGAGCACCTAGAATAGTAGGAAGCTGGGATAAAAGGTGATGTCCTACAAAAACATCATAGTTTTCTTGCGGGCTATCTCCCGTCACCGAAATAACGGTTGGTTCCATATTATTGCTCATGCTGTTACTCCCCCACGAGTACATAAAATAAATTGTTGGACTTCTGCAGCAATCTCTGAAACAGGACGAGACCCCCGAACATCTAACGTATAGTTTGCTAACTGCTCATAACGTTCTTTACGTAATTGAAAAATCTCATTCCACCGCTGGATAGGATCCCCCTGTAAAAGAGGTCGTGTCTTATTCCCTAAGATTCGTGGGCGAACAGTGTCAGCATCGACTTTCAGATAAATGACACATTCATTTTTGAGTTTCTGTGCAACCTGATCACTCATTGGAGCGCCCCCGCCTAACGAAAAAATACTATTGCGATATTGCGGAGACTCAAGAACCTGAAAAATTGTTTCACTCTCAACTTTACGAAAATATTCTTCACCCAAAGTGTCAAATATCTCTGGTATTGAACCATATTGTTCCGTAATTAGCTGATCGGCATCCAAAAACTGATACCCATAAAAACGGGCGCAATGCATCCCTATATAAGACTTGCCAGCAGCCATCGGTCCAATAAAAACCACCGGACGACGACGATCTAAGAACTCTTCTTGAACTTCACGTACATGCTGAGGATCTGGCGATGAAATACTTACACGTTCTCGAGGAAGATGCTGAGATGACATGAGCGTCTAGCTATCCCAACCAGCAACATTAGACTCCCAGCTCAAAGACTCCGGAATAGCAGCAAGATAAGCATCCATATTCCGTCGAGTCTCAGGAACAGAGTCCCCACCAAATTTCTCTAAAGCAGCTTCAGCAAGAACTAGCGCAACCATCGCCTCCGCAACAACACCAGCGGCGGGTACCGCACATACATCTGAGCGTTGATGATGAGCTTTGGCCACTTCACCAGTAGAAGTATCAATAGTTTTCAAAGCCTTAGGCACGGTGGCAATTGGCTTCATTGCAGCACGAACTCGCAGAAGATCTCCGATGCTCATGCCCCCTTCAATACCTCCGGCACGATTCGAATCACGAGTAACACCATGAGTGTTCACACTTATCTCGTCATGTGCTCGAGTTCCTGGACGAGAAGCAGTTAAGAACCCATCTCCCACTTCAACACCCTTAATGGCTTGAATACCCATTAACGCTGCAGCAAGACGCGCATCAAGACGACGATCCCAATGAACATAAGAACCAAGCCCTGGAGGAAGACCATACGCAAGCACCTCAACGACACCGCCAAGAGTCTCACCATCTTTATGAGCGGTATCGACGGCCTGAACCATTGCCACAGAAGTGGCTGAATCAAAGCAACGTAATGGGTCAGCGTCAAGTGTCGCGACATCAGATGGACGCGGACGAGGTGCTTCCTCCGGAGTGCACACATCAGCAATTGCCGTCGTATGGCTTACGAGCTGTATGCCTAAAGCTTTAAGAAGCTGAGAAGCAACAACACCAAGAGCAACACGTGTTGCGGTTTCACGTGCAGAAGCCCTTTCTAAAACAGGGCGTGCTTCGTCAAAATGATATTTCTGCATCCCCGTAAAATCGGCATGCCCAGGTCGAGGGCGAGTCAACGGTGCGTTGCGGGCACGCCCTTCAAGTACCTCAGGATTTACGGGGTCAGCGCTCATGACATCAACCCATTTGGGCCATTCTGTATTCGCAATTTCTAAGGCAACAGGACCACCCAGTGTTTTACCATGACGGACACCGCCTAAAATGCGAACCTGATCCTCTTCAAACTTCATACGTGCCCCACGCCCATAACCTAGACGACGTCGAGCTAAAGCATCACGTACCATCTGCGAGGTAAGTTCTACACCTGCGGGCACGCCCTCAATAATACCGACAAGAGCTTCACCGTGAGATTCACCGGCTGTGAGCCAACGCAACATGCTCTGACTTCCTTTACATATGTAGTGTGATAACCAAAAGTTCTTCTCTAGACACTAGAGTACCCAGAAAATAAACCGAATAAAATTTTTGATGTCTTCACATGAAAAATTGTGTTAACGGCACGAGCCAAGATGCTCAATAGAATAAACGTTCACGGGTAACTGTTTTCGCGGTAACAAACCAATAGCAGCACACATTGCATTCATCATCTCAAGCTGTTCAGGCAACGTGTCTTCTAAAGAATGTCCCGTAAAAAGCTTCACTTGGTCGATGGCCTGATACATCAGCATATCTAAACCAGAGACGATGACGCCACCAGCTTTCTCCCAATACGAAGCAATAGTAGAAGGCCACGGATTGTAACTGACGTCTAAAAGAACACCGCTAAGAGAAGACTTCAAGGCGGGGGCAAATTGGTCGGCCACACCAGCAGGCAAAGTAGAGATAACAGCCTCATACATCGGATGCCGTGAAGCAAAATCCTCAAAATGGCAAACGTTAAGACGTATTCCCAGCTTCTGCGCTAAACGAAGGACTGTCGAGGCTCTCTGCACAGAACGTACATAAAGATCTACGTCAATAGAACCTAAAAATGCTAATGCCATCAGCGCAGAAGTAGCGGTTCCTCCCCCACCAAGAATAGCTCTGGGCGAGTTCGTTGATTCACGAACACCAGCATAATCAAGCGCATTGACGATTCCAGAAACATCCGTATTATGACCAATAGACTGTCGAGAAGAGCCCTCACCGTGCCAATACACAGTATTAACAACGCCGAGAATCTTCGCAAAATCAGTAAGCTCATGAAGACTTTCAACGACAGCATTCTTAAGTGGCATTGTCACAGAATAGCCAACCACATTTTCGGTTAGAGCAGGTAAAAACCGTTCTGGAAGTTCTTCAATGGATGTTCTCCAACGAAAATAATCAATCTCATATCCCAGATGCTCATATGCAACCTGATGAAGGCTCGGAGAAAGCGAATGTTCAATAGGATCACCTAAAACAAAAGCTTTCTTCCGAGCATTCATTAAACCACCTATCTTAGGTGCATTTACCAGCATGATTACGACACCATCTATCGTATTCTTCAACGTTCTTAAGATGCTCACTGTAGGTCTTAGCAAACTTCGTTTCGCCAGTATCAAGATTGACAGTCACCCAGAAATAGTAGTCATTCTTATCGGGGTTTGCGGCGGCGTCGATAGCGTTAGTGCCTGGTGAACCAATAGGTCCCGCAGGAAGTCCCTTATAATAGAACGTATTATATTTATTTGACGGATCTTGCTTCTGCTCATTTGTAATATGAACGGTCTTCTTTCCTAAACCATAAGCAACCGTAGCGTCAGACTGAATGTACCCGCTAGTTTCCCCATCAGGGTGGTTAATACGGTTTTCAATCGCCCCAGCAATAGCTTTGTAATCGGGGGTAACACCTTCAGCCTCAACAATAGAAGCTACCGTCAAAACATAGAAGGCTTTCTCATCGCTCTTAACACCAGCATCAGATAACGCTTTCTTCGTCTCATTGACAATACTCTGCATAATATCTTTGATATCTGTTCCCTGATCAAAACGATATTCACCAGGATGCATCCAACCTTCTAGAGAAGGGAAATTAGCAGGAACACCAAGACTTTGAGGATTCTTATTAAATTTGTCGAGCTCATCTCGAGAAACACCAGTAGCTTGAGCAATGATATCCAGAGACTCTCCAATACGAAGAGTCTGAGCTAAAGCAATATACACCTGATTTGTCTCATGCAAACGTAAAAGAATGTCTAGCGCAGATTGGCTACTCATCTCTTCTTGAAGGTTATACTCACCAGGCTGAATATACTTCTTCTCCCCCATATCGCTATAGACGGAAAGGAAACGATCTGCATCCGCAATAACGCCCATCTTTTCTAGCTGGTTTGCAACACCAATGGTGGAAGCACCCGGAGCAACTGTGAAGCTCACGCTTGTCCCATTACCACTACCACTAAAATCTTTGCGTTTAAACCACCCTAGCTGAGGGCTAATAATTGCAATAATCATGACTACCGCAATAGTAAAAACAAGCCCCGCGCTGAGCATAGTATTACGCCTACGGAGACGAATTTTACGTCGTTGTTCAGGAGTGAGCAGATCATGCTCAACAACTAAACCGAGGATACCCTCACGTTCATCTTCTTCAGAGGGACTCAAAATCATCTTGAGGTTCTCTGGCTCATCACGGTGAACTGAACGTTTCGGCGATCGGCTCGAGTTCGTTTTATTGCTCACTCAAGTTCTCCATATCGTTTTTCGTCTGTGCTATTGAGGAAATTTCCTTAACACATTCTATTGTCTGAGGCTCCACTAAAAAACCAGCAACATGGTTGCCTGCTTTTAGCGTGTCTAGGCAATACTGCAAAATATTGACTGCAGCTACCTGATCCACCATTGTCTTAAAATCTCGTGAAGATACTCCAGCCTCATGCAAAGTACGATGAGCACTAACCGTCGTTAAACGCTCATCCACTAACCATACGGGGATGGAGTACCCTTCTGCTATAAGCTCAGTGACCAAATCTTGAGCATAAGAACGAGCCATAAGCGTCGATGATGATTCTCCACCGCTCATGGTCTTAGGTAAACCCACGAAAATTTCTGTTACTTCGTGGACTTTCACCAGGGTGCGCAGGACTCTACGATCAGAGTTCTTTTTAAGGTCTCGACGTAAAGTCTTGAGCGGTGTCGCTAGAATTCCATCTCTATCGCAGAGGGAGAGTCCGACGCGAGCATTACCCACGTCGACTCCCATGCGCACTCCTGGTGTAAAAGTCATATGTTAAGCACTGACTTTCGCAAGTTCAGAACGAATAGCTGTGAGTGCATCATCAACCTTAGTTGGGTCTTGTCCGCCACCTTGAGCCATGTCGTCTTTACCGCCACCGCCACCGCCGAGGACACCTGCAGCAACACGAACCAAAGCTCCAGCTTTAACGCCGTGTTCACGAGCACCTTCGTTAGTTGCTACGAGAACAACCGGGCGACCATTATTAACAGCTGTTACTGCAACAACAGCAGGCTCTGAGCCTAGACGTTGACGCAAATCCATTGCAAGATTACGTAACTCATTTACTGATAGTTCACCAGCATTATGAACAAGAGCTCGGATTTGTCCGATGAGTTCTGCTGAGGCAACAAGTTTTCCGGCTTCAGCTTGAAGTTTTTCAATACGAAGTTTCTCGAGCTCTTTTTCCACGTTCTTAAGCTTTGTCAGGGTCTGAGAAAGACGTTCTGGAAGTTCAGCAGAAGATTGTACTTTCATCATGCCTGTCAGCTGGTTAACAAGAGTACGTTCTGTTGCCAAATGGTTAAAGGAGCTATATCCGACAAGCGCTTCAACACGACGGTTACCAGAACCAACAGACTGTTCTGAAAGCAATGTCAAAGAACCAATCTCTGCAGAGGATGATACGTGGGTTCCTCCACAAAGTTCACGAGAGAAATCTCCACCAATTTCAACAACACGTACGGTGTCACCGTATTTTTCTCCAAAGAGACTCATCGCACCGAGTTTCTTTGCCTCATCTAGCGGCATCTCTTGTGTAACAGTCTGCAAATTATCACGAATTGCGGTGTTAGCAACTTCTTCAATTTCACGTTGTACAGATTCGGAGAGCCCTTCGCCCCATGCGAAATCAAAACGCAAATAGTCTTCTTTATTGAACGATCCACGTTGAGTTGCTTCATGACCTAATACTTGGTGTAGCGCTGCATGCACAATATGCGTACCAGAGTGAGCTTTTTCGCCATCACGACGACGACGTTCGTTAACCTGTGCAACTACTTCAGCACCGGCAAGAGCCTCACCTTCACGGACTACGCCGCGGTGCACACTCAAACCTTTAACAGGTTGTTGCACGTCTTCAACGTCAATCACAAAACCGTTACCGCTGATGTATCCGGTATCGGCCGCCTGACCACCAGCTTCAGCATAGAAAGGAGTTTCGTCCAAAACAACTTCGATACGGTCCCCTGCATGAGCAGCCGGAACAGTCATGCCATTGACCAAAATAGCACGTAGAACAGTTGGTGTTTTAAGTTCTTCATAACCAGTGAAGACAGAGCCACGTTCATTAGCAAGCTCACGCAATGCAGAAAGATCTGCGAAAGCGCCTTTTTTCGCTTTCGCGTCTTTTTGTGCACGAGTACGTTGCTCTTCCATGAGCTCGCGGAAAGCTTTTTCGTCGACTTTCACGCCGGCTTCTTCAGCCATCTCCAACGTCAAGTCAATGGGGAAACCATAGGTATCGTGCAAAGTGAAAGCTTCAGTACCAGAGACGATAGAGCTACCTTTTTTAGCTTCCTTAACGGCTTCTTCGAGGCGCTCAGTACCGGATTCGATAGTTCTTAAGAATGCCTTTTCTTCTGCATACGCAATACGTGAAATACGTTCGAAGTCTTCAACAACAATCGGGAACGCTCCACCCATGGCATCACGAGAAGCAGGGAACAATACGGGCAGGCATGGCTCAGTTACCCCTAACAATCGCATCGCTCGAATAGCGCGACGCATCAGACGGCGAAGAATATATCCGCGACCTTCGTTAGAGGGAGTCACACCGTCAGCAATGAGCATCAGTGAAGAACGGATATGGTCTGCGACAACACGCATACGTACATCGTCTTCGTAGCCTTCATCCTGAGCTGTTTCAGAGCCGTGATAAGTCTTACCAGATAGTTTTGCAGCTGCATCAAGTACGGGACGAACCTGATCTGTCTCATAGAAGTTTTCAACACCCTGCAATAGCATTGCAAGACGCTCAACGCCTAGCCCGGTATCGATATTCTTCTCAGGCAAGTCTCCAAGAATCTCAAAGCTATCTTTTCCGGTACCTTCACCACGCTGGTATTGCATGAACACAAGGTTCCAGATTTCAATATAGCGGTCATCATCAACAGCTGGACCACCATCTTTACCATAGGCAGGTCCACGATCATAGAAAATCTCAGAGTCAGGGCCCGCAGGACCAGGCTGACCAGTAGACCAATAGTTTTCTTTCATACCCATGCGCTGAACACGTTCAGCAGGTAAACCGACGGTCTTCGTCCATAGCTCGTAGGCTTCATCATCGCCTTCGTAAACGGTGACCCAAAGACGTTCTGGCTCAAGTCCAAAACCGCCCTGATCAACAGATGTTGTCAGTAGCTCCCATGCCCAAGGGATTACCTCTTTTTTGAAGTAATCACCGAAAGAAAAGTTGCCAGCCATCTGGAAGAACGTTCCGTGGCGAGCTGTTTTACCTACTTCTTCGATGTCAAGGGTGCGAATACATTTCTGCACGGAAGTTGCTCGGCGATAAGGAGGAACTTCACGGCCCAAGAAATAAGGAATAAAAGGAACCATACCGGCGATGGTAAACATTGCACCTGGCTCGTTGGAAACAAGCGAGGCGGAGGGAACGACTGTGTGACCGCGTTCTTTAAAGAATTCAAGCCATCGCTTTGATATTTCCTGTGAAAGCATGAAGCTATATTCCTAACCTATGATGATGAATAAATGTTCTAAAAAATATATAAAAGGCTACTACACCCAATATGCTCTAAGTCTCGCTAGAAGAATGACCTTCGAAAAAGTCTTCACCTAACTGACGGTCACGGTAGACCCTGCGTTCCGTGCCGGAGAATGAAGAACTCGTAGAATGTGGTATTAGTTCAGTGTTATCAGAATTCTCTGCTACCGCCCAAGAATCTAAAGAGCCTGGACGAGCCTCATTCTTTTGCTCCTGAAACTTTTGTTTCAGCTGAGCTTCGTGCTCTTCCATCCCACTTTTTACTTGAGCAGCAAATTGAGTTGCTTTTAGAGCGACTTTTTGAAGAGGCTGACCCCACGGAGAATCAAAGAATCGGGCCACTTGAGCCTTCCGTCCAGAAACTGAAGATAACTCTGACGAAGTTCGGCGAATCAACGTTTGGCTCACATCTGTTGTTTGATTAATACGTTGCGCCAGATACCCAGCAACTGCACCACCAGCTAGTAGAGCTGCACTCTTCCAGAACCCCATTATGGACGCTCCTTAGGTGTTGCAGATGCGGTGCCTTGCTTATCTGCTCGCATAGCTTTACGTACACCGTAGGAGAAGGAAGCAACCTTAATAAGAGGTTGCCCAACAGTTGAGGTAACTAATGAGGAAAGAGCAGATACGTTTGCTGAGGCATCAGAAACGTTATTCGTAATATCGTCCACTTTTTCTAATTGGGTATTGGTGGTTGTAACAGTTTTTGTCACTTCTCTAATTAAGGGGGTCGTTTCCCCGTTGAGAGAACGAATCGTTACTACCAGTTCGTCAAAAACTTTTCCCAATTTAATAATAGGTAAGGCTAGAAGCGCTACAAGTATTGCAAATACTGCCGCAGCAATAAGCCCGGCAATGTCTCCACCGCTCATAGATCCTTCTTTCCTAGTGTGTACAGTCTGCGCCTCAATATCAGAAATTAAGAACACGAATTGATAACAATACTACTGCATGGAATAAGATACAGACGATTTATTTTCAGGTTATCGTGTTTTCTCATCTTTTTAGGAGCACACGTTAACTTCAGAAAACGACGATTACATCAAAAACTGACGTATTTAAAACGGACAACCCGTGCCCTCTTCCAATGATGGAAGAAGCACGGGCTGAACGAACGTATGTTCTATGCCAAACGTGAGTAGTATTCAACGACAAGCTGCTCTTCGCAGGTGACCGGAATCTCTTCGCGCTTAGGCAAACGATCGAGTTTAGCGTGGAGCTTCTCAATCTCAACGTTGAGGTACGCCGGAGTATCAGGCAGAACATCTTTATGTGCACCGGTAGCAGCTACCTGGAAAGGAGCCATCTTCTCAGATTTAGGGTGAACGTGGATGAGCTGACCTGGCTTCACACGGAAGGAAGGACGGTCAACACGAACGCCGTCAACCATAATGTGACGGTGAACAACAAGCTGACGTGCCTGAGCAATGGTGCGTGCAAAACCGGAACGCAAAACAAGTGCGTCAAGGCGAGTTTCAAGAATCTCAACCATGTTCTTACCGGTCTGACCTTCAACGCGCTTAGCTTCGAGGTATACGCGACGCATCTGAGCTTCGCGAATGTTGTACTGAGCGCGTAGACGCTGCTTCTCGCGAAGGTGGATTGCATAGTTGGAGTCAGCCTTACGACGGTTACGACCATGCTGACCAGGGCTGTAAGGACGACGTTCGAAGTACTTTTCTGCCTTAGGAGTCAGCGCAATACCAAGAGCACGAGAATGACGCACGGTACGGCGGGTGCGGTTATTTTTAGCCACAATTTACCTTTCATAGCGGTTGGTAGCACACAAAACAGCTAGTGTGCCGACCATTTATTCTGATGGATTGGCCTCCAAAATATCCGCACACGATTTTGTGCGGTGGAGAGTGTGAAGCAGCCGCACTTCAGACACTGCAACCTATTTGGTGATCACATCGAAATGTGCGTTTTAGATAGGCTTGCCAACCACGGTTCTACCTTACCGTACATGTCTATGAACGCCTACACATCTTAGGTGTATTTTCTCACACCTATTTTTCATGGTTTTTTCGTGAGGATTCACGAACTGAAGACCCCCGCAAAATTTTTGCAATAGCTCTCAAACGACTAGCAATATTCTTTTCTGCGCCGTACTCTGTGGGGTGATAATATTTTCTGCCTAATAAATCATCTGGTAAATATTGTTGTTCAGCCACACCAAAAGGAACATGATGGGGATAAATATAATCACGACCGTGCCCCATTTGAGCTGCACCAGGATAATGACTATCACGAAGATGTAAAGGAACAGCGCCACCTTTACCAGCTTTTACATCTGTTAAGGCTTGAGAAATACTCGCAATGACAGCATTAGATTTAGGCGCCGTTGCAAGGTGAATGGTTGCTTGAGCAAGGTTAAGACGAGCCTCTGGCATACCCACAAGCTGAACAGCTTGCGCAGCATTAATAGCTGTTGTTAGCGCTGTCGGGTCAGCCATACCGATATCTTCACTAGCATGCACAACTAAACGGCGAGCAATAAAACGAGGGTCTTCCCCAGCGGTGAGCATCCTTGCAAGATAATGTAATGCAGCATCAACGTCTGAACCGCGAATAGACTTGATAAAAGCGCTAATAACGTCATAGTGCTGGTCACCGTTACGGTCATATCGGATAGAGGCTTGATTCAGTGCTTCTTCAGCGTGTTCTAAAGAAACGACGAGAGGGCCCAAGTTTTCAGATTCTTCTATAGATTCTTGTTTCGGTAGTTTTTCTTGCCCATAGGCAGCCGCTACAGCTGCTTCTAAAGCGGTTAACGCTTTACGAGCATCACCTTTTGATAAGGCCACAAAATGTTCTAGTGCAGGTTCTGATATATGGACTTTCCCACCAAAACCACGAGAATCTTCAACTGCTCGAACTAATAGCTGACGAATATCCTCATCCTGTAAAGACTCTAAAGTTAGCACTAAAGATCGTGACACTAGTGGAGAAATAATAGAAAAGGAAGGGTTCTCTGTTGTTGCCGCAACAAGAACAACCCAACGGTTTTCAACTCCGGGAAGTAAAGCATCCTGTTGCGCTTTAGAGAAACGATGAATCTCGTCTAAGAACAATACAGTAGTTGTTCCATACATATCACGATCGAGCAAGGCCTGTTCCATCACCTGACGGACATCTTTAACTCCAGCCGTTATCGCAGAAAGTTCTACGAATTTTCGTCCACTACCACCAGCAATAACATGCGCTAAAGTAGTTTTTCCTGTGCCTGGAGGACCCCATAAAATCACGGATTGTGGGCCAGCTGGACCAGCCGATTCTCCAGCTAAAATTCTTAAAGGAGCACCCTGATGAAGAAGCTGTTTCTGCCCGATGACTTCATCTAAGGTGCGCGGACGCATCCGCACCGCTAAAGGTGCCTGAGTAAAAGATCGAATTGGTTCAGAGGACGGTTCTTCGTTATCGTTATCAAGGGTAAAAAGAGAATCTGTCACGTTGCTATCCTACCCTTGTCCTTCGTCGCACAAAGAATTTTATAGCTCATCACTATCAAGAATGATTGTTACTGGCCCATCGTTAATGATACTAACTTGCATATCAGCACCAAAAATTCCTTCAGAGACTTCCGCTCCTAAATCTTTGAGATGTTGGACGTAGCTATTAAATAGAGGTTCTGCAATTTCTTGACCAGCAGCAGCTGACCAAGAGGGACGTCGCCCACGACGAGAATCCGCATATAAGGTAAATTGGGACACCGCTAAAATGGGTGCACCGATATCTGAGCAGCTTTTCTCACCCTCAAGAAGACGCAATTTCCATGTTTTCTCCGCAAGTTTTTTGACAATCTCAGGGGTATCCGTGTGTGTTATGCCAACTAACGCTAATAGTCCAGGACGGCTAATAGCACCAACTTGTTCTCCACCTACACAGACCTTAGCTTGTTGTACCCGTTGAATAACGACTTTCATAAAAACCTATTTCTTCTAGCGCCTAATATTGAACAGCGCATTTTCTGTTCTCTTTTCTTGAGGCTACCGCTTTTTTAAAAACATCTTAAACATTAGTTTTCTACTTCTCGAATATCTCGAGTAGTGCCCATCGCACGACCTTTAACCCAATAGGCGTGAGAATGCATAAAAGTTTTAGAAACAGAAGCCTCTTTAAGAAGATATCTTCGGGTGGGCAAAAGAACTTTAGCCTCACAAACAAGATGAGGGAACCAACCTTGCCAATCCCAGCTTTTCGTCTTCTCCAGCATTGCCTCTGGAGTAGGTTCAATCCAATGTACCGTGATATTTTCTCCGGAGCATAACGGGATACTTTCATCACTTTCATGCCAGCGAGATAACCAAATCTGTATGGGGAAACGTCCCTCTAAACGTTCAACTACAGCATTGATATAAGGGATACCTGCAGCGTCAGCGATAAACACAAAACCTTGAGGCGTCTCAGAGGGTACCTCAAAAGGATGAGAACCATAATAAGAGAACTCAAAAGTATCCCCAACTTGTGCGTGAGTAGCCCAATAACTACCTGGGCCATACGGAGTGTGTAAAAGGAAAAAGAGGGTGAACTCCCCTGTTTGCTCATCAACGTTAGTAACCGTGTACCCGCGCATCTCTTCTTTATGGGGATTCTCTAAAGAAGGAAACCAACAGCGAAGGTACTCCCCCTGTGCAGGACGGACTTCATGAACAAAACCTGGAGAGCTCACTCTTAGAGCGAGCATACTAGGGCTATGCTGCCAGATACGACGTACCGTACATGAATAATCTCCTGCACGTAGAACTTTTAGAAGTACACCACATATACCGCGCCCCATGAGATACCCCTTCTTCTCGTCATCAACGAAAGCTAATGAGTCCAGTATGCCAGAGAACAAGAATAAAAGTTAGGTCAACCTTATTTTGTGTACGAGACACAAAAACATGAGGGGGGGGGTGGGGG
>NZ_JBLXXW010000011.1:0-21437 GCF_048512915.1 Rothia sp. P7208
GCAAAAAAGATTTAAAAAAAGTTCTCAAAGCACCCAAAATACACAAAAAAGCCGGCTACCTCCCCTCATACAAGAAGAAATAACCGGCTCAAACAACTCACAACTAGCTGCTCAACGCACGACGACGAGATACCTCATACAAAGAAATACCCACCGCCATCGACGCATTCAACGACTCCATCGCAGAATCAATAGGAATAGAAACAATCTGATCACAATTCTCCGTCACCAGACGAGACAGACCCTTACCCTCAGAACCAACAACAATCATCAACGGTTCAGAAGCAAGCTCCAACTCAGGCAGAAGAATGTCTCCACCACCATCAAGACCAACAACAAAAACACCAGCATCTTTTGCCTGCTGAACAACACGAGTCAAATTCGTAGCCATCGCAACAGGAATACGAGCAGCAGCACCAGCAGAAGTCTTCCAAGCAGAAGCAGTCACAGCAGCAGACCGACGCTCAGGAATAATCACACCATCACCAGAGAACGCCGAAACACTACGAATAATGGCACCCAAATTACGAGGATCAGTAATACCATCCAACGCAACAAAAAGAGGAGCAGAAGAAAGTTCACCAGCATGATGAGACTCCATCACCGACAAAACCAAATCCGTAGCATCAGGATACTTATACGGAGGAATCTGCAAAGCAATACCCTGATGAACAGAACCCTCCGTCAAACGATCCAACTCACCACGAGAAATCTCAAGCATCGGCAAATCAGCCTTATTCGCCAACGTCATAATCTCACGAACACGCTCATCAGCATCAATACGACTCATCACATACAAATGCTTCGCCGGAATATCCGTCTTCAACGCTTCCAACACCGCATTACGACCGGTCACTAGCTCCTCGCTCGTACGCTTACCACCCAAACGAGGCTGCGGACGAGAATGCAAACCAACCTGACGACGCTCAGCCGCACGCTTCATCTTATACGCCTTATGATACGGACGATCCTCCGCCTTAGGAGTAGGCCCCTTACCCTCAAGAGACTTACGGTTCTTACCACCGGTTCCCTTAGTAGGACCCTTTTTCTTTGTCGTCGCTCCAGGACGACGCCCAGCCTTAGCCATAACTATTCCTCAATATCCTGCGTAGAAACCTCTACGACTTCACATCTATATATCCAATATATGCGCCCTGAGACAAGCAGAGAACATATCTATACCAAAACTAAAAAACTACGACAACGACCAAGTAGAACCTGAAGCCCCGTCCTTAATCGTCACACCAGCAGCAGAAAGAGCATCACGAATCTCATCAGCGCGTGCCCAATCTTTTTGTTCCCGAGCAACAGAACGCTCAGACAACATGCCCTGAATCAACGAATCCAACGCAACCTCAGCAGCAGCCGAAGAACCCTGACCAGAGGCAGAAAAACTCATCAACGAACGAAGACCCAAAACATCAACCATCGTATAAACAGCAACAACGATAGAAGAAACATCCTCCCCCTGAGCAAGAGCAGAATTACCGGCACGAACATACTCATGAACAACAGCTAGTGCACGAGGAATGTTCAAATCATCGTCCATTGCCTGAGCAAACTCTTCAGGAACCTCACCCAAACGATGCTCAGAAACAGTTGCAGCAAGAAACGCCTCAATACGTTCTACCGAAGCCGTAGCCTCTTCCAACGACGTCGGACGATAATCAAGCACTGAACGATAATGAGCCTGACCCAAATAATAACGAACAGCAAGAGCCCGCGCGCTCTGAAGCATCTGCTCAGGAGAAACCGTATTGCCGATAGACTTCGACATCTTCTCACCCTCATAAGTGACCAGACCATTATGAAGCCAGAAATTCGCGAAAGCATCACCAGCAGCAGTAGACTGCGCCAACTCATTCTCATGATGAGGGAAACGTAAATCTAAACCGCCACCATGAAAATCAAAATGAGAACCAAGATAACGACCAGCCATCGCAGAGCACTCCAAATGCCAGCCTGGACGACCACGGCCCCACGGAGAATCCCACGAAGCAGACTCCGGCTCACCCGCTTTGTAGCCCTTCCACAACGCAAAATCACGAGGGTCACGCTTACCGCGAGGATCAGCATCAGCCGCATCTTGCATGTCATCAATATGCTGATGAGTCAACGCACCATAGCTAGGCCACGAACGAACATCAAAATATACGTCACCAGAATCATCCAACGCAGGATACGCATGACCAGCATCTATCAACCGCTCAATCAGAGAGAACATCTGCGGAATATGCCCCGTCGCTCGAGGCTCATAGGTTGGTGGGTCAATACCAAGAGCATCATAGGCCTGCGCAAAAACTTTCTCGTAACGATACGCTAAAGCCCACCAAGGCTCACAAGGGTACTCGCCCTCATAGTCCGCTTCAAAAGAGCGCGCAGAGTTCACAAGAATCTTATCGTCAATATCAGTGACATTACGAACCGTTGTCACCTGATAACCACGGTAGCGAAGCCACCGAGACAGCTGGTCAAAAACCAAGGCAGAACGCACATGCCCAATATGAGGGGCGCCCTGAACCGTCGCACCACAATAATAAAGCGACGCATGTCCGGGGCGGACAGGAATAAAATCTCGAATAGAAGCAGTAGCAGTATCGTAAAAACGCAAAGTCACTCCCTTAGTCTATGCAAAGCTGAGCAAAGGCGCACGTTTTAACCAACGACACCCCGCGATAAGTGTGAGTAGTTACTACCCGTTACTCTTTATCTGCAACGGAAGAAGACGGATACACCAATGCTGTAGCAATAGCGGCAATGCCTTCACCTCGACCGGTTAGCCCCAAGCCATCAGTTGTCGTAGCAGTAACCGTTACCGGTGCACCAACCGCCTTCGAAAGAACGTCATGAGCCTCCTGACGACGAGGAGAAAACTTGGGACGGTTGCCTACCAGCTGAACCGCAATATTGCCAATCTCAAAACCAGAAGAACGCACAATCCGTGCAGCTTCCTCCAACAAGAAAATGCCAGAAGCACCTTTGAGTTCTGGACGGTCGACTCCAAAATTTGACCCTAAATCCCCAGTACCGCTAGCAGAAAAAAGAGCGTCAGCAGCAGCGTGAGCCACAACGTCACCATCAGAATGACCCGATAGCCCAACTTCTCCATCCCACAGCAGCCCAGCAACCCACAGTGGTGTCTGAGGGTCTGTGCTAAAAGCATGAACGTCAATACCAATCCCAGTACGAGGAATTATCATTCTAGACATCAATCTTTCTCTGAAACAGCAGATAACTCATCTGCAAGTTTTAACGCTGAAGCTAACGCCAAATCCTCAGCGACAGTAATCTTTAGTGAACGGAAATCTCCAAGAACAGTTTTTACGGGGATACCGCACATTTCAGCAACAGATGCATCGTCGGTAATCTCATCATTTAAACCTTGCTGTTCTGTCTGCCGGTATGCCTCTAATAACGTTTTGAGATGGAAACCTTGCGGAGTCTGAACAGAACGCAGCACAGAACGCTGCACAGTAGAACGCACGTACCCGTCTGTATCTACCGTCTTAATCGTATCGACAACCGGAAGAACGGGAATGACGGCAGCCTGCCCTGAAGATAATGACTGGCAGACCCGATGAAACACCTCAACAGGTGTAAAACTTCGTGCCGCATCGTGGATGAGCACGTGAGAAGGCGCGTCAGAAGAAAAGCCAGAACGCACGGGAGCATTGTCTAAGGCAGATAATGCTAAAGCAACAGACTCAGCACGGCTTGACCCGCCAGACACTGTAAGAGCACCATAGTTAGCAGCAATCTTCGTCAGAGCAGTATCGCCTTTCGGAACAGTAACAACGATACGTGAAGCAACACCAGAAGCATCAACGCTAGCTAGAGCCCACTCTAATAAGGTCTTGCCAGAATGTTGAACAGCAGCTTTAGGGATACCGTATCCAAGACGAGTACCAGAACCAGCGGCAAGAACGACGACGGCGAACGACGCTACTGGAGATGTTCCAGCAACGTCGTCCGCCATCTGAGAAAAACTATCGGTATTAGTCACAGCCATGAGCCTACCGGATAGAAAAGAATAAATATTCTAGATTTTTAGACGTCTTCGAGAATTTTATCGAGTTCTTTCTCAGCAGATTGTTCGTCAATATCTTTAGCCAAAGCAACCTCGGACGAAAGAATCTGACGAGCTTTAGCGAGCATACGTTTCTCACCAGCAGAAAGACCACGGTCGTTCTCGCGACGCCATAAGTCACGAACGACCTCAGCAACCTTAATCACGTCGCCGGAAGCAAGTTTCTCAACATTTGCTTTATAACGACGAGACCAGTTTGCGGCTTCTTCAGTATCTTGGGCCTGCAGCACGTCGATAACTTCTTGTAAGCCGCGTTCGTCAACGACATCACGCATGCCCACCATATCAACGTTCTCAGCAGGTACCTCAATCACAAGGTCGCCCTGAGCAACCTTGAGTTTTAAGTACATTTTTTCTTCACCACGAATAGTGCGCATCTTAATTTCTTCGATTGTTGCAGCACCGTGGTGAGGGTAAACGACGGTTTCGCCAACCTCAAAAAGCATATGGATAAACCCCTTTCAGCTTAACTAGTCTATCATGGGAAGATTTAAGAACCACCAGAAGTAATTTTTAAGCCACAAAAACCTTATATTTAGCATTTATCCGCCTTTTCATCCGCCCTCCATTGAGCAGATACAGACGTTCCGTCGTTAAACCGTTAGACTGTATACGAAAGACCCTAATATTTTCAGTTGTATTGAGACACACACATTTACCTCAGCACAACGATAATGCTTCGTAACCATCAAGGAGTTCATGCCGTGAAGTTTGCCGTCTCCTCCACGCTCAAACGTGCAGCCGCTTGCACCACCATCGCACTTGCAGCGCTCACCACAACAGGCTGTGGATACATCTACACCCAGCCAACAACATTCCAATACTCACCCTCTGATGGCGTATCAGCAAACGTAGGAGACATTGCCGTACGTAACATTATGGTGATCGCAGAATCAGCAGACGCTGACGGGCGAGTTCTCGGAACTATCCTCAACAACGGCAAAGAAGACGCTACCGTCACCATCAACTTCCCTGCCGGTGCAGAAAACATCACCGTACCAGCAGGCAAAGAAATTCGTTTAGAAGATGAATCCCACAAACTCATCATCGACCCAGCTGGTGCAAACCCTGGGCTCATGCTACTTGATGTAAAAGTCAGCTCCAACGGACATAGCGAACCGGTAAACATTCCCGTACTTGACGGCACACTACCAGAGTACAAACCATTCGTTCCGAATGCCGCAATGTCTAGTGCAAGCGCAACACCAGCAGAATCTAGCGGACACTAAAACACGGCACCGCTTCTGTCATAAAAAGCTGGTGGGCACTCACTGTGATGTGAGTGCCCACCAGCTTTTTTATCTGCCTATTAAACCGTAAAACCTAAGACTCAAACTTATAGCCCAAGCCACGTACCGTCACAACATAGCGAGGAGCTGAAGGATCTGGCTCAATCTTTGAACGAATACGCTTAATATGAACATCAAGAGTCTTCGTATCTCCCACATAATTAGAGCCCCATACACGGTCAATCAGCTGAGAACGTGTCAAAACTCGACCAGCATTACGCAAGAGCATCTCAAGTAGCTCAAACTCTTTCAACGGCATTGTCACCGTCTCACCGTCAACAGTGACAATGTGCCGTTCAACGTCCATACGCACAGGACCAACTTCGACAGCGCTCGAAGGCTCTAATTCTTCACCATCACTTTGACGGCGCAACACCGCTCGTACACGAGCAATAAGCTCACGAGAAGAATAAGGCTTTGTGACATAGTCGTCAGCGCCAAGCTCTAAACCAAGTACCTTATCAATCTCACTGTCTTTAGCAGTGAGCATAATGATAGGAACAGAAGACTGGGCACGTAGTTGCTTGCACACTTCCATACCCGACTGACCAGGAAGCATGACATCAAGAAGAACAAGGTCAGCACCATTACGTTCAAACTCAACAACAGCGTCAATACCGTTATCAACGACCTGAACGTCGAACCCTTCACGTCCTAGTAAGAAGGCGAGAGGCTCGCTCAAAGCTTCTTCATCTTCAACAACTAAGATCCTAGCCATATAGTTATGTCCTTTACATTCAGAAAATATAGCTCTCAACAATGTTTGAGCCTCTACAAAAATTGTACGAGCACACCTCGTCTACGGGGCGTAGGTGACGCTTTCTGACCCTAATAAGTCATGCTCAGTTTGTTCATCAACCATCGGCAAAGACATCGTAAACGTAGATCCTTGACCAACCTCTGACTCAAGAGATATCTCGCCGCCATGCTGAGCCATCACGTGCTTGACGATACTTAGCCCCAAGCCAGTGCCACCGGTCTGACGAGAACGAGCAGGATCAATACGATAAAAACGTTCAAAGATACGGTCTTGTTCCTCGCGAGCGATACCATTACCCTCGTCCGTCACAGAGATATAAATATTCTCTTCATCCTGACGAACAGAAACCGTCACATGCGTTGATTCAGGAGAATAACGGATAGCGTTCTCAATGAGGTTACGTAACGCAGTACCTAAAAGCTCAGGGTCTCCATGCACCAAATGCTTCGCCCACCCTTGAGAACTCAACGTGATATTTTTACCCTCAGCAGTAATACGGTTTCTATCAATGGCACCGGTTATTAGGTCGTTGACGTCAACAAGCTGAGATTGACGAACCACATCAGCAGACTGCAACCGAGAAAGCTCGATGACGTCTTGGACCAAAGAAGCTAAACGACGAGACTCTTTCTGTAACCGTTGTGAAAAATACTCTACTGATTCTGGGTCGTCTGAAGACGATTCGATGGCCTCTGCCATCAACCCGATAGCACCAACAGGTGTTTTAAGTTCATGAGAGACGTTGGCAACAAAGTCATTACGAATGGTTTGAACTCGAGCGATTTCGGTACGGTCATCGGCAAGAACTAAAATATATTCATCGCGCAAAGGAGCGACACGTAAATCAATGACAAGAGTACTCTTAGTCATTACTCCACGGATCAAAGATATTTCACGTTCTGCGATAGTGCCACCGCTACGAGCCTGACGAATCATCTCAATCATCTCTTCGCACACGATGGTGTGCCCACGGACCAGCCCTAAAGCATATGCACCGGGTGAAGCTTGAACCACACCGTCAACAGCGTCCACCACAACATAGGCGCGACCAATTACAGCAAGCACTTCGGCAGCGCCGTCTTGAATACTTGGCTCTTCAATATCTGCCCATTGCGCACGTTCACGGTCACTTTTAGTGACAGCCCACATGCTCAATACGCCAATAGCAAGACCAACCATAATAAAAATTAGAGCAATGAGGATAGGGTCCACAAACACCAGCTTATTCTTAACAGACGCAGAAGGAAAACTAGAAGAACATCAAAAGATGAATGTTCACCTGCAATTTCCCTTCCAGACAAAACGACGGCGCCCCTAGACAAGCTAGAGACGCCGAAGAAAACAATCTAGATATTATTTTTTGCCTTGGTTAGCAACAGCCTTGATAGCTTCAGCTGCAGCAGCAGGATCAAGATATTCACCAGCTTTAAGCGGTTGGAAATTCTCGTCCAACTCGTAGTACAGCGGAATGCCAGTAGGAATGTTCAAACCAGCGATGTCTTCGTCAGAGATACCTTCAAGGTGCTTGACCAAAGAACGCAAGGAGTTACCGTGAGCTGCAACGAGAACAGTTTTACCAGAAGCTAGGTCTGGTTTAATGTCTGATTCCCAGTAAGGAAGCATACGTTCTAGAACGTCCTTGAGGCATTCGGTGCGAGGAGCGTTCTCGATATCAGCATAACGAGGATCGTTCGCCTGAGAGTACTCGTCATTATCGTCAAGTGCAGGAGGTGGAACGTCATAAGAACGACGCCATGTCATGAACTGCTCTTCACCGTATTTTTCAAGAGTTTCGGATTTGTTTTTGCCCTGTAGAGCACCATAGTGACGCTCGTTCAAACGCCAGTTACGTTTGACAGGAATCCACAGACGATCTGCAGCGTCAAGAGCGAGGTTTGCGGTATTGATAGCGCGGCGTTGTAGAGAGGTGTGAACAACATCGGGAAGGATATTGCGCTCTTTGAGCATTTGTCCACCGCGTTGAGCTTCTGCGCGGCCCTGTTCGGTGAGGTTAACGTCCACCCAACCGGTAAAGAGGTTGAGTTCGTTCCATTCGGACTGGCCATGACGGAGTAATACTAGTTTGTAAGTCATATCTCCATTGTTCCACTACTATCCACACATGCAAAGGTATTCCCACTTAAAAATCCCTAAAAGTTCTGGAAAATACGCGACGAACATCAAGAAAAAATACAAGAAATCTTATAAATACACTAATCAATGCACAATAGAGGGGTTTATGATGCGCGATAACAGCACATCGCAAACCCCTCAGAATCTTTTGCGTTTAGTTGTGTTTAATAGTTTTTATTGCGACGTACCGTAACAACCGGGCGGACATCAGCTAAGAACACACCAGCCGCAATCGCTGCAAAAAGCTGGAAGAACAAATTAGGGACACCGCCCTGAGACAACGTCAAAAGAGCCAAAGCAGAAGCCAAGACGCTACCACCAGTTAAGGCAACCCAAAAAGTCTTAGTCCGTTTAAAAGCCGACTGATAAGCATAATCAGTAGCACGAACAGCATCTAACAATGCCCATAAAGACAAACCAGCAACAACCAGAGCGAACAAAGCAGATACGCCCCACTGAAAATACACAACAATAGATAGAGGACTCATATAACACAGCCTATCATTTGGCTAAACCATCAAGAGCTTCACACAAGTCAGCGTATAAATCATCAACATGCTCAATACCCACAGATAAACGAATCAACGATTCAGGAATACTCTCTGGCTCCGAGGGATGACGACGACGACGCTCCACCAAAGATTCCACACCACCTAAACTCGTTGCAGGAGTCCACAACCGCAAACGCTCCACCACCTGCTGAGTCTGCACCGCATCAGCGTCAAGAACAATACACAGTACAGCACCAAAACCATTCATCTGTTGGCGAGCGCGCTCATACCCAGCATCCTCCGGAAGACCCGGATAACGCACCTGTGCGACAGCAGGATGCTTACTCAAACGCTGAGCCAGTTCCAGCGCATTACTCATAGAACGTTCCATGCGTAAAGACAATGTACGAATACCCCTTAACGCTAACCATGCTTCCATCGGGCCAGCAATAGCGCCATGTAACGTACGATAACGCAAAATAGCTTCCCGTAACGGCTGATGAGAAGTTATCGCAATCCCTAAAAGAACGTCAGAATGCCCTGATAAATACTTCGTTGCAGAATGAACCACCACATCAGCGCCCAAAGCTAAAGGCTGCTGAACTAAACCTGTTGAAAAAGTATTATCGACAACAGAAAGCACGCCAAGCCGTTGAGCAGCACTCAAAATCGTGGGTAAATCAGCGACTTCTAGCATGGGGTTTGTGGGGCTCTCTAACCATAAAAGCGCTTCAGGGGCAGAATAATGAGGAGTTTTTCCAGCTAAATCATATTTTTGAGAGACTCTCTCTAAAGCATCAAGAACTTCTTGAGTGTTCTCGATATCTAAGCGAATCACCTCAGCAACACCACGACGTTGCAAGTCTTCAGCAATTGTTGCTGAGCTCATGTACACGTGACGTGGAATCAGGATCGTTGCACCAGCAGGAACTAAATCCATGACCGCAGATATAGCTGCCATTCCTGACGAAAAGACAAGCCCCGGAAGAGACGCGCCCTCAATACCAGCGACGACTTCTTCAAAACCATTCCACGTAGGGTTGTCAAAGCGTGCATAGACCTTGTCATGGTCAGGGTCTACAGTGCCTGCTCCACGATAAGTTGAGGAGAAAATAACAGGAGGGTTCACCGGAGCATCGTGCTCTGGGGCTGGACGACCAGCGCTGACCACATATGTTGCTGCAGAAATGTCTTTTGTTGTGCTCATACCCATTAGACTACGCTGAACTCAACCGTCAACGATAGTACGTACACTTTTTAACAGCAGAAAACATTTCTATTACTTACCGCAGAAGACACTTTTGAGCTAAGTACCTATTTCTATTGCTTTGATACTCTTATAAGTGTGAGCGAATCTCTAAACTATAGTGCACAGCACCGCGCAACAGGACATCTAGGTAACGGAATATTCGTTGTCTTTGAAGGTGGCGATGGTGCTGGTAAATCTACCCAAGTCAAACTCTTGGAGCGACGACTACGCCAAGAAAACTACGATGTTATATGCACCCGAGAGCCGGGAGGCACCGCCATCGGTGAGAAACTGCGTCAGATCGTCCTCGAAAATGCAGAAACAACTATTGACGCGAGAACTGAAGCTCTCATCTTTGCGGCATCACGTGCCGCTCACGCCCAACAACTAATCCGTCCCGCCTTAGCAGAAGGTAAAATTGTACTATGCGACCGGTATATTGATTCTTCTGCCGTTTATCAAGGTGTTGGGCGGGAACTTGGCCAAGAAAACATCACAAACCTTTCACTCTGGGCCACTGAAAACCTGCACCCAGATATTACGTTCTTACTCAACCTGCCCTTAGAGAAAAGCCGACAACGCACTCATCGTCGAGGACAACAAGACCGTCTAGAAGCAGAACCAGATAGCTTTCACCAAAAAATACAACAAGCATTCAATGATTTACCACAATCAGCTTCAGCAAAAACACACCATTACGTGTGTATTGATGCGCAAGAAGACATTGAACAGATTCACCAAAATATCTATGCCCACCTCATCCAATATATTCAGGAGCAAGGATGAGCATCTGGAATACACTCATCGGACAACCAGAAGTTGTAGAACAACTCCGTCAACAAGCCCAGTTAGAACGTCCTACACATGCATGGCTTTTTACAGGCCCGCCCGGTTCAGGACGATCAACCATGGCACGAGCATTTGCCGCATCCTTACTCTGTGAAGAGCCCAAACCTCAACGTCGTGGGTGTGGAGTATGCAAAACCTGCCATAGTGTTTTACGCGGTACCCACGCAGATTTGACGCACTTTTCCACTGAGAATATCAACATTAAAATTGAGCAGGCAAGAGAACTCGTCACCAAAGCTCAAGATAGACCTGCCGTAGGGCGCTGGCGTATTATCATCGTCGAAGATGCCGATAGGATGCCAGAAAGAACATCTAACGTCTTACTCAAAGCCATTGAAGAACCACCAGAACATACCATCTGGATTCTTTGTGCGCCATCCCCCGTAGATGTTCTGGTAACAATTCGTTCTCGTTGTAGACCCGTCACGCTGCGAGTACCTCATCGAGAAGAGGTCGTTAAACTTCTTGCCGGTATCGAGGGGTATCCAGAAGCTCTTGCACGTCATTGTGCGTCACTGGCACAAGGACATATTGGGGTTGCCCGTCATCTTGTACGTTCTGCTGAGGCACGTCAACGCCGTGAACAGGTAGTTCGTATGCCTATTTTTCTTTCATCTGTTCCAGCAGCAATGCGTGCTGCTCAAGAGCTCGTTAATATCGCTCAGGCAGAAGCCGATCATACGTCAAAAGAACGACATGAACGTGAGTTGCAAGAGCTTTTGAGGTCCCTTGGAATAGCAGAAGACGAACAGATAACACCCAATGTTAAAGCTCAGATTCGTCAGTTAGAAGAAGAGCAGAAACGTCGTAGTCGGCGAATGGCTACCGACACGTTAGACCGTTTTCTCATTGATCTGCAAACGGTGTTTAGAGACGTGCTGACGATACAGCTTGGTACTGGTTCTGCACTGATTAATACTCACCTCACCGCAGAATTACATGATTATGCGCAACGAATGAGCCCAGAACAAGCACTCGGACATTTAGATACTTTGAGGCTAACACGTAAACGTATTTCAACGAATGCTAGTGCAAAACTCGCTTTTGAAGCGATGATGTGTTCCTTCATTCAACGATAATCAACCGTGTTATAGGAAGAGAAGCCTCGAGTGAAGACCAATGGCCGTTATATGTAAATCTTCTAAATTTTTAGAGTATAGAATTTTATCTGCTCTCATGCTTTCAGAAGCGTCTGAGGGAATAAGAACAATAGCATCTCCGTTTCTGGTGTATACAGCAACAGGAAAGCTCTCATCGGCGTCTCTAGTTGCAGTCTCTGGTGCTATTCCTGCAATTCTTGTAGGAATACTAGGCTCTCCACAAGTTGAGAAGCTCAACAGGCAAAAAATCATTGCTTACTCTAACATTCTGCAATCTATTCTATTAATAACATTGCCTCTGACATGGGCTTCTGCCGGTATTTTTGCAATGATGGTTATCTCTTTTATTTCTTCTAGCGTAGGTGCATTAGAACGACCCGCGATGTACTCTAGCCTGCCTCTTATCTTTGGAGAGAACTATCAAGACTTTATCGGAAAAAGAGCTGGTGTCTCATTCTTCATGCAATCAGTTAGCCCCGTGATGGGTGGCGCTCTAGTAGGTTTTATCGGCGCTTCGCACACACTTGTCATCTGTGGCATTCTCTATGGTGTATATGCTTTGCTCATATACACCATCAAAAATTTTGATACAGACTATAAAAATCGGGCCGAAAAACATCAAGGCCAAAAGAATATCGACATGCTCAAAGCGGGCATTGAGATAGCCAGAAATATCCCAGCATTAAAGACCCTGTATATTTTCTGGTTCTTCTCAATGACAGCAGTTCCTATTGGCGTTCTTTCTGCAGTTCCATACGTGAGCGAAAATTTAGGGCTAACAAGTTTTGAGTTTGGGATTGCGTCAGCTTGCTATGGTGTAGCAACGATTTCTAGTTCTATAATCGCTGGCAAAATGAAGTTCCGAGGAGGAGCACGGTCCTGGCTTCTAGCATCTGGAACAATATACGGACTCACCAATATGCTGATGGGTTTTGAACCCCAATTTCTGATGTTTTGCATCTTATGGTTCATATGGGGTCTTGCGTATGGCCCAGAAGAAGTTGTTGGCAACTTAGTATTTGTTCAATCTGCACCAGAAGAGTTTCAAGGGCGATTGTTTTCTCTTATGACAGTTGTCATGACCGGCGGAATGCTCATCGGAAATTCACTCGTTGGCCCGTTATCGGATAGGTTAGGTCCTCAATGGGCAATGGTTTTAGCTGGCGTCATTTTTATCACCTCAACAATATGCAGTTTTGCGTTCGGTCAAGGAGCACGAGAAATTGCTACTATCTCGATGACTTCTACCAAACCTACCAGCGATGAAGTTCGCTAAACATCGGTGAAATACGCAAACATACTATCTCTGAGGGACGCCATCTACATAAATATGGTTTGGAAGTAACGTCTGCTCATCCAAAATCAGGATATCTCCCGAATACCCTGGAGCAATTCGCCCATAGCTTCGCCCCAAACCAATAGCATGAGCAGCATGAGACGTTGCCGAAGCAACCGCAACGTCTAATCCCACGCCAACAGAACGTACAGCGTGCTGCACGGCGTAGTCCATCGTCAAAGTGGAGCCAGCAAGAGAATCCCCGTGTACTAAACGAGCAACACCATTCTCGACTTTGACATCTAAAGTACCCAAAATATACAAGCCATCCGGGTTACAAGCAGCTGACATCGCATCAGTTACCAAGACAATACGTTCTGGAGCCTCACGGAAAAGAGTATGCACTACTGATGGGTGGACATGAATACCGTCATTAATAACTTCTAGAGACACAGATTGTTCTTCTAAAGCGGCGATCACCGGACCGGGGGCACGATGGTGAATACCGTTCATCCCATTAAACGTGTGGGTCAGTAGTGAAGCGCCTGCAGCAAAAGCCTGCTGAGCTTGCTCATAGGTGGCGTTTGTATGGCCAACAGCTACAGCTGTTCCAGCACTAGTAAAACGTTGTATTGCAGATAAAGCACCATGACGTTCAGGGGCTAAAGTAATCTGTCGGAGGTGTCCGTCTGAAGCTTCAAGCAGTCTCTCGACGTCTTCAGCTAATGGGTCTTTGAGCAGTTTTTCGGGGTGAGCACCCTTATGTTGTGGGTGAAGAAACGGCCCTTCGGCGTGGAATCCAAGAACCTGCGGATCGTCTTTGAGTAGCTGTTGAAAAGTGCTCAGAGCGCCTGCCATATGTTCTATCGAGTTCGTCACGAACGATAAGACGCTTCGGGTTGTTCCATGCTGACGGTGGGCGTTGAGTGCAACACGTGCAGTATCAAGATTTGCCTCATCATAGGCATGCCCTCCCCCGCCATGATGATGTATATCAAGATATCCGGGAACGACGGGCGCGCCCTGTGCATCAACAATACGGGTATCAGGGGTTTGTTTTGTCTTCCATTCAGAGGTGCTCAGAATATCGATGATTTTTCCGTCCTCAACGAGAACTGCACTATCGGGATAAACGCCGCCGATGGTTCCGTCGTAGACGGTTGCTGAATGAATCAGAAGAGAAGACATGGTATATATTCACACCTTTAGGATGTTATAAATCAACAATTTTGAGGTTATAGCCGAGGTTTTGAACTTCCTCAGCAAGTTCTGGTCGCAGCTGAGAGTCGGTAATCACTTCTGAGATATTTTCGACTCCGCCCACACTAGAGAATGAGCGTTTTCCAAACTTTGAAGAATCAGCGACAATAAAAGTTTTTTCTGCACGTGTTGCCATCGCAGAGTTCACCATGGCCTCATATTCGTTCACTGTTCCCGGCCCATTTTGGTCAAAACCGTTTACACCGATAAATGCCAAATCAAGAGAGATGTTTTTGAGCATGTCGGTCGCAAAAGGCCCTGTAATTTCGTAGGAGTAGCTGTTGACTTCACCACCGATGAGAACAATTTTGATACGGGAGTTCTCCGCGAGCGCATAAGCAATATCTACCGCGTTGGTGACGACGGTTAGAAGAGGCTGAGCAGCGTTAAGTTCAACATCTTGGTGTTGGTAGACCCATTGTGATAATTCGCGGGCGACTTCTCCGACGGTGCTACCTCCTGTAAAGCCAATAATCATGCCAGGTTGTAGATGCTCGATAGCAGCACGTGCGATAGCGGTTTTTTGTGGTAGGTGAGAAGAGTCTCTACGGCTCATAGGGCTGGCGAGGACGTTTTGGTTACTTTGTGCTCCGCCACGGGTTCGTTGCAGAAGACCTTCGCCGGCGAGGTAGTCAAGGTCTCGTCGGGCTGTTGCAGCTGAGATGTCTAGGGCGTCAATAATTTCGTTGACGCTAAGGCACTGGCGTTCGTTGAGGAGTTCCAGTATTTCGGCATGTCGTTGGCTGCGCATCGTCGGTCGTGTTCCATTCACTATGAGCTAGTTATTTGAGGTTATTCTCAACGCACTTTAACCGGCGAAGACGCTCAATAGTCGGGCGGCTTCTGCGCTTAACGCTTCTCGTGCAGCACCCAAGTATTTGCGGGAGTCCACAACTGTTGGGTTTTGGTGAAGGTATTGTGCAATAGCTTCAGTAAAGAAACTGTTAAGGTGTGTTGATACATTGATTTTAGTCATACCGGAGCGGATTCCTTGGAGAATCTGCTCATCGCTGACACCAGAAGATCCGTGAAGGACCAATGGGACACCAGCAGATTCACGTAATTGTGTGATGAGTTCGTGGTCTAGTCGTGCGGTGCGTTCGGTCATGGCGTGTTCGCTACCGACGGCAACAGCTAGGGTGTCTACCCCTGTGGCTTGTACAAACTCGTGTGCTTCGGTGGGGTCGGTGCGTACACCAGGGGTGTGGGCACCTTTTTTGCCTCCGATTTCTCCAAGTTCGGCTTCTACGCTGGCGCCGTTGCGGTGGGCGTACTCTACAACTTTGACCGTGGCGGCGAGGTTTTCTTCATACGGTAGGGTGGAGCCGTCGTACATGACGGAGTTAAAACCGAGGTCGATAGCTTGGCAGGCTAAGTCTACTGATTCGCAGTGGTCTAGGTGTACTGCGATGTTTGCGGTGGAGAGTTGTGCGATGTCGATCATGGCTTGCCCCAGTGGGGTGAGGTTGCCGTGGAAGTTGATGCAGTTATGGCTTAGCTGCATGATAACGGGTAAGCCTGTTGTTTCGGCAGCTTGTGCGATGGCTTCTGCTGTTTCTAGGTGGACGACGTTGAAGGCTCCGATTCCTCTGCGGTTTTGGTCGGCGGAGCGTACGAGGTCGATGGTGTTGATTTGTGGCATGGTTTTCTTTCCTGTCGTGGTTGTGTTCAGGGGATAAAAGTTTGGGTTAGCGGATTTTTTCCATCAGGATGTTGGTGTTGAGGGATTCCCATTCGGTGCCAATAGCTCCGGCGATAGGTTGTGTGAGTGCTGAGGCAGACCAGCAGATTGCTCGGCGGAGGAGTTCTTCGGTGGGAAGTTTGTCGATAAGTCCGGTAGCGAGTGCTGCGACGAGTGCGTCTCCGGCGCCGGTGGGGTTACCTTGCAGTGGTTGGGCGAGTTTGGCGCGGTATGCCTGATGGTGGTTGATGAAGTACAGTCCGTCTTCTGAGCAAGAGACGATGATGTTTTGAGCGCCGAGGTTTTGAAGTTTTTTGACAGCGGTGAAGAGTTCGTCTGATTGGGTGGCTTCGAGAAGTTCGGAATAGTTAGGTTTGAGGTAGTCGGCGTGTGCTTGGGCGGCGTCGAGGAGGTGTTGCCCTGAGGTATCTACGATGAAAGTGCTGCCGTAGCGTTGGCAGAGCATGCTGATGTCGCTGATAAGTGTGGTGGGTGCTGCTGGTGGGAAAGAGCCAGAGAGCGTTACGGCACAGTGCTCGTAGTGTCTGAGGGTGTCTTCTAGGGTGTTGAGGATTCCTTCATACACGTGGCTTGGGTGTTCTGCACCGTTTTCGTTGATGATGGTGGTGGAGGAGTCGTGTTTTTGGTGTATTGCGTAGGTGCTACGTAAAGGTGTGGGGGTAGGGGTAAAAGCCGTGTGCACACCGTCGTTGAGGGGGTACGTTGTGTTGCGTTGCTCAGCTTGTCGTTGGTGAAGCTCTTGGAGAGATTCTTGACAGATGGGCCCTAGAGCCACGGCCGTATAGCCTTGTTCGGCGGCGACGTTGGCGACGTTGAGTCCTTTACCTCCGAGGCGACGTTGAGCGGCGGGAATGCGTAGTGTTGATTCTGCGCTGAGGTGCTCGATGGTGATGGTGATGTCTAGTGCGGGGTTGAGCGTGATAGCGACAACGGCTGATGTGTTCATGGCTTTTACCTCTACCTTCAGTTTGTGCTTAGTTGAGGATGACTGAGCGTGTGAGGTTGCGTGGCTGGTCGGGGTCTAGCTCGTTGGCTAGGGCTGTTTCGAGTGCTACGAGGTGTTGGCGTGCAAGGTCTGCCATGGGGTCTAGGTCTTGGTTTTCGAAGCGTGCACCGGTGGCTTCTACTTGTTCGCGAAGGCCTGCTGGTGCTTGTCCGAATTGCCAGGTGATACGACCTTCTGAGGCGATGGCGATAGGTCCGTGGCGGTATTCCATGGAGTTGTAGGATTCTGTCCATTTTTGCGAGGATTCACGCATTTTTAGTGCCGCTTCGGTGGCGATGGGTGCTGTCCAGCCGGTGCCGAGGAATGAGTATTGTTCTGCGTTGATGAGTTCTGGATCTAGTGGTTCGGATAGTGCTCGTTCGCAGTCTTTGATGGCGTTTTGGCAGATGTCGCGGCTGTGGATGGAGGAGCGGAGGAGCATGAGTGCGGTGGTGGCGAAGCGGGTTTGTACGACGGATTGTTCGTCGGCGAAGCCGAGGTCTACGACGCGGTCTGCTAGTTCTGCTACGGGTGAGTCTGCTACTCCGACAAGTACGGTGATGGGTTTTTTACCTTTGACGGATTCCATGAAGGTGATGATTTCGCTGGTGGTTCCGGAACGGCAGATGATGAGGTATTCGTCGTAGTCGCGTTCGGTGGGTACTTCGGTTGCGGTGAAGGCGTCAGTGAGTCCGCGGCCTTCACTTTCGCGTAGTGCTGCATAGCTTTGTGCCATGAACCAGGATGTTCCGCATCCTACGGCTGCGACTTTTGTGCCGTCTTGGGGAAGCGCAGAGGTGTCTAGTTCAAGTGCTTGTGCCCAAGTTTGTGGTTGGCTGAGGAGCTCTTCTTTCATGTGGGCGCCGGGGGTTGTCATAGTTGTGGACCTTTCTGCGTTTGGGTTAGGTTTTTGTCAAAACCCATCACCCAATTAATCAAAAGTTTTCACAATTATGATTGCATATGATTCTTTTTGTGTCCACAAGAATAATTTTCAATCAGTCACGTTTACTCGCCAACACTCCACCAAAAACCCTAGAAACCAAGAAGATTACCCTAGAAAATCGGCATTTAACATGAAAAGTGTGTTACTAAAAGTCAGAAATCACTTTATTTAACAAAGTGACTAATTTTGATTATTTTGCGAAAAGTTCACTCAACTTGCTTTACATCAGTCATTTTCAATCATTATGATGGCTTGTGTAACAGTTGAGAAAGATGAGGTGGTCTCAATGACCTTCGTACCAGACGTTGTTTCAGCCCAACGCACAGCAAAAGACTGGAGAGAAGCCATCAGCATCGTTGGTGAACTCTACGAAGAAGCCGGAATAGCGACCAAAGAATATACCGAAGCAATGATCAAAGGTGTCGAAGACTTCGGACCATATATGGTCTTCATCCCCGGCATTGCCATGCCCCATGCAAAAGCAACCAGCGGAGTCCTCAAAGCAGGAACAGCAGTCGTCACACTAGCTACCCCCGTAAAATTCGGCAGCAAAAATAACGACCCCGTCGACTTCCTCATTTCTTTCGCATCCGAAAGCACCGACGGACACATGGAAAAAATCCAAGAACTAGCAGACGTCCTCGGACAACAAGAACTCATCAAAAAGGCCCGTCAGGCGAGCAGCGATGTTCAACTGATGGAAGTTTTCACCCAATAAAACAACACAAAGAAAAGGTAATAATCATCATGATTTCAATTGCAACCGTATGCGGCATGGGACTCGGAACCTCTATGATGCTCGCAAGCCAAATCCGCACCCTCCTCAACGCAGAAAATATCGAAGCAAAAGTACAAGCTATCGACCTTGGCTCCTTCAAATCACAACCCTCAGACATCGTCGTCACCACCACCGGAATGGCAAAAAATGTTGAAGGAACCAAAGCAATCGTCGTACTCATCGACAACCTCATCGACAAAAATGAAGTCAAAACCAAAGTACTCGCCGCAGTAAACGACTTCACCGCAGGCAACTAGCCACACCACTCCCCATTCCCCATATAGCTTGAGGTAGAAGCAATGAACTCTCTCCTTGACTTTTTCGTACAACTCATCCAAATCCCCGCAATCATCGTCGGATTCATTGCGTTCATTGGGTTAGTCGCACAGAAAAAAGCAGCCGATGAAGTCATCACCGGCACCATCAAAACAGCACTATCACTACTTATCATCGCCGGCGGTGCAACAGTCCTCATCCAAGGCCTAGCACCCATCCAAAAGATGTTCGAGATGGCGTTCCCCGCCAGTAACATCACCACATTCGTCACCTTCGACGAAGCCGTCGTCTCAGCAGTACAAACCGGACCAGTAGCAGCCCTCGGCTCACAAATTGGTCTCACCATGCTCTTCGGCTACATCGTGCACCTACTCCTCGCACGATTCACCCCATGGCACTACGTCTACCTCACCGGACATATGATCTGGGTACACGCCGGCGCATTCACCATCGCCATCTACCAACTCGGACTAGGCCCCGTATGGACCGTCATCATCGCCTCCCTCATCGACGGCGCATACATGACGTTCGCCCCCGCCATCGCACAACCCTTCGTCCGTCGTATCACCGGCGGAAATGACGTCGGCTTCGCACACGGACAAACCCTCCTCAACGTCCTCGCCGGATACCTCGGCATGGTCGTAGGAAACAAAGAAAAATCCACCGAAGACATCAAACTCCCCGAGAAACTCTCATTCTTCCGCGACGTTGCAGTATCCACCTCCATCGTCATGATGATTGTCTCACTCGGCTCAGCACTAGCAGCAGTCAGCTCCGCAGGAGTAAGCGCCTTCGAAGCACCCGTAGCAGACGGCGGCATCTCCGACGGACAAAGCTGGGTCATCTTCTCCTTCATGATGGCCATGCAATTCACCGCAGGTATGCTCATCCTCCTCTACGGTGTCCGCATGCTCATCGGCGAAATCGTTCCCGCATTCGAAGGTATCTCCCAAAAAGTTATCCCCAACGCCATCCCCGCGCTGGACGTTCCTGTACTCTTCGCCTTCGCCCCCAACGCACTACTCATCGGCCTCATCTCAGGTCTCATCGGCCAAATCACCGGCATGGTTATCTGCGTTGCACTAGGTTGGCCAGTACCAATCCCCTCCATGATCGTTGCATTCTTCGCATCCGGTACCGCAGCAATCTTCGCAAACTCTACCGGCGGACGAACCGCAGCATGGCTAGGAGGCTTCCTCTGGGGATTCCTCGGCTGGATTCTCATCTCCTTCGCCTACCACATCAACGCCTTCGGCGACCTACCCGCCCTCGGCGCATCAGGACTAGGCTTCACTGTTCCTGACGCCATCGTACCGGGCATCATCATCCACTGGATTGGACAACTTCTCGGCATCCTCGCCTAAGAACACTCCCCCAATCCACATCACATACCCCCCCATTCGACTCATACATCGTAAAGGATGGTCATCATGTCACAGCTACTCGATAGCTACTACCAACAAATCATCTCACTTCTCGAAAAAATTCGTGAAGAAGAAGTCCCCACCATCGACAAAGCCGCACAAGCTATCGCAGACCGCGTAGCACAAGGCGCACGCATCTTCGCTTTCGGCGCTTCACACTCCAGCCTTCCCGTACAAGACATCGTCTACCGTGCCGGCGGACTCATGCTCATCAACCCACTCTACGCACCCGGTGTTGAAGCACTCACCACACGCCCAACCACCCTCGGGTCGCAGATGGAACAGATGCCCGGATACGCTGAAGTAGTGCTCAACAATGCACCACTCAAAGAAGGAGACGTCCTCATCGTAGTCTCCGTCTCCGGACGCAACGCACTCCCCGTAGAGCTCGCACGTGAAGCACGCGCTCGCGGTATTTTCGTCGTAGGACTCACCTCCTCTAAATACACCGAAGCGGTCACCTCACGTGTACCCGACGGAACCAAACTCAAAGACCATGCAGATATCCTCATCGACAACCAAGTAGATGCAGGAGACGCAGTGCTGAGCCTAGAGGGCGTGCCTCAGAAGTTCACCCCTGCATCTGGAGTCACCTCCACCGCAATCTTGCATTCACTATCTGCAGGCATTATCGAGAATCTTGTGGCACAAGGTATCAGCGCACCAGTATTCCTCGCTGCAAACCTTGACGGCGGTGCAGACTGGAACGCACAGCACATGGCTGAGAATAAGGACAAAATCTTCTACCTCAACTAAGAAGATATATAACTCTTCACAAGCAGTATGAAGCGGTGGCGTTCTCTCAAAAGATGATAGAACGCCACCGCTTTAA
>NZ_JBLXXW010000012.1:0-16719 GCF_048512915.1 Rothia sp. P7208
CGAGCTAACTCTCAATAAAAAATTTGGGTGTTGGTTGTGTTTCACGTGAAACACAACCAACACCCTAATGAGAGCCTTTAGGTGTTAGAGGCCAAGGAAAGGAGCAAACTCTTTCAGAAGAGCTGCCTTAGGCTTTGCTCCAACACTTTGATGAGCGACTTCACCATCTTTGAAAACATAAACTGCTGGAATAGATGTGATGCCATATTTCATTGCTGTTTCAGGATTATTTTCTACATCAAGTTTGAGAACTTTAACCTGTTCGGAATATTCTTCAGCAATTTCATCGATAACAGGTCCAAGCATACGACAAGGACCGCACCATTCCGCCCAAAAATCAACAATGACAGGTTTCTCAGAGCGAAGAACCTCGTCAGCAAAAGTTGCATCAGTTACTTGATTAGCCATAATTATTTCCTTCATATAGTGGTGGATGAAAACTATCTCTATCTAAGAAAGAGATTCAAGATAATGCTGGGCATCTAGCGCCGCAACACAGCCAGAACCTGCAGCTGTAATCGCCTGGCGATACGTCGAATCAATCACATCTCCAGCAGCGAAAACACCAGGGATTGAGGTACGTGAAGAACGCCCATCAACGGCAATAGTTCCAGCCTCAGTCAGTTCTAATATGTCGCGAACGAGGGCTGTGCGTGGATCAGAGCCAATAGCAACGAATACCCCATCTACTACGAGCTCAGATTCTTCTGAAGTCTTAGTGTTAGTCAACGTTATAGAAGAAACTTTATCCTCCCCATTGATTGACTGAACAGCAGAATCCCAAACCATTTCAATTTTAGGATTGTCAAAAGCGCGCTTTTGCATAATCTCTGATGCTCGCAACGTATCACGACGATGAACCAAATATACTTTTGCCGCATGATTTGTTAGGTAGAGAGCTTCCTCAACGGCGGAATCTCCTCCACCTATCACCGCAAGAGTCTTACCTTTGAAGAAAAAACCATCACAAGTGGCACACCACGAAACGCCATGACCAGAAAGTCGCTGCTCGCCATCAACATCCAACTTACGATATTCAGAACCTGTTGAAATAATGACAGTCCTCGTCAAAAAGGTAGATCCATCACTGAGGATGACTTTCTTGACCTCGCCCTCAAGCTCAAGCGACTCAACATCTTCGTAACGGATATCAGTACCAAAACGTTCAGCTTGCGCCCCAATAGTTGTCATCAATTCAGGGCCCTGAATACCGTCAACGAAACCAGGGAAATTTTCTACTTCAGTTGTTGTCATCAAATCGCCACCAGGGGAAACAGAGGACGCAAAAAGAAGAGGACGTAAATTAGCTCGAGCAGCATAAATCGCTGCAGTGTACCCTGCCGGGCCAGAACCAACAATGATGACGTCATGAATCTGACTGTCCCCAGCCTCTGCAGTGGGTGCAGTCTCTACGGCTGCAGTGTCCACTTTGACGCCAGTAGGAGCAGAGAAAAGACCGCCCAAAGACTCGTTTGGCAAAGTATCCTTCTTTCATAGAAATAGTGTTCATCAAATAGAACCATGATGTAGCTCTGATTATTCCAAACTCTTGAGCCTATGTGAACAACTGCCGCCTGAGGTAGAAAAAGAATACATCAGGCGGCAGTCGAGAAAAACGCGTCAAAGAACTTTATCGGGCTGTTACTTCAGCAATGCGCACACCATAGTTATAACCAGCAATAGGCTGACCCAATAGAGGAGCTTCTGTGAACTTCACTAGAACATACTGAATGCCTTCACCCTGCTTCTTCTGGTCAAGTTTGACGTTGACTTTTGGCGCATTGAAAGAGCCTGAACCAACTTCCGTTGCACCATCTAAAGAAGCCGTATTGTTGGTATATACCGTAAATGCGCCACCTGAGCCATTGATCTGTTCAATCGTAAGTTCAGAAACAACGGTACGTTCTTGAAGTTGGAATACCAAAGCGAAGGAATCGGTCGCGCCACCAAAATTAGGAGTTGCGAAACCGTAGCTAATCCATGTACTTGCTGGGTTACCATCAAGCATTTGAGGGAGAGTCGCATCCTGATCTGCCATAAAATCTGGAGAAGACGGCACAAGACGAGATGCGCTTATAATCTTTGGCGGAACATGAGAAACGCTTGGAGAAGGTGTTTCCGAAGGCTCTGCGGACTTATTCTGTGAAGGCTTGGCCGTAGCAGAAGTACTGGCGGCAGCTACGTTTTCATTCTCACTTTTCTTCGAAACCATGCCATTGATGGAAGAAAAAACAATAGCTACGCCCAAAACAAGAAGAATAATAGCCGCAATAGCTACAATCCATACTCCACCAGAACGCTGATCATCTTCATCATCAAATTCTGGTTCATCAGGATAATCGTATTCATCATATTCTTTGTCATAAGAGGAATCTTCGACGGTAGATGGAGCTAAAGTCTCGTGATCCTCAACAGCTCGTACCGCAGAAATTGAGGTATCTTCTGGTGTTGGTTCTGATACCTCAGCATAAGGAGTCTTTCCCGTTGCTACCTCATCCCCAAAAATTTCCTGACCAAGAGCTTCTTGCGTTTCGGAGGAAGCTGCTACTGCCGATGAATCTGCCAAAAGATTCTCTAAAAGCGCTTCGGGGCGTGAATAGGAAGTGACAAGATACGTTCGTCCTTCGCTATTGCCCAAATCAAGCACCTGAATGGGGGAGCGCGATGTCGTGGCAACAAGGCGCGCATTAGCAATCAAACGATCATTATGAGTAGGGGAAGCTACGACAATCGACACGCGTCTATTCAGAACCTGGTCTTTACCTTCCAAAACTGCGTCGCCGTGTTCTGTTTGCGTAATAGCAGCGGTGACACGATAACGCTCACCTAGAACAGTGTTGATAGCAATGGGATGGGAGGAATGTGAATGAGACAAGGTAGCCCTCCAAGGCTCTAAATATTTAAGACGGTGATTCTCTTCTGAATCTTACCCGTTATAACGACGTGTTGGGTTCTGTCTGTTGAAAATAAATCTATATTTTGTGTCGAGATTGGTGACGTTGTGGCATAAGTTTTCGCGCAATGGGGGAGATAAGAGCATCGAGCTCTTGTACTTTAAAGATTTGCAAAGCGATGTAATAGGCCAAAGACATAATAGTTCCGCCTACAGCAATTGTGATGAGAGCCGGAGTTGTTCCTGACCATGCAAACCCATCAAATGAATAGCCGCCAAGTATCCAGAGAACTAGTGAACCGAAAATACCGGCAACGAAGGATGCAAGGCCAACGCGAGCATGAGTCGAAAGAATATTAATCCCGTCGTAGTCCCCAAGATACCTTTTGAGGAAAATATGGCTTAGGGCCACAGAAAGAACATTCTGTAAGGCATAGGCTGCTGCTAAACCAAAGACAATATAGTGCGGGTTAAGTCGGGACGCGAAGAATCCCATCCCAACGATAACTACTGCAGAGATGAGCTGAATAATAAATGGAGTTTTTGCGTCTTCTCTTGCGTAGAGAACTCTTCCCATCATAAAAGAAATAGTGAGGAAAGGTCCGCCTAAAGCAATAATGCAAATTGTTTGAGCAATGAGGGCAGCAGAAATATTATTTCCGTTACCAAATAATACTCCTACCGGTCCTGAAAAAACAATAAGAGCTACAGATAAGAAAATAGTTGCAATAGAAGAAACTCTTAGACCAGAAGATAAAGCATGTACTACATTTTGATGATTATTCTCTTGTGATGCATGGGACATTTTATTGAAAAGGTATGTTGCAATAGAAAGTCCAATAACACCATGAGGTAATGAATACAGCATAGACGAGTAATTGAGCGCCTGAATCCCAGGAACAATTTTTCCATCTTGTGAAATAACATTTGAAGCAATTTGTATGAGATAAAAGAATGAAAGGTTAGAAACAATTCCAGTAGCTAATGTCCACACTGCTAATTTAACGGACGCGCCAAGACCAATACCCCTCCACCCAAACTTTGGGCGAATACGAATACCAATACGACGCAGAGGAATAAGAAGTACTAACGCTTGAGTTACGACACCTAACGTTGCTGATCCTGCAAGAACGACCGTCTGAGCAGTGCTCCACGTGTTCACAGTGTGTAACGGCGGAACAGTGTTAGTTTGTTGACCAAAAACATTGATAAAGAGGATAAGGGCAATAATCGCTACCACATTGTTGATTACTGGAGACCACATAAACCAGCCGAAAGCACCCCGAGCGTTTAGAACTTGTCCGATGATGGTATAGAAACCGTAGAAGAAAATTTGCGGAAGACACCACAACGCAAAAATCAGCCCTAAGGTGCGTTGTTCTTCCGTCCAAGTTCGTCCCATGATGGAGATAATAGGCACAGAACAAGCTACGACAACGACGGTTACAGCGGCGATACCAACAGTTGCTAGGGTAACTAACCGTGAAATAAAGTCTGAGCCGCCGTCATCGTGTTTTGCTGCTTTAATAATTTGTGGGACAAGGACGGCGTTAAAAATACCTCCGGCAACAAGAACATAAATCAAGTTAGGTAGGGTGTTTGCCGTTTCAAAAATAGTTCCCATTGCGGTTCCGGTGCCGATAGCAACGGTAATGAGAATGGTTTTAACGAACCCAAGAATACGGGAAACCATCGTCCCCGATGCCATAATTGCGCTAGATACTGCACCTGTACGTGCCACGTTGTGCCCTTAATCTTTGCTGAGAGAGCTTCTCACGAGGAGAGCTGGTGAATAATGTATTCGCGCGCAATCTCAGCAATTCGTCGTTCGTTCGAAAATGAGAGTTTACGCCCTAAATCGTCAATGTTAACCCAATCGACGGCAATTGCCTCATGATCTGGATCTTTTTCTGTGGTGAGATATCCTCCCGTGGCAGCTAAAAGGTAATGATGAACTGTTTTATGTACTCTTCGTCCGCCGACAGTGAACCAGTAGTCAATGCTTCCTAAAGGAGAAAGAACTTGTCCAGAAATTCCTGTTTCTTCTTCGATTTCGCGTGTTGCCGCTTGAGCGTTATTTTCTGATCCTTCAGGGTGTCCCTTCGGTAAACACCACTCTAAACGCCCTCCGCGGTTCATTCTGGCAATAATAGCTACCGGAAAATTAGGCTTGTCAAGGTCGACGATAACCCCTCCTGCAGAGACTTCTTCTACCGTCGGCAAGAGAGAAATAGGGGTTATTGCCCGCTTCTTGGGAGCCCGAGGTATAGGAAAAGTCATGTCTCTACCTTAACCGATGAAATGAGTCTATGCCTGATTATTGTGTGGGATACGGGTATAACGGTCATTTATCTGGCACGATGGTATGACTATGGCGCATCTTTTTGACTCTTCTATTATTGACCCCATCGCTCTATCCCTTGGCGAGCTTTTCGTACGGTCTGGGTATGAACTTTCTCTGGTGGGTGGTCCTGTTCGAGATCTTTTCCTTGCTCAAAAAGCAACAGATTTAGACTTCACAACCAACGCTACCCCCGATCAGATTCTAGAAATTGTTGATGACTGGGCTGATACGACGTGGGAAATTGGTAAAGAATACGGAACTATTGGTTTAAGAAAGGGCGATGAAACTGTCGAAATTACTACCTATCGGGCAGAAATTTATCGTCACGATTCGCGTAAACCTGTTGTTTCTTTTGGTGATTCTCTAGAAGACGATCTTTTTCGGCGTGACTTTACAATCAACTCCATGGCGTTGCGTCTACCCTCTTTAGAGCTTGTGGATCCTTACGGGGGTTTTAGAGACTTACGTGCTGGTGTCATTCGAACTCCTGGACGAGCTGAAGATTCTTTCTTAGACGATCCTCTGAGAATGATGAGAGCTGCTCGATTCGCTGCGCGTTTTGATATTGATGTGGCTCCTGAAGTCTTTGATGCTATGACGAAGATGGCTCAACGTATTGACATGATTTCTGCTGAGCGTGTACGTGATGAGCTCATTAAACTCATCACAGCAGCTGCTCCTCGTCGTGGCATCGATCTTCTTGTTGATTCTGGTCTTGCGAATTATGTTTTGCCTGAGATACCGGCGCTTAAATTAGAAATTGATGAGCACCATCGTCATAAAGATGTGTATCAACATTCTCTGACGGTTCTTGAACAGGCAGCCGCTCAAGAAACTGACCAGCAGGGGGCAGTACCTTCTCCCGATTTCATTCTTCGTTTTGCGGCATTGATGCACGATATTGGCAAGCCTGCTACTCGCAAGTTTGAGAAGAATGGTTCTGTAAGTTTCTTGCATCATGATGTTGTTGGCGCGAAGTTGGTTAAAAAGCGTATGCGTGCTTTGCGTTTTGATAATGACACAACCAAAGCTGTTGCTCGTTTGGTAGAGCTCCATATGCGTTTCTACGGTTATGGTGATGCTGGGTGGAGTGATTCTGCTGTGCGCCGTTATGTGCGTGATGCAGGGGCATATCTGGAGCGGTTGCACCGTTTGACGCGTGCTGATGTGACAACGCGTAATAAGCGTAAGGCTCAGCGTATTTCCCGTGCCTATGATGATTTAGAACGTCGTATCACGGCTCTCGCTGAGCAAGAGGAGTTGGATGCTATTCGTCCAGATCTAGACGGTGAACAGATTATGCAGATTCTGGGTATTTCTCCTGGTCCTGTTGTGGGTCGGGCTTATAAGTTCTTGCTTAATGTGCGTTTGGATGAAGGTGTCTTATCTGAAGAAAATGCTCGTGAACGTTTATTATCGTGGGCTAAAGAAGAAGGTATTCTAGAGCAATAAGGTCATCTCTATCCCCTAGTGGTTTACATATTCCCCATGCGGAATATGTAAACCACTAGGGGATATGTTGTTAACTAGATATTTTTATCACCGACTCTTACGCATCTTTAAAGGAAAATTCAAGGTTCATCCTTAGGGATGAGGTGCTCTTATGGTGAACTTCGTAGAATGAAGAACATAAACCACCTCATACCCTACGCTCAGGATAAGGAGCGATCTTTATGTTAGAAGTTCACCAGCTTACGAAGCGCTACGGCTCAAAAACAGCCGTAGATAACATCAGTTTTAATGTTCCTGATGGGAAAGTTACAGGATTCCTTGGCCCTAACGGCGCCGGAAAATCAACCACAATGCGCATGATCGTTGGTTTAGAAAAACCAACCTCTGGCAAAGCTCTTGTCAAAGGAAAAACTTATAAAACACTCAGCTCACCGATGCTATCCGTTGGTGCTCTTTTAGACGCTAAAGCAATGCATCCGGGACGCTCAGCTATCCAACATCTGCGCTCGCTTGCTTTGACCCATGGAATCTCAAAAAAACGAGTCAATGAAGTCATTGAACTCACAGGTCTTGGCGCTGTAGCTCATAAAAAAGTTCGCGGTTTCTCCCTCGGTATGGGGCAGCGTCTAGGTATCGCTGTTGCTCTCTTGGGGGATCCTCATAACCTCATTTTTGATGAGCCTGTTAACGGTCTTGACCCCGAAGGTGTTATTTGGGTTCGCAACCTTGCTCGACATCTTGCGTCTGAGGGACGTTGTGTCCTCATTTCTTCACATCTAATGAGCGAGATGTCTCAGACTGCTGATGAGCTTATTGTTATCGGTCGCGGTAAGATTCTGGCTCATTCTTCTATTAAAGATTTTCTTGCCCGTTCTGCTGACAACCCCGTTTTGGTGCGAACTGATCATCGTGAACAGTTCGATACACTCTTGCGTGAACGTCAACTCGTTACTAAGGCACACGAAATAGATGGCCTCATGGTCTCTGGTGCTAGCTCCCGCGAAGTTGCTCAGATTGCTCAAGAACACGGTGTTCTTCTGTATGAATTAACACCTCAAATTAGCACCTTAGAAGATGTTTATATGGAACTCACTAAAGACTCCGTTGAATATTCTTCTCACGGAATAGAAGCTTCTCAGGCTGAAGAAATGTTATCTTCTGGTGAAGTTTCTCAATCTATTCCTCAAGCAACAAAAGCAACGATGTTTGAAACAAACTCCCCATCGGATGCACCTTGGTCAAAAGGTTCTACAAAGGAGACAAAATAATGAGCCAGCATACAGCACTTCACGCATCATCTGATCAACGTTTACGTTTTAGTGGCATTGTTCGCTCTGAATTTCTAAAATTTAGAACTGTCATCTCTCATCTCGTTATGGGCATTGCCGTATTAGCAATGATGGCAGGCTTTGGCTTCATCGGGGCATTGTCTATCAACTACAGCGAAACTCTTGGGGCATCTCTTGATATGCTTCGCAACTCTGCTCAAGGTATTGGTGGAGCGGGTATGTCCTTCACTAGCATGCTTTTCGCATCATGGGCGGTGATTTTTATTGGATCCGAATACTCCACCCGTTCAATCTATACATCGCTAACGATTGTTCCTCGCCGTTCTGCTTTGTACATAGCAAAGTTCATTGTTGTGAGCTTTATCGGATTCTTCTGGGGCTTTATCTGTGCCGCCATTTCCTTCGGTATTGGCTCTTTGACCATTATCCCAGAGCTATCTCCTCAACTAAATTCAGGGGTTCTTTTGAACTGGGTAGCAGTTGGTCTCTACTGCATGTTTGTATCGTGGATGGGCCTTGGTTTTGGCTCCTTGCTGCGTAACAATGCTGGCGGTATTATCCTGTCTGTTATCACCATTTTGGTAACGTACATTGTTTTCTTATTGTTCCTTCCATGGGACTGGGCTAAAGATTTCACGAACTATCTTCCACTTCCAGTAGGCAGTGAATTGATTTCTTATGGTAAAGCAGACGACGCGAAAATTAGCTATACGATGGCAGCCTCTATCCTTGCTCTATGGGGAGCTGTTCCTGCCTTCTTCGGCTATCTGCGATTCCGTTTTACCGATAGCTAAGAGCTAAAAACTCATGAATCATCGAGTTTCATCGGAATCACTAGACGCCGTCGCTACTGAAGGACGGCGTCTAGTGCTGCAACGCCGTGGAATTATTCGTCGTTGGATTCACGAAAATACTTTTTGGGTTAATCTCTTCTGGGCTGTCAATAATTTACTTTTTGTTTTTCTAGAACTCTTATTCTCCTCAGATTCAGAGATATTTGACCACGATAAAAATGTTACTATTTATTTTTGTGTAGCATTCTTCTTTGCTGCAGGAATATTTTGGAGGGAAAAATTTCCCGTACTATTGATATGCCTATCAATATGTATAGATTTTTTGCAACTGCAAATTCTTCAGACAATTTTTACATCTCCAACTGGAATTACCTTCTACATATTTCTTTATTCTGCAGTAGTTAAATACCCTTTTAAAAAATCCCTTCCTATTTTTATTGCCACTAGTATCTTTCTCGTCGTCTTAGGTTTTATCTATTACCCATACATATATGCTGGGATTAGTAGAGGCGGACCTTCCGATGGAAGCTACGACTCGCGATATGTCATCATCAGTTATTCAGTTCTTGGCTTCCTGACGCTTTCGTCTCTTTTGATGAACCTCGTCGTATTTCTTGTCGCTCGACAAGTACATAAGAATCGACTCTTTGACCAAGAAATTATTCGCAGCTTCGATAAGACACAGAAATTAGCTGCCATCGAGGAGCGTCATCGTATCGCACGAGAGATGCACGATGTTGTAGCTCATTCTTTGACGGTCATGATTGCTTTAGCGGATGGTGCTCAAGCCATTAGCACTAAAGACCCTCAACGCACGTCACATATTCTCAAAGAGCTGTCTGATACGGGACGCAGTGCGCTTGCTGACATGCGAGAGACGCTAGGAGTTCTCCGTGATGAGTCCCCACAACAGCTTTTATCGCCAGTAGAAAGAAATAAGACTCTGGGCATCGATAACCTCAAAGCGCTAGTCGATTCTTTTGGTTCGACGGGTCTTCCTGTTTCTTTTTCTCAGCAAGGTCAAAAATTGCCTGAAGATAGTCAGCTGCATATGACGCTTTATCGTATTATTCAAGAGTCTTTGACTAACGCTTTAAGATATGCCCAAGACGCACATATTATTGAGGTCCTCATTAAGGTCAATCTGCCCGATATTGTGGTAATTATTGCCAATGATGGCACAAGTGGAATAGAACGTAGAGGTATCTCTCGCAGACAAAATAGCGTTGGAAGCGGCAAGGGCCTTATCGGTATTCAAGAGAGGGTTGCTGCTTATCATGGATCGCTTCGTGCTGGAGCGAATGACCGTGGAGGCTGGACTGTTCGTGCTCATTTATTGTGGGAATCAACGAGTCAAACTAAAGACCGTTCCAAAACATCCGAGGTAGAAAATAATGCAAGAGCAACAAAATAGTCCTTTGCGTGTGCTGCTAGTAGACGATCAATCATTGTTGAGGATGGGGTTTCGTCTCGTTCTTGAAAATGTAGGTATTGAGGTTGTTGGCGAAGCATCGCATGGGCAAGAAGCGATTGAGATGGTGCAAAAGCACCATCCTGATGTTGTGTTGATGGATATTCGGATGCCCGTTATGGACGGTATTACCGCGACTCAGAAAATTACGAGTATGAGTGATTCAAAAGTCATTATTCTGACAACTTTTGACCTCGACGAATACGCTTTCTCTGGTTTAAGAGCTGGAGCCAGCGCCTTCGTGCTCAAAGATATCCGCCCTGAAGACTTAATTGCTGCTATTCATACAGTCAATGCTGGAGAATCTATGGTGACTCCTACTCTTACTGCTCGGCTCGTGAAAGAGTATGCTGAAGATTCTTCGTTAGGTCAGGCGGCTATTCACGGGTACCAGTATTTGATTGATTCTTTAACTGCTCGCGAAAAAGATATGGTGGGTGCTATTGCTGAGGGGCTTTCTAACGCTGAGATTGCTCAACAGTTTTTCCTCTCCGAGACGACTGTTAAAACACATGTACGGTCGATTTTGTCAAAGCTTAATCTTCGTGATCGTGTTCAGGTTGTTGTTTTCGCGTATGAATCTGGAATGGTTCGTCCACATAGAACTTCTGGTCAGTAGCGTTCGAATCGTGTTTCTGAGGAATAAAACAGCTACGTGAACGGTTGTACTAATAGGGAAGTTCTTCCCCGACGATATTTCTAAGAAAGGGGATATTGATGTCAAATAGAGAACATTACACACCGGAATACATGAATCATGGAGGCCGAAACTCCTATCAAGGTGCCCCTTCTACTGTGTATATCGTGAAGCAAAAATCGTTGCTGATTGCGTATATATTGTGGTTTTTCCTTGGGGTATGGGGTATTCATAAGTTGTATTTAAGGCAGCCTATGATGTTTGTTCTGTATCTTCTCTTGCTGGGGATTGGCTGGCTGACGACTCCTATTCTGATTGGATGGGTGTTTCTCTTCCTCCTCGGCGTTTTGATGGTTATTGATCTCTTTACGATGCCAATACGTGTGGGTATTTTGAATTCTCGAGCCTACCGTTATTAATCATGCAATATGCATTGACCTGAGATTCAGTTTTAGATGACATTGGTGTAATTCATGTGACCTTGTGCTGAAATTGGTAAATTTCTGCACTTTATACTGCTCTTACTGTAGAGTAGGTGAAGTCTGTGTACTTTATGGGTAAATCTCCGGCGGTGCACTGACTGTTATACATCTCCTGCTATGGAAATCCCATAGCCGTTTAGCCCAAAGGAGGGGTTTAATCATGCGTGCATACGAGCTAATGGTTATCCTCAATCCCGAGGTAGAAGACAAGGCTGTAGAGCCAACTCTTTCTAAGTTCCTCGAAATCGTTACCAAAGACAACGGCACTATCGACAACATGGATATTTGGGGTCGTCGTCGCTTGGCATACGAAATCCAGAAGAAGACTGAAGGTATTTATGCCGTCGTTAACTTCACTTCCACTCCGGAAACTGCTGCAGAGCTTGACCGCGTTCTTAGCTTGAACGAGTCTGTAATGCGCACCAAGATTATCCGTCCGGAAGACCAGAAAATCTCTTCTAAATAATATTCATTCATGATTTTGATGTGGTTATCAACAAGATTATTTTTACTCTTGATATAACTGCTCTCAGAATGAATTGTTATTTGAAAAACTCTATGAATGGAGGCCTCAAATGGCTGGAGATACCGTCATTACCGTGATTGGTAATCTTACTGGTGATCCTGAGCTTCGTTTCACTCCTAACGGTGCAGCGGTAGCAAACTTTACGATTGCTTCAACTCCGCGTAGCTTTGACCGCGCAAGTGGCGAATGGAAAGATGGTGAAACCCTCTTTTTGCGAGCATCCATCTGGCGTGAGGCAGCAGAAAATGTTGCAGAAACCCTACATAAGGGAATGCGCGTTATCGCTCAGGGGCGTTTGAAATCCCGTTCATATGAGACTAAGGAAGGCGAACGTCGCACTGCGATGGAGCTTGAGGTCGAAGAAATTGGCCCATCCCTTCGTTTTGCTTCTGCGTCTGTTAACCGTAATCAACAGCGCTCCGGAGGTAACTTCGGTGGCGCTCAAGATGCGCAAGGCTACGCCGGTGGTGGCAATAACTTTGCCGCTCCTACCCAGAACAATGGGTATAACGGTTCAGCTTCTGGCGGTTTCGGCGGGGGTAACGGCTATAACGGTGGCGGCTTTGGTGGAGGAAATCCTGCACCACAGGCAGCGCCTGCTCCTTCTGCAGATCCTTGGGGTTCTCAATCTGGTGGAAACTATGATTGGGGCGCTGGTGCAGAAGACGAACCTCCGTTCTAAAGATAACCTTCCTCATTAATCCAAATATCCAACCCATCCCGCGGTATTTTCCGCGGGCTCCCAAAGAAAAAGGAGCACCACGATGGCTAAGGCTGAAATTCGTAAGCCCAAACCAAAGCAGAACCCACTCAAGGCTGCTGACGTAACTGTTATTGATTACAAGGACGTTGCACTTCTTCGTAAGTTCATCTCCGATCGCGGTAAGATCCGTGCACGTCGCGTTACCGGCGTCACCGTCCAGGAACAGCGCAAAATCGCTCAGGCAATTAAGAATGCCCGCGAAGTTGCATTGCTACCTTACTCCGGCGCTGGCCGCTAAAGAGAAGGAGATTAGAAGAACATGGCTAAGATTATTCTGACTCAGGAAGTATCCGGTCTCGGAACTGCTGGCGATGTCGTGACCGTTAAGAACGGCTACGCACGCAACTACCTGCTACCTCGCGGTTTTGCAGTGACCTGGACTAAAGGTGGAGAACGTCAGGTTGAGTCCATTCGCGCAGCTCGTGTAGCTCGCGCTAAGGCTTCTCTTGAAGACGCACAGGCACAGGCAGCTAAGCTTGCTGCAGCTACTGTTACCGTAGCTCATAAAGCTGGCGCTGAAGGTCGACTTTTCGGTACCGTTCGTGCGGAAGCAATTGCAGAAGCAATTGAAGCTGCCGGTCTAGGTTCCGTTGATAAGCGTGCTATCCACCTTGGATCCGCTATCAAGTCCACCGGTGCTTACAAAGTTTCTGTGCGTTTGCACGAAGACGTTGTTGCACAGGTTGCATTAGATGTCGTTGCTGCATAAGTAATGGCTTATTGCATATAGAAGAAGTGTCCTTTCCTGTTGTTTCAACGGGGGAGGGCACTTCTTCTATGTCATCATCATGTTCATTGCTTGAAGAATAGGTCAAGGGATCATGTTTTCATTGGTTTCGTCGGAGAAGGATTCTGCTCCGAAGCTGCGTCCAAGTTTGCAGATGTTTCTGATTGCCTTGGTTGCTGAGCTGATTTCGTTATTGCTGATATCTTTGGGATTTTGGAATAACGTGGGAACACCTTCTGATAGTTTGACGATTTTTCTCATCTGTGTGGTTCTTGCCGTTATCATGTCGTTACTGTCGAGCATTTTGGCGGTTGTTGGTTTAGCCCGTTACCGACGTTTTAAAGTGCATAATGCACTCCTTTTAATGGTTTCCTTACTGGCAAATCCTGCAACATTCTTTCTTGCTATCTCTGTTGTGGGATAGTTCTCTACAGAATGAAGTGCTAACGCTTCCATTGGGATAAGTTTTTCTCATAGTATGTTTCACGTGGAACAGCTATTCTGCCACGTGTTTTTATAATGGTTTTCACTAGGTGAATATAGTGAATAATCTTCGGGGTTCTTTGTAAAAATATCTCGACAATTTAAGGTTGATTGTGTCTCAAAATTCTTCTGATTACGGTGTTCGTACTCTTCCTCACGATGATGATGCAGAGCGGTCTGTCCTTGGTGGAATGTTACTCTCTAAAGATGCCATTGCAGACGTTGTTGAGGTGCTTCGTGGCGAGGATTTTTATAAGCCTGCACACGAGAGTATCTATGACGCAATCATTACTTTGTACGGGCAAGGCGAGCCAGCAGATGCTATTACCGTAACCGATGAACTGACAAAACGCGGCGAGCTATCTCGTATTGGTGGAGCACCTTATCTGCATTCTTTGACGACGTCTGTGCCCACTGCGGCGAATGCGGGATTTTACGCTGAAATTGTTTCTGAACGCGCTATTTTGCGTCGTCTAGTTGAAGCTGGTACGAAGATTGCTCAACTCGGTTATTCTCAAGATGGCGAAGTTGAGGCTCTCGTCAATCAGGCTCAGGGTGAAATTTATCAGATTAGTGATCGTCGCGCGTCAGAGGATTATGTGCCGCTTAAAGAGGCTATGGATCAGACCATTGATGATATCGAGGCTCAGGTTGCTCGCGGTAGCGGTATTAGTGGTGTACCAACGGGATTCTTTGAGTTTGATGAATTAACCGATGGTTTTCAGCCTGGCCAGATGATTGTTATTGCTGCTCGTCCTGGTATTGGTAAATCTACCTTTGCTCTGGATATTGCTCGCCATGCTGCTATTAAGAAGGATCTGGCGACGGTATTTTTCTCGTTGGAGATGAGCCGTAACGAAATTGCAACAAAAATTCTTTCAGCTGAAGCTAGGATTAACCTTTCTCGTCTACGTCAGGGAAAACTTGATGAAGAACAGTGGTCTACTCTTGCAGCTGCTGTGGGAAAGATGGATAGCGCTCCTTTGTATATTGACGATTCTCCCAATATGACGTTGATGGAGATCCGGGCGAAGGCACGTCGTCTCAAACAACGCAATAATCTTAAGCTGATTGTTCTGGACTATTTGCAGTTGATGACTTCTGGTAAAAAGGTAGAGTCTCGTCAGCAAGAAGTTTCTGAATTTTCTCGTTCCTTGAAGTTGATGGCGAAAGAGCTGGAAATTCCTGTTATTGCGTTGTCGCAGCTGAACCGTGGTTCTACTCAACGTGCAGATAATCGTCCGATGATTTCGGATTTGCGTGAGTCTGGCTCTATTGAGCAGGACGCAGATATGGTTATTTTGCTTCATCGTGATGATGCTCAGAATAAAGAATCATCACGTGCTGGAGAAGCGGACGTTATTGTCGCTAAACATCGTAATGGTCCTACCAAGACCATTGCTGTTGGATTCCAGGGACATTATTCTCGCTTTGCGAATATGGTCAACGATACGCCACCTAGTATTGAATCTTAGGCTACTGGTGCGTCGTTATGAGGTTTATCGTTTCGTGTTAAAACCATGACGCATAGTGATACGAGTAGTGCTGTGAAAATGATGCAAAACCAGGCTGTGCTGTACCATCCGCTGGTGTTGTAGATTAATCCGCTACCCCAACCAATAACTGCTGAACCTGCATAGTAGGCGAGATTATAGAGTGCTGTTGCTTGCGCTTTTCCTGTTGTGGCTCGTAGTCCTGTCCATCCTGAGGCGATGGAATGCCCGCAGAAGAACCCGAAGGTCAAGAGCAGGACTCCGATAATAATGGCGGTGACGTTTGTGGTCATCGTGAGAGCTATGCCAAGGATAAGGAGGGCAGTTGATCCTATCATGACGTTGAGGTTTCCCCATCGTGTGCTGAATCGGGCAGATATTGATGAGGATATTGTGCCTAGTAGGTAGGAGAGGAAGAGCGCTGAGAGAGCTATTTCGGAGAAGAGATAGGGTGGTGCTTTGAGGAGGAACCCTACGTAGTTATAGATGGTTACGAAGGTTCCCATCATAGTGAATGCGTAGAGGTATAGTGCAAGCATCGCTGGGTTTTTGAGGTGTTTTTTGGCTTGTTTGAGGGTATTGCTGAAAGATCCTTTGCGTGGGATGGGCGTGAATCGTCGGGCTTTGGGCAGGCTGATAATAAAGATGAGTGCGGTGATGGCTCCTAGTAGTGAGACTGCTGTGATGGCGATGCGCCAGTCTCCGGTCCATTGGGTGAGGGGGCCTGCGAAGAGTCGTCCGGCGAGTCCTCCTAAGGTGTTTCCTGCGATATATAGTCCGCTTGCTGTTGCTGCGTGGAGTGGGTTTGTTTCTTCGGTGATGAAGGCGATTGCTACTCCTGCTATTCCTGCTAGTGCTGCTCCTTCTGCAAATCTGAGGGTGAGGAGTATGGTGAAGTCGTGAACCCATGGGCTGATTAGTCCGAGTACTGTGGCGATACTGATTGCGATGAACATGGCTTTGCTTTTGCCGTGGATGTCGGCGATGTAGGCCCAGACCATGGCAAAAAGGGCTAGTCCAAGTGTTGCTGCTGAGATTGTTAGTGCTGCACTAGATGGGGTGATGTTTAGGTCGGTTGCGATGGAGGGGAGGATTGCTTGTGGTGCGTAGAGTTGGGCGAAGGTGGCGATGCCTGCGCAGAACATGGCAATGAGCATGTAGATGTATTCGCGTGAGCCTTTTGAATATCCGTTCCAGGGTTCAGGGCTGTGTGGGTGTGTGTTGTTCATGTGGTGGTGTATTTTTCTTCGGATGATGATGCTATTTAGTGGTAATGGTAGTTGCCGTTTTGGGTGCTGGGTACTGTTGTTGGGCTTTATGGGGTGCTCTGGCAGGTTTTTTTGAGCTTTTTTAAATCTTTTTTGT
>NZ_JBLXXW010000013.1:0-13897 GCF_048512915.1 Rothia sp. P7208
AAAAAAATTGTGGGCCCTTTTTCTAAACAAACGGCCACCACATCATAGAAGGGAAAGAGTACCCCCGATATAGGTACGTAAGCTACGTCTGTTCTAAAGCGAACGAGCTAGAATAGCCTGCTTCACCTCGGCAATAGCCTTCGTAATCTGAATACCGCGCGGACACGCATCAGTACAGTTAAACGTCGTACGACAACGCCACACGCCTTCTTTATCGTTGAGAATCTCAAGACGCATATCACCAGCATCATCACGAGAATCAAAAATAAAACGGTGAGCATTCACAATAGCCGACGGGCCAAAGTACTGGCCATCCGTCCAAAACACAGGGCAGGACGTCGTACACGCTGCACACAAAATGCACTTTGTTGTGTCGTCAAAACGTTCACGATCTTCAACAGACTGATAGCGTTCACGCTCTGGCTCATGCCCCTCATTCATCAAGAATGGCATAATCTCACGATACGACTGGAAGAACGGCTCCATATCCACGATAAGGTCCTTTTCACAAGGTAAACCTTTAATGGCCTCAATCGTAATCGGCTGAGAAATATCTAAATCCTTCAGCAAGGTTTTACACGCCAAACGATTTCTACCATTAATACGCATAGCATCAGAACCACAAATACCGTGAGCGCATGAACGGCGGAACGATAACGAACCATCAATCTCCCACTTAATCTTGTGCAAGATATCAAGCACCCTATCGGTACCGTACATCGTCACCTTGAATTCGTCCCAATGCGCTTGATCCGAAACTTCAGGGTTATAACGACGAATTCTAACCGTCACATCATAGGTTTTAATACCTTGGGAGCCACCTTGCTCCGAGGCGATAGCAACCTTAGATTCTGGTTCACGTGCTTCAAAATCAGACATTTTAGTACTTACGTTCCTTCGGCTCATAACGGGTAAAGACAACAGGCTTCGTACCAAAACGAAGACCGCTAATACCCTCAAACTCTGAGTTTTCGTCTCGATATACCATCGAATGTTTCATAAAGTTCACGTCATCACGATCCGGATAATCTTCACGGAAGTGACCGCCACGAGACTCTTGACGATGGAAAGCAGCAACAGACATCACCTTAGCGAGCTCAAGTAAGAAGCCCAGCTCGACGGCCTCCAACAAATCAAGATTGAAACGCTTACCTTTATCTTGAATAGAAATACGCTGATAACGTTCTTCTAACTCTGCAATCTTTGAAAGAGCATTACGAATCGTATCGGCCGTGCGGAACACCTGCATATCGGCGTCCATCACATCTTGCAGTTCTTTACGGATAACACCAACTTTTTCGGTACCGTTGCCATCGCGTAGAGACGTCAAAAGCTCTAAAGTGCGGTTTGCGGCGTCCTCAGGGATAGGTAAGAACTCTGCAGAAGCAGCGTACTCTGCCGCTTTAATACCAGCACGCTTACCAAAAACGTTAATATCAAGCAGAGAGTTCGTGCCCAAACGGTTAGAACCATGCACAGATACGCACGCAACCTCGCCAGCGGCGTAAAGACCGGGGATAGTGTTCTCCGAATCTGCAAACACTTCTGTTTCGATGTTGGTGGGAATACCACCCATTGCATAGTGTGCGGTAGGGAACACCGGAACAGGTTCGGTGTACGGTTCAACACCTAGATAGGTGCGAGCGAACTCCGTGATGTCAGGAAGTTTCGCATCAATGTGGGCTGGTTCGAGGTGGGTCAAGTCCAGAAGAACATAATCCTTGTTCGGTCCACAACCGCGACCTTCACGCACTTCGTTTGCCATAGAACGCGCCACAATATCACGTGGAGCAAGGTCTTTAATGGTGGGAGCATAACGTTCCATGAAACGCTCACCGTCAGAGTTACGTAGAATACCGCCCTCACCGCGAGCAGCTTCAGAGACGAGAATGCCTAGACCGGCAAGACCCGTTGGGTGGAACTGCACAAACTCCATATCTTCCAGCGGAATACCGTTACGTAGAGCAATCGCCATACCGTCACCGGTGAGGGTATGTGCGTTAGACGTAGTTTTAAAGATTTTTCCACAACCGCCAGAGGCAAAGATAATGGATTTTGCTTGGAATACGTGCACATCACCAGAAGCAAGGTCGTAACTGACCACGCCGGCGGGGCGTCGTTGCCCCTTTTCATCTTCTACCATGATGAGGTCGAGAACGTAGTATTCGTTATAGAACTCCACATTATGCTTTACACAGTTCTGGTAGAGCGTCTGAAGAATCATGTGCCCGGTACGGTCCGCAGCGTAGCATGCTCGACGCACTGGTGCTTTACCATGGTCGCGAGTGTGCCCGCCGAAACGACGTTGGTCAATACGTCCAGCGGGGGTACGGTTGAAGGGCAAACCCATTTTCTCTAAATCAAGAACAGCGTCAATTGCTTCTTTAGCCATGACTTCGGCAGCGTCTTGATCGACGAGGTAATCGCCACCTTTGATGGTGTCAAAGGTGTGCCATTCCCAGTTGTCTTCTTCGACGTTGGCGAGGGCCGCGCACATACCACCTTGAGCGGCTCCTGTATGGGAACGGGTTGGGTACAATTTGGTCAAAACGGCGGTTCGAGCGCGAGTGCCGGCTTCAATGGCGGCACGCATGCCAGCTCCACCAGCACCGATAATAACGACATCGTACTTATGTACCTGCATGTGAAAATGCTCTTTTCTAAAATCTAGTAGTAGGTTCAGCTAGTTATGGGGCGGTACAGAAAGAAGGTAATAGTTCTGGTGCCGCGCCAGTTGGGCATGGGTCAAACGTGAAGATTACGAGGGTTCCGATGAGAAGAACAAAAGCACCAGAGCAGAATAGGGCCAATTTCAATGCCAAACGAGTGCTGTCTTTTTCTGCGTAGTCCATGATGATGGTTCTAATACCGTTCATGCCGTGCAACATTGCAAGCCATAACAGGAGTAGATCCCAGACCTGCCAGAAAGGTTGAGCTAATTTACCGCCAACAAAACCAAAGTCAATACGGTGAACGCCTTCACCCATCATGAGGTTGACGAAGAGGTGTCCAAAGATAAGGACAACGAGAATAACACCTGAGATGCGCATGAAAAGCCATGCGAACATTTCGAAGTTATTGCGTTTTGAGCTAGAGCGGTTGTATTTGACTCCGTTAACGGTGTTGTCTTTGCTTCTCGGAGCAGAAATTTTGATTTTCTGTGGTGAAACAGCCATGATGCGTTAGCCTCCGAAAGTGTTAATCATGTGGCGGATGAGGAAAGGAACCATAACAACGGCCCAGAGAAGGAGGACTCCCCAAAGCATTTTTTTATGGTTTTTTGCGCCATCTTTCCAAAAGTCAATCAGGATAATGCGAATACCGTTAAAGGCGTGGTATACAATAGCTCCCACAAGTCCTGCTTCGCTTAGCCCCATGATGGGATTTTTATAAAGCTCCATCACGGAGTTATAGGCTTCGGGGGAAACTCGAATAAGAGCGGTATCTAAGACGTGGATAAGAAGAAAAAAGAAAATAGCGATACCGGTGATGCGGTGAGCTACCCAAGACCACATGCCTTCACGGCCGCGGTACAAGGTTCCTCGTGAATTATTCGGCACTGAATAACCTCCTGCAAGCTGTTCGTGGCTGACCCTGTTTTGGCTCATCAAACAAGCGATGTCTGCCGTCGAATAGCTAATTAATGTGTGTTCATCTAGTCACACACAGTACCAGTTCACTTACGGTTTTATTGACAGTTAGTTGATAAAAAACCGGCTTATTTTAGCGTAATTAGCACAAATTTTTATGCCGATATTCAACTTTTCCGCGAGAACAAGGGAAATCCTCATCACATTGGACGTAAAAAGTGACCAGCAATAGTTAGACATCTCAAAAAATTTTCAGAATTATGACGTAAAAATTCGCTATTCTTAGAGGTGATGAGAACACCATTAGATAAGTTTTACCCGCTCATTCCGGCCGGTGGGGTAGGGTCCCGCCTATGGCCATTATCGCGGGCACACGCACCTAAGTTTTTACTAGACCTTACCGGTAACGGATCTTCACTACTACGCCAAACCTACGACAGGCTCAGCGGACTCACCCAAAGCTCAGTGATGATTGTAACCGGAGAATCGCACGCTCAAGCAGTACGCGAACAAGTTCGTGAACTCAACGACACCGACTTCGTCCTTGAGCCCTCCCCCAAAGACTCGGCAGCAGCTATCGGATTAGCTTGCGCTATCCTCTACAAAAGAGATCGAGAAGCTATTATTGGCTCTTTCGCTGCTGACCACGTCATCACACCGGTTGAGGAATTCCAAAAAGTAGTCAAAGAAGCGGTAGAAACTGCAGCTACCGGAAAAATCGTGACCATCGGTATCACCCCTACCGAACCGTCCACAGCTTTTGGATACATCAAAGCAAAGTCTTCGCTCGGTATCGACAATGCCCCCTCAGCTCTAGCCGTAGAGTCGTTTGTCGAAAAACCTGACGCAGCAACAGCGGCAGACTATGTGAACTCCGGAGAATACACCTGGAATGCAGGAATGTTTGTAGCACCAGCAGAACTGATGCTCAAACACCTCAAAGAAAACGAACCAGAACTATACGCCGGAATTAACGCCATCGCAGAAGATTGGGACACCCCACAACAGCACCAAACTCTTCAAAAACTATGGGATACTCTCCCCAAAACGGCCATCGACTACGCTGTTGCAGAACCAGCAGCAGCTGCAGGAGATGTCGCCATGGTACCAGGCTCCTTTACGTGGGACGACGTAGGAGACTTCGACGCAGTCACCCGCCTGAACCAAGAGAAAACAGGTGAAAAGCTCACCGTATTAGGCGAGAAGAGTAATGTCCTCAACCAAGATTCTTCAGGGCTTATTGTCACCCATGCAGAACGCAAAATTGCTGTTATCGGTATTGAAAACCTCGTAGTGGTTGACACTCCCGATGCCTTGCTCATTACTACACGAGATAAAGCTCAAGCAGTGAAAAACACTGTTGCAGACATTAAGGAGCTCAACCTCAACGAGCTCCTCTAAAAAAGAAACTCAACAGAGTAAAGCCTGTCTTATCGCAACAACGATAAGACAGGCTTTACTGTATCCGCCAGACCTACCAGCTAGAACCTAATCATGACTCGTATCTAGCGGAACCGTCCTAAGACAACGCCAAGTCCCTTGAACATGCTCACAGATTTGAAGATGATCTACGACAAAACGTTCAGCGGCAGAAGGTAACGACGCAAAATATTGCAAAGAATCCGTTAGAGCTCTCTCCCCCAAACGATTCGATACGCTCAGATGCGGAACGTATGTAAAAGGAGAGCTAGACTCCCCTACCGCATCAATGCACCGCTGACGTAAAGCCATCAAGTCTGCCGCGCCCTCTAGCACGGGCAGATAACTCACCTCAGATAACGGCATGAAGCTCTCAATAGCCCCCATAGACACGCTAAAAGAGTATTGCCCATATAGGGCCTTCACCAAGGATGAGAGCACCATATCTTTCGTCGAAGGAGTAGGCTCATATAAAAAAATTGTTAGATGACTCGTCTGCACAGATTCAGCCACACCATGAGCACCCTGCCAGCACCGGACAAGACGAGATAACTCGCCTTGTACCGGCGCAATAACGCTCAAATGCCGGTCAAGCTCTAAAGCTCGCACAGCAGAAGACGATAAAGACATCAAAGGGCTCTTCAGCTAAAGCGTCGTCGCACCCATGAAGCCCACACGCTCGTAGACATTCTGCAACGTCACAGACGCAATTTCGCGAGCGCGTTGCGCACCAACCGCCAAGAGTTTATCGAGTTCGGCTGGGTCGTCGAGCAGTTCCAGAGAACGTTCACGGATAGGCGCTAGGGTTTGTACGAGAATTTCAGCGAGGTCGACTTTGAGGTGCCCGTACATTTTGCCGTCGTATTCTTCGACGATGTTTTCGATAGGGCGTCCGGTGATTGCTGAATAGATGGCAAGGAGGTTTGATACGCCCGGTTTGTCGGTTCGGTCGAAGGCGATGGTTGATCCGTCGTCAGTTACCGCAGACTTAATTTTTTTGGCGGTTTTCTTGGGGTCGTCGAGCAACCAGATAATGCCTTTATCGTTTTGGGCAGATTTGCTCATCTTGGAGGTGGGGTCTTGTAGGTCATAGATTTTTGCGCTTTCGCGGAACTCTAGCGGTTCTGGCAGGAGAAAGGTGGTGCCAAAGCGAGAGTTAAAGCGTTGTGCGATAGTGCGGGTAAGTTCTAGGTGCTGACGTTGGTCTTCGCCTACTGGGACACGGTCTGCTTGGTATAGCAAAATATCTGCTGCCATGAGCATGGGATAGGTGAAGAGTCCGACGGTGGTGTTCTCGGAGCCTTGTTTGCTGGATTTGTCTTTGAATTGGGTCATGCGAGCGGCTTCACCGTAGCCGGTAATGCAGTTGAGTACCCATGCGAGTTGTGCATGTTCAGGTACGTGAGATTGCACGAAAAGAGGTGTTTTTTGTGGGTCAATTCCGGCAGCAATATATTGTGCGGCAATGGTTCGGGTACGTTCACGAAGAACGTTTGGGTCTTGACGTACGGTGATAGCGTGCATGTCGGGGATGAAGAAGAGACATTCATTGTCTTCTTGCATCTGCACCCAGTTTTCTACTGCGCCGAGGTAGTTTCCTAGGTGTAAGGAGTCGGATGATGGTTGGGCGCCGGAGAAAGCGCGGGGTTTTCCTTTGGACGCGTTGGGGATGAGTGCGCGGTCTATGGTGTTGGTGGTTTCTTCTGCCACGGTGTGTCCTTCAATGGGTTGGCGTGTTGTGACGGGGTCTTGACCATGAGGGTATCAAAGTCCTCGAAGGTGTTAAGATTTTTGACTCGTGTGCTACGCGAATTGGTAGTCGACGACAAGAGGTGCGTGGTCGCTAAAACGCTGGTCGTAGGATGCGGCACGGTCAACAACTGAGCTGATGGCGCGTTGTGCCATGGCGGGTGTTGCCATCTGGTAGTCGATACGCCATCCTGCGTTGTTGTCAAAGGCTTGTCCACGGTAGGACCACCAGGTGTATGGGCCGTCGACGTCTCCAGCAAGCGAACGTGCAACATCGACGTATCCGCTTTGTCCAAAGAACTTGTCGAAGTAGGCGCGTTCTTCGGGGAGGAATCCTGCTCGTTTTTGGTTTGCTTTCCAGTTTTTGAGGTCTCGTTCTGTGTGGCAGACGTTGAGGTCTCCCACAACGACAACGTTTTCGCTGTGTTGAGCGAGTTCGGGAAGGCGGACGAGCATTCGTTCGAGGAAACGGTATTTGTCGTCTTGTTTGGGTGTGTCTACTTCTCCGGAGTGTACGTAGGCGGAGACAACGGTGAGTTGTTCTCCGTTGGGAAGAATGTAGTCTGCTTCAACCCATCGTCCAGAGTGTTCAAAGTATTCTTCGCCGATGTGTGATCGGGTGTTGGTCGGTTCTGTAGCGGGAAGGATGGAGTTCTTGTGTGGGGTACGTGTTGTGGCGATGAGGACTCCGGCGCGTCCTTTGTCGGCAGCTTCTGAGTGGAGGATATGCCAGTTTTCTTCGTTGAGTAGTTCTCGTACGATTTTGTCGGGTGCGCGTACTTCTTGTAGGCAGAGGATGTCGATGTCTCGTTCGTTGAGCCAGCTTTCCATGTCTTTACGGTATGCGGCGCGGATGCCGTTCACGTTGACGCTGGCAATACGTAGGGTCTTAAGTGTTCTTGTCATGGGGTGGTTAGTCTCTTTCTGCGTTGTTCTGCCCTTGAGCTTCTTTAATCATGCTCATGCCGTTGGAGGCTGTGGTGTTGATGGTGTCTAGTGCTCGTTCAATCATGGCAGGTGCATCTTGTGCATCTGAGTGGAGGTGTTCTGCGATGACTTTTGATTGTACGAGAACGATTTGGAAGCTGTGAGATAATTTGTCGTCGAGCATGGCGTCTTCTTCTGCTCGACGTGCTTGGAGGAAGAGTTCTTGATTTTTTTGGGTGGTGCGGGCTTGTTGTGTCACGATGATGGCGAGGTATCCGGCAACCCCTAGCCATGCCAGCAGGATACCTGCGACAATCCATCCGAGCACAGATTCTTCGTGCGAGGCTTGGTAGATGGCGAGAATGCAGAGGACGAGGAGGATACCTCCCCCAAGGCTTGCCCCGATGAGAGCTTTTGAGAGTGTTTGGGTACGTGCTGTTGTGTCTGAACCGGAAGATTGCATACTTATCATTATGCCAGTGCTTGAAGGTCCAAGCACGATAGTGGGGAGCTTGGCTTTCCTCATAGTTTTAACCGGTGGTGAAAATTCTGTGAGATGAAGACTTGTAGTATATGCCGTATCGTGTTTTGAGTTATTGCATCGTCAGGGGGCGAAAAAACTCAAGAATTGTACTTTAAGCAGATAGTATGAAGCTATGACTAGCGAAGATTCAATGACGATGGACGCGACAGCACAGACTTCTGCATCTTTCGAGTTGCCTTCGAGCAATTCGCCAAAATATCTTCGTTTAGCGCATTATTTGTGTACAACATATATTGATCAGGGTGCACCCCATACTCTTTTGCCGACAGAGAGAGAACTTCAGGAGCGTTTTAATATTAGTCGTGATACGGTTCGGCGTGCTATTGCAACGTTGCAACGTCGAGGCTTGGTATATAACGTTCAGGGTTCTGGTACGTATGTTGCAGACCGCTATTTGCATGCGAAGGAACCACGGCTGATTTCGTATACCGAAGATATGGATGTTCGTGGGCAGAAGCCTGATACCTCGACGTTGAGGTGTCACCCGATGGGGGCGGATGCTCAGACAGCAAAGAATCTTGAGATTCCGGTAGGAACAAGGGTGATTGAGATTGTGAAGATTCGTCGGGCTGATACTGAACCGATGTGCTATGAAAAAGCTCATTTTCTTCAGGAGGTTTTTTCTCATGTAGAGCCGGAGACTCATGGTTCTTTGGACGAACAGCTTACGCGTAGTGGTTATCGGATTGAGAAGGCCACGCACCGTGTCAGTGCCACGCTTGTGACGGGAGAGGAAGCTCAAGCGCTTGACGTTCCATCTGGTTCTGCGGCGTTGAGGGTGGAGAAGATTGGTTATACTGATCGCGGTATTGCGGTAGAAAGTACCGTGTGTTTATATCGTGCTGATAGGTATGACTATGAGTTTAGGCTTTCGCGTACTGGTAGGTAGCTAACCACTTTAAGCTATTTAGCTTTGAACTATTTTAGTGTAAATAATTTTAATGTTTATGGCGGTTTTTATGTTCTGTTGAATATCTAGAACATAAAAACCGCCATCTTTGATTTTGTATGAAATTGTTATAGATTTGTTGAGAGTTGTGACGCCATTCTTTCTGCAGTATCTACAACATTTACAAGTAGCATGGCTCGGGTCATGGGGCCAACACCACCGGGGTTAGGAGAGACCCAACCTGCTTTAGCTCCGGCTTCTGGGCTGATATCTCCGCTGAGACGGTATTTTTCGGTGTCTTCGTCGAAGATGCGGGAAACTCCTACGTCAAAGACTACGGCGCCGGGGCGCACCTGATGTTCTTTGATGATGTGGGAGACTCCAACAGCAGCAATGATAATATCTGCGCTATGGAGGATTTCATCGAGGTTTTGTGTTCCGGTATGGACGAGAGTTACGGTGGCGTTAATTTCACGGCGAGTCAGTAAAAGGCCTAGTGGTCGGCCAACAGTAATGCCTCTACCAAGTACGACGACGTGTTTACCGGCCCATTCGATACCGTGACGGCGACCTAACTCGACGATGCCGTGTGGAGTGCATGGCAGCGGGGAGTTAAGGGGTTCGTTGACGTTGAGGACGAGTTTTCCGAGGTTCGTGGGGTGCAACCCGTCGGCATCTTTTTCGGGGGAAATTTTTTCGAGGATACGATTGGTGTCTAAGTGCTCAGGCAGAGGTAGCTGAACGATGTATCCAGTACATTCTGGGTTGTTATTGAGCTCCTCTAGAACAGCTTCTAGTTCTTCTTGAGTAGTTTCAGCCGGGAGGTCACGCCGTAAGGAGGCGATGCCAACTTCTTGGCAGTCTTTATGTTTACCTCCGACGTAGGAGTGAGATGCGGGGTCGTCCCCGACAAGAACGGTTCCTAGCCCGGGGGTTATGCCTTGTTTTTTGAGGGCTTCTACTCGCTGTGCTAGTTCTTTTTTGATGGCTTGTGCGGTTGCTTTTCCGTCAAGTATTTGTGTCATTACCACTCCTGAATACCGTCGTAGAGGGGGAATTTTTCGCATAGTGCTGTTACTCGTTGCTGCAGGGCTTTAATATTTGCACCTGGTTTGAGGGTTTCAGCGATGATGTCGGATACTTCGACGAAGGCTTCTTCATCGAATCCGCGGGTTGCGAGGGCTGGTGTGCCGATGCGTAGCCCTGATGTGACCATGGGCGGGCGGGGGTCGTTGGGTACGGCGTTACGGTTGACGGTGATTCCTACGGTGTGGAGGAGGTCTTCTGCTTCTTTGCCGTTAAGTTCTGCGTTGACGAGGCTGACGAGGACAAGATGAACGTCTGTTCCTCCGGAGATGAGGTGAATTCCGGCTTCTGCCATGTCGGGTTGGCTTAGGCGTTCAGCGAGGATTTTGGCGCCGGCGAGTGTGCGCTCTTGGCGGTCTTTGAATTCTTCGCTTGCAGCAATTTTGAAGGCTGTTGCTTTGGCGGCGATGACGTGCATGAGAGGTCCGCCTTGTTGCCCGGGGAATACTGCAGAATCAATTTTTTTCTTAAGTTCTTCGGTGCAGAGGATGAATCCGGAGCGAGGTCCGCCAATGGTTTTGTGAACGGTTGAGGAGACGACATGTGCGTAGGGTACGGGGTTGGGGTGTACCCCCGCAGCGACGAGACCAGCAAAGTGTGCCATATCAACCCAGAGGTATGCTCCTACTTCATCAGCTATTTCTCGGAAGGTGGCGAAGTCTAGGTGACGGGTGTATGCGGACCATCCGGCGATAATAACTTGCGGTTTTTCGGCGTGGGCTAGTTCACGTACTTGCCCCATGTCTACGCATCCGGTTTCTTCGTCGACACCGTAGGCGACGACGTCGTAGAGTTTTCCGGAAACGTTGAGTTTCATTCCGTGGGTGAGGTGTCCTCCGTGTGCGAGGGAGAGTCCCATGATTTTGTCGCCGGGGTTGAGTAGTGCGTGCATCACGGCATTGTTTGCTTGAGCGCCGGCGTGAGGTTGGACGTTGGCGTGTTCTGCCCCAAAGAGTTTTTTGGCTCGTTCGATAGCAAGGGTTTCGACGATGTCAACATATTCGCAGCCGCCGTAGTATCGGCGAGATGGGTATCCTTCAGCGTATTTGTTGGTCAGTACGGAGCCTTGAGCTTCGAGGACTGCGCGTGGGGCGAAGTTCTCTGAAGCGATCATTTCTAGGGTGTTTTGTTGGCGTAGCTGTTCTTGGGTGATAGCTTCGGCAACTTCTGGATCTACTTGAGATAGTGGGAGGTTGGTGACCTGTTCGGTGTAAGACATCATGCGTTCCTTCCAAGAGGCAAGCTCAGTGCAGGGGCGGAGGTAGCTTTTCAAGGGCGGTTGCCCTGAGTGAATGTTGACTACTCATCTAGTGTATTAGTGTTACCCGCACTACGTACATGTGTTACTTCAGCTAAATTTTTGCGTATCGTAATATTTTTGATATTTCTGTCACAGCAGGTAGTCGCTCAGCTTGAACTTTGAGGTGTCTTCACCGTAACTGGTGCGTATATTTTTCGACAGTTTCTGTAGTTTTACCAAGTTTATTTTAATAATCACTCAAGTTTTGAGTTTTTCTTTTTTAACTCACCCCCGAACGTTGTCCGCAATGTAAGAAGTTGCTACATGCCAAAAGATAGGCTTTTGAACCTTTTAATTTTAGCAAAACCCACCTGACGACATTGTTTCGCCTAGTCAATAGAACACGATTAGTTTCTACAAAAACTTTTATTCACAAAAAGATATTTAAACAAGAAATAATTATATCAAAAATTGCACTACTTATGTCCATTTTTAAACAATTTCATAGTATAAAAACTAAACGCATTTTATATGCTAAAGTATTAGGCTTGTAAGGATACATACTTTATTTATGCGCTCACGCATCTTCACACCAGTAAATAAACTCACCTACGGAGACAGGGCGGAAGGGTACAAATGGGGAACGCTCAATCTCGACGCGAAGCGCGAGAAGCACAACGCAGAAAAAACATGCGCAAATGGGCCGCAGTCGGAGGCGCAACAGCCATCCTACTAAGCGGTGGAATGCTCGCATACTACCTCAAAGGTAACAACACAGAAGACAAAGTAGTTAACGCACAATCCGTACCTACCTCCTGCGCAACCACTCAACGCGTCACCGTTGAAACCACACCAGATATGGCGCAGGTACTCCACAAAATCCCAGTCAATCCAGAAGACTGCATCGTTTTGGCCGTTAGCCACGACACCTCCGTTGCTGACGTTGCAAGCCAAATTATTGCAGGAAAGTCTGCACCAAACCTCTGGTTGCCTGCATCATCGACACAAGCTCAGCTTGCCCTCGCAGGAAAAACCGAGCTAGTGACTAAAGCCGAATCCCTCGCAAAAACGCCTAGCGTCATTGTCACCAAATCTTCAGACAAATACCCATCATGGAACGAAGCTCTCAGCGATGTAACCGCAGTACACATGGGAGACCCTAGCGTAGAACCTAGCTCATTCATGTCCATCGTCAACGCTACCGAAGAAACCGCCAACGGCAAAGCAAGCAAACAAGCGCTAGCAAACAACCTCGGTTCACGAGCGCAAACTATCGGAGTTGAAACAGCCGCAGAAAACGCTCAAGAGCTCCTCTCAGGTGTAGTAAATGACACCTACCGTTCGGCTATCGTTGGAGAAAACGACTATGCCTCATACCTCAACGAACACTCCGATTCCAAACTTACCGCGTATGTTCCGGCTACCGGCAGTGGCGAATTAGATTACCCGCTCTACCAGCCGGCATCTAGTGGAACAGAAACCAATAAAACCGTTTCACAAGCAGCTGATAAAATCACCAAGTTCATCTCCTCTGAAGACGGCAAAAAGGCTCTCGCAGAAGCAGGTCTACGCAACGCACAAGGTGATCCGCTCGAAAAAGATTCCATCGGAAAGTTCACCAACCTTACCGGTGCAAACCCAGACGTTGTAGCAGAAGCGTGGTCTACCTATTCCCTTCAAGCGGCACCATTGAACGCCCTCGTTGCGGTAGACGTCTCAGGCTCCATGGGTTACAAAATTGATGGTACCGACCAAACCCGTATGGATATTGCCGTCAATTCCATCCTTGCCGGATATAAACTCTTCCCCGCACGAGATTCTATGGGATTGTGGAGTTTCTCTAGCAATATGAGCAAGGATGACAGCGGAAAAACCGTTGATTATAAGAGTCTTGCACCTATTCGTCATATGAGTGATGAAGTCGATGGGCGTTCACAGCGCAACATCCTCCTTGAAGCTGGTTCTTCCCTCAAACCTATTCCAGATAACTACACTGGACTAAACGACACTATTCTTGCGGCATTCCAAAATGTCAAAAAAGAATACAAGGCAGGCGCAGCAAATACCGTCATCGTTATGACTGACGGTGAAAACCACGATGATAATTCCATCAGTACCGAAGATCTTATTAAGACCATCCAGTCTCAACAAGATCCAGAAGCTCCGGTCTATATCATCCTTATCGGTATTTCACCTGACGCAGATATGCAAGCACTTCAGGAAATTGCGTCTCAAACCGGTGGGCAGGCATTCCCTGCAAACTCTGCAGAAGACATCCAACGGATCTTTGCAGAAGCTTTCTCCTTCTCTAGCCAAGAGAAACAGGCACTAGCACAGGCTGGAGCCGAAGAAGCGCAAGCACACCACCAAGAGACAGCAACCGAAAACCAGTAAAAACTAGGTTTTCCAAACTCAGCTAAGAGCGGTGGGGTGTATTAAAAATTTAATTTAAA
>NZ_JBLXXW010000014.1:0-5559 GCF_048512915.1 Rothia sp. P7208
TTTGTTATTAGAAAACCGTACAGTGGACACAAACACAAAAACAAAGCCAAAATAAACATAAGCCTTCGGTCTATTAGTACCAGTCAACTCCACAAGTCTCACGTCCTTGCTTCCATACCCGGCCTATCAACCCCATCATCTATAGGGAACCTCACACCCACAAAGGGCAAGGAAATCTCATCTCAAAACAGGCTTCCCGCTTAGATGCCTTCAGCGGTTATCCCTCCCGAACGTAGCCAATCAGCCATGCACCTGGCGGTACAACTGACATACCAGAGGTTCGTCCGTCCCGGTCCTCTCGTACTAAGGACAGCCTTTCTCAAATTTCCAACGCACGCAGCGGATAGGGACCGAACTGTCTCACGACGTTCTGAACCCAGCTCGCGTACCGCTTTAATGGGCGAACAGCCCAACCCTTGGGACCAACTCCAGCCCCAGGATGCGACGAGCCGACATCGAGGTGCCAAACCATGCCGTCGATATGGACTCTTGGGCAAGATCAGCCTGTTATCCCCGAGGTACCTTTTATCCGTTGAGCGACGGCCGTTCCACAACGTACCGCCGGATCACTAGTCCCGACTTTCGTCCCTGCTCGACCTGCCAGTCTCACAGTCAAGCTCCCTTGTGCACTTACACTCAACACCTGATTGCCAACCAGGCTGAGGGAACCTTTGGGCGCCTCCGTTACACTTTAGGAGGCAACCGCCCCAGTTAAACTACCCATCAGGCACTGTCCCTGAACCAGATCATGGCCCGAAGTTAGACATCCAATATGACCAGAGTGGTATTTCAACAACGACTCCACCATAACTAGCGTCACGGCTTCAACATCTCCCACCTATCCTACACAAGCCACACCGAACATCAATACCAAACTATAGTAAAGGTCACGGGGTCTTTCCGTCCTGCTGCGCGAAACGAGCATCTTTACTCGTACTGCAATTTCGCCGAGTTCATGGTTGAGACAGTAGGGAAGTCGTTACTCCATTCGTGCAGGTCGGAACTTACCCGACAAGGAATTTCGCTACCTTAGGATGGTTATAGTTACCACCGCCGTTTACTGGGGCTTAAATTCTCAGCTTCGCCCAAAAGAGCTAACCAATCCTCTTAACCTTCCAGCACCGGGCAGGAGTCAGTCCGTATACATCGTCTTACGACTTCGCACGGACCTGTGTTTTTGATAAACAGTCGCTTCCCCCTGGTCTCTGCGACCCATACACGCTCCCCACCGCAAGGGCAGTTCACGCTCAAGGTCCCCCTTCTCCCGAAGTTACGGGGGCATTTTGCCGAGTTCCTTAACCATGATTCTCTCGATCGCCTTAGTATTCTCTACCTGATCACCTGTGTCGGTTTAGGGTACGGGCAACTAGAACCTCACGCCGATGCTTTTCTCGGCAGCATAGGATCACCAAATCCTCCACAAAGGAGTCCCATCACGTCTCAGGCCAACACCAGCGCATTTAACAACTGGATACCCTACACGCTTAGACCACGACAACCACCGCGTGGCTTGGCTACCTTCCTGCGTCACACCTGTTAATACGTTTACCTCCAAGGATAGGACCCTACAACCAACCAGCACACCAACAAAAAATGAAAGCACACCAGCATCGCATAGTTAGCATCACCCATTCAGTATTGACGGTTCTTCGTCGGTACGGGAATATCAACCCGTTATCCATCGACTACGCCTGTCGGCCTCGCCTTAGGCCCCGACTAACCCAGGGCAGATTAGCTTGACCCTGGAACCCTTGATCATCCGGCGCACGGGTTTCTCACCCGTGATTCGCTACTCATGCCTGCATTCTCACTCGCATACCCTCCACCACAGTTCACACCGCAGCTTCACCGAATACACGACGCTCCCCTACCCAACAAGAAAAATCTCATTGCCACAACTTCGGTGGTGTACTTGAGCCCCGCTACATTATCGGCGCAGAATCACTTGACCAGTGAGCTATTACGCACTCTTTCAAGGATGGCTGCTTCTAAGCCAACCTCCTGGTTGTCTAAGCAACTCCACATCCTTTCCCACTTAGTACACGCTTAGGGACCTTAATTGATGGTCTGGGCTGTTTCCCTCTCGACAATGAAGCTTATCCCCCACTGTCTCACTGCCGCGCTCTCACTTACCAGCATTCGGAGTTTGGCTGACGTCAGTAACCAATACGGCCCATCGGCCAACCAGTAGCTCTACCTCTGATAAGAAACACACGACGCTGCACCTAAATGCATTTCGGGGAGAACCAGCTATCACAGAGTTTGATTGGCCTTTCACCCCTATCCACAGCTCATCCCCTCCATTTTCAACTGAAGTGGGTTCGGTCCTCCACGACGTCTTACCGTCGCTTCAACCTGGCCATGGATAGATCACTCCGCTTCGGGTCTAGATCCTGCCACTCAAACGCCCTATTCAGACTCGCTTTCGCTACGGCTACCCCACACGGGTTAACCTCGCGACAGAACACTAACTCGCAGGCTCATTCTTCAAAAGGCACGCTGTCACCCCAAAAGGCTCCAACGGCTTGTAAGCACACGGTTTCAGGTACTATTTCACTCCCCTCCCGGGGTACTTTTCACCATTCCCTCACGGTACTGATTCACTATCGGTCATCAGGAAGTATTTAGACTTACCAGGTGGTCCTGGCAGATTCACACGAGATTCCACGAGCCCCGTGCTACTCGGGAAAACAAACGCCCGGCGTGTCAAATTTCGGTTACGGGACTCTCACCCTCTACGGCAGCCCATCCCAAGGCCTTCACCTACCCAACACGACATCAAGCCAGTAGCCAGTTAGAACTACCACGCTGCTCCCACAACCCCCATGATGCAACCCCTAACCGGTATCACACACCACAGGTTTAGTCTCATCCGCTTTCGCTCGCCACTACTCACAGAATCATTATTTATTTTCTCTTCCAGCAGGTACTGAGATGTTTCACTTCCCCGCGTTCCCCCCAACCAGCCTATACATTCAACTGGTGGTAACAAGCCTTACAACTTGCTGGGTTTCCCCATTCGGAAATCCTCGAATCAACGTCCTGTTATCGACTCCCCGAGGCTTATCGCAGATTCACACGTCCTTCATCGGCTCCTGATGCCAAGGCATCCACCGTGTGCCCTTAATGACTTACGACACACAAAATAATCAAAGATTATTTCAAAAATAACTAAGTTTTCTTACAAATCAAAGAAACACATCCAAACAAAAAAATCATTCAAACAGTTTCCAGAAGATGCTCGCGTCCACTATACAGTTCTCAAACAACAACCCAACTACCAACAAACACCACCACACAAAGCAGCAGCACCCACCAGCACCAGGCAAAACGAGAATCACAAACCAAAGCCTGCAACCTCAAAACCCAACAATGCGCCCTCTACCATCCAAAAACCACAACCAACATTCCACCCATGAGCAAACCCAGTGTCCAACACTCGTGAACAAACCAGGCCAACCAAAAGATTGAGCTCCTTAGAAAGGAGGTGATCCAGCCGCACCTTCCGGTACGGCTACCTTGTTACGACTTAGTCCCAATCGCCAATCCCACCTTCGACGGCTCCCCCCAAAAAGGTTAGGCCACCGGCTTCGGGTGTTACCAACTTTCGTGACTTGACGGGCGGTGTGTACAAGGCCCGGGAACGTATTCACCGCAGCGTTGCTGATCTGCGATTACTAGCGACTCCGACTTCATGGGGTCGAGTTGCAGACCCCAATCCGAACTGAGACCGGCTTTTTGGGATTAGCTCAACCTCACAGTATCGCAACCCATTGTACCGGCCATTGTAGCATGCGTGAAGCCCAAGACATAAGGGGCATGATGATTTGACGTCATCCCCACCTTCCTCCGAGTTGACCCCGGCAGTCTCCTATGAGTCCCCACCATAACGTGCTGGCAACATAGAACGAGGGTTGCGCTCGTTGCGGGACTTAACCCAACATCTCACGACACGAGCTGACGACAACCATGCACCACCTGTACACCAGCCCCGAAGGGAAAAACCATCTCTGATCCGATCCAGTGTATGTCAAGCCTTGGTAAGGTTCTTCGCGTTGCATCGAATTAATCCGCATGCTCCGCCGCTTGTGCGGGCCCCCGTCAATTCCTTTGAGTTTTAGCCTTGCGGCCGTACTCCCCAGGCGGGGCACTTAATGCGTTAGCTACGGCGCGGAAAACGTGGAATGTCCCCCACACCTAGTGCCCAACGTTTACGGCATGGACTACCAGGGTATCTAATCCTGTTCGCTCCCCATGCTTTCGCTTCTCAGCGTCAGTTACAGCCCAGAGACCTGCCTTCGCCATCGGTGTTCCTCCTGATATCTGCGCATTTCACCGCTACACCAGGAATTCCAGTCTCCCCTACTGCACTCTAGTCTGCCCGTACCCACTGCAATACCGGAGTTAAGCCCCGGTCTTTCACAGCAGACGCGACAAACCGCCTACAAGCTCTTTACGCCCAATAATTCCGGACAACGCTCGCGCCCTACGTATTACCGCGGCTGCTGGCACGTAGTTAGCCGGCGCTTCTTCTGCAGGTACCGTCACTTTCGCTTCTCCCCTGCTGAAAGAGGTTTACAACCCGAAGGCCGTCATCCCTCACGCGGCGTCGCTGCATCAGGCTTGCGCCCATTGTGCAATATTCCCCACTGCTGCCTCCCGTAGGAGTCTGGGCCGTGTCTCAGTCCCAGTGTGGCCGGTCACCCTCTCAGGCCGGCTACCCGTCGTCGCCTTGGTGAGCCATTACCTCACCAACAAGCTGATAGGCCGTGAGCCCATCTAAAACCAGTACAAACCCTTTCCACCAAACTTCATGCGAAGAATGGTCGTATCCAGTATTAGACCCAGTTTCCCAGGCTTATCCCAGAGTCAAAGGCAGGTTACTCACGTATTACTCACCCGTTCGCCACTAATCCACTCCAGCAAGCTGGAGCTTCATCGTTCGACTTGCATGTGTTAAGCACGCCGCCAGCGTTCGTCCTGAGCCAGGATCAAACTCTCCGTTAGAAAACAAAAGACATTTGAAAACCTGATCTCAAAATAAAAAACAAAACAACAACCTCAAACGCCACACGGGGTACGGTGACTCGGTCATCATTTCAATGCTGTCATTCTGAAACCAAAAAGGTTATATCAAAATAAAATATATAAAAATTTGGTATCAGTTGTAGTCACACACCACCACACTCACGTGATGATGCTATGAACAATAAAAAGCACACTATTGAGTTCTCAAGCAACAAACCACACGCAACCACACCAAGAAAAAACAATCCCAGTGACAACCACGCCGGTCAATCTCATTTTTCAGCCACCCACCAAAGCAGGCAACCAGATAACCTTACCAGCAATCCCCCGCAACATGCAACACCAAAACAAGTGAAACACACCACACAGCAAACCAGAAACAACCCACCAACCAGAAAAACCCAGCCAACAAACCATCCCCAGAAAACCAAGGAAAACCACTCATAAAATTATCAAAAACATCATCTGACAAGGAGCGATAAACACTCACACGCCCTGACGACTCGTACTACTCTACACCCACCCAAAACA
>NZ_JBLXXW010000002.1:0-285913 GCF_048512915.1 Rothia sp. P7208
AAAGACTATTTTTCATCTTTTTTAGGTTTTGCATCAACACCAGCTTCTTTACGTTGCTGTGCAGTAATTGGTGCAGGAGCCGCTGTTAGCGGGTCAAAACCGTTACCAGTCTTCGGGAAAGCAATAACATCACGAATAGAATCGGTACCACCCAAAAGCTGCAGCACACGATCCCAACCGAAAGCGATACCACCCATCGGAGGCGCACCGAATGAGAACGCATCAAGAAGGAATCCAAACTTTTCGCGAGCTTCTTCTTCACCAATGCCCATCACAGCGAAGACACGTTCTTGAACGTCGCGCTGGTGAATACGGATAGATCCACCACCAATTTCATTACCGTTACATACGATATCGTATGCGTACGCGAGAGCTTCACCAGGATTTTGGTCAAAGTTCTCTAAGAACTCCGGTTTAGGTGAAGTAAACGCGTGGTGTACTGCAGTCCATGAGGAGTTCCCCAGCGCTACGTCACCAGAGGCGGTAGCATCAGCTGCTGATTCAAACATGGGTGCATCAACAACCCAGACAAAAGACCATTCTCCGTCTTTAATAAGGCCGGTCCGATGCCCAATTTCGACACGTGCCGCGCCAAGCAGAGCACGAGAGGCTTTAGCTTCACCTGCAGCGAAGAAGATACAATCGCCAGGTTTCGCGCCAGTAGCTTCTGCTAGACCAGCACGCTCCGCTTCAGTGATGTTCTTTGCAACAGGGCCCGTAAGTTCACCGTCTTCTTGAATCAGGACATAAGCTAGTCCCTTTGCGCCACGTTGTTTAGCCCACTCTTGCCATGCGTCAAGAGTGCGGCGAGGCTGAGAGGCACCACCAGGCATAACAACAGCACCAACATAAGGAGCTTTAAAGACTCGGAAAGTCGTGTCTTTAAAGTAGTCTGTTAGTTCTGTTAGTTCCAGACCGAAACGCAAGTCGGGTTTATCTGAACCGTATTTTTCCATAGCGTCTTTGAACGTAATACGTTCAATAGGACGTGGAACTTTGACGTCAATGAGGTTCCATACGGCTTCAACGATGCGTTCACCAAGATCAATAATATCTTCTTGGTCAACGAAAGATGCCTCAATATCAAGCTGAGTGAACTCCGGTTGACGGTCTGCACGGAAGTCCTCGTCACGGTAACAACGAGCAATTTGGTAGTACTTTTCGATACCGCCGACTTGCAAGAGCTGCTTAAAAAGTTGGGGAGATTGGGGAAGCGCATACCAAGATCCAGGTGCTAGGCGGGCTGGAACGAGGAAGTCTCGGGCACCTTCTGGTGTGGAACGAGTCAGAGTGGGAGTCTCAACTTCAGTGAATCCATCTTCTGCAAGAACATTACGTGCAACACGGTTTGCTTCAGAGCGTAGGCTCATCAAGCGTGCTGGCTCGGGGCGACGCAGGTCAAGATAACGGTATTTGAGGCGAGCTTCTTCACCAACTTCTACGTGTTCGTCGATTTGGAAGGGTAATGGCGCAGCAGTATTGAGAACTTCGGTTTCTTTAACTTCAACTTCAATCTCGCCGGTAGTTAGCTGAGGGTTCTCGTTACCTTCTGGGCGTCGGGTTACTTCGCCAACAACTTTAAGAACATACTCGTTACGGAGGTGTTCAAAGTCTTGTTCATCGTGGAAAACGCACTGCGTAACGCCCTCACGGTCGCGTAAATCAACGAATGCGACACCGCCGTGGTCGCGACGGCGCGCTACCCATCCGGTTAGGGTGACGGTTTGTCCAATGTGTTCGGCGGTTAACTCGCCGAGAGTATGTGTGCGTAGCACTCGATTCCTTTCCACGGGGTATCACCTAATATTCAGGTGATATGTTCACGAAGATGTGATAGTCATTCTAGTCGTAATCTTAATATTCCTCAGCGAATGAAGAACTGAAAAATATTCAAAAAGTTATTTCTATAGAAAACTTATAGGCCGTACTGTATTTAAGCGTTTTCTGTGGCAATTACGCGTACTTTAAGGTCTTCATCTGCAGGGCTCCATTGCAGGGGATCTGCTGAAACTTGTTCTCCAGAGCGAATATCTTTCACTTCATGGGTCAGTTCACCATGTTCGGATTCATATGTGAACCAGACGAACGGGATCCCACGTTTTTCTGCGTATTTAATCTGTTTACCAAATTTGGTTGCTTGTGCAGAAACTTCGCAAGCAACGCCTCTTGAGCGTAGCGCCACAGCAACATCTTGAGCTTCAGACCACATCTCTTCATGGGTGAGAGCAACGAACACAGCAGAAGGAACTTTACGGGTTGGTTCTGCCATTTTCTCTGCGATGATACGTGAGACAAGGCGTGTAACGCCAATAGAAAGTCCTACTCCAGGGAAGGTTCTCTTGCCGTTAGAAGCTAGCGATTCGTAACGCCCTCCAGAACAAATTGAACCGAGCTTTTCGTGCCCAACAAGGACTGTCTCATAAACAGTTCCGGTGTAATAGTCCAGACCGCGAGCAATCGATAAGTCTGCTATCACGCGGCCAGGGGCACGTTTTGTCGCTTCTCCAACAACTTGCGCTAATTCAGTAAGACCTTCTTCGAGGAGCTCATGGTCGACACCTAAAGCGCGCACTTGTTCAACGAATGAGGTGTCTTCTGCGCTGATTTGAGCTAATGCTAAGGCAGCTTGTGCTTGTTCGTCGCTAGCGCCAAGCTCATCTTTGAGCAGCTGCGCTACTGCATCTGCACCAATTTTTTCGAGCTTGTCGATAGAGCGGAGCACCCCTGCTGTGTCGTCAAGTCCGATACCACGATAGAAGCCTTCAGATAGTTTTCGGTTGTTGACTCTGAGCTTAAAGTCTCCGATATTCAGCTGCGATAGGGCGTCAACGACGACTAAAGCGAGTTCTACGTCGTAGCGGAAAGGTAGGGTACCGTCGCCTACAACGTCTACGTCAGCTTGGGTGAATTCACGGAAACGACCGTCTTGTGGTCGTTCTCCTCGCCACACTTTCTGCATCTGATAGCGCATAAAAGGAAAGTTGAGGTATCCGGCGTTCTCCACAACGTAACGAGCAAAAGGAACCGTGAGGTCAAAGTGAAGAGCTAGTTTCTCTTTATCTTTTTTTGTGCCGTTATTTGAAGCGTCATCTTCAAGAAGTCGAGAGATACCATAAACTTCTTTGTCGATTTCACCTTTACGTAGTAGCTGCTCCACAGTTTCTACCGAACGAGTTTCAATAGGCGAGAATCCATGAAGCTCGAAAGTGGTACGGAGAGTATCCAATACGTGATTCTCTACCAGGCGTTCTTCCGGAAGAAATTCGGGAAAACCAGATAGCGAAGCCTTGCGAGCCATATGTTACTCCTATATATACGAGAAGATGAAGTCGGTGGTATTTGTTAGTTCTTCATTCTAGGGTACTCGGTTGTTTGCTATCCCCCAACATCAACAGGAGCCATCTGCCTAAAATGTAGTTTGAAACTCATTCTCATAGAGGTTTTTTCACGTGTTGCGTTGCTAGTTTTTAAAGCTGAAGGTATTCTAGAGAGGTACGCATTCGCGGTGATGTGCGCCTCTGATACGCAGAGGAACTAGCCGGAGAATGCGGCTTTTGTTTGTTTAACGCGCTTGTGCGCCTCATGTGAAAGAGTTATAGCGGTGACCACACAATCCGACGACAACACCCCAGTAGACCTCGATAAAGCACGCCAGTTTGGCCGAGTATCCGATGATGGACACGTTTTTGTCATTGTCGAGGGAGAAGAATACGCTGTCGGCCAGCTTCCAGAAGCTACCCCCGACGAAGCCCTCGCATACTTTGCTCGCAAGTTTGAAAATATCCAAGCTCAGATTTCACTTCTTGAAGCACGTGTTGAGCATGGTGCAGCTGTTTCTGATTTGCAGAAATCTGTAGAGCAGCTCGGCGCTCAGGTTGCTGTTCGCAACATGGTTGGCGATTATGCAGACTTGCAGCAGCGCCTTATTGCTATTACCGGAAAAATTGCTGAACGTGCAGTTATTGAAAAAGAAGAACAGGCAGCGGCACGCGAGGCTGCTCTTCAGGCTCGTGAAGAAATTGTGAGCGAAGCAGAGTCTATTGCTTCTCAAGATATTGAGAAGACCCATTGGAAGAACTCTCATGCTCGCATGAACGAACTATTTGATGCGTGGAAAACTACTCAGCGCACTCACCATCTACCCAAGAGTGTAGAAGATAGCTTGTGGACTCGTTTCCGTTCTGCTCGTACAACTTTTGACAAGCATCGTCGCGCACATTTTTCCTCTCTCGATGAGGCGAATGCTAAAGCTAAACGTATTAAAGAAGCGCTCATCGCAGAGGCAGAAGAACTTTCTACTTCTACCGATTGGGCAGCTACTGCAACAAAGTACCGTGACCTCATGGACCGTTGGAAGAGCTCCCCGCGTGCTTCTCGCCGTGAAGATGACGCTCTTTGGACTCGTTTCCGTGCCGCACAAGATCGTTTCTTTGAAGCTCGTAAAGTAGCTCATGCAGAACTAGATAAAGAGTTTGAAGCTAACCTTGAGGTCAAGGAGAAACTTCTAGAAGAAGCACGAGCCATTTTACCAGTCACTGATGTGAAAGCTGCAAAAGCTCAGTTCGAAGCTATTGCAGACCGTTGGGATGCGGCTGGTCGTGTGCCTCGCCATGCAGTACGTCGCATTGAAGGTGAACTTAAAAAGGTTCAGGACGCTATCTACAATGCGGAACATGCTAAGTGGTCTAAGAGCGACCCTGAGAAGAAAGCCCGTGCAAACTCCATGCTTGCTCAGCTAGAGGATTCTATCGCAGGTCTTGAAGAAGATCTGAAGAAAGCAGAAGCAACGGGTAATGCTCAGAAGATTAAGAAAGCTCAAGAAGCTCTCGACGCACGTCGTACATGGTTGAGCACGTTACAGGCATCTTCTGCAGATTTTAACGCCTAAAAAATAGTTTTCTGTACGGGAGTAACGGGCACACAACACCTCCGAAAACCCATACCGAAAACATGCACCGAAAAGGCTCCCCAGTAAACATACAAGGGGAGCCTTTTCGCGCGTGTTATCAAATGACACTATTAAATATCATTTATATGGTCTTATGGGCGATGGTGGGGTCTAGTCGTCACGTGTAGGCCCCACCATTACCCATAGGTAGAAAAGAAGATATCCACAGATCTTTTTCTACTCATAGTTTCGCTCAGAACCACCACATAATAAGTGTATGAGCAAATCACCGACCTCTTCTCAATCTTCTGTTTCCCTTCTTCAATCATTGCCCTGCCCCTTGTTCGTCGAGAAACACCCACGACGTGTTTTAGGAATAGAACATCAACAAGGTCTTAGACCTCCAACAACACCTATAGTTTGTTCTTCGCTAAGTTCTGAGCAACAAATGAAATTATATTGTTCTCAACTTCTCAATAAAGATACGTTTAACGGCACTCTGCAAGAGCTAAGGGTTTTCGCTCAGGAACATCGCTATCAGGAATTACTCCCCCATATTTACGCTCCTTCAGCTTTACGTCTCACCCCTTTATTGAGAGTTAGCGCGCTGAGCTTAAAAATCCCCCATCGATATTTTGCAAGAGGCAGAATATCTCGTTATAGTGCAGCCTGGGTATGGGGTTGTGTGCCCTCTCCTTGTCATGATATCTATATAGATTTTGATTGTCGTTCAAGAATCAATACTCGTAAAGCTCAAGAAGAGAACATTATCACTCATCAAAACCAGTTCTCGACCACCGACTACTTGGCTTTAGGACAAGTGCATGTCACTACCCCACTACGAACTGCACTAGATTTAACGATTCATCACCACGACGAGCCCATTGCCCGTCGCAGCGTTGAACAATTCTTATCTGCACCATCTTTTTCAGGGTGCACAGTCGAAGCCATGCACACGTACCTTGAGCATAAGAAATATCTTCCTCACCGTCGAAAAGCTCAACAGGCTCTTCAACAAATATCCCAGAACATCCCGACCTCACATCCTATGAAAGTTTAACTGGTAGAAGATTTTTCGTGTACGGGCTTTGCTCCTGTGAGACGATACACCTTATAGACTCCTTCAACATTCTTAAGAACATTAAGAACATGATCCAACATATACCGGTCACGTACTTCCACCGAAAAACGGTTAATAGCGAAGCGATCTTCACTTGTCATCACTCGAGCATGACAAATATTAATATGGTTCTCACCGATGGCTCTGGTCAGATCCATCAACAAGGATTTACGGTCTATCGATTCAACCTGAATATTGACCCGATAGACAGCCTGAGAACTTGACGCCCACTGAACCTCAGTTACTCGTGGTTCGTCCCCCATATTGCGCATATTAGGGCAGTCTGTTCGGTGAACCGATATTCCGCTAGTACGCGTGACGACACCAAGAATTTCATCCGGTGGGACAGGGTTACAGCACTTAGAAATTTTCGTCAAAATACCATCTGCACCGGGAACAACGATTCCGTTATCGCTGACTGTGCGACGAGAAGAGAACATATCTTCATCAAAATCGGATGGCAATACCTCAAGGTTATCGTCCTCATCGCCATAGTAGATATTTACGAGGTTTGAGATGACATCTTGAGCTTTGATATTTCCTTCGCCAATGGCATGGTACAAAGAAGCACCATCATTTTGGTGGAAAGTATGGGCTACTTGCATCAATAAATCTGCAGTCAGCATCTTTTGCAGAGGCAACTCATGCTGACGCATTGCCTTAGTTAATGCGTCGCGGCCTTTATCAATAGCTTCTAATCGACGACCTTTAGCAAAATACTGACGAATTTTTTGGCGAGCTTTAGAAGAACGCACAAATTTTAGCCAGTCTTCACTGGGTCCTTGCTGAGGGCTCTTTGACGTACGAATCTCGACAACATCGCCAGAGTTTAATCCCGTATATAAGGAAACTATCTTTCCGTTCACGATAGCGCCAACAGTTTTCTCGCCAACCTCAGAATGGATAGCATAGGCGAAATCTACCGGTGTGGCTCCAACAGGTAAGATAATGCCGTCACCATTAGGGGTCATCACCACAATCTCGTCAGTCTCTAAGTGATAAGCTAACTCTTCAAAGAACGCTACAGGCTCTGGTGTTGAATTCGATATCTCTGCGATATTTTGTAAAATTCCAGCATTAAAAGTAGAAGATTTATTCTCTGATTTTTTACGACCAGAAGCATCAATTTTTCCAAGATCTTCACCACGAGAAGCAGCCTTATATCTCCAGTGTGCAGCAACACCATACTCTGCTTCTTCATGCATCTTATAGGTTCGTATTTGAACCTCGAGAGGAAGATTTCCTGGACCAACAAATGTTAGATGTATCGATTGATAATGATTATTTTTAGGAGATTTAATATAGTCCTTAAAGCGTCCCTGATCCGAGGTCCATAAGGACATTACGTGCCCTAATACGCCATAACAAGTGTCTTCATCATCGACAAGGATACGAACAGCTAAGATGTCATGAATTTCGTCAAAACTCTTATTCTTCGACTTCATTTTCTGATGAATAGAATAATAATGCTTAGGACGCCCATGAACAGTAGCTTTAATACCAACTTTGGCAAGACGCTGTTCAATCGTCGTTTTGGCTTCATCCAAATATTTTTCGAGTCTAGGTGTACGGTCCCCCACCATGCGCACAATTTCACGATAAATCTCTGGAGACATCGCAGCAAAAGAAAGATCTTCTAGCTCCCATTTAAGAGCACTCAAACCAAGCCGGTGCGCTAAAGGAGCATAGATTTTTAGAGTCTCTTCAGCTTTTTTAGCTGCAGAGCCAGAAGGAACAAAACGCCACGTACGAGCATTATGCAACCTATCAGCAAGTTTGATCAATAAGACGCGAATATCTTTACTCATAGAAAGCACTAATTTACGAATCGTCTCTATCGAGGCGTATTCCCCGTAAGTTACTTTGTCTAATTTCGTGACGCCATCAACAAGATAAGCAACTTCTTCCCCAAAGTCTTCGATGAGTTGTTCTTGCGTATACGGAGTATCTTCTACGGTGTCGTGTAGTAGCCCAGCCACAAGAACAGGACCAGTGGCTCCCATCTCAGCAAGAATTGTAGTGACGGCAACAGGGTGAGTAATGTAGGGGTCACCGCTTTTACGTTTTTGCCCTTGGTGATATTTATCGGCAACGGTAAAGGCCCGTTGTATTACATCAAGATCCTCTTCGGGATGAAATTTTTTAACAGTGCGAATCACTGGAGCAAGTACTGGTGAATAACGTGTAGGACTTGTTCGTGAAGTCTGAACAGAACGTCCGAAAACATGACGAGTAGGAATACGCTCTGAGGCAGACATCACCCGATGTGATCCTCCAAGAGTCGTAGGAAGAAGGTTACCAACAACCTTTTGTGAAACAATATCTTGTGCTGTGTGTGCTGAATCCGCCATAGTGTTCATCCTTCCAAGGCTAGTATGGCTATTTTAGCCTTATATTGTTCGCACTATAACAAAAATAAAAAATCGGTAGCTATTTCTTTTCATAGCTACCGATTTTTAACAAAAATTATAGTTATTGTCTAATCAACGTTAACGATCCAATGAAATCGTGTTGACTTCAATGCGTATTTCGTTGAGAGAACTCTGCTCAGAAGTCTCAGAAGCATCTTCTGGTTCAATAACTTTTCCAGAACGAATATCTTCTACCATCTGTGTATGCTCACGAATTTCTTTCTCACCTAGACGCAACGCCGCATACATTGGTGCAGAAACATAGAGTGTTCCAATCGTTCCCACAATAATGCCGACGAATAAAGCTAACGAGAGGTCTTGCAGAGTTCCAGCACCAAGCATGAACGCACCAATGAAAAGAATTGCACCAACGGGTAATGCGCCCACAACAGAAGTATTAATGGAACGAACGAGAGTTTGGTTCGTTGCAAGGTTAATCTGTTCACCGTAGGTGAGGTCACGGCGTTTTTCAATGCCTTCGGTATTCTCACGAATCTTATCGAAAACTACCACAGAGTCATAGAGTGAATAGCTCAAAATGGTTAAGAAACCGATGATTGCGCTAGGAGTCACTTCAAAGCCTACTAAAGCGTAAATTCCGATTGTCACGATTACGGTGAAAAGCAATCCCGCAATAGCAGATAGAGACATCTTCCACGTACGGAAGTATAAAGCCATACCGATAAGAGCAAGAAGGACGAACGCGACAAGTCCGTAAAGTGCTTGTCTGGTCACATCGGCGCCCCACCTTGGCCCAACAAAGGACGAAGTGACGTCGTCTGCAGAAACACCGTACCCCTCTTGAAGGGCAGTTTTTACCGCAAGAGTCTCTTCATCGTTAAGCTGGCTCATTTGCGCCCTGATAGTTTTCGCAGCGATATGAGTCACTCGAACGTCAGAGGCTTCAGGGGCGTGCTCTGCAATAATTTTTTGCCCTACCGAAATATCGGTATTTGAAGTATCAGAAATCGTAAACTCTGAACCGCCTCGGAACTCAATACCTAGATTGAACCCTCCTTTGACGACGGGAATGAGAAGGGACAAAACAACGAGAACCATTGCAATGCTTAACCACAATCTACGTTTTCCAACAAACTGGTATGAACGCTGTCCAGAATGTAAATCGTTACCAAAACGAGCAAGTGCGTTAGCCACAATTACCCCTCCTTCTGTGTGCTCTGAGAAGCCTCTACTTCTTGAGCGTTTTCTTGGGCGCGAGCAGCAGCTCGACGACGTTCAGCGATACTCATATGCTCAGATTCTTCTGCAGTGCGCAAACGACCAGCGCCTCGATATAACGGTGTAGCACCAAGGGCAACAGGATCTAGGCCAGAGAATCGTCCGCCCTCACCAAAGTATCTGGTGCGAGCAAGAAGCGTCAGAACAGGATGTGTAAAGAGGAACACAACGATGAGGTCGGCGATAGCGGTCAAACCTAAGGTGAACGCAAATCCACGAACCGATCCGACGGAGAAGATGTACAACACCACTGCTGCAAGGAGGTTGACTGCTTTAGAAGCAAGAATCGTGTGTTGAGCACGACGCCAGCCATGATCTACTGCAGCGGGGATAGTGCGACCCCCACGAATTTCATCACGGATACGTTCAAAGTACACGATGAAGGAGTCAGCAGTCTGCCCAACAGCGACGATTAAACCAGCAATACCGGCAAGGGAAAGACGATAGTTAATAGACCACCCAAGCAAAATAATTGCCAGATAAGAGATAACACCAGCAACAATCAGCGATGCAATTGTGACAAATCCTAGTAAGCGGTATTGGAAAAGTGAATAGACAAAGACCAATAGCAAACCGATGACACCAGCAAGTAGTCCCATCTTGAGCTGGTCAGAACCTAATGTTGCAGAAATCTGCTGTTCGGATTGAATGGTGAAGCTAATAGGTAGAGCCCCGTATTTGAGCTGCTGGGCAAGAGACTGTGCACTTTCTTCTGTGAAGTTACCGGTGATTTGTGGGTTACCGTCGGCAATCACTGCTTGAGCTACTGGTGAAGAAAGAACTGCGCCGTCGAGCATAATCGCAAAACGGGCACGTGGGTCTTGCTGGTTTTTTCCGTAGATTCCATAAAGACGAGTAGTGATGTCTTTAAACTTTTCGCGGGCCTTTTCATCAAAGTTGATGTTAACGCCCCATTGTCCCGTTGATACACCATTACTATTGGTCACTTGAGATGCTGTCGCATTCGCAATATCTGAACCGCTCAATTCGACAGGTCCAAGAATATATTTTTCATGCCCAGATACTGCACAAGCCACAATAGCTTGGTGAGGGTCTTGGTGTTCGGCGTTAGGACTTTTCCCGCTTGTGCAGTCAGTTGCTTCATATTCACGCCAGAGTTCTGGGGTGACCCACCGTATATCGGAACCGTCTGTTGCTTCGCCTTCGGGGTGGGGAAGTTTATCGTCAGCGAGTTTCTTCTCGTCTGTAACAGGCTCTGGAGAAGTCGAGTAAATTACTGCACGAAAATCCATTTGTGCAGAGGCTTGGATGAGCTCACGTGTTTTCTGATCAATGGTTCCTGGTACTGAAACAACAACATTACGCCCAGATTGGGTCGTCACTTCTGCTTCGGACACACCGGATCCGTCAACACGTTGACGGATAATTTCAACAGCTTGTTCTAGTTGTTCAGCAGAAACTGTTTGGTCTTGTGCCCCGTTGACTTTAGGCGCAAGAATCATTTGTGTTCCACCAGAGAGGTCTAAAGCAAATTTAGCTCGCCATGACCCTCCGTAGGATGTGCTAGCAAAGATTCCAGCACATAAAGCCACGACTATCACAGCCATGGCAATCAGCGCTCTACTCGCTTTAGCTCGTTGGCTTCGCTTAGCCATACCGCCCCTTTACTCTCCCGACCTACATGCGTTAACTTCTTGATACTCAGCAAACGATGTGCTCAACATATTTATTCGTATTTGGTAGAACTTTTCTTCTGATGGTGAGTATCTACAATGTTCGATAACTGTGCATGTCATCACTGAAACCAAGAGGTATTTATCAGAAAATACTTCTTGGCAGAAAAGTTTCCACGCTCTATCGTAGTTCACGAACGAATAATCCGCATAGGTTGATGAGTCTACAGGGCATAAATTCAGACATATTTATGAAGATATGGCACCATTCATCATTTGTAACTACTGGTGGATACAAACATATAGGAGCAAGGATGACAATATATCAACGCTTACCACAGTAGAGTGATGACTACATGATGACCACTACGACAGTGATCAAGGCACCCATACTCGTAGAAAATCAGCCATACTGTAGCTCATGATATTTTGGAGGAATCATGGAAAATCACGAAGGTGATAACATACCAGTTCTGTGGCAAATGTCCGATATTGCTGATTATGCAGGTTTTACTCGTAAGAATGTGAGTGTTCATATGAAGGCTCGCCCGTTAAAAGCTGATTTCGTGTTACCTAACGGTAAAGCACTTTATTTGCCTGAAAATGCGAAAGAGTGGATTGATTCTCAGCCAAAACGTGGGAGCTATCGGCGATAATATTTTTTATTGTCCCTTTTACCATCAAGAAGACTAAATAGAAAAGTAGGTAACAAAAACCCTCCCGCTCCTGAATAACCGAACTAATCAGGGGCGGGAGGGCGTTACCCCCCCCCCCCGACTCTATCACAAAGGAAAAACATCATGACAGATAAACAAAAAATTGCATTATTTGCAACCATCGGCGCAGTAGCATTCCTCATCCCAGCCGTACTAGGTCACCCCTGGTATTTCCTCCTATCAGCCGTCATGGGAGGGGTCGCCTACACCGCCCTAAAAACCAACAAATAAAAAAGAGGCGGGGCTGAGCACCACACAAAAGTGATGCTCAGCCCCGCCTTGTTATTAGCCAAGCTGAATAACAATAACCTGACCAACATCAATAACATCAGGATTAGCAATACCGTTAAGCTCAGTAAGGCAATTGGGTAAAACCACATATTTATCTTATGAGAGTTGTTCTGGAGGTTCTATCCCCAGATGCTCCCAAGCAGCTGAAAGCGCTACTCTGCCTCGGGGTGTACGACCAATCATCCCCTCACGGACAAGATAAGGTTCTGCGACCGTCTCTACTGTTTCAACTTCTTCGCCTACGGCAATAGCAAGAGTTGACAGTCCAACAGGACCACCACCAAACTTATGAATAAGAGATTCAAGGACGGAACGATCTAAGCGGTCAAGCCCCCGCGAGTCTACTTCATACATGTCAAGAGCTCGTCCAGCTTCTACGGCGCTGATATGAGGGATATCGTGCACTAATGCCCAGTCTCGTACACGACGCAAAAGACGATTAGCGATACGAGGAGTGCCACGAGAACGTCCTGCAATTTCCGCAAAACCTTCAGCGCTAATATTCATATCCATAAGTCCAGCGGAACGGCGCAACACTTTTTCCAGTTCTTCTGTTGAGTAATACTCTAAGTGCCCGGTAAAACCGAATCTGTCTCGTAGAGGCCCCGGCAAAAGACCAGCCCGAGTAGTTGCCCCCACTAACGTAAACGGTGGAAGTTCCAGAGGAATAGACGTAGCGCCAGCACCTTTCCCGACCACAATATCCACACGAAAATCTTCCATCGCCATATACAGCATTTCTTCTGCTGGACGAGACATACGGTGTATCTCATCTAAGAATAAAACTTCACCGGGAGTCAAAGAAGAAAGAATAGCAGCCAAATCTCCGGAATGTTGGATAGCTGGCCCTGAGGTAATACGCAAGGGCGCGTCCATCTCTGCGGCAATAATCATCGACAAGGTTGTCTTTCCTAAACCGGGAGGTCCAGATAACAGCACATGGTCTGCTGACTTACCGCGCAGTTTTGATGCTTCAAGAAGTAGTGAGAGCTGCTGTCGGACACGTTGCTGACCTACAAAATCATCTAATGATTGGGGACGCAAAGCGGCTTCAATCATTTTTTCTTCAGGTTCTTCTTCTAACCCAACGAGCCGTTGCTCTCGATATTCAGGTTCTGTTGCGCGATGGTTCACCAAAGTATCCGTTCTTCATTCTTGAGGCGATAATGTTCGTGAGTGCTAATGACGGGTGCTGTGTTGTTGCCCTAATGTTGCGAGGACTTCTTTGAGGGCTTGTGGCACAGATAGCTTCTCAGGATGTGCACTCTTTTTTAGATACGACTCCACCGAACGTTCTGCGTCTTTTTCGCTCCACCCTAATCCTATGAGCGCTTCGAGAACGGGAGATTTCCATGCTATGCCAGTGTTAAGCGGTAGCTGATCTGTGTCGGAGTTCGCGTTGAGAATCAGCTTTCCGGCAAGTTCTAAAACAATTCTTCGAGCAGTTTTAGGGCCGACACCAGGAACTTTAGTGAACGCTTTATCGTCTCCTGTGGCAATAGCTCGTTCAATATCTTGGGCCGTGTGCACCGACAATGCTGCTAAGGCGATACGCGGACCGATACCAGAAACTGATAGTAAAAGGTCAAAGGCTTCACGCTCAGCCGGTTCTAAGAAGCCGTAAAGAGTCATGGAATCTTCACGAACGATAAAGCTTGTTAAAAGAGTAGTTGTCTCCCCTTGCGAAAGCTGAGAGAGTGTTCGAGCTGGGGTATGTACCATCAGCCCCCAACCATTGACGTCAAGGATCAAGCTATTGAGGGAAATCTGAGTCACGGTTCCCGTGAGGGTGCTAATCATAATCTCTATCTTATTCGAATATATGTACTATTTCCATTGTCCTCGCCCACGACGAGCACTTTGAGCTTCTGCCGCTTTCCACGCTCTTTGGGCTGGGGTTAGCGTACCCAACTGAGGGCGAGGCCGCGAACCTTGATGAGTTTGCACACCAACGCTCATATCAATACCAGAGCCGACCGTTGCACCACGCCACCCATGACAAATAGCAATAGCTAAAGCATCTGCGGCATCAGCAGGTTGAGGTAGCCTCTCTAATTTAAGGATACGCGTGACCATTCTTCCTACAGAAGCTTTATCTGCTTTACCGGAACCAGTTACAGCCGCTTTAACTTCTGAAGGAGTATGAAAATATACGGGAATGGAACGTGCAGCAGCAGCAGCAATCACAACACCAGAAGCATGAGCAGTTCCAATCACCGTATTGACTTGCTCTTGCGCGAATACTCGTTCAATGGCTAAAGCATCTGGCTGATACACCTCTAGCCATTCTTCTGCCGCCTGAAAAACAGTGAAAATACGTTGGTCAAGTTTCTGGGCGGGGGCGCTTCCTGCCACACCAACTTTCACATAGCGGGCTTGGCGGTTAGCGGTCATATCGATAACACCAAAACCGCACCGTGTCAGCCCTGGGTCTACTCCAAGAATACGGGCAGCGCCCGGAACTCGCGGAATACTCGCAAGTTTCGGGCGCTGTGTTGTGGATAGGGGCATTGTGCCTACTATCTCCTTAGTCTGCGTTAAGTTCTTCCATAACAGCTTCGTTAATATCGGCGTTAGAATAAACGTTCTGAACGTCGTCAAGTTCTTCAATAGCATCTGCTAGTTTAAGGAATTTGCGAGCACCTTCAGCGTCAATTTCGACATTCATGGTAGGACGGAAGACAGGGTCGTCATTGTTATATTCAAGTTCTGCTTCAGTCAGTGCTTGGCGGATGGCTGGAAGATCAGTTGCTTCTGATACGACAGTAAAAATATCGCCTTCATCAATAACTTCTTCAGCTCCAGCATCAAGTACTGCCATGAGGACGTCGTCTTCGGTAAGACCTTCGGTTTTGGTCACTTCGGCAACGCCTTTGCGTTCAAAGAGGAACGCTACAGATCCCTGATCGGCCATAGTGCCACCGTTGCGAGTAACGGCAGTACGAACTTCTGCTGCTGCACGGTTACGGTTATCGGTCAAACATTCAATATAAAGAGCTGTTCCTTGAGGTCCGCGGGCTTCATACATGATTTCGGTGTAGTCGATGGTTTCACCGGTGAGACCAGCACCACGTTTGATAGCACGGTCAATGTTGTCGTTAGGGACAGAGTTTTTCTTAGCTTTAGAAACAGCGAGGTCTAGTGCAGGGTTACCGGATACGTCTGCGCCACCCATACGAGCTGCAACTTCAATAGCTTTGATAAATTTGGCAAATGCTTTTGCACGTTTAGCGTCGATAGCTGCTTTTTTGTGCTTGGTTGTTGCCCATTTGGAGTGACCTGACATACGTTGTCTCCTTTTGTTGCTGTGCGCTGATGTGGCTCATCAGCGCAGGTTCTCTTTAGATACTAGGTTCTATTGTAAACAGTTTCAATGACACCGCATTAACGGGGTCGATTCATGGCGCTTTCACGTGCACGGTCAATAGTCGTGTCATCTATTGTTTGAGGAATAAATTCCCCATATTTTTTCTTGGCAGCTTCTGCAATTAAGAAGTCAGAGACGGCAGGGTTCTTCGGCAAGAGTGAGCCGTGTAGATAGGTGCCGATGACATTGTATTTGCGAGCGCCTTCGGTGGTGTCGGTGGTGTTGTTTCCTTCGCCTTTGGTGACGGTGGCTAGGGGGCGGGTGCCGTCGGAGAGTGTGGTGATTCCGGAGTGGTTTTCGTATCCGATGAGTGTTCCGAATTCTTCGGATTCTTCGACGATATTTCCAATCAGTCGTTCTTCTCCGCCGATTGTGATGGCGTCAAAGATGCCGATGCCTTGGAGTGTTTCTCCTTGGTTGGTGCGGAATTCTTGTCCGAAGAGTTGGTAGAGTCCGCAGATGACGAGCATGGGTGTGCCGTTTTCTGCGAGTTCTTTGAGTTTGGGGGCGATGGCGTGAAGGTCCTCTTGGATGATGCTTTGTCCGGAGTCTTGTCCGCCTCCGCCGAGGATGATGTCGGGGTTTTCGGGGAAGGTGTCGGAGGGGTTGTAGTCGATGATTTCGGGGGTGTATCCGTGGGCTTTTGCTCTACGTGCTAGGGCGAGGGTGTTTCCCCAGTCTCCATAGATGTTCATATCTTGTGGGTAGAGTTGGACGATGGTGAGTGTTTTGTTGCTCATTAGGAGATGTCCTCTACGTTGGTGATTTTGGAGAGTTCTTTACGGATGGCAAGCATGGCGGTGTAGGTGCAGAAGATGCGCATGGGTTTGCCGTGGGAGTTTTTGATGAAGTGTTCTAGTGCTTCGGTGAGGTTTTCTTCGACGTGTTCGGTGGTGATTTCGTCGTGTTCTAGGCGTAGTGCCATATCCCATGCGCGGGTTCCGGAGACGGTATTGACTCCAGTTTTTTGTAAAGTATGGAAGTCTACGTCCCAGAGCCATGAGACGTCTCTGCCGTCTGCGTATTGGTCGTTGATGGTAATCATGGTTGCGTAGTCTTGTGCGTCTGCGCTGGCGAGGGAGAGTCTAAATCCTGAGGGGTTTTTGACGAGTAGTAGTTGTAGTGTTTGGCCGTTGATGGTGAGGGTTTCGCCTCGTCCAAAAGCGGGTGTGATGTGTTGGAGTTCTTCGATGAGTTTTTCTTCGTTGAGGTTTTCTCCCATGACCGCTTGGGTGAGTGCCATTGCTGCGGCGGCGTTGTAGATGTTGTAGACGCCGTAGAGGTTGATTTTTCCTTGTGCGGTGTGTCCGTTGAGGGTGAATGTTGCGTTGGTTCCGTTGAAGTCGTTGAGGGTGACGGTGGCTTCTGGGAGGTTTTCTTTAGTGCTGGTGCGTTGTTGCGAGCGCATTTCGTCGTCGGAGGGGAACATGGTTCGGAGTTTTTGGCTGAGTCCGAAATAGTTGGTGTGTGTTCCTGTTTTAATGTGTTCTGCGATGCTGAGGATGCGTGGGTCTTCTCGGTTGAGTACGACGGTGTTGGTGGTTGCTTCTGCTACGGTGGTGAGCATTTTTCGGGTGGTGTCGATTTCACCGAAGCGGTCGAGTTGGTCGCGTAGGACGTTGAGTAGTAGTGCGTAGTGTGGTTTGACTTTTTTGACGAAGTGTACGGCGTGGGCTTCGTCGAGTTCGAGGACGGCGATGTCTGCGTCGAGTTTTCCGGTGAGGCTCATTTCTGCGAGGAGTGAGGCGGCAACTCCTCGAACGAAGTTTGATCCTGTTTTGTTGGTGAAGACTTTGAGCCCTTGGGCTTGGAGTAGTTGGACCACCATTTTTGTGGTGGTGGTTTTTCCGTTGGTTCCAGAGACGACGACTACGCCGTGAGGTAGTTTTGCGAGTTCTTCGGGGACGAAGTTGGGGTGTAGTTTTTCCATGACGAGTCCGGGGAATGCGGATCCGCCTCCGCGGAGTTTGGTGGCGTAGCGTACGCCTTGGCCGATGAGTCGTGTTATGGGTCTAGACATGTTTTTTATTTTATAGGTGTTTGGTTGAATCCTCCGGTAAGGGATAGGGCTGTTATGTGTGGTTGTTGTTTTTTGAGGGTGTGGACGATGAGTGCTGAGCGTTTTCCGCTGGCGCAGTAGAACACTGGTGTGGTGTTGTTTTTGAGGTGTTTGGTGAGGGTGTTGTTGATGTTTTCTAGGGGGTTTGGGGTGTTGTTGATGAGGGTGAGGAGTTCTTGGTGTGGGATGTGTGCGTGGTCTTGGTAGTGTCCGTTGTTGCGTTCGTGGTGTTCGCGTACGTCGATGAGTGTGTAGTGTTCGGGGTGTTGGTTGATTTCGTGGAGTGTGATTTCGGGTACGTTGAGGGGTTGTGATGTTGATTGTTGTATTTGTTGGAGTGTTTCGGTCAGTGGTGTGGGTGTGCGGTGTGGGTCGGGTGTGATGTTGAGGGTTTTGGTGGTGTGTGTTCGGCTGTCGTACATCCAGAGTTTTCCTAGGAGTGGTTCGGGTACTCCGGTGATGAGTTTGATGGCTTCGGTGGCCATGATGGAGCCGATGGTTCCGCAGAGGGATCCGAGTACTCCTGATTGTGCGCAGGTGGGGATGGAGTCTGCTGCTGGTATTTGTGGGTAGAGGTCTCGGAGGGTGGTTCCTTGGGTGTGTTGGGTGGTGTTGAGGTGTTTGGGGTGTGCCCAGAAGAGTGAGATTTGTGCGGTGTATTGGGAGATACTCCCCCAGATAAGTGGTTTGTTGAGGTGTTCGCAGATGTCGTTGGTGAGGTATTTGGTGGCAAAGTTGTCGGATCCGTCGATGATGAGGTCGTAGTTTTTGATGATGTTTTCGGCGTTGTCTGCGTTGAGTTTTTCGTGGTAGGTGTGGACGTTGGTGTGTGGGTTGAGTTCGTGGATGCGTTGTTGTGCGGAGTGTGTTTTGGGTGTGTTGATGGTGTTGTTGTTGTGGATGATTTGGCGTTGGAGGTTGCTGTATTCGACGGTGTCGTGGTCGATGATGCCGAGGGTTCCGACTCCTGCTGCGCTGAGGTAGAGCAGTAGGGGTGAGCCGAGTCCTCCGGCTCCGATGCTGAGGACTTTTGCGTTGGCGAGTCGTCGTTGTCCTTCTTCTCCGATGCCGGGCAGGGTGAAGTGTCGCCCGTAGCGGAGTTGTTCTTGTGTGCTGAGTTGTTTTTTGGGTGTGGTCAGTGGTGCCAGTGGCATGGTTGGGGTGCTTTCTTCGTTGAGGTTAGGTGGTGAGGTCTTCTTGGGTGGGTGCTCCGGTGAGGATTCGTCCTTCGGTTGGTGATGAGGCCTGCGCGTGGGTTCGGGTGGGGATACGTCCAGCATGGTAGGCGTGGTATCCGGCGTGTACTGCGTATTTCATGGCTTCTGCCATTGCTACGGGATTTTGGGCTCGGGTGACGGATGAGGCGAGGAGGACAGCATCGCAGCCTAGTTCCATTGCTTGTGTTGCTTGGCTGGCTGTTCCGATGCCGGCGTCGATGATGACGGGAACGTCTAGTTCGCTGGTGATGAGTTGGATGTTGTGTGGGTTGAGTATTCCTAGTCCTGTGCCGATGGGTGCGCCGAGGGGCATGACGGCGCTGGCGCCTGCATTTTGTAGGTGTCGTGCGGTGATGGGGTCATCGTTGGTGTAGGCGAATACGGTAAAGCCTCGTTCGGCGAGTGTTTCGGTGGCTTCGATGAGTTCGTAGGTGTCGGGTAGGAGTGTTGTTTCGTCTGCGATGACTTCTAACTTAATCCAGTGTGTTTGGAGTGCTTCTCGGGCAAGTTCTGCGGTTAGTAGTGCGTCTTTTGCGGTGTAGCAGCCTGCGGTGTTCGGCAGAATTTTGATGTTGTTGCGTTTCAGAATGGAGTAGAGAGATTCTTTTCCGCTGGGGTTGTATCGTCGCATGGCGACGGTGGTCAGTTCTGTTCCTGAGCTGAGGAGTGCTTCTTCGAGGTGTTGTAGTGAGGTGATTCCTCCGGTGCCCATGATGAGTCGTGAGTTGAGGTCTACTCCGTCGATGTTCAGTGGTGGAATGTTTGTTGGTGTCATGTTCTTTTTATCTCGAGTTTGTTGTTTGTGCTGGTGGTGTTATCCGCCTTGTACGGCGGTGATGATTTCTAGCCTGTCATGGTGGTTTGCGGTGGTGTGTGCCCATTGGTTGCGTGGTAGTACGGTGTCGTTGAGTGCTACGGCGATGCCAAGGGGTGTTCCGTCTTGGGTGTTTCCTTGGTTGTTGAGGGCGGTGTTGATGGTGTCTTCGACGAGTTTTTTGATGGTTTGTGGTGTCGTATAGGTGTGTTCTGCACCGTTAATTGTGAGGGTGATGTTCATTGGGGTTTTCCTCTGTTGGTTTAGGGTTTTGTTGGGTTGGCGTGAAGCGTTGTGGACGGCAAGCGTAGAGGTCTTTTCTGTCGTCTTCGGTGAGGGTTTCGGTGATGAGGTGTTCTACGAGTTCTGCTGCTCGTGTTGAAAGCAGTATTCCGTGACGGAAGTAGCCGTTTGAGAGGATGAGGTTTTTGAGTGCTTTACCGTGGTGTTCGATTGTGCCGATGAGGGGCAGGTCGTCGGGTGTTCCGGGGCGTGCTCGTGAGATTATTTCGTAGAGTTCGAGTTCTGTGATGGCGGGGATAAGTTCTCTTGCATCACGTAGTAGTTGGTATATTCCGCCAGCGTTGATACCGGGCATATGGTCTTCACGTGATGTTGCACCGATAACGACGGTGTTGTCTTCACGGGGAACGATGTAAACAGGTTGGGAACGGACGATACCGCGAATTGTTGAGGTGATGAAGGGGCGCTGGTTTTCAGGTACGCGGAGACGAAGCACATCACCGTAGACGGGTCGTAAAGGGAGTTCTTTGAGCGCTGGTATGCCTTGAAGTTCTAAGGTTCCGAGGCCGTTAGCGACGATGATATATGTTGCGTGGAGTTCTCCGGTGTGCTGTTGCCCTGTCGTGGGGTTTTGGTATTCCCAGTAGATGCTGCGGGCGTGTGTTTGGTCTGCGTCGAGAAGAATTTTTTGGGCTCTCACAGGGTAGAGCTGTTCGTGTAAGAGGTGTATGAGCCCTTGGCAGTACCAGCGCGGGTTAATCTGGTGGTCGCCGGCTATTTCCACGACTCCTGCAAGACGCGATGAGAGGCTTGGTTCTTGAGAACGAGCTTTTCGGATGGATATTTTTTGGGTTTCTAAACCTAGCTCTTGTTGATATTGTTGGAGGTCTTCTAGAGCATTTTTATCAGCATGATCGTAGGCGCATACGAGGGTTTTTGTTTCTTGTCTACCAACATGAATACCGGATTCTTCTTGAATGTGTTGTGCAAATGATGGGTATAGTTGCGCTGCCCGTTTCATCAGCTGAACTAATGGTTCTTGGCGAAATTGTGTTTCAGATGCTGGGGCAAGCATTCCGGCGGCTGCTCGTGTTGCTTCTGAAGCGGGTTGTGGGTCTAAGATAGCAACGCTATACCCTATTTTTTGGAGACGGTACGCGGTCGATAATCCGATAATTCCTGCACCGATGACTGCAATATCTACTGTTGAGGGTGGTTCTTTGGATAGTTCGGGTATATATTGATGAATAGTTGAATCTTCATCGTGCGGGTTAAACAACGTCGCACCCATGACGAACACTTCCTTCCGGCGGCATAACCCGCATCAAGTAAGACGGTCGGCTCTCTTAGCCCTCTCAGCGTCGTGAAGATATATCTACTGTGATATGGCGCGATATATCTGACGCTCCCGTAGGTCACTCTAAGTATAAGCCTCAATCTTTTTGATACAAGGAGACCTCAAAACTATGTCCGTTTATGAACAACAGCCTTTCGCCACTTCTTTCGTGGATTCTTCTTCAACGCTTCGTCGCGAGCGCCTTGAAAAGCTTCAAAAAGCACGCTTGTACTTGTGTACGGATGCGCGTTTATCTCGTGGAGATTTAGAGTCTTTTCTGGATGAAGCCTATAGTGGTGGTGTCGATATTATTCAGCTGCGTGATAAGAAGATTTCTGTGCAACAGGAGCTAGCAGCTTTAGAGATTCTCAAAAAGGTGGCACGTCGTCACGATAAGCTTTTTGCGGTCAATGACCGTGCTGATGTTGCTGCTCTTATGGGTGCTGATATTTTTCATCGAGGTCAAGACGATCTTTCTGCGGTGCAGGCGCGCAGGTTGTTAGGTGCCGATGTTCTTGTAGGTGCTTCAACACATGGGGTGTCTCAGGGGCAGGAGGCTGCTGCCGATAAGAATATTGATTATTTTGCGTGTGGGCCGGTGTGGCCGACGCCGACGAAGCCGGGGCGTGCAGCAACAGGCGTGGAGTATCTTGAGCAGGTTGCTCAGTTTGCCGGTCAGAAACCGTGGTTTGCTATTGGTGGCGTTAACGTGGATACGGTGTCAGAGGTTTGTCAGGCAGGTGCCTCACGTATTGTTGTGGTGCGTGCTTTAACTGAAGCTGCTGATGTTCGTAGCGCAGCAAAACAGCTGAAGGGTGCGTTAGAAGTTGTTTAGCCTTCTCTAAAGAGTTTTGGCTGTCGTTGAAAGGTATTCTTCCCACCCTTGTTTTACGAGAGTGTGTATCTGTCCTAGTGTCTGTGACATGGTTTTTGTGTGGGCGATAATCGGTAAGAAATTGGTGTCGCCAGACCATCGTGGGAGGATATGCTGGTGTAGGTGATCGGCTATTCCGGCTCCCCCAATTTTGCCTTGGTTCATCCCAATGTTGAATCCGTCTGTTTTGCTGACTTGACGTAGCACACGCATCACTTGTTGGGTGAGAATCCCTATTTCGGTTAGTTCTTCGACGGTTGCGTCATCGTAATATGGGATATGCCGGTAGGGCAGAATCAGCAGGTGCCCTGGGTTATATGGGTAGAGGTTTAAGATGGCGTACGCGTATTTACCTCGATGAACAATCAGAGATTCTTCGTCGGAGCGTTCGGGAGCACTACAAAAGGGGCACGTCTGTTCTTGGTAGTCTTTTTGCCCTCCGCTGACGTATGCCTTACGGTGAGGTGTCCAAAGCCGTTGGAAAGCATCTGGGACTTGTGGCAGTTCAAAGCTATCGGTGGTGTACTCCATGGTCTTTAGTGTACCTGTAGGCTCATACGCTCTATGTGAATGTTGCTAAAAGATTCTTGTGGATGCTACCGGATAAGTCTTTTCCGGTAGCATCCACACAGATTATACGAGTGTGATACTCCTCTAACTATTCTTCAAGTAGTCCACGTCGACGTAATAATGGTTCAATTCGTGGGTCTCGTCCTCGTAACTGTCGGAAGGACTCTGCCGGGTCTTGGCTATTTCCTGTTGCGAGAATAGCGTTTTTGAAGGTTTCACCGTTGTGGCGGGTTGCTCCCCCGGATTCTTCAAACCAATCAACAGTTTCTGCGTCCATCATCTCGGAGTAGATGTAAGCATAGTATCCTGCGGCGTATCCTCCACCAAAGATGTGTTTGAACATTCCGGTAAGGTAGCGCGGAGATACTGGGTATTGGTCGAAGCCATAACGTTTGAGCACTTCATCTTCAAAGGCTTTAGCATCTTCACAACTGTCGATGAGCCCGTCTTCAACGCTGCGGGTGTGCCATGCCATATCGAGGAGGGCGGCTCCTAGATATTCGCTGGTGGCAAATCCTTCTCCCCACTGTTCGCTAGCGCGTAGCGCATCAATATGTTCTTGTGGGAGTGTTTCTCCTGTATCAATATGGCGTGCGTAGTTCCCTACTACTGCTGGGTGGAACATCCACATCTCATTAACTTGTGAGGGATATTCAACAAAGTCACGGGGAACGTTCGTACCAGCAACAGAAGGATACTTAGCGGTACTTAACAAGGAATGTAGTGCGTGGCCAAATTCGTGGAAAAGTGTCCGTACGTTATCAAGGGTCAGTAGCGCCGGTGCACCTTCAGCAGGTTCTGCAATGTTGAGGGTGTTGAGCACTACTGGCACTTGTTGGATGCGTTCATCACGTGGTACGAGGTCGTTCATCCACGCTCCACCTTGTTTGGTGGCGCGAGCATACGGGTCAAGAGCAAAAATACCGATAAGAGTGCCGTTCTCGTCTTTGACGTCCCACACCCGCATGTCGGGGTAATAACTCGATAGTTCGGTGTGTTCGGTGAAGCTGATTCCGTAAAGAGTTTCAGCGGCGTAGAAGACGCCTCGTTCTACTACAGAGTTAAGCTCAAAGTAGGGTCGTAGAGCTTGTATATCGACACGATATTTCTCTTCTGCCACACGTTTGAGGTAGTAAGGTACGTCAGCAGCATGGATGTCTTCAACAGACACTCCCGCAACTTCTGCCATGGTTTCTAGTTCTTTACGGAAGTTTGCTAATGCTTGTGGCAACATTTTTTCAAGCATCGCTAATGCTTCATCAGATTTTTGTGCTACAGCTCGGCGAATGGCCAGTTCTGCGTGGTTCTTTGCTCCGAAGAGTGCTGCTCGTTGCGCTCGCAGGTATGACATTTTTGCGCCAGTTTGGATGGTTTGTGGTGTATCTGCGCTACCGGCATCGCGAGTGTGTGCTCGTCCACGGTTGATGGAGTTTGCATAATATTTTTCGCGGGTCGCGGGGTTCTCTAGTGATTCAAGAAGTGCCGGTGCTGCAAAGAGATCTTGAGGTAGAAGGAACGCTCCTTCGTGTCCGTTCTTTGCGGCGTTGAGGGCAAGACGTTCTCGGGTGCTTTCGTCGAGTCCTGCAAGTTCTTCTTCGTCGTGGATGAGAAGTGCTGCTTGTTGCGCTCCGGTCAGCAGTGCTTTAGAGAATTCTGCACTCAGTTTTGCTAGTTCGGCCTCGATTGCTGCGAGCTGTTGTTGTGCATCTTTGCTGAGGTATGCTCCTGCGTCGGTGAATGTTTCTTTCCAGAGCTTGAGCACTCGTTGTTGTGCTGAGGTGAGGTTTTGCTCTTCGACGTTGGCGATGCGAGTAGCAAGAGGCTCGTTATTCGCCATGGCAGTTGTGTGTTCGGCGAGTTTGGGTTCCCAGTATTCGCTGAGTTCTAGTATTTCTGGTGTTCCCATAGAGGACAGGTACGTGTAGTAGATGCCTGTTGCTCGTGAGAATTCTCGGTAGCTGTCTTCTAACGGTTCAATAGTGTTTGCAAAGGTTGGGGTTTCGCTATTTGCACAGATGTTGTTCCACGCAAGTTTTTGAGCCTGTACGGCTTCTTCTAACGCTTGGTGTATGTCATGGCTGGTGGTGGAGGCTAGTTGTGGGTATCCTCCGATATCTGATGATGCTTGCAATAGTTTATGTGTCATAGTTCTCTATTTTAGCGCTGGTTTTTTCCTCCTGTCTGCTGTGTTAAAGCAAACTGTCGCTATTGTAAAGTTTTTCCTTGTCGGAAGGATTCTTTACAAGAGCGACAGTTTCAACACATGAGATGTCTCGGCTGTATAGGTTTTTCTTCTATTCTGCCGGTGTTTCAGTTGTTGCGCGAGGGTCTTCGTTCACACGGTTCTTGATGTGTTCAACAATGCGTTGGATAGCTTCTGCTACAGGCACACCATTTTCTTGGGAGCCATCACGGTAGCGGAACGACACTGCCCCATTTTCTGCGTCTTCTCCGCCGGCGATGAGAATAAACGGTGTTTTCTCTTTGGAAGCGGTACGAATCTTTTTGGGGAAACGATCAGTTCCGTAGTCAACTTCTACGCGAACCCCTTCAGCTCGAAGCTTGGTAGCAATATCTGCCATATAGTCGTTGAAAGCTTCTGCTACGGGAACTGCTACAACTTGTACGGGCGATAGCCATGCGGGGAAGGCACCTGCATAATGTTCTGTGAGCACACCAAGGAAGCGCTCAAACGAACCAAACTTTGCAGAGTGAATCATGACAGGTTCTTGACGTGTTCCGTCTGAGGCTTGGTATTCTAACCCGAATCGTTGTGGCTGGTTGAAGTCATATTGAACAGTAGACATCTGCCAGGTACGGCCGATGGCGTCTTTCGCTTGTACGGAGATTTTAGGTCCGTAGAATGCTGCTCCACCTGGATCTGGTACAAGTTCTAGACCGGTTTCGGAGGCGACTTGTTCAAGGACTGCTGTTGCTTGTTCCCATTGTTCGTCGGTGCCGATAAATTTGTCTTTTTTATCGCCTTCTGTGTCTCGGGTAGACAATTCGAGGTAGAAGTCTGTCATACCGAAATCTTCTAGCAGGCTGAGCATAAATTTGAGCAGATGACGAATCTCATCGGGTGCTTGTTCTTTAGTGACGTAGCTGTGTGAGTCGTCTTGGGTAATCATACGAACTCGGGTGAGTCCTTGTAGTACACCTGATTTTTCGTCACGGTAGACGGTTCCAAATTCGAATAGTCGTAATGGTAGCTCTCGGTAGGAGCGTCCTCGTGATCGGAAAATCTCATTGTGCATGGGGCAGTTCATGGCCTTGAGACGGTAGTTTCCGTTATCGAGTTCCATGGAGGGGAACATACCGTCTGAGTAGTATGGCAGGTGCCCAGAGGTGTAGAACAGGTCTTCTTTGGAGATATGAGGAGTGCTGACGTATTGGAAGCCTTCTTGGATGTGGCGTGTGCGTACGTAGTCTTCCATCTCACGTTTGATAATGCCACCTTTGGGGTGGATGACGGGTAGACCGGGGCCGATGTTTTTAGGGAAGGAGAAGAGGTCTAGTTCTTCTCCGAGTCGTCGGTGGTCGCGTCGTTCAGCTTCTGCGATACGTTCTTTGTAGGCTACAAGCTCTTCTTTGCTAGGCCATGCAGTTCCGTAAATGCGTTGGAGCATAGGGTTTTTTTCAGAACCGCGCCAGTAGGCTCCACCTGCACGCATGAGGGCGTACCCGTTTCCGATAAGTTTTGTGTTGGGTAGGTGTGGGCCACGGCAGAGGTCACGCCATACGGTTTCCCCAGTTTTGGGGTGAACGTTGTCGTAGATGGTGATATCGCCGGCGCCGACTTCTACGGAGGCGCCTTCTGCTGCGTCAGCCCCAGAACCGGGACCTTGGCTGAGGCTCAGCAATTCGAGCTTGTAGGGTTCTTGCGCCATTTCTTGCGCTGCTTGTTCTTGGGTCACAACGCGGCGTACAAATTTTTGTCCTGATTTGATGATTTTGATCATCATTTTCTCAATTTTTTTGAGGTCTTCAGGGGTGAAGGGGTCTTCAACGTCAAAGTCGAAGTAAAAGCCGTCGGTAATATATGGTCCGATGCCGAGTTTTGCGTCTTTTCGGTACTCTTGGACTGCTTGAGCCATGACGTGCGCGGCGGAGTGACGGAGGACTTCTAGACCTTCTTGTTCGTGGATGCTGACGGGGACGATAGAGTCGCCCTCGTGTAGGGGTGTTGAGAGGTCTACGAGTTTGTCGTTAATACGGGCAACGACAATATCACGGTCTTCGGTGAAGAGTTCGGCGGCTGTAGTGCCGTCTTCAATGGTGCGTTTTTCTCCGGCAACGTCTACAGAAATATGTGCGACAGACATCTGTCTCCTTGTTTGTGTGTTGTGCACGCCCGTACTAGGGGCATGCTCGGTATCTACTGTGCGCGGTACAAGAGCGCACATTGTCTTTAGTGTACATGCGTTTTTTAGTGTTGTTATAGCTCTTAGTTCATGTGATAAGGCTAGTGTCTTGTGGAGTGTCTAACATTCATAAAAATTTTTTTATACATTATCGAACAACCCCTTGACCCACAAAGAAATCTTTATATAAAATTTCTTTTATGGATAGCGAGAAGACGTGGGAAACAGAGTACAGTGGTTCCGTTGCACTCTTTGCAGCGTTAGCACACCCTTTGCGTTTAGCTTTGACACATCATCTATCCAAAGGGTCACACACCGTCAGCGAACTCTTCACCTGCATGGGAGTCTCGCAACCTCTCGTCTCCCACCACCTCAAAATCCTCAAAGAAGCTGGAGTTATTACCAGCACACAGACAGGACGTAGCATCATGTACGAAGTAGCGGACCATCACGTCACGCACATCATTAACGATGTCTACGAACACACCAAGGAGAATAACTCATGAGTACCGCAACTTTACACCACGAATCAGAAGCACATGCACACACCCACGGACCAAACTGTGGCCACCTCGCAGTCATCCACCACGACCACGTAGACTACATCCACGGCGACCACGTACACCGTGAACATGATGGACACTACGACGAATGCGTCACCTGCGAATGTGGCGACTGCAATGACAGCTGTGCAACCTGCGAATGCGACAACTGTAACTGCCCCACATGCAACCACGCAGTATGTGAATGTGGCGACTGCTCAGATGCTTGCGTCAACTGCGTCTGCGAAAACTGCCAGTGCGCAACATGCAACCACGCAGCATAAACATATAGCTAACACACAGGCTAAAACGTGGTGGGTGATAAGGACTAAGTCCTTATCACCCACCACGTTTTAAAATCACGAAGACACCACCGATGGGCTATTCCGCTTAAGAGAAATATCCGTTAGCCTGTTTACATACATGACGTTGCCCACAACATTTAGGACTTGCCATGGAAAAGTACATCACCCTCATCACCAACACCATCACTCCACTGCGCAAATCACCTCAGCGTCTCAACCTACGCCCTACCAGCCAAGAAGACCGTGAAGCCATTGCGCGTCTCCTCTTTAGCGCATACGATGAATCAACTTTCCCCACCCAAGAAAACGCCCAACACTACGTAGAAACGATACTCAACGGAACACACGGAGAGTTCTACCCCGAAGCCTCCCCCATCCTCATCGACGATAACGGTCGAGCAGTTGCTGTTCTCCTCAGCCTCAAAAACCGTCTAGACCATAACGGTCCAGAAAACACACCCACACTACTAGAACTTATTACTACACCTTCACGACGCCGTGAAGGAATTGCCGAAGAACTCATTACCTATGCACTTGATGTGATGCACACGCAACATCATGGGGCTGCAAGCACCCACATCAGCGAAACAAATGCTGCAGCGCTTGCTCTCTACCTCACCCTTGGATGGCAACGCTGGACACCTCAGGACGACACATTCCTACCCGCATAAGGCAAACGCATTCTATGAATTACCCCATAATCTTATAGCCTACGGGATTCAATAATGCTTTCTGTCCAGAACTTCTCATACCCTTCAAGGACAACGTCCTCAACATCTTCAACCTTGATTTGAGGAATAACATCGCTCAACGCCCCGACAGTATTCGGCTCTAAAGGTATCGCTAAATGCCGGTAGACTTCTGCGGTAACTTTTCTCAACGGAGCAGAATCTTCTACCACGATCCCTGTGCTAAACCACCATGCGCCAGAAACAACGCGCTGAGCTGTGCCAACAATTTTGAGACGCTCTCCTTCTCCAGCATGGATAAACACTGAATATTCTCCAGGGCAATACTCCCCCGGCAACTCACCCACTTCTGCACAAAAACCTAACGAAGAAAGTATTTGAACAAAAAATTGTGCAAAAAACTCAAAACGACGATTGTTCCCACTAATAGCATCAGCAGAGGGCGCAAAATGGTCAATCACTAAAGAACCCGCATGATAAGCAGCAGCATGACCGCCCACAGGTCGCACCTGCGGTAAAAACCCTAAACGGCGAGAGGCTTCAGCTGCATCCTCAAAAGAAGGATTATGTTTGTCTCGTCGCCCAAACGCCATATTTGGTGCAGGACGATAGAGGCGAAGTGTCTGTTCGTCTTCTCCGCGCGCAACACGTCGTAAGAACTCCACAGACTCTGAGAACGGATGAATATGTTCTCCAAGGCGTTCAGTATCAAGAATAATACGCACAGCACAGACCTCTTAACCTCATATCAACAATATATTTATCTCTATCATCGCTGATAAAACGCATGGTGTCTTCGGGCAAGACACAAGATATCCGATGTCTTCTGCAGATTAAGAAAAGTGGTGTGCTTTCCTCCCGTTCAGATAGAAAGCACACCACCATGAGTTTTAACCTCTTCAAACTAGTTTAGAAATCCCAGTCATCGTCCTCAGTGTTAACAGCTTTACCAATAACATATGAAGAACCAGACCCAGAAAAGAAGTCATGGTTTTCATCAGCGTTAGGAGACAGCGCCGAAAGGATAGCAGGGGAAACATTTGTTACCGATGCAGGGAACATTGCTTCGTACCCAAGGTTCATCAACGCTTTATTAGCGTTATAGTGCAAGAATTTCTTAACATCTTCGCTCAAGCCCACAGAATCGTAGAGAGAATGAGTGTATTGAACTTCGTTCTCGTACAGTTCATAGAGCAAGTCAAAGGTGTAGTCCTTGAGTTCTTGCTGACGCTCAGGAGTTTCTTTTTCTAGACCGCGCTGGAACTTGTAGCCAATATAGTATCCGTGGACGGCTTCATCACGGATAATCAGACGAATCAAATCAGCAGTGTTCGTGAGCTTCGCGTGGGAAGACCAGTACATCGGAAGGTAGAAACCAGAGTAGAACAAGAAAGATTCTAGCAATGTAGAAGCAACTTTCTTCTTCAAGGGGTCTTCACCTTGATAGTAGTCCATCACAATATTTGCTTTTTTCTGCAAGTGTTCGTTCTCTGCAGACCAGCGGAACACCTCGTCAATCTGTTTAGTTGAGGCAAGTGTCGAGAAGATTGAAGAATATGATTTCGCGTGGACTGATTCCATGAACGCAATGTTGGTGTACACCGCTTCTTCGTGGGAAGTCACAGCATCAGGTAGCAAAGAAACTGCACCAACAGTACCTTGAATGGTATCGAGCAAAGTCAAGCCCGTGAAGACTCGCATGGTGAGTTGTTGTTCTTCAGGAGTGAGCGTCTTCCACGACTGAACGTCGTTAGAAAGTGGAACTTTCTCAGGAAGCCAGAAATTAGCGGTTAGGCGATCCCACACTTCAAGATCTTTTTCGTCTTCAATACGGTTCCAGTTAATAGCTTCAACGTGGTGAATCAGTTTCACCTTTTCGCTCATCATCATTGTGTTCTCCTTATCGATGAACTGTTCTTCACAATCTCATGTGATGTATGTGTTGTTGCTCTGGTGTGGGGCAGTTCGAGTGCTACTACCCCACACCATCATAGTTTATGCGCGCACAGCGACATTAGAGCATGCAGGAAACGCAACCTTCAACTTCTGTTCCTTCAAGAGCCATCTGCCGGATACGTGAGTAGTAGATCGTCTTGATGCCTTTACGCCATGCGTAGATTTGCGCCTTGTTCACGTCACGAGTGGTAGCTGTATCACGGAAGAACAGCGTTAGTGAAAGGCCTTGATCGACGTGTTGTGTTGCCACAGCATAGGTGTCAATAATCTTTTCGTACCCAATCTCGTATGCGTCCTCATAGTATTCGATGTTCTCGTTTGAAAGGTAAGGAGCTGGGTAATAGACGCGCCCAAGCTTACCTTCTTTACGAATTTCGATTTTTGAGGCGATTGGGTGGATGGAAGATGTTGAACCGTTAATATATGAGATAGAACCTGTAGGCGGAACAGCCTGAAGATTCTGGTTGTACATACCGTATTGTGCAACATCAGCTGCAAGAGCTTTCCAGTCCTCTTGGGTGGGGATGCTGTGTCCTGCAAAAAGTTCACGTACGCGTTCAGTTGCAGGTTCCCATTCTTGTTGGATGTACTTCTGGAAGAACTCTCCGCTAGCATATTTTGATTTCTCAAACCCAACGAAGGTTTCTTGGCGTTCACGCGCAATTTCCATTGAGGCTCGAATCGCGTGGTATGTGACCGTATAGAAGTAGATATTGGTGAAGTCTAGAGCTTCTTCTGAACCATATTTGATGCGTTCACGACCAAGATAACCGTGCAAGTTCATCTGGCCAAGTCCCACGGCATGGCTCATCGAGTTACCGCGTTCGATAGAGGGCACGGAACGAATATCTGAAAGGTCAGATACTGCGGTAAGAGAACGAATTGCCGCGTTAACGGTTGAGCCGATGTCTTTGCCGTCCATCGTCAACGCAATGTTGAGAGAGCCAAGGTTACAAGAGATGTCTTTACCGATGGTCTCGTATCCTAGGTCAGCATTGTAATAGGACGGTTCTGATACCTGAAGAATCTCTGAGCAGAGGTTTGACATGATGACTTTACCGTCAATGGGATTTGCACGGTTAACGGTGTCTTCATACATGACATAGGGGTATCCGGATTCGAACTGTACTTCTGCGAGAGTTTGGAAGAATTCACGGGCATTAATCTTGGTTTTCTTAATGCGGGCGTCATCGACCATCTCGTAGTACTTTTCGGTGACAGAAATATCAGAGAGTGGTTTGCCGTATACTCGTTCAACATCGTACGGAGAGAAGAGGTACATGTCCTCGTTCTTCTTTGCCAGCTCAAAAGTGATATCGGGGATAACAACACCGAGAGAGAGCGTCTTAATACGAATTTTTTCGTCCGCGTTTTCACGCTTGGTGTCAAGGAACGAGTAGATGTCGGGGTGGTGAGCGTGCAGGTATACTGCACCAGCACCTTGACGAGCACCTAGCTGGTTTGCGTAGGAGAAAGAATCCTCAAGAAGTTTCATCACGGGGATGACACCAGAGGACTGGTTCTCAATCTTTTTGATAGGTGCACCAGCTTCACGAAGGTTTGTCAAGGCGAAAGCAACACCGCCGCCACGTTTAGATAGTTGCAAAGCGGAGTTGATGGAACGTCCGATGGATTCCATATTGTCTTCAACACGAAGGAGGAAGCAAGAGACGAGCTCGCCACGCTGTTTTTTACCTGCGTTTAAGAAGGTTGGGGTTGCTGGTTGGAATCGTCCGGAGATGATTTCTTCAACAATTTTGACGGCTAGTTCTTCGTTACCTTCAGCAAGGAGCAATGAGACCATGACAACGCGGTCTTCGAAGCGTTCTAGGTAGCGCTGACCGTCAAAGGTTTTGAGAGCGTATGAGGTATAAAACTTGAATGCACCCAAAAAGGTAGGAAACCGAAACTTTTTGGAGTACGCCAATTTAGAAAGAGATTTAATGAACTCGAAGTCATACATCTCAAAGATGCGTTCTTCATAGTATTGGTGTTTGACGAGGTAGTCCATTTTTTCTTCCAAGTCGTGGAAGAAAACGGTGTTGTTATTGACGTGCTGGAGAAAGTATTGGCGTGCGGCTTGACGATCAGCGTCAAACTGAATTTGTCCGTCTTCATCATAAAGGTTAAGAAGAGCGTTGAGTTCGTGATATCCAAGTCCGCGGAACTTTTCTGGCACGGTGGGGTCTTCGTGTCCAGGTTCGTGGCTCATGCCGGGCACAGGGAGTTTTGAATCCAAAATTTTTCCAATCCTTCTTGAACGTTAGTGACGTCTTCGGGTGTTCCCATCAGCTCGAATTTGTAGAGGACAGGAACCTGACATTTTGCTGACACAATATCTGCGGCGACGCAGTAGAGTGAGCCAAAGTTGGTGTTTCCCGCTCCTATGACTCCGCGCATTAGGGCACGGTTTTCTGGAACGTTAAGAAACTTTGTGGCTTGCGGTGGAACAGAGCCTGATCCGCCGGGTCTGCCGTAGCTCGGAACGCAGAGTACGTATGGCTCGTGTACTCGTGGTGTCTCTTCGCTAGTTTTTAGGGGTAAGCGTATAGCTCGAACCCCTGTTTTGAGAATAAATTTATGAGTATTTTCAGAAACCGATGAGAAGTAAACAACCAGAGGGCTACCAGATGTGGTGGTCACGGTGGAGTCTGCTTCGCGTGTTTGTTGTTCCATGAGAAGCTCCAACCTTATCTATGCGGTTTAGGGTGCGGTGATGAGCCAGAGGTGATGCGAGGTTCAAAGGTTTATGCGCTCAAGGAGCTGATGAGATCTGGGCGGAAGCCTGACCAGTGTTGGTCTCCAGCAATAACGACGGGGGCTTGGAGATAACCGAGTTTTTTGATGTCTTCGAGCGCTTGCTCGTTTTCGGTGATGTCTACGATGTTGTACTCGATACCGTTTTTCTCTAGTGCACGATATGTCATATTGCACTGCATACAAGCCGGTTTAGTGTACACCGTTACTGACATTGTTATCTCCTTGGTATCACCAGCAGGTGGCGATAGGTTCTCGTCGTAGGGCTATGGATTATGGGTTCGTTGTGGTGAGCTCTTTGAAGACTAGTGTTTATCAAGTCGGTGAGCAACGAACGGATTAATACTACATCTAGTGTGCGAGGAGTTCTAGATGCCCTAGATAGTGTGGTCTACTCGCCATTTCTCTTAATCCACAGCATTTTTCGCTTATTTATAGGGCTTATGGCAGTTATCCACAATTCCATTTAAACACCTGTCTAGACACCCTCCTTTTGGAGGTCTCTAACACACCGGCAAAAAGGTGTCACCAATGCGCCCCGTGTTCTCAACGGAGGAGATTCAACCCAAACCTGAACTTTGCTGTTACCGGCACTTCTGAGAGAAATTTTTAACGCTTTTTTGCTCTTGGTGTGTCGCCTAGGATGAAATATCACATCCCCCGTTGAGGGGTCAAGCAGCCTTTTACAGGAGCTTCTTAACCCCTCTTGTAGAACCTTCAAACACGACTCAACGCCCCCCAAAATACTAGGTAGCTCGAATTGCACCTCTAGTCTTTGAGAAGCCCTCTATTTTGCAATTCACGAATAAGGCTCGCTCCGTCATTAGCTTCAGACCAGCTCTTACCTTTAGTAATTTCTTGAGCGCGGCTATCCCCCCATACCCGCCCAGAAGCTAAGACAGACTCACCAATCGTCAAATTACGAATCAAGATAGCGGCAACATTCTGAGGGTAACGCACCGCAAACCCGCTATAAATCTCAGGATCTCTTTGCCCATCATCCCCAATAAGAATCCACTTCATCTCAGGGAATTCTGCAGCAAGACGCTTAAGCGAATCCACCTTATGTTCTGTACCGGAACGGAACCAATATTCAGGGGTCGGGCCCCAATCAGTTAGCAGAAATGTTCCTTTAGGGTAAGCGTTACGGGACAGGAAACGTTGCAATGTAGGCGTAATATTCCACGCCCCCGTTGATAGGTACATAAACGGGGCATGAGGATGTTCACGGTGGATACGATCTAAAAGAACAGACATACCGGGAGTTGGAATACGAGCGTGCTCATTCAAAACAAAAGAGTTCCACGCAGCTAGGAGCGGACGAGGAAGAGCTGTCACCATGACAGTGTCGTCGACATCGCAAATAACACCAATTTTTTGGTCTGGTGGAACAACATACACAGTTGTTTCTGCGCTCTCTCCCCCAAGAACTGACATAATCACCTGATGTAAACCAGGTTCTAGAGAGATTTCTAGTTGTGCGTCTAGTACACCGCCACGGTCTGTTCGCAATAAGAATGTCTGTGAACCAATCTGAACCGACACTTCAGCATGAGCAATCGCTATTGCGGTGAAAGAACGCCAACCACGGATTTTTTGTTCGGGCGCATCATCATGCCCTGCATCAAAAAACTTTTCGAAGAGATCAGTTTTATAGAGTGCTCGCCCTAGGACACGAACCCAGTGTGTTGTGCCATAGCCAACGCTAGGAACAAAAACAGGTTCTTTATCTGCTCTGCGCGCTCGTTTTTCTCTCCATTGGTGGATATAACCCGCCATACGATATCCCAGATGAGCAGCACCATCAGCTGCTTCACTCGCCATCTGACGTAGGTCTTGAGTGCCTAATGAATCCATACCTCTAGTTTTTCACATTAACGAAACAATGGTGTGAAGATTCGTCTTATAACGAACCTTCACACCATTAAAAAGTTTTTCTTTTAGTGCATTGTCAAAACACAGTGGGCAGCACCTTTACCTTCTGCTTCAGCAGATTCTACAGGCTCAAAAATTCCCATCGATTTGATAGCGCACCGAACAGTCTCTTCAGGTGTTTTAGCATAAACAGATACCGCAATAACATGACCTGATAAGTCATGAATGTCGTCTGCGTTAACTCGGTAGAAAGTTGGCTCTGCGCCAAAAGAATGTTCGTTACCAGAGAATTCTTTCTGATCGATAAAGAAACGCGCTGTACCAGGTTGTGGCTTTTCGCCGATTTCTGCATTGCCAGTGACCACTTCTGTCTCAATAACCACGAAGTCACGATTTTCTTCGAAACCTGAGGTCTTTTCGATGGTAAGACCAGGAACTGATCCTTCAGCGCAACCGCTAAGTAGAGCCGTTGCGACCAATGCAATTGAAGCGAAAACTGATTTATTAGCCATACCCAAAAATATAGCGTGTTCCGAGTAAAATACGGGGTATATTTCAGGTATTTTGCGACAGTTCGTCAATAAATTTTGCGGGTGAACCTTTCTTTTCAAGTATCCCCCAACATACTATTCCCAGCAAACCTATCAGATCTACAGTCATCACGGCTCAAACCTTTTACCCTGATGACAAAAAATGCTGGCTCGGACTACGTCCAAACCAGCACCTAAGTGGTGGAGATAAGGGGACTCGAACCCCTGACCCCTTGCATGCCATGCAAGTGCGCTACCAGCTGCGCCATATCCCCATATATATTTTTCTTGTACTGAAGTACTCATCTATCATACACGACAAAAAAGACAGGAGGCAAATATCTTGAGAAGATTTTTGCTATGATTCTTTGTCTCCAAAGACCCTCTTACAGAAGCTAAACTACCTCAAACTGTATGCTTGCTCTACGTTTAGCCTCTGCAAGAAAGATGACCTCAAGCTTTAGAGCTCATCCTCACGAATCATTTGCTGATCTTTTTCTTGATCGACCTCTTCTAACGCTGGCGCTTCGCTTTCTAACCCAAGGGGAATACGCGGAGCGTCAGACCACAAACGATCAAGAGCATAGAAAGCACGGTCTTCTTCATGCTGAACATGAATCACGATATCTTCAAAATCTAGAAGAACCCAACGCCCACCAGAACGGCCTTCACGCCGAGTGGGCTTCATGTCCATCTTTTCACGAAGGTCATCTTCCACCGCATCAACAATGGCGTTCACAAGGCGCTCATTATGCGCAGAAACAACAAGGAACCCATCAATAAGGCCCATTCTCTCGGCAGTATCTACAGCAAAGAGGTTTGTCCCTTGTTTGTCCTCAGCAGCTTGAGCCGCAATTTTCAATGCTTCGACGGATCGAGGGGAAGCAGTCATCGTGTCCTTTCATGACACTTCATATCCACTAAAACCGAGGATACGAATCATCTAAGAATAAAAATTATTGAAAGAATACAAACCATACAGCAATAACAGCCACAAGAACAAGAGCCAGCACAATAAAGAGCCAAATCTTAGAAGAAGACTCTACTTCGCTCTCTGCATTCTCAGGTGCTGAATAATCCATATTCTCGGAATCTTCTACATTTACTGGCGAGGAAGCGTCATGATGATATTCCGCACTTGAAGCAGCAAGCTGTTCACGAATACTCAATGTCTCTTGCTCTACAACAGAACTCTGAGTAAGAGCTTCTTGCCCTTTAGCTGTTTTCTGAGCGATAGAGGCAACGTCGTCAGCAAAGTTTGTTGCTTCAGAGGAAGTATCTTTCCTTGCGGCAGGAAGGACTCCCACAAAACTTTCCTCTTCCTCAGACTCTACAGTATCTTCTAGAGTCAAGGCTGTTTCTTTAGCTCCAGCAGAATCTGCGGAAGCTTCCTGCGCAGAAGACGAAAGAGTACCTTCCCACGGAATAGAAGTATTAGAATCTTCTGTCTGCTGCACAAGAGAATCCTCTTCCCCAGCAGAAGAGACATCTTCTGACAGATGATAGTCACAAGATTCTAAATCTAAGCCGTGTGCATCTACCGCTGCCACCGGCTTGGGCAGGATTGGCTCTTCACGGTATTCTTCTGCTTCATCTTCAGATGTTGATTCAGATAAAGCGTCTGAAAGAGAAGGCTCGTCAGCATCCGCCACTACCGCATCAGTTGTTTTGGAGTCATCAAAATCTTCTACGCTGACGAGTTCATCATCAAAAGAATAGTCACTTGCAGAAACAGCATGCGTAGAAGCATCAGGGGTATCTTCTTGCTCGCCTTCTGATGGCAAGGAAGAAACCTCTTCACCGGGAGTAGCTGCTATCACGCCAACATCTGCACGCGTATCATTCTCGCCAGTGAACTGTTCGCCGTTTAAATCATCATGAGCGCGAATGTCACCTTGTTCAGCTAACGCAGAAAAGCGTTGTTGAACAGACAAAGCCTCATCACTAATCGATGTTTCAGGTGAGCTAACCTTGGTAGCTGGCATGTATGCAACAGGTTCTTCAGGCAATTCAGTTCCGTCGCGTAAAGCACGCAAATATGCTGCGGCATCAATGCGATAACGCGCAAGACGACGTGGCCCCATAGGGCGAGTAGGAGGCGGAACCTCAATTCCGTCTTCGGTCACAAAGGATTCGAAGAGGTAAGAGTCCTCGACTGAATCTTTCTGTTCCTCAGCGTTATGTTCTGTCACTGATTCCCCTCAAACTATTAGCATCAAATAGATAATATTCTTTTGAAGATTTTACCAACTACTATAGTGCAGCACGATCTTTATCTCATTATATGTTCATAAGAAAAGAACAGCTGCTACTTCTGTGTTGGTGTCTTGTTTATTCTCTTGCGCAATACTGAACAGTAAAAGATACCAACATTTTAGAAAACCTATGGTGAAGACCAATTCTCTGCACGATAACGCATGAGCAGAATTCTTTTACGGTTCTAACGTATTCTTTTCATCCAAAGATTTTCCATCATATAGATGATGTTTATCGATATATCGCACAACACCATCAGGAACCAGATACCAAATAGGTGCTTGCGCCATCGCCCTATCCCTAATATCCGTTGAAGAAATGGCCAATGCAGGAACTTCCATCAACGCATAGTTTTGTTGATCAACCTTTGGTTTTTCTAGCTCATGACCAGGACGGGTCACCCCCACAAAATACGCAAGATCCCATAACTTATCTGCGTCTTTCCACGTCAAAAGTTGGTTCATAGCATCAGCACCAGTGATAAAGAACAAATCACAATCAGGACGTTGTGCTCGTAGCTCCGTCAACGTATCAATCGTATACGTTGGGCCAGCTCTATCTATATCAATCCGACTCACCGTAAACATAGGGTTAGAGGCAGTCGCAATCACCGTCATTAAATAGCGGTCTTCGGGAGGAGTTACCGTCCGCTGCTTACTTTTCTGAAGAGGTAACCCCGTCGGAACGAAAGTGACTTCATCTAAATCTAAACGAGCAGCAACCTCACTAGCTGCCACCAAGTGACCATGATGAATGGGATCAAAAGTGCCACCCATAACCCCCAGCCGAGTACGGCCGGGGACACGAAAATGCATATTTTTTGGGGCTGGTTGACCAGCATTTTCCTGCTGCACAGGACTCCTTGAAATGAAAGCTATGCTTCATCAGCTCGAAAGCTACACCAAGTTATAGCTCATGAGCCAAAGACGCAAAGACTAGTGACCATGCTTTGCGTGATAATCAGCAAGTGCTTCAACTTCATCGCTACCAATATGGTTAGGAGCATGTTCAGGACGAACAAGACCACGACCACTAAAAGAAATGCAAATAAAGAACATTACGGTAAAGGCAATCACAGCTAATGCTAGATACACATAGGTTGGGATGCCATATACAAGATGTTCAGCGTGTTCGCCGTGTTCACTCGCTAAAATTAGTGCCTCACGCATATTCGAAGTTCCTTCCATCAAAGTATTATTGTGCGGTGCAGGCTCAAAGCCCACTCATATGCTACCTGTTATCTCACTCTTAATGTGAGATAACACCAATGAGAAAATAGAATCTTAGCAATTATGCGCTCTGCGAAGACACTCTTATACGACAAAGAAAGCCCAGAAAATTAGCTATTTTTTTTCTTAGCATCAACAGATTCTGTCCAAACCCCCGCTGCTCTTTCAGCCTCAAGCTCTGCACGAGCAGCAGCCTTAGCGTCCATACGTTCTTTGTACTCAGCTCGTTTCTCAGCACGGGTTGGACGAACAATTTCTTCAAGACGCACATCGGTTCCACGAGGAGAGGTCAGAAGTTCTGCACCGCCAACCATCGTAGGTTCCCAGTCAAAGATAACAGAATCGTTTGATTCTCCAATCACAACAGCATCTCCAGCGCGAGCACCCTGTTTGAAGAGTTCTTCCTCAATACCCAGACGAGCAAAACGATCAGCAAGGTAGCCGACAGCTTCATCATTATTAAAGTCTGTCTGTAAAATCCATTTTTCAGGTTTCTTACCAATCACACGGAACAATGGCTCAAGGTTTCGTTCTTCGCGACGAATTATGAATTCTTGCTGTTTACGATGGCGGAATCCTTTAGGACGAATCACCGCGATATCTTCACCAGCTTGTTCTTTTTCTGCAGCTCTTTGATCTCTATCTTCTTGAACAATTTTTGCCATCGCAAAAGTCAGTTGACGTAGCCCCTCATGCGAGGCAGTAGAAATCTCAAATACTTCGTAGCCGCGCTCTTCAAATTCAGGACGAACAAAATCAGCCAATTCACGTGCTTCAGGCACATCAATTTTATTCAATACAACGATTTGAGGGCGTTCGTGCAAAGGAACTGTCACACCAGCGGTCGGATCAACTTCGTAGTTTTCAAGTTCACCGCGAATAATGTCAAAGTCAGAGATAGGGTCACGGCCCGGCTCTAAAGTGGCGCAGTCGATAACGTGAACAAGAGCAGAAGAACGTTCAACATGGCGCAGGAAACGATGTCCTAACCCTTTACCGTCCGAAGCACCTTCAATGAGGCCAGGAACGTCCGCTACCGTATAGCGAACGTCACCAGCTTGTACTACACCGAGGTTAGGAATAAGGGTGGTAAAAGGGTAATCAGCAATTTTAGGGCGAGCAGCAGAGATAGCTGCAATCAGCGAAGATTTACCCGCTGATGGAAAACCGACAAGGGCAATATCTGCAATTGATTTGAGTTCGAGAACGATGTCGCGTTCTTCACCGGGGATACCCAATAAAGCAAATCCTGGTGCTTTACGCTTTGCTGACGCTAAGGCAGCGTTCCCTAGTCCGCCTTGTCCCCCGCGGGCAGCAATAAATTCATCGCCAACGTGCAATAAGTCCGCAAGAACGTTGCCATCTTTATCTTTGACGACGGTTCCTTCAGGTACTGATAGTACGAGATTTTCCCCGTTAAACCCATGGTGCATATCGCCTCGTCCAATATCTCCATGAGGGGCACGCTGGTGTGGAGTATGGTGATATTCCAATAGAGTAGTGGACTGCCCGTCAACGGTGAGAATAACGTCTCCGCCGTTACCGCCGTTACCGCCGTTAGGCCCACCCAGTGGTTTGAACTTCTCGCGACGAACAGATACGCAACCGTTGCCACCATGGCCACCAGATACATGTAGTACAACGCGGTCAACAAATTCTGCCACGAAAAATTCTCCTTGTTTCGTTGAGACACTATTTCTCGTATATTTCGCCTATTGACAATAGTGTCTTGATATTTAACGCTATACCTCTGAAGGTTAACAGCTTACTATATGCAAAAGAGGGCAAACACAAGGTGTGCATGCCCTCTTCTATTCATTCTGTAATAGCTAAGATTACTCAGCTACTTCGAGAATGTTGACAACTTTACGGCCCTTACGGGTACCGAACTCAACCTGACCTGCTGCCAAAGCAAACAGAGTATCATCTCCGCCACGGCCAACATTGTTGCCGGGGTGGAAATGGGTGCCGCGCTGGCGGACGATAATCTCGCCTGCGTTGACGGTCTGACCGCCATAGCGCTTAACACCGAGGTACTGGGGGTTAGAGTCACGGCCGTTGCGGGTGGAGCTTGCGCCCTTCTTATGTGCCATCTGTGCCTACCTTAGGTAAAAGATTATGTGAAAATCCGGGACGTTGGGAACTTACGCGTTAATCGCAGTGATTTTAACGGTAGTAAGTTCTGCGCGGAAGCCCTGACGCTTCTTATAACCGGTCTTATTCTTGTACTTCTGAATAACGATTTTAGGACCGCGGAGGTCTTCAATCTTTTCAGCAGTTACCTTGGCGGAAGCCAGGGTCTTTGCATCTGCAGTGACCTTGTCCCCATCTACCAGCAGCAGTACAGGTAGCTCAATGGTGCTACCGGGCTCGCCAGCGACGCGGTCAAGGGTAACGAGGTCTCCTACGGAAACCTTTTCCTGGCGGCCGCCAGCGCGGACAATCGCGTATGCCACTTGGGAACTCACTTCTCTCGACGTCTTTATATTGAACAATTTTTCGAAAGAGCGCAGATCCTGGTACCAAAACATGTAGTGCAACAAGACTCTGAGAAGATTTCTCGTTGAATCTTGAGCTTTCTAAGGATTCGCGCTCATCGAGCATATCTAGTAGTTTCCTACCAGTGGTATCTCCCTCAGGTTCGAACGTGTAAAACGAACTTAAGAAGCACCGAAAGACAAGACTACGACAACTACCCCCGCAAGGGCAAGTGACACGCCGAAATTGGTTCTTCAAAGAAACGCAGCTCTAGCCAACAAGCCCTCAAAAACGCGTTTTTCATGCAGATAAGCTCGTAATCTGGCACTATTCTAGCTATTTTGTTGACGAACTTCACAGCCTGCTGAGCTGATGTCTGAAACTCCTCCGAAGAGTACGCTTCAAGCCATTCCCCGTAGGGGTGCTTTCCCTCATACTCCTGATAAGCAGTATATAAGTTTTTCCCAATCTCAGCGTATAACCAATAGCACGGCAGAACAGCAGCCGCACCAACACCATAACTTTCACCAGTACGCGCTAGAAGAAAATCGGTATAAGCCTCTGTCGTCGCACTTGGGATACCCGTAACATACGCAGAATCACTAAAACGGCTCACCCAGCGACGATGCAATTCAGATTCAACTTCAACAGCCTCCACCGCCCCATGAGCAAAGAACATCCGTGATTCAGTATCTGGCGCAGCGATACCAACCTGACCTAACGCCCGAGAATATTCCTTAAGATATAAACCATCTTGGTCTAAATAATAAATAAAAGCGTCCTGAGATAAAGACCCATTACCAAGACCTTCAACAAAAGGACAGCTGTTAACCTGTTCTCTGATAGAGGTACTTAACTCCCATACATATTCAGAAAAGCTCTCACGCACCCGAACCATATCGACCTCCTGTGCATGCAGAAGGTACCTATCAAGGTCGCTTAGTCGCGCACTTTGTTCAGAGATTACAGAATGAACATGATAAAAATGGTCAATCGGCCCGTTGCCGCCACCAACATCAAGTTTTTCACCATTTTTAATAGCCCCAGTAATCCACCGCTTGACGCGTTCCAAGGCCGTTTGCCAACATCCTGTACGCGCAAGCTCGGTAGCCAAAGCAGCAGAGAAAGAACAACCAGTACCGTGTGTCGTGCGAACCTGCACACGTTCAGAGGATCCGACCCATACTGGTTCACTATGACCTGGCATCATCAGCGCATCAGAAGTCCACTCCCCTGAACAATGGCCACCTTTAACAAGAACTGCAACCTCATGACGATCAGCTAGGCGCTGCCCCTGAGAACATAGCACTTCCCATTGCTCCGTAGCGTCTTCACCTAAAAGGACAGCCATCTCATGTGCATTAGGAGTGATGACATCAGCATAAGAAAATAATGAAGAAAGCTCTGATACGGATTCTTCTTCTGCTAGAGAATCTCCACTTGTAGCTACCATGACAGGATCTAATACCACAATAGGAGGACGATATTTCTGTAACCATGAACGAACCGCAGTAATAACCTCAGAAGTTCCCAACATGCCAATCTTGACAGCATCGATATCAATATCAGCACTAATTGCTTCTAACTGTTCGGATAGAAACTGTGCAGGAGGGAAAAAGGCCTGTTGCACACCACGAGTATTTTGAGCAGTCAACGCAGTAATAGCGCTCATACCATACCCGCCATGGGCTGCAATAGATTTTAAATCGGCTTGGATACCCGCCCCACCGCCAGAATCAGAACCGGCAATGGTAAGCACCCGTGGATACTCACATTTTTGGGTAGAAAGACTATGTGATGTTAAAGTGTCGCCCATAGAATCGACATCCCTTCGCTTGTACTAACAAGAGCAGGTTCTGCGGGTTTTTCTCAGCTCTCAACAGAGAGCACCCCGTGTCCTGATATTCACGCACCTATAGTAAAAGTGCTTAAACCTAGCCTAGAAAAAATAGCTTCTACCAGCTAGAGTTTTCAGCGAAGACAACGATTATGACTCTTCTTTACAAGCAGATAAAACAAAGGTGGTGCGCTCCATCTGAAGCACACCACCTCTTTAGCGTTTTAAAACGATAGGATTATTGTCCCTCACGCTTAATCTGGTCAGCTGAAACACCAACACCAAGCATTACCGTATGCTCTTCGTGCGATGAAGTCGTTGAAACTTCGATGACAGAAGCAACAACACTTTTAGCTGCATGCCCTTCTGAGAGTTCTTGACGCGTAACCGCAGAACCTACACCAGCACTTACCGCACGACGAGAACGACGCTTCTTGCGAGGTGCTGGCATATTCTCAGCAGATTGTTCAGAAACTTTGCCCTCTTGAGCAGTTCCTTCCTCAACAGACTGTTGGCGACCAGGTTGGGCAACACCAGTGACTCGAGGCTCCTGAACCTCTTGTGATTTAGCCCCCGTAGATACACTTACTGCCACCGATGCTCCAGCAGAAGATACCGGTGCAGAAGCACGACGAGAACGACGACGCTTCACCGGAGCATCGTCTTTCTGAGCAGAGTCTTGCTCTTCTTTACGTTGCACGTCTCGTCCAGCTTTTTGTGCCGCACGAGCTCGCGCCTCCCCCGCCTGAATGGCAGCTAAACGCTCTGAGTTTTGAGTAAAACGGGAAGAAACGTCTTCATCATTGTCAGACTCATTGATATCAGTGGAATTAGGCTGTTGTCCCTCTTTAGAGTCAAAGATTTGTTCCAAAGACTCCAAGGTGAAGGAGGAATCTTCCGGTGAAGACTCCTGTTCTTCTACATGATCATGCGCATGAGGAAGTTCAACGACTTCCCCACCGATAGTCAGCACCAACTCTGATGAGTCCTCTAACGGTTCGGTATTCTTCGTATCCTCATCACGGCGTGAGGCTTTACGACGTTTCCGTTTACGATGATTCTTAGGTTCGAAGGATTCTTCAGAAGAGTCATTTTCATGTGTTGCAGCAGCAATAGAAGCAACTGCGGCGCGACGAGACTCTTCACGATGTTCCTGTTCAAGGTTGGACTCTTCTGCAGGAGTCTCAACATGAGATTCGCGGATACGCGCAGACTTCTGATGACGAGCACGGCGACGATCTTCACGATCGGTACGTTCATAACGATGAATATAGTCTGATGCGCCGCCGGAGCGTCCTTTAAGAGGTTGGTCATGAACAAGTAGTCCGCGTCCAGAGCAGTGTTCGCAAGCTTCTGAGAACACTTCAAGTAGCCCAGTTCCCATACGTTTACGTGTCATCTGTACCAGACCCAAAGATGTTACTTCAGCAACTTGGTGTTTGGTGCGGTCACGGCCAAGGCACTCTACCAGACGACGCAAAACCAATTCGCGATTTGATTCTAGAACCATGTCGATGAAGTCAATGACGATGATTCCGCCGATATCACGCAAACGTAGCTGACGAACAATCTCTTCAGCTGCTTCAAGGTTATTTTTCGTAACGGTTTCTTCGAGGTTTCCGCCAGAGCCGATGAACTTTCCGGTGTTAACGTCAACAACCGTCATCGCTTCGGTCCGGTCGATGACCAAAGAACCGCCAGAAGGCAAGAAAACTTTACGATCGAGAGCTTTATGAAGTTGTTCTTCAATACGGTAGTGCTCAAAAACGTCTTCTTCGTTATCCCAGCGTTGTAGACGGTCTACGAGATCCGGTGCCATATAAGTTAAGTAAGCTTCAATAGAGTCCCACGCAGAGTCTCCTTGAACAACCATGGCACTAAAATCTTCGTTGAAGACATCACGAACGGTCTTAATGGTCAAATCTGGCTCTTGATACAACATCTCAGGAGCCAAGGTTTTGGGCGCTTCAGCAAGGTTCTTAATATCTTCCCATTGAGCACGCAGACGATTAATATCGTGTGTGAGCTCATCTTCAGAAGCTCCTTCAGCAGCAGTGCGCACGATAACGCCGGCACCTTCAGGAAGTTTATCCTTGAGAATTTTCTTAAGACGAGCGCGTTCGGTATCGGGCAGTTTACGGGAAATGCCGGTCATAGAACCGCCAGGAACATATACCAAGAAACGCCCTGGTAACGATACCTGGCTCGTCAAACGAGCGCCCTTATGGCCTACAGGGTCTTTGGTGACCTGTACAAGTACGGAATCACCTGATTTGAGGGCATTTTCGATTTTTCGTGGAGTGCCTTCTAACCCGGAGACATCCCAGTTAACTTCGCCGGCGTAGAGTACTGCATTTCGTCCACGTCCGATGTCGATGAAGGCTGCTTCCATGGAAGGAAGAACATTCTGAACCTTACCAAGGTAGACGTTACCGATGAGAGAATCTTGTTGAGTTTTTGAGACAAAATGCTCTGCTAGTACACCGTCTTCGAGAACACCAATTTGGATTCGGTCATCTTTTTGGCGGACAATCATCTGGCGTTCAACAGATTCACGGCGCGCGAGGAATTCTGCTTCGGTGATACCGCGTTGACGACGTCCTGAATGGCGTGATTCACGGCGACGAATCTTCTTAGCTTCAAGGCGAGTAGAGCCACGGACTCCGGTGACACGGTTGGTGGTGTGTGAGTCTGATAGGCGTGGAGTGCGTACCTTGGTGACGGTGTTTTCAGGATCGCCTTCAGTACCACCTTCAATTTCGATATCTTGCTCTCCACGGCGGCGACGACGCCGCCGCCGCGAAGTAACTTCGTCGTCGTCAAGATTAATTTCTGCGAGTCGACGTTGACGGCGTTCTGCTTCAAGCGCTTCACGGCGAGCTTCACGTTCTGCACGCGTCTTTTCCGCAATTTCTTCAAGATTTGGTGAGAAGAACAGCAGATTTGAGGTTGAAGCTGCAGCAGTAAGGTTTTTGAGTTCTTCTGCGAGAATTTCTTTTTGTGTTTTAGGTTGAGATTTTTCTTCTGGCTCAGCTTCTGTTTCAGAAGAATCTTCTGCTTCAGAATTCTCAAGTTCTGAGGTGTGTTCTTCCTCAGTCTTGGGAGTTTGCGTTTCAGTTTCAGAGGTTTCTTCTGCTACTGGAGTTTCTTCTAAATCCAGTGTTAACGAGTTATCCTCTGACACGGTTTGTGATGATGAGTCCGCTTCGGTTTCATTCACCTCAACATCATTTTTGATGTTTTCACTCATAGTATGTACATTCTCCTGCATAAGGAACTAACCGCATTTAGTTCTTACGCTTCAGGTGAGAAAATCTCACAAAAGCTTATTCTTACTCAGCTCATTTCAAACGTTATAGCAACGCTATTATTCGTTATGTGATACAAGGTCTAGCGTGTCATATCTTCACCTTAGAACACGTCTGAAGGCATATTACAGGTTTTCACGCTATGAGCTGAGCCAGTAGTTTCCCCGAGTCTGTGCGTTGTGCACTGAACTTTTAAGCGTTATGTCTAAAACTGATTAACGCAGTGTCGGTACCACCTACTGGATAGCTACTTCTGTATGCGGGCAGAAGACTACCACTACTCATTCTCTCATATACTTCCTAAAATAAGCGCCCTTAAAGCATTCTTTCGAGAAAAGAAAAGCCAATATCTAGATTCACACAGTAGGATAGTTAACGTTTTGTACCCCCATGTGGAGACTCCCATGACCTATACCTCAGAAGAAAACATGATCGATAACGGCTCTTTAACAATGAACGCCACAGAACAGGCAAATTTTGACCGTAGACTTGCCTTTTTGATGCTGATTGCCGGTACAGCTGCTTTTATATCTTCATGCATGCTTGTTTTCGAACGTCTACAAATTTATATCGACGCTTCACATGTTTCTTCCTGCGATGTTAACGCGCTACTCAATTGCGGCACGGTCATGCGCACACCCTATGCTGAGGCTTTTGGGTTTCCTAATCCATTTATTGGGTTAGTCGGTTATGCCATTGTTCTTACTATTAGCACCGCTATTTTGACAGGTGCCCGTTTTCATCGCTGGTACTGGTTAGCCATGAATATCGGGCATTTATTAGCAACGTTCTTCGTCTTTTGGCTCTGGTATAACACCACGTTCAAAATCAATGCTCTGTGTCTTTTCTGCATGTTTGTGTGGGTTGCCCAAATAATCATGACAGGTAGAGTTACTGCACGAAACGTTATTGCGGGGGTTATACCAGCTCCTTCTCATTTGCGTGAGAGCGTCGCTGGATGGTCTTGGTTTGCTATCATTTTAGTTTTTGTTCTCATCTTCGGAATCATTTTTATCCGATTCTCCGACATTATTCTTGGAATGTTCTAAAACGTTACCAATACCGATAGACAAGAGCGGGTGGGGACAACCAAAATTTTGGTTGTCCCCACCCGCTCGAAGGTTATTAGCACGATACTGGCTTAGGAATTAAACCAGATAGCAATCTCACGCTCAGCAGATGCCACAGAGTCAGAACCATGAATTAAATTCTGTTGCACAGAGGTGCTCCACGCCCGTCCATAATCTCCACGAATCGTTCCGGCAGGGGCACTCACGGGGTTAGACGGTCCCATGATAGTTCGGATAGCTTCTACAACCTCCTCACCTTCAAAAACAGCTGCTACCACAGGACCAGAGAGCATAAACTCTAGAAGCGCCGGATAAAACGGTTTTTCAAGGTGTTCACTATAGTGCTGTGCCAAAAGACTTTCAGTGGGCGTGAGCATTTTCATCTGAGCTAGAGTGTATCCTTTTCGCTCAATACGATGAAGAATCTCACCGACCAGTTGACGTTTAACACCGTCAGGTTTAATCAGAATCAGAGTACGTTCGCTCATGAACGGAACCTTCCTTGTGAAGCAACATCTTGCAACCTAGTGTAACAGGGGTTACAGGTTTTTCTGCTGCTTCTCCCATTCAAGCTGTTCACGTTCACGCTCTTTATTCTCACGGTCAAGACGCTCCCCCGTACGTACCGCATACCAATACGCAGCCGTAAAGCACAACCCGATAAATATCAAAGACGGCAAAGCCACACCAGCAAGAATCAACAAACCTTGCAAAGCCCAACCAAAGGTATAGCCCCACGGTTTACGTAAAAACGCTGGCGCAGCTAAAAATGCGCCAATCAAAGCAAGACCTAGCACCCAGATTATGATTTTATAGATGAGAGGGCTATTAAAATTTAGTCCAAAAATCGCCAACGTCGCAAAGAACGCCACAAAAGCTTCCAGTGTTAGCACCGTAGAAGAAAACATCACTTTAATAGAGCTTGGTTTCTTTACCTGCCCTGGTCGCCACTGGCGTTGAGCCTTTGTCAAACGAACCATTATGATCCTTCCCCATCAGGTAACCATGACGAACGCACCTGACCGATAACGGTAATTGAACCGGTAATAAGAATCGCTGAAGAATGTTCCTCATGCTCTAGACTCTGGTCTACCGCGGCACTCAAAGCATCGTCAAGGCACTCGTATGTCTGCACATCATATTCTGATAGACCAGCGTCAAGAGCCATATCTTTAAGGGTTTCTACGTCAATGGCCCGAGCAGATTCAGATGCGGTGAGGTATAGCTTCGTCTGGAAATCAGCAGAATCAAAGTATTCTTCACGAATCGCTTCAAAAATACCTACTGCGTCTTTTTCTCGTAAAATGCCGATGACAATACCTAAAGAACCGACAGCAAAAGATTCTTTAAAAGCGTGGGCAGAAGCCCGAATACCATGAGGGTTATGAGCTGCATCAAGAATAATCGTTGGAGCAGTTTTAAGAACCTCCAGACGTCCAGGAGAAGTCAACTCCTCCCATCCTTGTCGAATCAGCTCAACGTTAAGAGGCTTTTCAGCTCCTCCCAAAAATGCCTCAACAGCTGCAATAGCTACCGCAGCATTCTGGCTTTGGTGCTCGCCAAAAAGAGGAACGGGAACATCCGTATACGTATCTGCTAATCCACGGATATCTACCATTTGCCCACCAACACCAGGGCGACGAGCAAGAACACCGAATTCTACTCCCTCAAAACGATAGCCAGCAGAAACTTCTTGAGCACGTTCTAAGAGAACCTGAGCAGCTTCGGGGTCTTGCACAGCGCTAATGAGCGTACCTTGTTCTTTGATAATGCCGGCTTTTTCAGCAGCAATATCAGCCAATGTTGACCCCAAAATATCAGTATGGTCATAGGAGATAGGTGTTACGACAGAAACTTGAGCTTGCGCAACATTCGTAGCATCCCAAACCCCACCAATACCTACTTCAAGGACAACCACGTCCACCGGCTCATCAGCAAAAATAGCGAAAGCAAGAATAGTCAACGCCTCAAAATAGGTGATACGAGGTTCACCAGCAGCACCCAACTGGGTGTCAATCATATCCAGATACGGGCGAATTTCTTGCCAGATACGCACAAAAGTTTCATCTGATACCGGACGGCCGTCGATACTAATACGTTCTGTTACTTTGCTCAAATGCGGGCTAGTGTATCGCCCTGTTCGTAAATCATGAGCAATTAACAAACGCTCAATCATCCGAGCTGTCGATGTTTTGCCGTTTGTGCCGGTGATATGAATAACCGGAGCCGCCTGATGAGGCGCACCCAAAATATCTAGGGCGTCCTGAACGGCGTTCAACCTTGGTGCCATCGCATTTTCGGGGGCTCGAGAGAGTAACTCTTGATAAACGTCCTCAACGCCGTAGCTACCTTCATCAGAAGTAGCTACGGCGTTTGAGGTGTTCAACAAGGATTGAGAATCCATGTTTTCTGACAAATTAGGCCTTCTTCACTGTAATAGAAAGTTCTGAAGCGTCCTGATAGTGTACCGAAGTTGCAAGGGTCTCACCAGCAACTAGCTGTTCAAAGCTCTGAATAGCTTGGCGAGTTCTCTCGGGTGCGGCAACAGTTAGCTCGATACGGTCAGAAACTACGAGCTGGGCATCCTTACGAGCCTGCTGAATTGTACGAATCGCATCGCGAGCAATTCCTTCTGCTTCAAGCTCTGGAGTTAACTGAGTGTCGAGAACGAGGAAACCACCACCAGGAAGAACAGACACTGCTTGATGGGACTGCCCAGCCGTTTCATCCACAATAGTTTGCAACTCATACTCATGAGATTCTAGTGCGATAGACCCTCCAGCTACAGTGACTGTTCCGTCCTCTGCAACGGACCAGTCTCCGGTTTTAGCCGCCTTAATCGCTTGTTGCACATTTTTGCCAAGACGAGGCCCAGCTGCACGAGCGTTAACCTTAAGCTGCTGCGAAATACCAAAATCTGTTGGTTTCACATCAGCAGCGTCAAGAAGTCGCACTTCTTTCAGGTTCAGTTCATCAGCAATGATGTTCTCATAGACACCAGATAGTGCTGCACCGTGAGTGACGGCAACAGTCATTGAGCGTAGAGGCTGACGAACACGTAGTTTATGAGTCTTACGGAGGGATGAACCTGCCGAGCAAATCGAACGAGTCGTCTCCATGAGACGAATCAAATCGCTTTCGTCAGTGAATAATTCTGCCTCTGGCCAGTCGGTGAGGTGCACAGAGCGTTCCCCAGTGAGCCCACGGTAAATTTCTTCACTAACAAGTGGCAATAAAGGAGCAGCCGTTTTCACCACAGTGGTTAGTGCCGTGTAGAGCACGTCAAAAGCAACGGTATCTTCTTCAAAGAAACGTTCGCGTGAACGGCGCACATACCAGTTGGTGAGAGTGTCCGTGTAGTGGCGTAACGCTTCAGTTGCACCGCTTACATCATAAGAATCCATCGCCTCGGTGACGGTTGTGATAAGTTCACGAGTTTTACCGAGGATGAAGCGATCCATCACATGTTCAGAGGTATAGCGTAGCTGCGCCTGATATCCGGCACCTTGGTGAGCGGCGTTCGTATATAGAGCAAAGAAGTGGTAGACGTTCCACAACGGAAGCATCACCTGACGTACACCTTCGCGGATGCCTTCTTCTGTCACAATAAGGTTTCCGCCACGCAAAATAGGTGAAGAAACTAGGAACCAGCGCATTGCGTCAGAACCATCACGGTCCAGAACTTCAGAGACATCTGGGTAGTTTCGTAAAGACTTCGACATTTTTTGTCCGTCTGAGCCAAGCACAATGCCATGAGAGATGACATTCGTGAATGCGGGACGGTCAAAAAGCGCTGTAGCGAGAATGTGAAGGGTGTAGAACCAGCCACGGGTCTGACCGATGTACTCTACGATGAAGTCAGCGGGGTTATGGCTGTCAAACCATTCTTTATTTTCAAAGGGATAGTGTACCTGTGCATAAGGCATAGAACCCGAATCGAACCATACGTCAAGGACATCCTCTACACGACGCATCGTTGACTTTCCGGTGGGATCATCGGGGTTGGGACGAGTCAATTCGTCAATGTATGGGCGGTGTAGGTCTGGTTCGCCATTTTTGTTCAGAGGCAGACGTCCAAAGTCAGCTTCGAGTTCAGCTAATGAACCGTACACGTCCATGCGAGGATAATTTGGGTCGTCTGAAACCCACACGGGAATGGGTGAACCCCAGAAACGGTTTCGGGAGATGGACCAGTCACGAGCGTTCTCTACCCATTTTCCGAATTGTCCGTCTTTAACATTTTCAGGAATCCAGTTAATCTGCTGGTTCAGTTCACTCATGCGATCTTTGAAGTCGGTGACTTTGACATACCATGAGGTGATAGCACGGTAGACCAACGGTGTGCGGCAACGCCAGCAGTGGGGGTAGGAGTGCACATAGGATTTTTCACGCAATAAAGTACCTTGCGCTTTGAGCGCGTTGATGATGGTACGGTTCGCCTCAAAAATTTGTACGCCAGCGATTTCGGCAAGATCATTCTGCCCGCTCGGAGTTTTTTCACCAAAGAGAGGTAAGAACTTTGCGCCCTCATCAATAGAGAGGATGACGGGAATGCCGTATTCTTCACAGACTTTTTGGTCATCTTCACCGTAGGCGGGTGCTTGGTGAACAAGGCCGGTACCATCGCTTGTGGTGACGTATTCAGCGACGAGAATTTGCCACGCTTTATAGGTGTTCCATTTTTCGGTATCGGTGAAATAGTCCCATAGTGGCTCGTATCGTAGACCTTCTAAATCACGACCTTGGTAGCGGCTAATAATAGCTTCTTGCGCCTCTTGAGCCTCATTGTAGCCGAGGTCTTTGCTGTAGTTGTTGAGCAAGTCTTCGGCGATAAGGAAACGACGTTCTGAGTAGTTGCCGGCACCAGCGACCACCACATAGGTGATTTCAGGACCAACTGCGAGCGCTTGGTTCGTCGGTAGGGTCCATGGTGTGGTTGTCCATGCCATGGCTTCTACCCCAGCGAGTTCTTGTGCGATGGTAGGGTTCTTCGCTAGTGAGGTGTCGTTGGTAATGGTGAACGCTACGGTGACAGATGGGTCTTGACGGTCTTTGTAGACGTCGTCGTCCATGCGGAGTTCGTGGTTGGATAGCGGTGTTTCGTCTTTCCAGCAATACGGCAGGACGCGGAAGCCTTGGTAGGTGAGGCCTTTGTCGTAGAGTTGTTTGAAGGCCCAAATCACCGATTCCATGTATTCGATGTTGAGGGTTTTGTAGTCGTTTTCGAAGTCTACCCAGCGGGCTTGACGGGTGACGTAGTTTTGCCATTCATTGGTGTATTTGAGCACGGAGCTTCGTGCGGCGTCGTTGAAGCTGTCAATTCCCATGTCGAGAATTTCTTGTTTGTCGGTCATTCCCAACTGTTTCATTGCTTCAAGCTCGGCGGGAAGTCCGTGGGTGTCCCAGCCAAATCTGCGTTCAACTTTGTGGCCTCGTTGGGTTTGGTAGCGGGCTACAAGGTCTTTGACGTATCCGGTGAGCAGGTGTCCGTAGTGTGGTAGTCCGTTGGCGAAGGGAGGTCCGTCGTAGAAGACGAACTCGTTGGAGCCGTTTTCTCCTGCTTCACGGTATTTGACTGATTCGGCGAAGGTTCCGTCGTTCTTCCAGTATTCGAGGATGGATTCTTCAAGTGCGGGAAATGAGGGAGAAGCTTCGACGTTTTGTGCGCCGGATGCGCTAACGCGTGGGTAGATGTTGTTCGTGGTCACGAATGATCCCTTAAGTTTTGTCAGTTTATGGGTCGTGCAAGGACGCCGTTCAAGGTCTCTTGATATGGCGCGGTACCACCTTGCTTACTGATTTTACTTAACGTGCATTGTCTCCCCAACAGTCTACTGTTGGGGAGACAATGCAGTCGAGCGTTTATCAGTCGCTTCGTGACTGCTGTGACGGGCTTACCCGTCCGGTTCTACTAGGGCTGTATCTATTCCGCAGTCTATCCTCGTCGCAACGATATAGTGGTTAGGTGCAGGTACGGCCTGTTCTTCCGGATTGCTCGCCGGTGATGGCCGGGTCTTTGCAACTACCTTAATTTTAGGCAGGTTTTGGGAGTCTGTCTAACAGGGTGTTTTCTGAAGTGTTCACCTTTCTGGAGGTTATCCACAGCTAAATAGTGTTTTTGAGGTCTTTTAACCCCATATCTTGTGTCAAAGCTATGTTCGAACGCTACATAATGGTGGTTATGGAGTTTTTGGTGGCGAGCAGACTCACCCAAATTACAATTTTTGTTCTGGCGCGTTGAGCACTTTCTTGAGAAGTTTAAGAAAGATGACGAATCACTTTATATTGTGCAGCTTGAGCTACTGGGCGCATCACCACTCGGTCTAGATTGATATGGTGCGGAACGTTGACAGCAAAAGTTACGGTTTGTGCAACGTCTGCTGCGGTCAGAGGATTCTCGACACCTTCATAGACTTTTTGGGCAGCTTCAGCAGAGCCTAAACGCTTAGCAGAGAACTCTTCAGTGTGAACCATTCCTGGGCTAATTTCAATGACTCGGATATTGTGTTCTGCTTCTTCTAGACGGAGCGCTTCGGTCAGTCCACGTTGCCCAAATTTTGCGGCGTTATATCCGCCGCCACCTTCATATCCAGCTTCAGCAGCAGTAGATGTGAGGTTGAGGATGGTTCCTTCTTCAGACTGACGCAGTGCTGGTAAAAACGCTTGAATCATGTTTAAAGTACCCAAGACGTTCAGTCGATACATAAAAGCCCAGTCTTCGGGGTTGCCCTCAGCGACGGAGTCGACTCCTACAGCACCACCAGAAATGTTGACGAGGGCGTGTAGCTTTCCGTCAGTTTGTTCAAGGACCTGTGTGCGAACAGTCTGAACGGCTTCACTATCGGTAATATCTAGTGGGGTGGGGATGGCTCCAGTGCGTTGAGCGAGTTCTTCAAGACGTTCAACACGACGTGCGACGGCATATACTGTCCATCCGCTAGCGCACATCTGTTCGACGGTGGCTCTACCAATACCGGAGGAAGCGCCGGTAACAACAGCAATTTTCCCGTGACGGGCTTGAGCATCAAAAGGATTTTGAGGAATATAAGTCTCTACCATATTTCCAACTTACCGACAGATAGCTCATCTTCGGAAGTTATTCCTTAAAAATGACAGAGTATTTTTTCATTTTTTGGGGGTTCACCTGCCGATATCACCTCAGATTTCCCCCAGAACAGAACCAGAGCATGAGAGAATTACCAGCATGGCTGAAAATAACCAGGGCACAGACACGCCCGTAACAATTAATGTTCCTGACCGTCCCGGCTTAGAAGGTCTCGAAAAGAAACTTTCTGAACGTTGGGCTAACGAAAAAACGTATGCTTTCAACCGTGAGACAACACGCGAAGAAGTATATTCTATTGACACCCCACCACCGACCGCATCGGGTTCTTTGCATGTGGGGCATATGTTCTCTTATACCCAGACTGACGTTATTGCCCGCTATCAGCGCATGCGTGGAAAAAATGTTTTTTACCCATTGGGTTGGGACGATAATGGTCTGCCAACTGAACGTCGCGTACAAAACTATTATGGTGTTCTTTGCGACCCAGCTATCCCCTACGACTCAGAGTTTGTAGCACCGGAAAAACCCGCAAAAAATCAGCGTGACTGGCCACGTATTTCGCGCCAAAACTTTATTGAATTATGTGAGACTCTAGCTACTGAAGACGAAAAGGTCTTTGAGCAGCTTTTCACCACATTGGGGCTTTCTGTTGATTGGTCTCATACGTATCGAACTATTGATGCTCATTCACGTAAGGTCTCTCAGCTTGCGTTTCTTAACGACCTCAAAAATGGCGATGCCTATATGGCAGAGGCACCTACGATGTGGGATGTCACGTTCCGCACGGCAGTTGCACAGGCAGAGTTAGAAGATAAAGAACGTGAAGGTGCATATCATCGTATTTCTTTCCACCGCCCCAATGGTGAAAAAGTGTGGATTGAAACGACCCGCCCCGAATTGTTGCCTTCCTGTGTAGCTCTTGTAGCTCACCCTGATGATGAACGGTACCAAGAACTTTTCGGTACTACTGTTACTTCACCGCTATTTGGTGTCAGTGTGGAGGTTAAGGCTCACCCGTTGGCTCAGCCCGATAAAGGTGCGGGTATCGCAATGGTTTGCACATTTGGCGACACCACAGACGTCACATGGTGGCGTGAACTACAGCTTCCTACTCGTGCTCTGATTGGTCGTGACGGACGTTTCAGCCGTGACACCCCCGAGTGGATTACTGACGAGCAAGGACGAGCTAACTACGAACGTATGGCTGGTGCCACCGTTTTCACTGCACAGAAAACTGTTGTTGAGATGCTTGTTGAAGCTCAAGAGATGGATGGCGAGCCACGAAAGATTACTCACCCCGTTAAGTTCTACGAAAAGGGCGATAAGCCTCTTGAAATTGTGGCAAGCCGTCAATGGTATATCCGCAATGGTGGACGTGACGTATCACGTAGAGAAGAACTACTCGAACGTGGCCGTGCGATGACGTGGTACCCCTCGTTCATGCGTTCACGGTATGAGAATTGGGTGGAGGGTCTTAACGGCGACTGGTTGATTTCTCGCCAACGATTCTTCGGTGTGCCGTTCCCTATCTGGTACACGCTTGATGAAGATGGCGAACCAAACTACGACGAGCCCATTATTCCTGATGAGCAGATGCTTCCGGTGGATCCGGCAGCAGAGCCTGCCCCTGGGTTCACCGAAGATCAGCGCGGTGTACCCGGCGGATTCGTTGCAGACCCCGATGTTCTTGACACCTGGGCTACATCATCACTGACTCCACAGATTGCTACCGGATGGGCAGTAGATGAACAGCTTCATCAGGTAACGTTCCCGATGGATTTGCGTCCTCAAGGGCATGACATTATTCGTACATGGTTATTCTCCACGGTGGTCCGTTCGCATTCTTTGGAGAACTCTGTTCCATGGGCAAGTACTGCTCTATCAGGGTGGATTCTTGACCCAGACCGTAAGAAGATGTCTAAGTCTAAGGGCAATGTTGTTGTCCCCAATGAAGTCCTCGAAAAGTACGGTTCCGATGCGGTGCGTTATTGGGCTGCTTCTGCTCGTCTTGGTGCAGATACCGCCTATGACGAAGGACAAATGAAAATCGGTCGTCGTCTTGCCATCAAACTGTTGAACGCTTCAAAGTTCGTGCTCGGTCTTGGCGCTACACAAGATTCTGTATTGACTACTGCAGAACAAACAAGTGTTCTGACCAACGCTTTGGATCGTTCTCTTCTGGCAAAACTTGCACAGGTAGTAGAAGAAGCCACTCTTGCTTTTGAAAAGTACGAGTATGCTCGTGCTCTACAATTATGCGAGACGTTCTTCTGGTCTTTCACCGATGATTTTGTAGAACTTATTAAAGATCGTGCCTATGGTTCTCGTGGTGAAGAAGAACAAGCTTCTGTCCTAGCGGCTTTGGCAACAACTCTTGACGCACTATTGCGTCTTTTTGCGCCGTTCTTACCCTTTGCTACTGATGAGGTGTGGAGCTGGTGGCGTTCAGGTTCAGTTCACCGTGCTTCATGGCCAACATCTGAAGGTTATAAAGCGGTGCTCGAGAACGCAGATGTTCAGGTTCTGCCTACCGTAGGTCTAGCCTTAGGTGGTCTACGCAAGGCAAAGTCTGAAGCTCAAGTTAAACAGCGTACCGAAGTGGCTACCGCAACTATTTCTGCATCGCAAGAAGTTCTAGAACAGGTTAAAGCTGGTGTCGAAGATCTTAAGGCTGCTGGAAATGTGCGAGAGCTTCAATTTGTTGTCGCCGACGTCGAGCTCGCCGTCTCAAAAGTTAAGCTTCTTACAGAAGAGACCGAAGCTTAAAATATCTCTCACGTTACCGCACCTATCCGGTTAACGAGAAGATGGGGAGAACACCGCGTTTTAGCAGGTGGTGTTCTTCCCATCTTTGTTTTCTTAGTTCTTTTCAAAATTTTGGATTTTCTTATGTCGGATTCTTCTCCTCGCCCTTTTGATGCGCAGTACCCCAAATATCGTGGAGATCCCAATAACGTCAGCAAACAACGCTATTTTATGATGAATATGGGAAAGCGAGTTCTGGAAGGGTGGGCCGATAAACTTTATTTTGTGTTTGCTGGAATCGCCTCTATCTGGCTTGCGGTGGTAGCGCTGATTGATTCGTGGTATCACAGCTGGTGGGGTATTCTCATCGCCTTTGGTTTTTGGTTCTTCTCTGCTTATCTCACGTTGCCTCGTTTTCATCGCATCATGACAGACCTGTATGTTCCCGACTATTTTATTGGACGAACTCGCACAGGTGATGGTCTTCTCGGAGACCCCGTCAATATCGGACTCCGTGGAACAGCAGACGAGATTCATACTGCGATGAAAAAAGCAGGATGGGTCAAAGCAGACCCCGTTACGTTGGCATCTTCATGGCGTATTATCGTCAATACGCTCAGGAAGCGTCCTTACCCAACGGCTCCGGTTTCGCCTCTTTATTTATTTCATCGTTCTGAGAATTTTGCCTATCAGCAAGAGGTAGATGGCTCCCCTAGCAAACGTCACCATGTTCGTTTTTGGAAAGCACCTGAAGGCTGGAAATTGCCAGGTGGCGAACCCGTTGATTGGCTTGCTGCAGCAACTTTTGACAGAGCAGTAGGACTCTCCCTATTCACTTTTCAAATTACTCATAAGATTGACGCTGAGACAGATAAAGAACGTGACTATGTCGTTGAAACAGTGTTGTACTGTAATCAGAAGGCACGCTCTGATCTTATCGAGGATTTCTCTTCTGGGTATCATTCCCGTAACGGTGGCGGAGACACCATTCTTACCGATGGAGATTTACCTATCCTCGATTTGACGTCGGTATGCAATCATCAAGATGAAAGTCACAACGCCCAACGACATGAGCGCATGCATCGTCGTAGACCTTGGGAATTAGTAGAACAAGCGCCGTTGAGTGTGTGGCTTGCTTCTGCTTTTACATCTTTAGTGATTCTTTTGCAAGCATTCTTGAGCGTTACACATTTAGGTGTTCTGATTACCCCGAAAGATTCCTTTGAAGTAGATGTTCAAAGGTTCTGGCAGATATACATTGCGCCGGTTGTTATTGTTGTTATCTTATGCATCACAATTATTCAGATTTTCCTCGTGGTATGGACGATTCGAGGAAGTCAGTTAGCGCGTAAAATTCTCCTCGCATTATTGTGTTTTTCTTTTATTTCTAATGCGTTGAGTCTTGTTTTTGGTACGGAACAAGATATTAGTACTACCTATACCATCTATGTACTCATGGCATCTCAAGTGTATGCACTCTTAGAGTTCACCTCCGATGGTGCAGTAAACTATACCTTCAATATCACTCGGCAGAAATCTCGTCGTTAAGACAAAAGGTGAGGGGTTGGGGCACAAAAGATATTGTGCCCCAACCCCTCACCTTGAGGAAAGTCGTGTTACTGGTTATTGAAAATTGGCCCGACAGTGCGAGGGCGCTTCAATTCAAAGAAACCTGGATAAGAAGCTAAGGTGAGGGCAGCGTCAAAAAGCTTTCCTGCTTCTTCTCCAGTAGGTGCGGGGCTAATCACTGGACCAAAGAAGGTTACTCCGTTAATGCTCATCAGAGGAACACCGATGTCGTCTCCCCCAGCATGTTCTAGCCCACGACGAGTAGAAGAACGCATCTGCTCATCGTATTCGTCATGATGGGCGTACTGCGCGTAGTCTTCGGGTAAACCGACAACGGCTAAAGCAGCAACAATAGCTTCTTCGTAGCGGGTACCGCCATGGTTCTGTTGGTGATGGATTTGTTCACCTAAAGCGGTGTATAGTGCATCAACTTCTTTTTGAGAGTAGTTTTCAGCGACTGCAGTGACAACTCGAGCTGGTCCCCATACTTGTTGCATGTGTTCATGGTATTTTTCGGGAAGTTCACGTCCCTCATTTAATACTGAGAGAGAAAAAGGGTTCCATACGATGTCGATGTCACGAACCTTTTCGACTTCTTTAATCCAGCGTGAAGTAATCCAGCACCAAGGGCATGTTGGGTCAAACCAAAATTCTACGGATGCTTTATCTGCCATGATGACTCCTTAATGTTGAGAGATAAGGTTTAGTCCTTATACTGTAGTCTTCTCGTTTTAAGAGAAAAATTCTTTGAACTCTTAGGCTGATTTTTGAGAGTTATCTCCTGCACCAAGCACTATTATCGGTTCTTTATCCCCTTGAACGACTTCAGCATCAATAATGACTATCGATACGTCCTGACGTGATGGAATATCGAACATGACAGGAAGTAAGAGTTCTTCCATAATTGCGCGTAGCCCACGTGCACCGGTCTCACGCTCAATTGCTAATCGTGCAATAGCCAATAGTGCAGAATCCTCAAAAACAAGTTCCACACCGTCCATGGCAAACATTCGCTTGTATTGTTTAACTAAAGCATTTTTAGGTTCTATTAGGATTCTTGTCAGGTCTTCTTCGTTCAAGGTGTTTAAGGTAGCAAGAACTGGTAGACGACCAATGAATTCAGGGATTAGACCAAATTTGAGAAGGTCTTCTGGCATCAGTTTTTGGAGTAGGTCAGTGTCCTGCCCAGCATTATCAATGCGTGCACCAAAGCCGATGCCTTTTCGTCCAACACGTCCGCTAACAATCTCTTCAAGCCCAGCAAATGCGCCAGCAACAATAAACAAGATATTTGTTGTGTCAATGTGCATAAAGTCTTGCTGAGGGTGTTTACGTCCTCCTTGTGGAGAAACTGCTGCTACCGTTCCTTCAAGGATTTTCAGTAACGCCTGCTGAACTCCTTCTCCAGAAACATCTCGAGTAATTGACGGGTTATCAGCTTTTCGTGAGATTTTATCGATTTCGTCAATGTAGACGATACCCTTTTGTGCTTTTGTGATGTCTCCATCGGCGGCTTGGATGAGTTTAAGCAAAATGTTCTCGACGTCTTCGCCGACGTATCCAGCTTCGGTAAGGGATGTTGCATCAGCAACGGCAAAAGGAACGTTCAGTTTCTTCGCGAGGGTCTGAGCAAGATAAGTTTTTCCAGAACCGGTAGATCCCACCAGAAGAATATTGGATTTAGCGATATCAACGTCTTCCCCATCGGTTGCAAGAAGTGTGTTTGCTTCGGTGACGGGGTTTTCCATCATACGGATACGTTTGTAATGATTGTAGACTGCAACAGCGAGGACTCGTTTAGCAGCTTCTTGTCCAACAACATATTCTTGGAGATGATCAAAAATTTCTCGTGGCGTGGGTAGCTCCAGTGGTTCGTTATCTTTGCGAGTTTCTGATAATTCTTCCTCAAGGATTTCATTACACAGCTCGATACATTCATCGCAAATGTAAATATTTGGCCCCATGATGAGTTTGCGAACCTGTTTTTGGTTTTTGCCACAGAAGGAGCATTTGAGAAGGTTGGTTGCCTCGCCGATTCTCGCCACGCTGCTGTTCCTTTCCGTCGGATTCTGTCAGTCTCTAGGCTACCTTGATTCTCTCAGAGTCCAAATTACACACAGTTTTAAGTCTTAACTACGGTTGTATTACAGAGTCTTGACTTCTATCATAACGACACTTGAGGTGTTTGACGTAAGACTATACTATTGTTTTCTTTTTTATTGTGAATAAAGAAGTGAGCCCCTTGAACACTCATATCAGGTTGAGGGTTCAAGGGGCTCAGCACAACTTGTTAGCTGTAGTCTTCTGCAGTATTAAATTTTGGTTTTACGGCTTTACGTGATTCAAGTACTTGATCGACGAGACCGTATTCAAGGGCAGCTTGCGCTGTCATGATGTTGTCTCGTTCAATGGAACGATCTACTTCTTCGGGGTCTTTATCACAGTGTAGTGCGAGAGTGTCTGCAAGCCATTGGCGCATACGCATTACTTCGTTAGCGTGAATTTCGATATCTGAGGCCTGTCCACCTTGTTGTCCACCTAGCGCTGGCTGGTGAATCAGCACACGAGCGTTAGGAAGAGCTAGACGTTTTCCTGGTGTTCCAGCAGCTAGGAGCACAGCTGCTGCAGAAGCTGCTTGACCTAGGCAAACAGTTTGCACCTCAGGGCGAATGTACTGCATGGTGTCGTAGATTGCTGTCATTGCGGTGAAAGATCCACCGGGAGAATTGATGTACAGGGTGATGTCACGGTCTGGGTCTTGGGATTCGAGTACGAGCAGCTGAGCCATAATGTCATCGGCTGAAGCATCATCGACTTGGGTTCCAAGGAAGATAATACGGTCTTCAAAGAGCTTAGCGTAAGGATCTTGACGCTTGTACCCGTAGGGCGTGCGCTCTTCAAAATTTGGCAGGACGTAACGGTTGCTAGGCATGACGTGAGCAGGCATTGATGTGGGATTATAATTCATTTTCTTCTCCTCAAAATTTTGTTGATACACAATTATTTTTGTGCTGAGACCTGTGTTCCTGCGCTGGTAGCAATATGGTCAAAGAAACCGTAGGCAAGACCTTCTTCTGCGGTAAACCAGTTGTCGCGGTCATTATCTTTGAGGATAGTTTCCAAAGTTTGTCCAGTGCGCTCTGCAGTAATCTGCGATAGGCGTTTTTTCATGTCCAAGATAAGTTCTGCTTGAATGCGAATGTCTGAGGCGGTACCTCCTAGACCGCCGGAAGGCTGGTGCATGAGGATTCGAGCGTTAGGAGTTGCGTAGCGTTTTCCTGGTGCTCCTGCGGTCAGGAGGAACTGCCCCATAGATGCAGCCATACCTGTTACAACAGTTACGACGTCGTTAGGGATTAGTTGCATGGTGTCATAGATTGCCATACCTGCAGTAACAGAGCCGCCGGGTGAGTTGATGTATAGATAGATGTCGGCTTCAGGGTCTTCTGCAGAGAGTAGAAGCATTTGAGAGCATATGCGGTTTGCGTTGGAGTCACGAACTTCAGATCCAAGCCAGATAATACGTTCTTTGAGCAGACGGTTATATACGTAGTCGTCTTGTCCCCCTGCGGGAGTTTCGGCATGTGAAGTAATGCCAGCAGAGAACGACGGCAGAGGCAAAATATGAGACATAAGTTCTTTTTCCTTACTCGCTGATACCGAATGCGTCCGGTTCATTGAAAATATCGGTTACTTAGAAGATTAGCGAACTTTTCATCACTTCGGGTGTGAGTTCACGTTCAACGAAACATCTCGTGTCATGCCTGAACTGTTCATACTAATGTTTTGGTGGTGGTGTTTAGAGAATACGCTTGTGGGGCACCCTCCCGAAAGAGAATGCCCCACAAGCGTATGAGAAGATTATTCTGCGTCTTTCGCAGTTCCTAGGTAGGAAGACAAGTCAACGACGTTACCCTTGGTATCTTTAACTTCTGCTTTTTCAAGTACAGAAGCAAGAGCCTTGGAACGACGTACTTCGCCAACCATAAGACCAGCTTGACCAGAGCCTTCTAGCATCTGAGCGAACTGGTTTGGATCCATGCCGTATTGAGAGGACATGGTAATGATGTAGTCGATGATTTCGGACTGTTCAACACCGATTTCTTCAGCCTCAGCAATAGCATCGAGAACCATTTCGTTCTTGAATGCTTCGGTTGCGTTCTTGCGGATTTCTTCACGGTGTTCTTCGTTATCGTGGTCAGCTTCAGTACCAGCAGATTTGAAGTGCTGTTCTAGCTGATCTTCGATGACCTTCTCAGGGACAGGAACTTCGGTTAGTTCGACAAGTTGAGCGAGAACTTTGTCGCGAGCTTGCGCGCCTTGTTCTGCAACCTTAGAGTCGAGGGCCTGCTTCTTGAGGTCTTCTTTGAGTTCTTCAATGGTGTCGAATTCTGAGGCTAGCTGAGCGAATTCGTCATCTGCTTCTGGAAGTTCACGTTCCTTGACTGCGGTTAGCTCAACTTTGACAACAGCGTCTTTACCCGCGTGCTCACCACCAGCAAGTTTGGTCTCGAAGGTTGCGTCCTCGCCAGCAGAAAGTGCAGTGAGAGCTTCGTCTAGACCTTCAAGCATGGTTCCTGCACCAACCTGGTAAGAGAGGTCGTTTGCAGCGTCTACTTCTTCGCCGTCGATAGAGGCAGTAAGGTTGATGGTGACAAAGTCTTTGTCTGCAGCGGGGCGGTCGACAACTTTGAGGGTGCCAAAGCGTGCGCGAAGATCGTCAAGAGCTTTCTGCTCATCTTCTGCAGAAACAGTTGCTTCTTCAACTTCTACGCTTAGACCAGAGTAGTCAGGAAGTTCAATTTCAGGGCGAACGGTGACCTGAATGGAAAGTTTCACATCGTTTTCGCGCGCAGATTCCTCTGGCTTGCTGATGATTTCCAATTCTGGCTGAGCAAGAGGGATAAGACCGTTCTCAGCGAGTGCTTTCTGGTAAAACTCATTGAGTCCTTCGTTGAGAGCGTTCTCTACAACAAAGTCGAATCCAGCGCGCTGTTCAATAAGCGCACGAGGAGTTTTGCCCTTGCGGAAGCCGGGAACCTGGATCTGCTGAGCCAGAGACTTGTAGGTACGGTCAAGATAAGTCTTGAACTCTGCGAAAGGAACCTCGACCTCAATTTTTGCGAGGGTCGGGTTGATCTTCTCGACGGCAGTTTTCACGTCCGCTGATCTCCTGAATATTTAGTCGGTTATCCGCAAGTATTGTTGACTCGCAGATTCTTGTAATGGTTCTTATGATAAAGCAAAACCCGTCGAAAGAATACTTCGACGGGTTCTGCTAACTCATGTCGGGGTGACAGGATTCGAACCTGCGATCTCCTGCTCCCAAAGCAGGCGCGTTAGCCAAGCTACGCCACACCCCGTTCAGCACAAGGCGTTATCCAGTGTATAACAGTTTTTTAATCCTCGCTACTCGAAAAACTTTTTTAAGCAGTTTTTAACCCCCAAAAACACCAAAAATAACTCCCGAAGACCATCATTTCCACTAGTAAAAAGCACTTTTCTACCTCGTGAAAAAATCTCAAAAAAAATTTTCTACAACCCCTCAAAGACCCTCTTTGAGAAAAGAATCAAAAAAAATTCCCTTTTCGAGTTGACAGGGCATCAAAACTAGTGTTTACTAGATTGAGTCCCACGGGGATGTAGCTTAATGGTAAAGCCTCAGTCTTCCAAACTGATTACGCGGGTTCGATTCCCGTCATCCCCTCCACATAAAATATCCTGAAGCGATAAAGCTTCAGGATATTTTTTTATGCACGGAAACCTTTATACTCTCAAGCAATCATAAAATCCCCTACACAACGCTCATAAAAGCGCTATGCAGAGGACCAAATCAACCCATCTTTACCGATAGTTTTCATCAAAAAATTCGTATTCACGATCAACAGCTTCACACCACCGAGCAATAATCTTCTCGTCAGCGCCACCACGTAATTGAAGAACACGCTCTAACTCATCCACCAAAAATTGTGCCCACTGCGCAAAATCTTCACCACGATGCAGCTCTATCCAGCCACGATGCAAACGACGTTCAGGCTCTGGAAGCCCAAGAGAACCCCAATCTAAATATAAAGCTTCAGCAATCACCAACATCACCAATAAATGCGCATAATCCTGCGACGCAACCGCAGAATACATAAGCTTCTCAAAAGCACTCGTATTCTCCGTCAGCAGTGGAGCAATACGATCTTGCTCAGAAACACCCAACTCATCAAAAGAATCCTCAAAATAAGTATTTTCAGATTCTGCCAAAAAACCTAGCTGACGAGCAAAACGCAATTTTACGGAAGCCTCATCCGCACACGCTACGCACTCCCCCAGCATCGACAAAAAAGCATCAAAGAATTGATAGTCCTGAACAAGGTAATTTCGCAAGACCTGATCTTCAATAGTCCCCGCAAACAACTCATGGACGAAACGATGTTCAACCGTTTCCTTCCAACGTTGCGAAGTCATATCTAAAAGCTTTTGGACGTTTGCCCCACAAGTAAATGATGATGTTACGGGAACGCGACAAGACATAAATCCACCTTTATTGCCAGTAGGTACCAATACCGAAAGTATAGATTCCCTCCAACCCATAAAGAATGAGCTAGGACACATAGGGGATATATGTCAAAACTATTACACCGCCAAAGAACACTGACATTGAGGACACCAATACAACTTACGCCCAGCAAGTTCTTTCATCGCGATAGAAGAGGAACACAACAAACAATTCTGCCCCTGCCTCTGATACACATAATATGCAGCGTTCGGCCACGCATCTTCTAACGGAATACCAGCACGATGCTCATCACGAGTTGTCACAATCTTCCCCAAACGAACACCGACACGAAGAAGATCTGAAAGATCCTCCCATAACAATAAGGCTTCGTCTAAGGAAAGGTCTCGAGCAGGGCGCATCGGGTCAATCCCCTGCCGAAACAGCGATTCCGCTCTAAAAATATTTCCGACGCCCGAAATAATTTTCTGGTCCATCAGCACTACCGCAATAGGGCGGGAGGTGCGTTTCAAAGACCCATAAAACGTCTCGACAGAACTGTCCTGAGAAAGAGGGTCTTGCCCTAACTCAGCACGAACGTTCGCTACTTGTTCAGGAGTCAGCACTCTGCACGTCATAGCACCAACAAGATCAGCCCAACAAGTATCAGCAATAATCCGTGCCCGAGTTGTAGGAGCAACCTCCGCAGGGGCCGTAGCAACCAAACGTTGCCCAGTCTGTTCTATCTCTTGAGCTTTACGCGGAGCACCAATAGCAGTAGAGCCTATAAAATGTTCACCACCAAAAGTCCAAGCACCATAGATTCCCAAATGGACGTTGAGTGTTAAGTCATGATCAAAACATATAAAAAGATGTTTCCCATGAGCATAAGCACCGGTGATAGTCTGCCCATCAAGCAACTGGGCACCATCACTAAAACGCCCCTGAGGACTAGTAACAGCAACAACTTTCCCCGAAAATAGCTCCGTAAATTGATGGGCAAGACGATGAATCGAATGACCTTCTGGCATAATAATCGCGCTAATTTCTCAAAACGCTAGGAGTTAATTTCTCGACCAGTAATAGCACCAGTAGCCTCGTACTCTGCCATCTGGTCAATACGGCGTTGATGACGTTCTTCACCAGTCCAAGCAGTCGTCAAGAAAACGCGAATAATTTCCCATGCTTCCTCAAGGCTGTGTTGACGCCCGCCAATAGCCACCACCTGAGCATTATTATGCTCACGAGCCAAAGCAGCAGTATCGTGGTTCCACGCCAAAGCGGCACGGATACCAGTTACTTTATTTGCTGCCATCTGTTCGCCATTTCCCGAGCCGCCCAAAACAATCCCTAAAGAATCCAGCCCCTCTTCTCTATCTTTCCGAACACCAAGAGCCGCATTAATACAGAAACTTGGATAATCATCTAGCGGATCATATTCGCTTGGACCGTGATCAATAACCTCATATCCGTTCTCTGTTAGCTTCTGAACAAAATACTGACTCATCTCTAAACCAGCATGGTCAGTCGCAATATGTACGCGCATAGTAAAACTCCTTGAAAGCGATAACGCCAGCAGAGACGAGGAGTTCTTCTGCTGTCGTGCAGTAGTTATTCAGGCAGCGCCTATTTCATCTTTGTGAACTAGGGCATTAGACTTTGAGAGAAGAGCTTCTAGCTCATAGTTCTGCTAGGTCTTATCTAATGATTCTAGTAACGATTGAGGAGTAGCGCATTCTACGCGTCTGCGTTGCACCCGTATTTTTGAAAAAAGAGAGGGCTATATGCCGGGAATGAACCTTACACGCGCTGAGGCAATTGAACGCGCAAACGTTGTCACTCACGTTGATTCTTATACCATCACTGTGGATTTGACCCAAGGCGAAAGAATTTTTACTACCCACGCAACCATCGTTTTTGATGCAGTAGCTGGCGCCTCAACTTTTATTGATGCCATTACCGACACCGTTCGTTCCATTAACCTCAATGGTGTTGACCTTCCAGTAGACCTCGCTGATGGCGTGCGTATTCAGCTACCAGAACTAGCAGAAAAAAATACCCTCATCATTGATGCAGATTTCCTCTACACCAACACCGGTGAAGGGCTGCACCGATTCGTCGACCCCGCTGACCAAGAAGTTTACCTCTATTCCCAATTTGAGGTTCCAGATTCCCGCCGAGTCTACCCTGTCTTTGAACAACCAGACCTCAAAGCATCCTTCGTTTTTTCGGTCAAAGCTCCTCAACACTGGACTGTTATCTCGAACCAGCCTGAGACTTCTGTTCACGAACAACCAGACAGCACACTCTGGAGTTTCAAGCCCACACCTCGTATCTCCTCATATATCACCGCAATTATTGCTGGCCCCTATGAAAAGGTCACAAGTTCTTTAGTCAATTCCGAAGGACGAACCATTGCATTAGGTGCTTTTGCCCGTAAATCTCTCATGCCGTATCTAGATGCCGAAGACATCTTCACATTGACGCGTCAAGGATTCGAGTTTTACGAAAAGATATTCGACACACCCTATCCTTTCGAAAAGTATGACCAGCTATTCGTGCCAGAATTCAACGCTGGCGCCATGGAGAATGCTGGTGCAGTCACCTTCTTAGAGAACTATATTTTCCGTTCAAAACCCACTGAAGCTCTTATCGAACGTCGTGCTATTACTATTCTTCACGAACTAGCACACATGTGGTTTGGCGATCTTGTCACCATGAAATGGTGGAATGACCTCTGGCTCAACGAATCTTTCGCTGAGTTTATGTGCACTCTCGCAGCAGCGGAAAATACTCGTTTCTCCTCTCAAGCGTGGGCAACCTTCGCCGCATCAGGAAAAACTTGGGCATACCGTCAAGACCAGCTTTCATCGACACACCCCATTGTTGCGCCTATTCGTGACCTCAACGATGTGCAAGTGAACTTCGACGGTATCACCTACGCCAAAGGTGCTTCTGTTTTACGTCAACTTGTTGCATGGGTTGGACAAGAGAACTTTATGTCCGCACTCACCCAATATTTTGCAAAACATTCTTGGGGTAATACCGTCCTCGATGATTTACTCGTTGAGTTAGAGGCTACCTCCGGACGTGACGTTCGCTCATGGTCTGCACTATGGTTAGAAACCGCTGGTGTTAATACGCTAACTAGCGAAGTTGAAGAAGATGAAAACGGTAACATCTCATCGTTGAAAATTCGTCAAAGCTATGCGGAAGGGTATGAGACACTACGTCCGCATCGTCTTGTCGTCGGGTTCTATTCTTTGCGTGAAGGAAAACTAACACGTACCAAGCGTATTGAGTTAGACGTTAATGGTGAACTTACAGACGTGGCTGAAGCCTCCGGCGTTGAACGACCTGATTTGATTCTTCTCAATGATGAAGATTTAGCTTATGCAAAGATTCGTCTAGACGAACGCTCTTTGCAAACAGCTATTGACCATCTTGGTGATATCGACTCCCCCACTGCCCGCAGCGTTGTATGGGGCTCATTGTGGGATACAACTCGTGATGCGCAAATGCCGGCACACCATTTTGTTGAGCTTGTTCTCAATAACATTGGTGCAGAAACAAACTCGACATCAATGCGTGTTCAGTTGCTTAACCTCGAGCACACGCTCTCATTTTATGTTGCTCGCTCTCATGCACACGATTTACGTATCCGTGTTGCAGATCGTCTATGGGACATCACGCAGAAAGCCCAACCTCATTCTGACCAGCAACTACAGCTTGTGCGCGCTTTTGCGCGTCTTGCAAAGTCAGATGAACAGCTCGATCGTGTTCAGTCGTTGATGGACGGTTCAATAGTTCTTGAAGGTATCGTCGTAGACACTGACTTGCGATGGTCTTTCATTCAGTCTCTAGCTGCCGGTGGGCGATACAGCGCAGAAGAAATTGCGCAAGCTCTCGAACAAGACCGCACATCAAATGGTCAGCAGGCTGCTGCTACTGCTGAAGCGTCTATTCCTACAGCTGAAGCTAAAGCTAAGATGTGGCATGACATCGTAGAAACCGGTGAGCTCTCGAATATCGTTCAGCGCTCTGCTATTGCAGGATTCTTTACCGGTGCAGACGAACAGCTCATGGAACCCTATGTTGAACGCTATTTTGAGGCTATTGAGCAGGTTTGGCGTTCTCGCAGCCATGAAATTTCTCAGCAAATTATTGGTGGACTATTCCCCCAGAATTATTCTGCACAATTGCTTGAACGTACCGAACAGTATTTAGCATCGTTACCAGAAGATGCGGGTTCTTTACACCGTCAAGTTGCAGAATGTCGAGATTCTATGGTTCGAGCGTTGAAAGTCCAAGAAGCAGACGCTCGTTCATAAACTCAACAGCTTTCTGATCAAAAGCTTGGTCAACAAAAGACCCCTTAACGATGATTGGTGCTTCTCTTAGCATCAGCACATTGGTTGAGGGGTCTTTTGATGTTTCAACGGTTCTTTTCTCTTGGTAGGCTAGTGAACGTGAGTTCCCATAATCATCCAGCAGAACAACAATCTTTTTATCATCAAGTTGGAGGCGCCCCAACTTTTGAAAAGCTCTGTTCAGAGTTCTATCAACGCGTTGCTTCAGATCCTGAATTTCGAGCCATGTATCCGGAAGAAGACCTTGCGCCAGCGGAGCGTCGGCTACGAATGTTTTTAGAACAGTATTGGGGTGGTCCGACTACCTATCAGCAAGAACGGGGTCATCCACGTTTAAGAATGAGGCATTTCCCTTTTGCTATTGGAGCCAAAGAACGAGACACTTGGTTGCAGTATATGCGGGAGTCGGTCAAGACGCTTGGGCTATCTCCTCTTCACGAAACAGTAATGCTTGACTACTTAGAGCGTGCAGCCCATGCAATGCAAAACCGTGCTTAGCTCCCCCCCCCCCACGTGTTTTCTGGAGGTGCATCACCGAGGTAGAAAACATTTTTATGTTTTGCTTTTTCAGAGGGTTCTAGGGTTCTAGGGTTCTAGGGTTCTAGGGTTCTAGGGTTCTAGGGTTCTAGGGTTCTAGGGTTCTAGGGTTCTAGGGTTCTCAAGAAGTTTATTCTGAACTTGCAGATTTTTTACACAAGACATGTCCCATGGGGCACGATAGTCTAATCCACCCCTCAGAATGATAGATATAGACTGGCATATGCGCCACGGGTGGCAAAAATCCTAGTACTTCTGCAGCAAAAGCAATACCACTAGGAAGCGTATAGTTTTCTGGAGTGTAGCGGTATTCTTGATTCTCTATTACTTCCCACGGCATAGGAGATGACCAAATACGAGAACGGACGGTTGCTAGAACAGCGTGTCCGGGGTTAGTCGGAAGAGCACTATCTACAGCATTCATTCCGTCAAGAGCTATTTTTTTGAGCTCTCCTACTGTGGTTCGACCGATTTTCGCCCAGTCGCTAAAAGGCGGCAGCTGACCGCTCCATGATGCTGTTGTAACCACCGGTGGGATGAAAAGATAATTTTTCTGTTGATCAATACGAGCAAGCCGATCAAGTACCGCGCTGATTTCTACCGTTGTATCTAGTGTTTGGGCAGAAGCAATGTTGAGTGCTCTTAGCCCAAGGATGGTAGGTGTGGTATCGATGAGTGTTTCAGGTGCCAACGCACAGACATAGGCGCCGACAGACATGCCACGAGTAATGAGCCGTACTGAGGCTTGTGCATCCAAAGATTTTGCGCGGGCGAGATAGGTTTTGAAGTCTTTAATTTGGTTAACATCTACCAGCTGAAGGTACGAAGCATTTTCTGCTGTTTTGTTAAGCATTCTTCGGTTCTACCTCTTTATCACATGTTGTAGGTTCTAGGGTTTACCCTATACCGTAGTTTTAGCGCAATCCTTATCTATAAGAATATCGTGTACAGAGGATAAAGAACGAGAGTCTAGATAAGTTCTCTCAGCTTTTCTTCAGAAGAACTCTTCAAGAAAGAGGGGTGTCACAACACTATTTAGTGTTGTGACACCCCTCTTCTACAGTTCAGAGTCCATTGCTCGTTGTCTCAGAGCAGATGATGAACTTATCGAGTCAATTTACGGTGAATGACACGGTGTGGTTTTGCCGCTTCAGGGCCGAGACGTTCAACTTTATTAGCTTCATAAGACTCGAAGTTACCTTCGTACCAATACCAGTTATCTGGGTTTTCGTCGGTACCTTCCCACGCAAGGATATGGGTTGCAACGCGGTCGAGGAACCAACGGTCGTGGGATACGACAACGGCACAACCGGGGAATTCAAGCAACGCATTTTCAAGGGATGCAAGAGTTTCTACGTCAAGGTCGTTTGTTGGTTCGTCCAAGAGCAGAAGGTTTCCACCTTGTTTGAGGGTCAATGCTAGGTTGAGACGATTACGCTCACCACCAGAGAGCACTCCAGCTTTCTTTTGCTGGTCGGGGCCTTTGAATCCGAAGGCCGAGACATAAGCACGAGAGGGCATCTCTACTTGACCTACTTGAATGTAGTCTAGTCCGTCAGAAACAACTTCCCAGAGTGTTTTTTCAGGGTCGATGTTCGCACGGTTCTGATCAACGTATGAGATTTTGACGGTTTCACCAATTTTGAGTTCTCCGCCGTCTAGTTCTTCAAGTCCAACAATTGTTTTGAAGAGGGTCGATTTACCCACACCGTTTGGCCCGATGACGCCGACGATACCGTTACGCGGCAGGCTGAAAGACAGTCCGTTAATCAAAGAACGTCCATCAAACCCTTTTTGAAGGTTTTCAGCTTCAATGACGACGTTACCTAGGCGTGGACCTGGAGGAATCTGAATTTCTTCGAAATCAAGCTTACGAGTTTTCTCCGCTTCAGCTGCCATTTCTTCATAGCGTGCAAGACGAGCTTTAGATTTTGCTTGACGGCCTTTAGTATTCGAGCGGACCCAGTCGAGCTCATCGTTAAGACGCTTTGCCAATTTTGCGTCTTTTTTGCCTTGAACTTCTAGGCGGGCGCGTTTCTTCTCGAGGTAGGTTGAGTAATTGCCCTCATACGGGTAGAGGTTTCCACGGTCAACTTCAGCGATCCACTCCGCAACGTGGTCGAGGAAGTAACGGTCGTGCGTTACAGCAATAACAGCACCTTCGTAGGATTGTAGGTGTTGTTCGAGCCAGAGCACAGATTCTGCGTCAAGGTGGTTCGTGGGCTCATCGAGAAGAAGGAGGTCTGGTTTTTCTAATAGCAATTTGCAAAGTGCAACGCGTCGTCGTTCACCACCGGAGAGTTTTGTTACTGGTGAATCTGCTGGTGGGCAGCGGAGAGCGTCCATCGCTTGTTCAAGTTGGGAGTCGAGGTCCCATGCGTTGGCTGCATCAATAGCTTCTTGCAGTTTGCCCATTTCTTCCATGAGCGAGTCGAAGTCTGCATCGGGATTTGCCATTTCTTCTGAGATGGCGTTGTATCGGTCAAGTTTTTCTTTAATCTCGCCGACGCCTTCTTCGACGTTACCTAGGACGGTTTTCTCTTCGTTTAGTGGTGGCTCCTGTAGAAGGATTCCTACAGTATATTCGGGAGAAAGACGGGCTTCACCGTTAGATGGAGTGTCTAGTCCTGCCATAATTTTGAGGATGGTTGATTTTCCGGCACCATTTGGGCCGACCATACCGATTTTAGCGCCTGGGAAAAATGACATAGAAACGTCATTGAGGATGACTTTGTCGCCCACTGTTTTGCGGGCTTTGCTCATCGTGTAAATAAATTCTGCCATGGTCTCTAGGCTACCGTATTCGGGTTTTTCTTGCTGTTCTTTAGTGTCAGTGTGTGGAATGTTCTTGGGTGTTTTGTTCTATCAGCTTATGTTGAGTGTGGTGTGAGACGTTTATGAGAGAACTGCCCCAGATAGACGGTTCGCTATCTGGGGCAGTTTTGGTCGATATTATTTTTAGTATCCGGACTCTTCAAGCTCTGGTAAGTCAACTACTTCAAAGCTGAGCGTTCCTTCAGCTCGTGAAACAGTGGTATTTGGGTCTCGTGGGGAGCGTTTTGCTGCCCATGCTTGGAAACTTTCTTCATCCGCCCAGCGGGTAATGACGAAGTAGTGTTCTTGTCCTTCTCCAGTTGGACGTAACAGCTCGAAACCTTCAAAACCTGGTTCTTGATCGACAGAGTGTTTGCGTTGGGCAAATCGTTTTTCGAGTTCAGCAAAGTTGCCGTCTTTCACAGCAAGCTTGTTAATTTTAAGGATGGTCATGATAGCTCTCTTTCTTCGTTGTTGAGCTATTTCCAGTATATGCTTGGTGACAGATATTACCTATAGATTTTTCGCATTATAGGTACTTTCTTTTTGCTCCTCTACGAATCTGGATGTATCATACAGAAAGGTTATTTTTGACCTTATTGCCTCAGTAGCTCAGTGGATAGAGCAGGAGCCTTCTAATCTCTTGGTCGGGGGTTCGACTCCCTCCTGGGGCACCCAGCAAAAGAGGCCTTGCAACGCTATATAGCGTTGCAAGGCCTCTTTTCTTTTGAATGCAATACCTATTTAGACCACCATTAGGTAGGTAGCAGGTTGGCGTCTTTCCCGTAGAATTTGACGTGTTGCAGCGTCGATAAAGACTAAATAACAGGCATACCCGAAGGAAACAATGACGGAGAGAAGTCGCCCCATGTTGGTGTCAAAATCTTTGAGATAGGGTGATACGTCTAGCTGGTCACTTACCGCATAAATCATGAAAAATAGTGTGGTAATGAAGTAGAAGTCCAACTCCCAGTTGTTTTTGATGCCGGTGACAGCAAAGAACGGTATCACCCATAGTAAGTACCACGATTGGATCATAGGAGAGAAGACAACAACAAGTCCTAGAGATAGCCCTGCTCGTCGAACAACTTCAGGCCATGATTTACAGAACATGATAGCGACAGCACTTCCCATACCGATATATTTGCTGATACTGCCAATAGTGTCTTTGACGAAGTCTGCAGTTTCTGACGATGAGAAAAAAGCAACAATAGATGAACCCACTACCATAAGGAAGCCCATCGGCGAATACCAAATGTATTGACCTCCGGTCGTCGAGAGTGCACCAATCCACCCGAACCCGAAACCGCTGAGTAGCCCCATCACGGTCAGTTCTGTAAGGGAGATTACACCAACATAGAACCACGTAATGAAGATTCTTCTCCACGAGGCATCTTCTCCGGCCCAAAGCAGCCCGATAAACGGTAGGAGCACGAGAGCAATGGGTTTGATAGCAACAGCTAAAGTCACCAATGTCGCCCCGAGAATACCGCCTCGATAGTTACGGTTTTTTGTAGCGTAGTAAAATCCGGCTAGGGCGATACCTGTCATGAGAGCGTCGTTGTGCGCGGCGGTTACGAATTGAGCAATAAAGAGCGGGTTTGTGACAACAAGCCATAATGCACGTGTGTGATTGATATCGTGAAGAACTGCAATTTTGGGTACATAGTAGGCAATTAACGCAACTCCGAAAAGTGCAATGAGCCTAAACAAGATAATGCCTAGGTCAATATTTGATCCAGCAATTCTGACAACAAATTCTTCAATCCACAAAAAGAGCGTCCCATAAGGTGGTGGCGATTGCGCCCAGAGAGGGTCTGCCCCGTATTGGAAGAAATTGTTGATGGTCGAGACGCCGTTTTCGTAGGGGTTTAGCCCGGCAAGCATGACTCGTCCTTGCGCGAAGTAGGAGAAAACGTCTCGACTGAAGAGTGGGAATGCAAATAGTTGTGGCGTTGTCCAGCAGATAATGGCTCTCCACGTCCATTGGCTGGCGTCACCGTCCCAAACTCCAAGCTTTTGAGAAAGCCTGAGCCATTCCCTGCACATCATCATTCCACCGACTGCTAATAGCAAGATACAGGTGACAATGCCTGCAACGTTATATCGCAAGGCAATAATCAGCGGCTCTCTGTTCAGAGGTGATGCGTCACTAATCCAGCCAACACCAAAGGAACCTATTGTCATAAGCATAGAGCCTATGGTTCCCATGATGATCGTGCGCATTGGGTTTTTATAGACGTAACGTTTTCCGAGATTGCGCCGATACTGACTAGATGCGCGAGAAGGTTTTTCTACTGTTTGATTCATAGGGTTCCTGATAAGGGGTGCCGGTTATTGACGTTAATTTTACCTGTTATTTGTTTTTTGGCAGTATGGGCTACGAGATGCGTCAGCTAATTCTTGAGAAGTTTTTAGTTAAGGTTTTCTTTTTCTTCGTTCTTGAGAGTAGATTAGAGTTTGTGTCTATTTCTAATGAACGAATTGTATGGATTGATTGTGAGATGACAGGACTGTCGTTGCAGCAGGATGCTCTCATTGAGGTAGCGGTTATTGTTACTGATGCTGAGCTGAATATTGTTGATGACGGGTTAGATGTTGTCATTAAGCCTGAACCAGAAGCATTTGAGCAGATGGACGATTTTGTGCGGAATATGCACGAAAATTCTGGTCTGCTTAAGGAGCTTAGTTCTGGTCTTTCGTTGAGTGAAGCTCAAGCTCAGGTGCTTGAGTACATTAAAAGATTTGTTCCGGTTGCAGGCAAAGCTCAGCTAGGTGGCAATTCTGTGGGAACAGATAAGGCTTTTTTGACCCGCGATATGCCAGAGGTCATTGAGCATCTTCACTATCGGGTGATTGATGTATCTACGATTAAGGAACTTGCTCGCAGGTGGTTCCCTGCTGCTGCGTATAGTGCTCCACAGAAGACGGGGAACCATCGCGCGTTGGGAGATATTAGGGATTCTATTAACGAGTTAAGGTACTATCGTCGGACAGTTTTTGTTCCAGCTCCGGGCCCTGATTCCGTGGAATCCGCCAAAATTGCTCAAGAGTTTTCTTCGCAAACCCCTAAACAGTGTTAAGCATCACATGATTTCAGTTTTGGTTTTATCATATTAGTAGGTAAGCTATTATCTGTTGCTAAAACAAAGTCCTTATACAACACTTTGGGTTAGTAGCTTATGGTGGTCGTAGCTCAGTTGGCAGAGCGCCTGGTTGTGGTCCAGGAGGTCGCGGGTTCGACCCCCGTCGATCACCCCAGAGAAAGGGTCGTTATGGCATTAGCCGTAACGACCCTTTTACTATATGTCGCTATTTTCTAGGATTCCACGTTAAGGAGTTTTGATGACAACCCTTCCCATTGTTATTCATGGAAACCCTGTTCTACACCGAAGAGCAGAACCTGTCACAGCATTCGACGACACCTTAGCCGAGCTGATTGACAACATGTATGAGACTCAAGAACTTTCTCATGGTGTTGGGCTCGCTGCCCCGCAGGTTGGCGTAGGACTCAGACTTTTTACTTATAAGTTTGATAATGACGACGGAGTCCCTCCCCTAGGTGTTGTTATCAATCCGGTACTAACTCTTGGAAAAATTTCCTCTGCTGACCCTGACCCTGACGAGGAAGAAGAAGGCTGCCTATCATTTCCTGGATATGGATTCCCTCTCAAAAGAGCAGAATGGGTAGGGGTTCGAGGTCTTGACGCCCAAGGTCATCCCCTTGAGTTTGAAGCAACTGGCTGGTTTGCCCGGGTGATGCAACACGAAACAGACCATCTAGATGGCAAACTATATGTCAATCGTCTTAATAAGAAGTGGACAGCAAAAGCTAAAAAAGTTATTAAACGTGAAGGGTGGACTATGGAGGGGAATTCATGGCTGCCGGGGGTTGACCCAGATCCTTTTGGCCATTAAAAGTGGAAATCCAACCATCTGAGCGGGGTACGAACGGGACGCTCGATAAGCCGGGTTTTGTACTTAATACGTCCTGTGTTAAGTGGCAATTATCCATCTAGACCTAGAATTGCTTCTAGGCTCAAGCAGCTTACCCGAGCACTTCAGCGCACTACTTACTACGTGCTCTATTTAGCCTTGCTCCGAATGGGGTTTACCAAGCTGTTATAGTCACCTATAACACTGGTGGTCTCTTACACCACCTTTTCACCCTGACCTAGAGTTCTAGGCGGTCTATTTTCTGTGGCACTTTCCTGCAAGTTACCTTGAGTCGACGTTATCGACCATTCTGTGCTATGGAGCCCGGACTTTCCTCGTGGTGGTTTACCACGCAATTGCCTGAACGTCCCGTTCGTACCTTGATTCTACTACACTTAAAGCATGCTTATTTTATTTCCTCCTTCAGAAGGCAAAACAGCTCAAAATACAGATCGAACTGTCGATTTAGCGGATTTGAGTTTTCCTGAGCTCACTCAGTCACGTGAGGAGTTGATGCAGCAGCTCCAGATAGTCAGCGATTCTGAGGATGCTTTGGCTCAGCTTAAGGTAGGGGCATCCTTGGCTCAAGAAGTAGAGCGCAACACACGATTATGGCGAGAGCCTGCAGCTCAAGCGTCTGAAGTTTATAGTGGCGTATTATTTGAAGCTTTTAATTTTTCTTCTCTAGATGAGCAGGCTCAAGAACGCGCTATCAATTCTGTGGTGATTATTTCTGCTCTTTGGGGAGCTGTCCGTTTCTCGGACGTTATTCCTGCATATAGGTTGTCTATGGGTGTAAAGCTTGGTGAGATTGGAGATCTTGCAAAGTATTGGAAAGGTGAACTTCCAACAGTCTTGAACCGTCACTATGACGGCGAGTTGGTTATCGATTGTCGATCTGCAGCATATGTGAAGGCTTATCCTACGCCGGTAGAGCGGACTTTAAGCGTTCGTGTTGAGAAAGTTCTTGAAGGCGATGAACGTAAGGTTGTCTCCCACATGGCTAAGCATTATCGAGGTGAGCTAGGACGATACCTTGTCCAGAAAGGCTTAACTGAGATTAATGTCCTAGACGAGCTGATAAATGAATTGTCCAAGGACTGGGAAATTGAGTTTTCCCCTGCCACAGCAAAGTCTGCAGGTATTCTCACTCTCGTAGTTCGCTAGTTTTCATGGGATAAAACACACCAAAAGAACATATCTGTTTTTACCGGACAATTTTAGTTCGAAACTATAGAATCTAAACTTTAGTTAAGTGTAAGATAAGGCTGTCCTTATCCGGCACATTTCTAAAGGTAGGCCCATTTTGCCTCACTCATTCTCTTTTAAGAACTTTCAGCGCAGAGCTTGTGCGCTGAGCCTTGCTGGAGCTCTTCTTGTCCCCGCGGCTGCGGTAGCATTCGCACAAGAAAACGCCCCTGCAACAGCAGTTATCGCCAGTGACGCCCAAGTTCAGCAACTTGGTGCGATGCACTGGGGAATCCGTCCTTCATTTATCTCTTATGTTGGGGGACACTACAGCATCAGCGACGATGTTACTGAAGAAAACGGAATCTACAACTTCCCATTTAACGAAGTTGAAGAAAAAGATGGTGTAACAACCATTACTGGTTCTGGTCAGGTTCGTTTCGCATCTCATTGTTCAGATACTGACAATGTAGATACCTGCGAATTGGATCTTTCTCTTTCTGAGCCTCAGATTGTGCTCAACCCAGAAGGAACTTCTACACTCAGCTTTGTCGTTCGTACCCGCAATTATCAGTCCAAGCAAATTGAGGGCCCTTCTCGCATTGTTATGGCAGACCTCAAACTGGATGGCGCAACACAGTCTGAAAATGATGGTGTTGTCGTTTGGGATAATATCGCAACGGAACTTACTGAAGAAGGTGCTCACGCATTCTCCAACTTCTACAACGCGGGCACCGCTTTGGCTCCGTTGAGTTTTTCTTATCAGGGAAAGACTGTCAAAGTTGCAGAATCAGACTACTCTATTGGCAAGAGCTGGAATACTGGCCTAGATTACAGTGACGTTCACAAAGCTTCACGCATTGGCAAGTACGTCGTCCATGGATACGCGGAGTATTGGGGAGATTCCGCTCCTAAATTCACGGTTCTTGATACCGAAACTATGGAGCCAGTATCTTCAATTGAGGTTCCAACTGTTAAATCTTTGCCGTTCACCACTGATGCAAATCGTGGAATCTTCTATGTAGTTAACTCCGAAACTCGCGCAGTAGACAAATTCGTTGTTAATGAGTCCGGCACACTCGTAAATGATGGTGTTGTTGATGGACTTGTTGCCCCTGAAAATGAGCGTGTCTCTGCTTTGGGTTACAATCCTTTCAACGATAGTTTAGCTTTGCTCACTGTTGATGATGAAGGTAGCGGAACCATCCAGTTTGTGGATGCCTCTGGCACTGTTTCTTCTCACAAGTTGCCTGACCCTTACGAGGTTTCTCCTGCACTTAAAGGTGTAAAGGCATATTCTGTCAAAGATTATTACGGTGATAAGTGGACTAATAATTCACGCATTCTTGAGCCTCTAGCTGATGGTTCCTTCGTTTTTTCACCTTCCACCAGTCTTTACGAAGAAACAGGTAATGAGTACATTCTTCGTGGACACATTTTGCAGTTCTCTAATACAGATACCCCTGTATACGAGATAGCAGAAGCACAGCCTGCAGAAGGTCTTGGAGCGAGCATGCGCAACGTTCGAACTTCTGATGATGGAAAAACTATTTTCCGTTGGAATGGTTTCTGGGGAAGTTCTTCTCGTTGGCAAGTGCTCGGTTATGGAAATGGCCAGTTCTCTGTTATTAAACCAACTGAGGTTCCTCCTGTAGATATCTCTTCCATCGCGTCAGTATTCTCTGACGGCGATCGTGTTGCTGTCTTGGACGGAACTCATAGCAAGGTTGTTTGGTTTGATAGCAATTATGAGCCTGTTATGGAGTTAAGCGTTCCTAACATGGAGCGCACTGCTCAGGATAATCCTCTTACTGTAGTCATGGAAAATGGCGACATTATTATGCCAACTGTTGTGCGTAATAGTGATTATGATGATGAGCAGTTCTTGACTCGTCTTGTCAAGAATCAAGAAGCCGTAACACCTACTGAGCCTGCAGAGCCAACTGAACCTGCTGAACCAACTGAGCCAGCTGAACCAACTCAGCCAGCAGAGCCAACTGAGCCTGCTGAACCAACTGAGCCAGCTGAACCAACTCAGCCAGCAGAGCCAACTGAACCTGCTGAACCAACTGAGCCAGCTGAACCAACTGAGCCAGCTGAACCAACTGAGCCAGCTGAACCCACTGAGCCAGCTGAACCAACTCAGCCAGCTGAACCAACTCAGCCAGCTGAACCTGCTGAACCTGCTGAACCAACTCAGCCAGCTGAACCAACTGAGCCAGCTGAACCAACTCAGCCTGCAGAACCAACTGAGCCTGCAGAGCCAGTTCATAGCCATGAAGCAGTTCAACAGAAGAAAAAACTTGCTTACACTGGCTCCCACGTAACAGGTCTTGCCCTGTCAGCGCTCTTTATGACTGCTGCAGGTGGCATACTCGTTGCCCGTTCACGCCGTCAAACTCGTTCATAAAATCCTAAGCGAGTAAGACAAAACGAAGAGGCCTTGTTGTAAACATGAATGTTTACAACAAGGCCTCTTCAGTGCATTCCCTACAGAATTCTGCTAAAAAGTGCTTGCAGAACCAGCAACATTACCGGTAGAAACCACAAAATCCCATGGATCAGTATTTAGCTCAGAAACGTAGAAAGAAATATCGTATCCCTGTTTAGATAATCTCTGTTGTAGAACTCTTCCGACCCCCTCTAACCAAAGGCTTTCACTAGCATAATGAGAACAATCAATCAGGTATGGTGAACCACCCGCCAGGGAAGCGCCTTCACGGAACTCTGAGGCAGGATGATGTCTTAAATCAGCAGTAATATACACATCCGCGCCCTGCTTGCGAACTTCACCGAGCAGAGAGTCACCAGCACCTGTACACAGTGCAATCTTCTGAACATACGCTGTTCTAGGCCCCGCTACACGCAATCCCCCAGCCGTCGCAGGAAGAAAGTCAGCAATACGATGGGATAAATTTTCTAAAGTCATAGGTTCTGGTAGCTCACCGATACGACCAATGCCTACGCAATGCTCTTGCCCATCAATCTCAACATATTGAGAGTCACTGAGCACTTGTGCCTGCTCAATGCCAAGAAGCTTCATGAAAACATCATTCGTGCCCAACGGTGAAGAATCAACATTCGTATGAGCACCCAATAAAGCACATTGTCCCTCGATAAGAATCTGTAAAACTTCTCCTTTATACGTATCATCCGCTATAAAATGCACAGGCCGCAATAGCAAAGGATGATGAGTAATCAATACATCTGTTCCACGTTGCACAGCTTCACGCGCCACAGCAACAGTAGCGTCTACAGCAAACCCAATAGAACGCACAGGCTGTTTCATTCTTCCCGAGATAAGACCGCTAGCATCCCAACTTTCAGATAGATGAGGAGGAAACATCTCATGAAAAGTTCGAACCACATGTTCTAGCGAAGGTATTTTTTGCTCTGTCATACTCTTATCGTCTCATGAGTTCTAGGCATCAACATATACCAAAACCAACCAAAAGATACAGAACTTTAGCTCTCATCTCAGCAGTACACTAGATGTAACAGTAAAAAAGATTGAGACCAATAAGGTGGTAACGGTGCAGACTCTCGTTCTTGGCGGAGGTTGTTTCTGGTGTTTAGAAGCAGTTTTAAGAAATTTCCGAGGAATTACCGATTGCGTTGTTGGATATACAGGAGGAATATTATCTTCCCCCACATATCCTCAAATATGTGACGGGAATACCGGGCATATTGAAGTAGTCAAAGTATATTTTGACCCTCAGATAATTCCAGCAGATATTATCCTTGATATTTTCATGGCTTCTCATAATCCAACCAGTTGGGATCAGCAAGGTGCAGATGTTGGTTCACAATACCGTTCTGCGCTGTTTTATTCGACAGATGAAGAACATCAGCTCATAACTCAGGCTATCCAACGAGCACAAAACCTATGGGATTCACCTATCGTCACAGTTGTTGAACCGTTGGGAGCCTTTTGGGAGGCAGAAGAGTACCATCAAAATTATTATGCGAAGAACCCAGAACAAGGGTATTGCTCAGCCGTTATTAATCCAAAAGTGTCTAAAGCTCGACAGGCATTTTCCTCATATCTCAAAGACCAATAATAACGTTACGATATGTTTCAGAGTTGATATAAATCTATGAGTCACCCCGTAAAGTGATACATACGTGATAGAACTTCTCAAGAAAATCAGAAGAGGACCTATGTCGAAGATATACCAGAACGTTACAGAAATTATTGGTGGCACTCCACTCATCAAACTTAACCGTCTTGATGCAGATTTGCCAGGCAATGTTGCTGTCAAGCTCGAATTCTACAACCCCGCAAATTCCGTAAAAGATCGTATCGGTAAGGCAATTATTGATGCCGCAGAAAAATCAGGGAAGTTACAACCTGGCGGAACTATTGTTGAAGGTACTTCTGGAAACACCGGTATTGCTCTGGCAATGGTTGGTGCAGCTCGTGGATATAAAGTTATCCTCACAATGCCAGAAACAATGTCCAATGAACGCCGCGTTATGCTTCGTGCCTACGGTGCAGAAATTATTCTAACTCCCGGGGCCGATGGTATGCGTGGAGCAGTAGAAAAAGCCCAAGAAATTGTTGAACAAACAGAGAACGCAATTCTTGCTTCACAGTTCTCAAATAGCGCTAATCCTGAAATTCATTACAACACTACTGGTCCTGAGATTTGGGAAGATACAGCAGGAAAAGTCGATATCTTTGTTGCTGGAGTTGGCACGGGAGGAACGGTCTCTGGTACAGGGAAGTTTCTTAAAGAAAAAAACCCTCATATTCAGGTTATAGCCGTTGAGCCAGAAGATTCTGCACTATTATCCGGTGGTACCGCTGGACCTCATAAGATTCAAGGTCTTGGAGCAAACTTTGTTCCTGATACTCTAGACCGCGATATTTATGATCGTGTCATTCCAGTAAGCACCCAAAATGCAGTCTCTACGTCACGAGCTCTTGGAACTCAAGAAGGCATTCTTGGAGGTATCTCTGCCGGTGCAGCGGTATGGGCGGCTCTTGAAGAAGCAAAGAAATCTGAAAACCAAGATAAGCTTATCGTTGCGATAGTCCCAGACTTTGGTGAACGCTATATCTCCACCATCTTATATGAGGACATTCGTAGCTAATATAAGGCTCCTCTAAAATAGCCTATCTGCAGGGAATCATATGTTTAGCGGTTCCCTCAGATAGGCTATTTTTTGTGGAACGTCCTAAAAATATTAGTCTTAGGGAATAACCTGTTATAGTACAACAGTTGTACTGAACGTACATATTTCAGCATTTCCAGAAAGACGTTCATTGAGCTTCATCAAACGGCTACAAGAAGATATACAAACCGTGCGCACGCATGACCCTGCCGCACGCAATACCTTAGACATTATCCTTAACTATTCAGGGATGCACGCAGTGTGGTTTTATCGTATTGCTCATCGTCTCTGGCAAAAAGAACACACTAAGTTAGTAGCTCGTACACTCTCCCAGTTTGCGCGGTTTCTCACGGGCGTTGAAATCCATCCTGGAGCCAAGATTGGGCGTCGTTTCTTCATTGATCACGGCATGGGTATCGTTATTGGAGAAACAACTGAAATTGGTGATGACGTCATGCTTTATCACCAAGTGACTTTGGGTGGGCGGTCTTTAGAAAAGACAAAACGTCATCCTACTATTGGTCATAGGGTCACTATTGGGGCGGGTGCAAAAGTTCTTGGGCCGATTTATATCGGTGATGATTCTGCGATTGGAGGCAATGCAGTAGTTGTCCATGATCACCCCGCAGATTCCATCATTACGGGTATTCCAGCACGTTCTAAGCCTCGTACTCCAGAGAAGAAAAAACCACTCGTTGATCCTGTAGAGTATATTGACCCAGCCATGTGGATATAAATACTTGTTATAGAAAAAATCGAGTTTAAATATCTAAGGTTCCGCACCATGTTAGTGGTGCGGAACCTTAGATATTTTATGAGGCGATAGGCCTCAATCATGATGAAGCAGCAATATACCTACTACTAGTGGGTGTGTGAATCCGCTGCATTAATCTCAGAACGGTCACCGCTCCATAGAGTGTGCCACATTCCTTCGCTGTCTACTCGTGCGTAGGTGTGTGCGCCGAAGAAATCGCGTTGCCCTTGAATGAGAGCTGCCGGTAGGCGGTCTCGTCGTAGCCCGTCGTAGTATGACAGTGATGAGGCAAAGACAGGAACAGGGATACCTAATGCTGTTGCTTGAGAAACAACGCGACGCCATGAAGGGAGTAAGGATTCCATCAGAGATTTGAATCCTGGCGCTAGAAGCATGTTAACAGGCTGTTGCTCCTGAGAGTAAGCTTGCATAATCTCGCCGAGTAGCTCTGCACGGATAATACAACCGGCACGCCACAAACTAGCGATTTTATCGAGTTGAAGATTCCAACCGTATTCTTTTCCGGCAGCAACAATCTGGTCTAAGCCTTGAGCATATGATACAAGTTTTGATGCGAAGAGCGCTCTGCGCACATCCTCGATGAACGCGGGGTCTCCGGCGGGAATCTCCGTCGTGTTGATGAGTCCTGCTGGTAATTCTTTTTGAGCTTCTTTGCGAGCCTGCGTATTGGAAGAAGAAAGTGCGCGCGCAAAAACAGATTCTGCGATGCCGGTAACGGGTGAGCCAAGGTCTAGAGCAGCTTGAACAGTCCAACGTCCTGTTCCCTTCTGGCCAGCTTCATCAACAATAACGTCAACTAGAGGTTTACCTGTCTTAGCATCAACCTGAGCTAGAACTTCAGATGTAATTTCGATGAGATAAGAGTTCAATTCAGTGTTATTCCACGACTTGAAGATCTCTGCTTGTTCAGCAGGTTCTACCCCCGCCACTGAACGAAGAAGATCGTAGGCCTCTCCGATAACCTGCATATCGGCATATTCGATACCGTTATGAACCATTTTCACGAAGTGGCCGGCGCCGTCGGTAGAAATCCAAGAACAGCAAGGTGTTCCATCCGGAGCTTTAGCTGCGATACTTTCGAGCAAGGGGCCAACAGATTCATAAGATTTAGCAGAGCCACCAGGCATAATAGAAGGCCCCAGAAGAGCTCCTTCTTCACCGCCAGAGACACCAACACCAACAAAGTGCAGACCTTGTTCGGCAAGTTCTCGTTCACGACGCATGGTGTCGGGGAAATGAGAGTTACCGCCGTCAATAATAATGTCGTCTTTATCTAGAAGTGGAACAAGTTGAGCGATCACCGCATCAACAGGAGCACCTGCTTTAACCATGATGAGGATGCGACGCGGAGATTCCAAGGAGTCAACAAGTTCTTGCAAGGTTTCTGTTCTGATGAATGAACCCTCGTCACCATGTTCTTGAAGAAGTGCGTCAGTTTTTTCAACGGAGCGGTTGTGCAAAGCCACGGTATATCCGTGGCGAGCAAGGTTTCGAGCAAGGTTTGCGCCCATCACAGCAAGACCTGTGACGCCGATTTGTGCCTTCTGTGCAGCATTTTTTTCAGTCATAGCTTAACTCTAAGCTCTCGACGGTACAGATGGGTACTTATTGACTTCACTTTTTTGCAAGCGAACATTGTTACCCCTATGTCAGCACTCTACATGCACAAATTTTTGAGAGTGTTGTCACTCTATCCGGTCGGTCAGCAATACCCAGAAGGATAAGACGCACCAAAGGGCGGAGAATACTGCAAACATTGACCACATGGCCGTGTATGTATCTTGAGTAAGAAAGTATAGGGAGATGAGAAGCCAGACGAGGCTCATGATAATGGCACTGAGGTGCCGTGGTTTATAGGAGTTCACAGCATGTTCCTTAAGATACAAAAAAGACCCTGCCATAAGCAAGGTCTTGATTTTGTGGGTCCTACCGGGATCGAACCGATGACATCCACGGTGTAAACGTGGCGCTCTACCAGCTGAGCTAAAGACCCTTATCACTGCGATTCTTTATCTCTCGCGGCGACATATAAAACTATACACAGAAAGATTCTCAGGGTGCAACTCAAAACATCATGTTCTAGCTCACATTTACCCAAGTGTTCTTAAAACATTGCTACAACAAGCCAAAACAATCAATTCTTTACACAAAAGCGAGGTAGGCGCTTCCTTCGCACACTACCTCGCTCACCATATAAAACTAACGTTGCCTCGCAACCAAACGCGTAGCAATCCAGTCAGGACCAACCGTAATACTAGACGTCGGATACAATCCAGCAGTGCCACTCAAAGACCGAATATCCGCAGGATTGAGATGCCCTTCCCTACCAGGCTTAAGAGTGAGAAGCCAAATAACTCCCCCCTCATCTAGGTTCACTAACGTATCAACGAGAGCATCACTTAAAAAAGCGTCGTATTCTTGACGCCACCAAAGAAGAACTCCGTCAACAACGTCTTGATCATCCTCGTCAAGAAGATCCGAGCCAATATGATCCATCAACGCATCCCGTAGATCAAAGTCCACGTCATCGTCATACCCAAATTCTTGGATGAGATCCCCATCCTTGAAACCAAGTTGGACAACTGCTTGTTCCGCAGCGGTCTTGGTCTCGCTCACTGACATCCTCCTGAAAATAAACCGGACATATATCCGTCATACACTTATCAGAATCAGCTCAATATATGTCGAAACATATACCGCTAATTCCTAAACACAACTGAACACGGCAACGAACAAATAAGCAACTAAACACGCTAATTTTCGCCACATTTCTTAGAATCAAGCAACGATGTGACTCAAACTACCCAGCGTTTTAGTGGAAGTATCCCCCCACAATGGCTAAAAAACGGTGCAGGTGTGACAACATAGAAGAAGAAAGTATCAGACCTTCGAGAACTCGATAGTCTGTACCGAGGAAGGCACGAACTGCACTAACAGTTCACACGCCACACCCTATAAACATCAACAAAGAGAGGTTGACTAGTGGGACCCTCCAATACAAACGACCATGTCTTAAGCGCACTCACCAATAGCTTCAAAGACACCGACACCGAAGAGACAGCCGAGTGGCTAGAATCTTTCGACGAACTGGTAGAAACCCAAGGCACTGAACGTGCACAGTTCATCGTTCGCTCTCTATTGCAGCGAGCAGGCAGCCGCAGCGTCGAGGTGCCAATGGTCACTACTACTGACTACATCAACACCATCCCCGTTGACCAAGAGCCTGAATACCCTGGCGACGAGCAGATGGAACGCCGATACCGCGCATACCTACGCTGGAACGCAGCAATCATGGTTCAGCGCGCACAAAAATCAACCATCGGCGTTGGTGGACACATTTCATCCTATGCCGGCATCGCGACACTCTACGAAGTTGGTCTCAACAACTTCTTCCGAGGCCCAGAACACCCCGGCGGAGGCGACCAAATCTTCTGGCAGGGACACTCATCCCCCGGTAACTACGCGCGAGCATTCCTCGAAGGACGCATCACTGAAGAGCACCTCGACGGATTCCGCCAAGAAAAAACCAAGGGCGACAAAGGTATCCCTTCATACCCGCACCCCCGTTGCATGCCAGAATTCTGGCAGTTCCCAACCGTTTCACTCGGCCTAGGCCCCATCAACGCTATCTGGCAGGCACAGTTCAACCACTACCTCCACGACCGCGGCATCAAAGACACCTCAGAACAGCATGTCTGGGCATTCCTCGGTGACGGCGAACTCGACGAAGTCGAATCGCGCGGCGCACTACAGGTTGCAGCAAACAACAAGTTGGATAACCTCACCTTCGTTGTCAACTGTAACCTCCAGCGTCTTGACGGCCCTGTACGCGGTAACGGAAAGATCATCCAAGAGCTTGAGTCCTTCTTCCGTGGCGCAGGCTGGCACGTCATCAAAGTTATTTGGGGTCGTGAATGGGATTCGCTCCTCCAAAAAGATAAGAGTGGCGAACTCGTTCGCATTATGAACGAAACCCTCGACGGCGACTACCAGACCTACAAGGCAGAAGACGGCGGATTCGTTCGTGAGCACTTCTTCGGCAAGACACCCGAAACCAAAGAACTCGTTGCTGATATGACCGACGACGAAATCTGGGCACTCAAGCGAGGCGCACACGATTATCAGAAGGTCTACTCCGCATACAAGGCTGCTTTGGAGACCAAGGGTAAGCCCACCGTCATTTTGGCTCAGGGCATTAAGGGATACGGTCTCGGCACTCACTTTGAAGGCCGTAACGCAACCCACCAGATGAAGAAACTCACCATGGAAGACCTCAAAGCTTTCCGTGATCACCTTCGCATCCCCATCTCTGATGAAGAGCTTGAAAAAGATCTTTACAACCCTCCTTACTACCACCCTGGTATGGACGCCCCCGAAATTCAGTACATGCTCAAGCGCCGCCAAGAACTAGGCGGTTTCTTGCCAGCACGTCGCCAGATTCAGCCAGAAATTGAACTCCCTGGTGAAAAGGCATACAAGGGCGCTAAGAAGGGCTCCGGTAAGCAGATGGCTGCTTCCACCATGGCTTTTGTTCGCTTGATGAAAGACCTCATGCGTGAAAAAGACTTTGGTAAGCGCATCGTGCCGATTGTTCCCGATGAGGCACGTACCTTCGGCATGGATTCTTTCTTCCCCTCTGCAAAGATTTACAACCCCTTGGGTCAGAACTATCTTGCAGTAGACCGTGAGCTCATGCTTGCATACAAGGAATCTCCTGCCGGTCAGATTCAGCACGTTGGTATTAACGAAGCTGGCGGTGTCGCTGCGTTGACAGCGGCAGGCTCCTCATATGACACCCATGGTGTTCCTATGGTTCCGATTTACATCTACTACTCGATGTTCGGTTTCCAGCGCACTGGTGACGCATTCTGGGCAGCAGCTGACCAGCTTGTTCGTGGCTTTATCGTCGGCGGTACGGCAGGTCGTACTACCCTTACCGGTGAGGGCCTACAGCACATGGACGGGCAGTCACCCATCTTGGCGTCGCAGAACCCATCTGTGATTCATTATGATCCAGCATATGGCTACGAAATTGCACACATCGTTGAGCGCGGTATCGAGCATATGTACGGTCAAAAAGATGAAGACCATGACGTCATGTACTACCTCACTGTCTACAACGAACCCATTATTCAGCCTGCAGAGCCTGAGAATGTTGACGTTGAAGGCATTATCGGTGGTATCTACCGAGTCAAAGAAAGCCAGCTTGAAGGACCTCGAGCTCAGCTACTAGCTTCTGGTGTTGGCGTTCCTTGGGCGATGAAAGCATCTGAGCTTTTGGCTGAAGACTGGGGAGTTTCTGCAGACGTTTGGTCTGTCACTTCTTGGACTAACCTCCGCCGTGACGGTATTGAAGCTGAGCGTGAAGCTTTCCTCAGCGGAAAAGAACCTCGCGTACCATTCGTTGCGCAGCAGCTTGATGGTGCGATTGGTCCTATTGTTGCAGTGTCTGACTACAACTCTGATTTGATGGATGGCATTCGCCAGTATGTTCCTAACGATTTCGCAACCCTAGGAACAGACGGCTTCGGTTTCTCTGATACCCGTGCTGGTGCACGTCGTTTCTTCAACGTTGACGCAGAGTCCATCGTTGTACGCACCTTGCAGATGCTTGCAAAGCGCGGAGAAGTTCCTGCAGAAGCTCCAGCTCAAGCGTTCGCTAAGTATCAGCTTGATGTCAATGCTCCTGCAACACTGGCGCAAAACGCTGAGTAATAGTGACATGTGCTAAAGGGTCATTCCTTTAATACATGAACATTCATCAAGGCGGGCTGTTCTCTCCGATTAGGGAAGAGAACAGCCCGCCTTGTCTTGTTCGTTGACTTTGACGTTGCATTGTACAGAGTTTTTGATGATAACTTTTCAAAGGCTTTAGTTGAACGGAGAGTCTAAAGAACTTAAAAAATATCCATCAGAATACGAAATATCTTGCTCTTATACAGGTAATAGGCACTCTTTTATTCGCATAACATAGGTAGGATTTTGGTGAGAGCGTGTTGAACGTTTTCTCGTATCAACACAGATTTTTAGAGGAGAGGGACTCCATGATTGCAGTTCTCTGCCCTGGACAGGGCTCACAAAAACCAGGTTTTCTTCAACCATGGCTAGAACTTCCTGGAGTGCAAGCCCATCTTCAGAAGCTTTCTGATGCAGCGGAACTCGACCTCATCCATTACGGAACGGTCGCTGACGAACAAACCATTAAAGATACTGCTATCGCCCAGCCTCTTATTGTTGCTGCTGGCATTATTGCTGGCACACGTTACCTAGAAGCCACATCTAACCTTCAAAAAAATATAGTTTTTGCAGGTCACTCCGTTGGAGAGATTACAGCTGCAACCCTCAGCGGCGTTCTAACAGAAGACGAAGCAATGGCCTTTACTCGAGTACGAGCACACGGCATGGCGCAGGCTGCCTCCGAAGAAAAAACAGGTATGGCAGCAGTTCTTGGGTCAGATGAGAAAAGCATCACTGAAGCCATTCAGGAAGCATCATTATATGTTGCTAACATGAACGGTGCCGGACAAATTGTTGCTGCTGGTGCTGAAGAAAATCTCCAGAATCTAGCGCACAACCCTCCAGCTAAAACCCGTGTTATTGCCCTTAAAGTAGCTGGAGCTTTTCACACCCCCTATATGGAGCCAGCACAAACACCGCTTAACGAATACGCGCAGACTATTAGCCCGTCAGCCCCACAAGGAATCCTTATCTCAAATTACGATGGGTCAACCTTAGACACCGGAACAGAATGTATAGAGCGTCTTGTCAGACAGGTAACAGCTCCTGTTCGATGGGACTTGTGCATGGAATCTCTGAAAAAGCATGGTGTGCACACAGCTGTTGAGCTATCTCCGGCAGGAACACTTCTTGGCTTAGTTCGTAGAGCTATTCCTCAGGTTTCTCGCGTAACGTTGAACACCCCAGAAGAATTAAAACTACTAGTAGAGGCTTCACAGGCCTAAAACAGCGTAGGTGCAAAAACTTTTATGACAACTCTTAACCAATACCAGCCACAACAATTTTCACGAATTCTTGGCTATGGAGCTTTTCGCCCTGACCTGTCAGTGCCTAATAGTGAGCTAGTTGAAGCCATCGACTCTTCAGATGAATGGATTAAACAGCGCACCGGCATCTGCACACGACAACGAGCAAGTGAATCCATTTCTGTACAAGATATGGCTTGCGGTGCAGCAGCTGATGCTCTTGAGAACTCTCACGTAGAAGGAGAGGAAATTGATGCTGTTATTGTTTCGACAATTTCGCATCCTTACGCGACCCCATCATTAGCTACCCTTGTTGCCGATAGCATTGGGTCAAAAGCCCCCGCCTATGATATTTCAGCTGCTTGTGCAGGATTCTGTTATGGCATTGCTCAGGCTGACGCATTAGTTCGCTCAGGTATGGCAAGGAATGTTCTCGTCGTTGGTGTTGAGAAACTTACCGATTTTATTGATAACACAGACAGGTCTATCTCCTTCCTTCTAGGAGACGGCGCAGGTGCAGCCGTTGTTGGACGTAGCGATATTGCCGGAATTGCTCCTACTATTTGGGGTTCAGATGGTTCCCGATGGGGAACTGTAGGGATGACGCATTCTCTTCTAGAGTTACGTAATCGAGATTTCCTTAAAAACCCCGTACAAGAGGGAGAAAAAATTTGGCCAACCCTCCGACAAGACGGCCCTTCTGTATTTAGGTGGGCTGTGTGGGAGATGGCAAAAGTTGCTCAAGAAGCGGTCAAAGCCGCAGGAATTAATCCAGAAGATTTAGGCGCTCTCATTGCTCACCAAGCCAATGAACGTATCCTCGATCAGCTAGCAAAAACTCTTAAACTTCCTGAAAACGTCATTGTTGCTAAGGACATTGTAGAAGCGGGAAATACTTCTGCTGCTTCAGTTCCGTTAGCGGCTCATCGATTACTCAAGGAACGTCCAGAGCTCTCTGGTACATTTGCTTTACAGATTGGTTTTGGAGCAGGCTTAGCATTTGCAGCTCAGGTTGTTGTCCTCCCCTAATCCCCTAGTTTTCGGATGTGCTACGGTGCAGACGATGTTAGTCCCTCCATCAGGGAGAAAAACTGCATTCATGGTTCAATAATCATGATTGCCTACTAATAAGTAAAAGGAGCCACCATGGCTAACACAGAAGAGATCCTTGCAGGTCTTGCAGAAATTGTTAACGAAGAAACCGGTGTTGAGGTTGCTGATGTACAGCGCGAAAAGTCCTTCACTGAAGATCTCGACATCGATTCCATCTCTATGATGACCATCGTTGTCAACGCTGAAGAAAAATTCGGCGTTACTATCCCCGATGAAGAAGTACAGAACCTCGTCACTGTAGGCGACGCTGTTGATTTCATCGCGAACGCAAGCTAACTAGCTCATGTCAAAAGATGGACGCGGTTCCTCCTTGGTTGATGTTCCGCGTCCGTCTTTTTCTATGAACTATCCAATTCTAGAAGAAAGTATGCACATGTCTCGAAAAATCGTGGTCACCGGTTTAGGTGCAACCACTCCCATCGGCGGAGATGTTAGCACCACTTGGAACAACGCCCTTAACGGGGTTTCGGGGATTAAACAACTTGATAAAGATTGGGTAGAACGTTACGAGCTGCCTGTCTATATTGCTGGGCAAGCAGCTACTGCTCCCCTAGATTCAGGCCGCTTGACGAAGGTTGAAGCAAAACGTCAAGATCCCTCTGCACAGTTTGCTCTTGTTGCAGCTCGAGAGGCTTGGGAAGACGCAGGTTTTAGCGCAGATAACGCAGAAGATGCTCAGGGACTTAATCCTGAGCGCGTTGGAGTTGCTTTCGGAACTGGAATTGGCGGAGTGTGGACTCTTCTAGATTCTTGGGACACACTCCGAGAAAAAGGCCCTCGTCGGGTGTTGCCGCTTACTGTTCCTATGCTCATGCCTAATAGTTGTGCGGCAGCTGTTTCTATGGCGCTCAATGCGCGTGCAGCAGCACAAACGGTGGTTTCTGCGTGTGCTTCTTCAACTGAAGCGATGAGTCTTGCTGTTGAGATGATTCGTAGTGGAAAAGCTGATGTCGTTATCGCAGGTGGCGCCGAAGCAGCCATTCATCCACTTCCTTTAGCTGCTTTCGCTAAGATGCAGGCCCTGTCAACTCGCAATGATGATCCGGTCTCTGCTTCACGTCCCTATGATGTGGATCGTGATGGTTTTGTCATGAGCGAAGGTAGTGCAGCTTTGATTCTTGAGTCAGAAGAACACGCTCGAGCTCGTGGAGCACGTATTTATGCAGAATTAGCGGGAACGGGTGTTTCTGCTGATTCGTATCATATTACTTCTCCCGATCCGGAAGCTCTCGGAGCAGTCCGTGCATTGAATCAGGCTTTAGCTGACGGCAATATTGATGCTGAACAAGTAGTTCATGTTAATGCTCATGCGACGTCTACCCCTGTAGGAGACGTTCCTGAGTCTTCCGCTTTGCACCAAGTTTTTGGTGACCACACGAAACACATTGCAGTTTCTGCAACAAAATCAATGACCGGTCATCTTCTTGGGGCAGCTGGTGCTTTAGAAGCTGTTTTGACAGTATTAGCTGTTTTTCATCGTAAAGCACCATGCACTATTAATCTTGAGCATCAAGACCCTCAAATTGATTTAGATGTCGTTACGGAGGCACGTGATTTACCAGTTGGAAAGATTACTGCCCTGTCTAATTCTTTCGGTTTTGGTGGGCATAACGCGGTAGTTGCGTTCCGTTCTATTGAAGAATAAAGCCTTGTCCTGATTAAAAAATACGCCGGTTTTTAGCTTCACCTCATCACAGATAAGAAGCTAAAAGCCGGCGTATTTTTTGAAAAGGAACTATAGGTTAACGTGACGTTCTAACAGGACGGGAGGTTGCCGTTCTAAGTTATTTTCTCGAAGTGGTTCAAGCTCATTATTCCAAGGTTCACCAAGTGCCTGAGAAAAAAGCTGTAAGAGTTCGTGTGGCTCCCCACCACTTTGTTCGTAGATGGAACGTACACGGTCTTCACTCATCAGAAAATTTCCGGCAGTGTCGGTAGGGGCATAGAACGTTCCAAGTTCAGGAGTGTACATCCACCAGCTTGGCAGTTCTTGTTCGTCACCGTAGAAGCTCACTTCAAACCAAATTTTTTTGAGTGGTATCAGAGCTGAGGTGATTTGCGCAGCTCGTTCTTCGGATCCGCTCCATTCCAAGGCGGCACAGTAATATTCAGGTTTTTGGGTTTGTTGTTCCCAGGTGATGGAAGATAAACCGTCGATAAGGTTTTCTAAAGACCATTTTAGGTGTGGTATAGCCGCAGCAGGTACTGCATGGATATAGAGTATTCCCCCACTTGTCATAGGACACTTCCCGTAGACGGCATTTCATTTGGTTACTAGTAGTAGAGTACCTCAGTTTATGAGCGCGGATGTGCTTTTTCATAGATTGCAGTGAGTCTTTCCATCGAGACATGCGTATAAATCTGTGTTGTGGCAAGAGAGCTATGGCCTAGAAGTTCTTGTACTGTGCGAATGTCAGCGCCAGCATCAACCATATGAGTTGCTGCACTATGGCGAAAGACGTGTGCACCACGAGCATTGGTGTTTTCTAAAAGAGCTAAGAGCTGGTTAATGCATTCACGTAGTTGTCGAGGATTTGCGCGAGTACCTTGCGGCCCGATAAAAAGGGCTTCTTCGATGGGTGCTTTTGAATTTTTGAGCCATTGTGGACGCCCGTAACGTATCCATTGTTCGATGGCTTCTAGTGCGGGTTTCCCGAAGGGGACAATTCGTTCTTTATTGCCTTTACCGATGACTCTTAGGGTGCGTTGTGTTCTATCGATACTCGATAGGTTGATGCTGCATAGTTCGAAAATTCGCAGTCCGCTAGCGTAGAGGAGTTCAATAACAGCGCAGGTTCTTAGCGTGTGTGGGTCGTGTGGGTTTTGGGTGAGTCGTTCTTCCAGCTCTCTAAAGAGCGTTTGAAGGTGTTCTTTGGTGAGGACGGTAGGTAGTCGGTGTTCTTTTTTGGCGGTTGCTATTGCTAGCGTCGGGTTTTGGTGGATGTAGTTTTCTTCTTTGGCCCATGAGAAGAAAACTCTTAGGGTGGAGAGCCTTCGTGCGGTAGAGTTGCGAGACTGGCTGCGTTCGTGTTGGTGAGAGAGCCATGCACGTAGGAAGCTGAGGTCAACGTCGTTAATGTTGTGTAGGCGTTGTTCTTGGGCGTAGGTGAAGAATGCTTTGAGGTCGCTACGGTAGGAGTTGATGGTGTTTTCGGAACGAAATTTTTCGTAGCGTAAGTATCGTGTGAAGTTCTCGATTAGTTGTGAGAAGATTTGTTCTTCTAAATGTGTGGATGGTTCCAGGCGTAGGGTATCTTCCGTTTCTATGGGTTTGGTGTTCTCCATGTACGGTGTTTTCCTTTTCTGTTGGCTCTCTTCTGTTGATTCTACCGTTTCTTTTTATGCCAGAGATGATTGGTGTTTTCGACGAGTCGGTGGTGGCTAAGGTATCCGAGCGCACTCATAATATTTCGTGGGTTAGTTCCAATGAGCATACTAATTTTTTCGATGCTTATGCCTTGTTGTAATGGTAGTACGTCCCAGATGCGTTGGTGTAATTCTGTTAGTAGAGGTTCTTTTGCTAGGTGTTGTATGTTTTCGGTGTTTGATGTGGCGGAGAAATTTTCTAGGTGCAAGTCTTCGATAACTTCTTGGGCGCAGGTGATAGGTTGTGCGAGTCCCTCACGTAGTAGTTTGTGGCATCCTTGTGAGGTCGGACTAAAGATTGATCCGGGTACGGCTCGTAGTTCTCGGCCTAGTTCGAGGGCGTGGTGTGCGGTGTTTAGTGCGCCTGAACGCCAGCGTGCTTCGATGATGATGGTGAGTTCGCTGAGGGCAGCGATGATGCGGTTTCTTTGGAGAAACCGCCATCGTGTTGGTGGCGTTCCCAAAGATACTTCGCTCAGGAGTAGCCCTCGGTTAATGATGTGTTCGTGTAGTTGTTGATGTTGTTTCGGGTAGGGTCGGTCTACTCCGCAGGCCATCAGCGCAATGGTTGGCAGGTTACTGGGCGAAGCTTCTAGCGCTTTGTTGTGTGCGATAGCGTCTATTCCTAAGGCTCCCCCAGAGATAATAGGTGTTTTTGTTGCTACGAGGTCTTGAACGATATGGTTAGTTGCGCTGTGCCCGTATTGGGTCGGTTCGCGGGAACCAACAACAGAGATGGCGGGTATATGCCGTAGTTCTTGTAGGCGTTTTCGTTCGCCTCGTCCCCATATAGCGTAGGGTCGTGAGCTGCCGAGGTCGTTGAGCGTTTCAGGCCAGTCCTCGTCTTCAGGTGTACAAATCCAGCTGTTGAGGCTTTGTGCTGAACGGTGTTCTTGTTCAGGGCTAAGAGTTTCGGCTCGTTGAGACCAGCGCTGAATTCTTTCTTGTAATGCTAGGTATGTTTCTTCGGAGCTTTTGTGGAGTGTTTCGCTCATAGATGAGTGGCTTTGGGACAGAGCTTTTTGCCATTCTTTAAACTTTAGTGGTGTTTTACGGCTGAGAATGTATGCGGTTTGAGGTGCTCCTAGAATCTCGATGGCGTGGTGAATATATGGGTCTTGTGGCTCTGCGATACGTAAAATTTGGGCGTAAGCGTGGTGATGTTCCATGGATATTTTTCTTGGTTGAGTGTTTTTCTTAGGTGGTGAAGGGTTCTTGGCTGAGGTGTCGGAAATATAGTGCGGTATCGATGTGCTCTGTTGTGGGACTGGTGGCTCCGTCGAGATCTGCTAAGGTCCATGCTGTTCTAAGGATTCGGTCGTATCCGCGAGCGCTGAGGTTTCCTTGATCCATGGCGTGGTTGAGTCCGGTAGTGAGTCGGGTGTCGAGTTTGAAAGTGTCGCGGAGCAGTTGTACGTTCATGTCGGCGTTGGTGAGTAGCCCATAAGGTGATAGGCGTTCTTTTTGGAGGTTGCGTGCTTGCTGGACTCGTTGGGAGATAGTTGCACTATTTTCAGGTTTTTGGTGGTGTACTAGTTCCCGAGAGAGGATTTTAGGGATGGTGATGTGTATGTCGATGCGGTCAAGTAGTGGCCCAGAGAGTTTTCCGAAGTAATTTCTGCGTTCTTTAGAGGTGCATCTGCAGTCTAGACCTTGTCCAATGTTGTTTCCGCAAGGGCAAGGGTTTGCGGCGAGGATGAGTTGGAAACGTGCAGGGTAGGTTGCGGTTGCGGTTGCTCGGTGGAGGGTGATGTGTCCGGATTCTAGTGGTTGTCGAAGTGAGTCGAGTACCGTTCTTTTAAATTCTGGTGTTTCGTCAAGAAAGAGCACTCCCCTGTGTGCTTTAGAGATGCTTCCGGGGCGTGGTATTCCTGAGCCTCCGCCGAGTATGGATGCGGTGGAGGCGCTGTGGTGTGGGGCTTGGAAAGGTGGTGTTCGGATGAGTTCTTGGCAGGGTTTTTCTCCCATGTCTAAGGAGTGTATGGCGGTTACTTCCATAGCGCTGACATCATCTAGTGGCGGTAAGATGCTCGTTATCCGTTCAGCAAGCATTGTTTTGCCGGAGCCTGGCGGTCCTTTGAGCAGTAGGTGATGTCCACCTGCAGCTGCAATTTCTAAGGCAAGGCGGCCTTCTGTTTGTCCTGCGATATCTGCCATATCTGCGGTGAGTTGAGGTGTTGCGGTTGTGTTGTGGTGTTCTTTAGGTGGCGTTTGTGCCGATTCTTTGAGTGTTGTGGGGTCTGCCCCGAGGAACGTAAGAACTTGGGCGAGGGAACGGCATGCTGTGATGTGAGCGCCGGGGATTAGCTGAGCTTCTTGGGCGTTTTCTTCGGGGACTACGATATGAGAGAATCCTGCTTCTATTGCGGCTTTAACAGATGGGAGTACCCCCGGTATCCTTCGTACGCTACCGTCGAGTCCGAGTTCCCCGAGGAATACGGTATTGGAGCTGCTACGTATTTTTTGGTCTGCGGTTAAGGCTGCTACTGCCATAGCTAGGTCGAAGGCTGATCCGCGTTTAGGTAAAGTTGCGGGGCTAAGATTTACTGTGATTTTTCGTTGGGCTAGTGACATCCCAGAGTTTTTGACGGCGGAGCGTATTCTGTCTTTAGCTTCGCTCAAAGAGGTGTCAGGTAAGCCTAAAAGGATGAAAGATGGTAGTGCTTGAGAGATATCAGCTTCAACTTCGATGATATGTCCGTTGATTCCTACTAATGCTACAGAATAGGTTTTTGCGTATGCCATTAGCTCACCTTTTTGAGGTGCTCAAAGGTGAAATGTTCTGGTGTGCCGGTAATAGCGATAGCGTCTAATTGGATATGTGTGAAGTCGTGTACGTCGTGTGTGGCGCACCAATAATAGGCTAGTTGTTTGAGCTTTTTTGTTTTGCCGTGGTGAATCGCGGTGAAGGGGTGTCCGTAGTTTTCTGTGCTGCGGGTTTTTACTTCGAGGAAGATAAGGTTTGCGTCGGTGTCGAGTAAAACAGCGTCGATTTCTCCACGTAGTTTAGGTTCTCCGGGGAGGGGCTGTGGTCGCCAGTTTTGTTCAAGGAGGGTGTAGCCTTGGCTGGTGAGTATCTCAACGGCGAGATGCTCGCCCCATCTTCCAGTTACGAGGTGCTGTGCCATAAAGAATCTGGTGTCCGTTCATTGCCAGTAACATTTTCTTGGTTACTAGCATGCGACAGTAGATACTTTTGGAGTATGGAGAAAAAGATTCTGGGGATAAAAGTGGATGTTGAGAAGAATAGAGGATGTTCTCCACAGTCATATGGTGGGTGGGTTTATTGTCCGCAGTTTTAAACCAGGTTCGAGGAACTATCCTTCACCAAATCCAGGAATTTGCGGAACAACAAGTTCGGCGTCGGCAAGACGCTCTTCAACATTCACATCTTTAAAAGAATAGACGTGTACGTTTTTGACAAAACGTGAAGCACGAAAGAAATCCCATACCCATACGTCGTTCATCGTCACCTCAAAGTAGACGCTTCCCTGTTGTATATGTGGGGTAACTTCCACACTATTAGCTAGATAGAAACGCCGATCGGTCTCTACCACATAGCGGAAAAGTTCATAAACCTTCTGGTATTCCTCATATAAGGCCAGTTGTGCCTGAGTTTCGTATTTTTCAAGATCTTCTGCACTCATGATGTTTCTACCATTCGTTGAATATATGCGTCTTTGAGTTGTTGCGGTTCAAGACCCAAATTCCAGCTAAGCCGGTGATGGGCGCTTGCCCCATACATTGCTAATGCTTCGCGGTGAGCTTTTGAACCATACCCTTTGTTCTTCTCCCAACCATAGGAGGGATTCTCTGCCGCTAAATTTTCCATCAGACGGTCACGATGGACTTTAGCTACGACCGATGCAGCTGCAATACATGCGCAACGGTAGTCACCTTTTACAATCGTTGTGACCGGTATGTCCCACGGTTGGTGTCGAGGATATTTTGAAGAGGCTTGTTCTTTCCACGTCTCATGAGCAAGCTCTTGGTATAGTTTTTGCGCTTCATCTAATTCGCTCAGCAAATCGGGAGTATTCGGGCTGAACCAGTTATGAGAACCATCTAAGAGAATCCTCTCAGGAAAAGAGGTAATACGCTGGTCTAGAAGAGCTTGAGATAAAGCTCGTTGACCAGCTAAACGTAAGGCCAACGTCATACCCAGTGCATCAATCTCTTGAGCTGAAGAATATCCAAGACCAGTAGCACACCAATCTTTGATGAGAGGGACGAGAGCTTCTCTCCTTTTAGCGCTGAGCGCTTTGGAGTCGGTGAGCCCTTCTACCATATGTTGCTGTTGGGCGGTAAGAATTGAGACTCCAACACCTACAGGCCCAGCTAAAGAGCCTCTGCCGACTTCGTCCATGCCTACGATGAGTTGAACACCTTGAGAGAAATATTCTTGTTCAATCTCGAGTGAGGCAGTATGCGAGATAGCGTTCACTTCTCTGAAGCTTTATTTCTGGGAACGTCTGCGAAGACATCATGCGCTCCACCAATAAATTGGAAACGGTTAAGCGGCCATGCACGTACAAAGACTTTACCTTCAACATCGCTATCACTAATAAATTCGTGCCCGTCTTCGATATGGTATCGAGAATCGGCTGAATTATTACGGTGGTCTCCTAACACAAAATAGGAGTTTTCAGGGACGATTACGTCAAAAGGAATCTCAGAGGGCTTCGCACCTGGGTAGAGGTATGTTTCGTCAATAGCTACACCGTTGACCATGATTCGACCGTTTGCAGAACAACAGACAACGTGGTCTCCTCCAACACCGATGACACGTTTAACAAGGTACTTATCAGAGCTGTCGGGAAGGATACCGACAAAGGCTAGAGCAGAAGCGACGGGGTTAGAACGGTGAGGAGAAGAATCAATCCAACCTTGAGTATCTTTAAAGACGATAATGTCTCCACGTTCAGCTTGGCTAAACATTGAACCAGCAACATTAACAAAGACACGATCGTTAACTTCGAGGGTGTTTTCCATCGAACCAGAAGGAATGTAGAACCCACGAATAACGAAGGTTTTGAGGATGAACGCAATGACCAACGCATAGAGTATGACGATACCAAATTCTTTAACTTGCCCAAGGAATCCGGTCTGCTCTGCAGGCGGGACGTCTTGATGTAAGAACGTTGCGTCTACAACATCCTCTGCGGTGTTTAGTGTTTGAGGTTCTTCATGTTCTGGAGACTGAGACATACCGTTCTTTCTGCCTTCTATAAGATTATTAAAATTAAGGATACGGGAAAACACTTGAACAATAGGCCCATATTTAGAAGGATATTTACTGAAAATCCGCTGTATATATTGGGTTAATGAGTTGCTATGTGTTCAAGAGCTCCAAAATGTTGGAGGGGAAGAATACGGTAAATGGGTTTACCGATAATTTTTTCTTCACGAATCATCCCCCCGCCCGGTGCAGCTAACAAAGCACGAGAATCTTCTGATACTGAACGGTGATCTCCCATCACCCAGATACGCCCTGGCGGCACAATAACATCAAAGTTGACGGTGGAAGGGTCATCTCCGGGAAAAAGATAGGGTTCTTCAAGTTCTTGACCGTTAAGCAACAAAGTACCAGTATCTGAACAACAAGTTATTCTATCTCCGGCAACGCCGATAACACGTTTAACATAAATCGTTTGAGAACTTTTCAGCCCCACCCATTGCTCTAAAGTTCCTAGCGGGTCATGTAGCCAGGGGTTGGTACTTCGGTACGGGTCAAAAGAGCCTGTTCCGTCAAAGACAACAAGGTCTCCTCGTTGTGCTTGGGTATCTAATCTGCTGACGAGGATACGGTCACCGGTATTTAGTGTTGGTTCCATCGACGCTGAAGGTATATAAAAAACATCAACGAGGAAGCTCCTTATCAGGATGACGCACAGAAGAGCTAACGAAAAAATAACAGCGAACAGGCGCCTCCACCCGTAGCGGATGGGGCGCCTGTTCGTTGGTTGTGACCTTAAAATGCGGTCCATCCGTGAAAGATTACGCGGTCTTCTCGCGCTTTTCGCGGATACGTGCAGCTTTACCGTGGCGATCACGCATGTAGTAGAGCTTTGCACGGCGAACGTCACCGCGGGTAACAACCTCAATTTTGTCAATAACCGGGGAGTGTACTGGGAAGGTACGCTCAACACCAACGCCGAAGGATACTTTACGGACGGTGAAGGTTTCGCGAACGCCAGCACCCTGACGGCCTACAACGAATCCCTTGAAAACCTGAACACGAGAACGGTTACCTTCAACGATGTTAACGTGAACGTTGAGGGTATCGCCAGGACCGAATTCGGGGATGTCGTTACGAAGTGACTTGTTGTCAATGAAGTCAAGAGTCTGCATTGAGTTCTCCATGAGCTACCAGCCGTAGGTCTAATAGTCTCGTGATACTTCTGCCTACTATCTCTATGTGGCAGAGTTCCAAAATACGTAGACCCCGCTGGGTGGTGTCTACGGTTCATTTTGTTATGGTCGCTCATCCCCCTACGGCAGGGGCGTACCCAAAATGAACACAAGAAATAATTATGACATAAATACGGCTCTGCGACCAGAACTTTAGAGGATTAACATATCAAGAGCTCATAAAAGATTTTTTAGTCTTGCTCTCGTAATTCTTGGAGTAAGGATAAATCCTGTGTATCTAATTGTTCTTCGGACAACGACTCAATCATGTCATATCGGCGGGTAAATGTCCGTCGAAGCTGTTCATCACGACGCCATCGGGCGATAGCAGCATGGTTGCCAGATAATAAGATGTCTGGAATATGATGCCCACGCCATTGAGACGGTTTCGTGTAGACGGGGTATTCTAACAATCCTCCCGTATGTGATTCTTCTTCTAAGGATTGGGGGTTTCCCATCGCGCCAGGAAGTAAACGCGTAATCGCTTCAATCATCGTAAGGACGGCAACTTCTCCCCCGTAAAGAACGTAGTCTCCTAACGATACAGGCATCACCTCAAAAGAGGTTTCTGCCCATTCAAAGACTCTCTCGTCGATACCCTCATATCGAGCTGGCGCGAAGACAAGGTGTTCGCGTTCTGAAAGTTCTTCAGCTAAACGCTGGTTAAAAACTACTCCAGCTGGGGAGGGCACTAACAGCAGAGGACGTTCTTGAGAAGTTTTTGTCGTCAAAACTTCTTCTAGGGCTAAAGCCCACGGTTCTGCTTTCATCACCATTCCTGCGCCACCACCATAGGGGGTGTCATCTACCGTTTTATGACGGTCAAACGCATAGTCGCGAAGGTGATGAATGCGGATATCGACAATTCCTTGTTCTTGAGCTTTACCTAGCAGCGATAGCCGTAGAGGTTCAAGATATTCAGGGAAAATAGTGACAACATCATAGCGCATTCTATTGTTCCTCTGATTCTTCGCTACCTAGAGTTAAAAGCCCCTCTGGCGGGTCAATGAGGACGAAGCCTTCTTGTGTATCTACTTCAGGAACAATTTGTTCCACAAAAGGAATCATGGCTTCTTCCTCATGATGCAAACGAACTAAGAGCAAATCTTGAGCAGGCATTGTTTGTAATCCAATAACTGTACCGATTCCTTCACCTTCGGGAAGTTCCCCTTCGGGAACATCATGGTACAAATAGACCGGAAGATCTACTAAATCGTGTTCGTAGTATCCTTCAGAAGACTCTGCTTCAGAAGCGTCGAACGTCAATCGTGTGTTTCGTAGAGTTTCAGCCTGGTTACGTGATGTGACTTCTTCAAACCGAACCACCAGAATTTTTTTGTTCCATCGGCTGTGAGCTACGGTTAAAACACCGTTGGGGGCAATAGCACCAACGGGAGTTTCAGTCTGATAATTTTCAATGTTTAGCTGTTCTCCGCAGGCAAAACGTTCTTGAGGAGAATCAGTAAAAAGTTCGACGGTCACTTCTCCACGAATACCATGTGGTTTACCGATACGCGCAACTAAAATCTGCATGAGGTTCTCCTCGCATTATCTTTCAATAGCAGTAAAAAATATTAGGTGTTAGTTCTTCTGTGGGTTCTAGTTTATCGTGTTTGGGTAATAACGGGATAAGGCAAAGGAGTCCCAAGCCTGATTCAGGCTTGGGACTCCCCCGATAAACATGCTTTGTTTATAAAATTTTTAGCGTTGGCGATCAGTATCGACGACGTCTACACGAATGTGGTCGCCGTCGTTGATTGCGTCAATAACGGTGCGAATATTATTCGCGGTGCGTCCTTGACGCCCAATCACACGACCTAAATCTTCAGGGTTAACCCGAACTTCTAGGAAGTCACCACGACGACCGCTACGAGAACGAACTTGAACGTCGTCGGGGTTGCTGACTATTCCTCGAACGAGGTGCTCAAGGGCATCGGCCAACATAATTACTCAGCTGCTTCCTCAGTAGCTTCTTCAGCTACCTGAGCTTCTTCTTCCTTAGCTTCAGCCTTAGGGGTGATAGCTTCAGGAAGAATAACGGAGCCCTTTTCAGGGACAACGAACTCAGGCTTAGCTTCTACAGGCTTTACAGCAGATTCTGCTTTTTCACCCTTGAATGCTGCCAAGTCACCGGTGAGTTTGAGCAATGCGCGTACCTGCTCGGTTGGCTGTGCGCCAACAGATAGCCAGTACTGAGCACGCTCAGAGTCAATCTGGATAAGGGAAGGGGTCTCGGTCGGATGGTATAGACCGATTTCTTCAATCGCACGACCGTCACGTTTAGTGCGTGAGTCCATAACGACAACACGGTAACGAGGATCGCGGATTTTACCCATACGCTTCAGACGAATTTTAACAGCCACTGTAGTGGACTCTCCTGTTTCTTTGTTTCAGGCGAAATCGTATTTCTGCTCCGGTGGGGCCGGCCATCCATACAATCTCTAAAATGAACACAATATGATGCGGTGAGAGGCCCGCACCTATCGGGTACCTGTGCAAGTATGCCAGAGCTGTGAACGTTAATCCAGAACTTCGCAGGTATTTTCACGATGTTATTGATAAAGTCACAGACTATTTCTGTTCTTTTTTCAAAAGAACTTGCTTCCACGTAGCGGCACTACCCGAACGCATCACCTGATGACGATAAATCTTGGCACCCCATAAGGTCATGCCCCACGTCGCTATCAGAGCAAATACCAGAGACAGCACTGGTTCCCAGAAAAAGACATCTTCTCGCAACATCCTCATGGGCATTGCAATAGAAGACGCAATAGGAATATATGAGACAACGGTTAGGACAGCCCCCGAAGAGTAAATACCAGCAAAAAACGCAGCCATCAGAACAATGGTCAAAGGGGAAGCTAAGGAACCGATATCTTCAACGCGTGAAGACATGGCACCAACAGCAGCCCAGATAGTTGCAACTGCCGCAAAACCAACCACATAGAACACCGCGAACCAACCGGCAGACGGAAGAATCCACGCATATTCTTGGGCAAGGTTAAAGACATTCAGACCCGTTAGAGCAACAACTCCGTAGAGCAGCATTTGCCCAATTGCGAGAATCACGTTACCAAGAACTTTTCCTGCCAAAAGTTGAGAAATCGGAATAGCGGTAGCAATAATCTCAACAATACGATTTTGTTTTTCCTCAACCACGCTCATGGCAATCAGCTGACCAAAAATGAGCGATGACATGTAGAAAATCAGGGCAAAAATAACACCAACCAACAAGGCAATACCACGATTATCAGAGTCCTTAAGCATGGAGACTTTCAGCGATGTCCCCTGCTGCAACTCTTGCCAAGAGACACCGGCTTGAGCAGCATTCTGTTCTATTTGTTGCGTGAAGATAGTATCTTCAAGAACACGTGTCAACGTATTCTGTGAAGAATCCTTATAAACCAATTCCCAGCCCTGTTCGGAAGAGAGTTCTTTAAGGTATGCATCTACATCATCTTCTTCTAGCGCATGCTGAGCTGACTGTTCAGAGTCAAATAGCTGAACGTCTAAAGAATCATCAGGGTCTTGGTCCTGAAGAATTTTCGTAGAACTTTCCACTAAATGTTGAGCTTTTTGGTTAGTCACAGCAACGGTATAGTGAGTATTTTTCTGCCCTAACCATATGTTAAACCCCATGCTGAGGACAATAATTACGACAGAAAAAAGCGTGCTGAAGATAAAAGTTTTATCTCGAAGCTTTGTGTTGATTTCACGTACCATGACGATACGCCAAGGTGCAGGTGCTTGATTCATTGTGCTGTCACTCCTCGATAGATATCTCCTAATGTTGGTAGTACGCGCGAGAACTCCGTCATCCCCTGATCAACGGCATAGCGAAGCAGTTCAGGTCGAACCTGTTCGATAGGGTGTACGAATTCTAAAAGCGCCTGAGTTCCTTGGAAGTCAAGCACACGTATCCCCTCATAGCTTCGAAGCCAGCCCAAATCTGTTGTTGACTGCATCCTAAAGTGTTGAGGCGACTCCTCACGAAGTTGCTGAGCATTCCCCGCCGCACAAATAATGCCTTGGTGCAAAATCACAACTTCTTCACATAACCGGTCGATCAAATCCAACTGATGTGATGAGAACATCACAGGAACACCAGAGCGAGCAATCTTGTATAACAGTTGAACCATGTTCTCAACACCTTGGGGGTCAAGACCAGAAAACGGCTCATCGAGAATTAAAGCCTTCGGTCGATGCAAAATAGATGCAATAATCTGAACGCGCTGTTGATTACCTAAAGACAAAGATTCTAGTTTACTGTTCAGGTGTTCACCTAAGCCCATGAATTCTAGGTAATCGGTAGCTTCACTTTTTGCGGTACTAACATCCATTCCATGCAACTGCCCCAAATACACTAGCTGAGACAGAAGAGGCTGTTTAGGGTATAGGCCTCGTTCTTCTGGCATGTAACCAAACGTTTTACGATGTTGGCTGGTAATCTTCTCACCGCAATACAGAATTTCACCCTGACAAGGCTCTAAAAGCCCCATGATGATACGCATTGTTGTTGTTTTACCAGAGCCATTTGCTCCCAAGAACCCCGTAAGAACACCAGCATTAACGGTGAAGTTAATGTCCTCTAGAACTTTTTTCTCTCCAAAGCTTTTACTTACATGAGAAATTTCAAGAGAACCATGAGGCGGTTTATGAGTGTCTACATGTTCGACCATAGTGACCCTTTCGTTGTGTCACCCCTACCGGTGGTCAGGGATGGCACCGTTATTATTACTCACTACGAGTCTAAAAAATTTCAGAAAAGCAGAACTCCCCCATAGGACTGATTTCTAGAAGGTTTCCCCTCATATCAGTGAACAAGACCTGTACGATACGCAAAAATTACCGCGTTCACTCGGTCTCGAGAATGAGTTTTTGCCAAAACATTAGATACGTGAGTTTTCACGGTAGATGAACCTAAAAACATCTGCTCCGCAATTTCAGCGTTGGTGAGGCCTTTCGCCAAGTAGCTAAGAGTCTCCCGTTCACGAGCGGTCAAAGACTCCACACGCAGACGATCTTCGGCAGAACATCCTGATACGTTTGAGGACGCACCAGAACTCATAGCTGAAGAAGTATTCAATGATGAAAAGTCAGAGGCGACAGTAATCTTTTGAATAACAGGTAAAGTCACCTCCGGGCTGAGCAAAGCTAAACCTCCATGCACTTGTTCAATGGCTTCTACAAGTTTTTCGGCAGTGCAAGTTTTCAACAAAAAACCACTCGCTCCAGCGTTAAGCGCACCAAAAAGATAATCATCACGGTCAAAGGTGGTCAGCACCAGAACCTTTGACTCCGTCTGTTGAACAATCTGTAATGTCGCGTTAATACCATCAAGAACAGGCATCTGCACATCCATTAACACGACGTCAGGCTTGAGTTGAAGGCACAAATCTACAGCTTCTTGGCCGTTATGGGCCTCTCCTACGACGTGGATGTTCTCTTCGACAGAAAGAATCATCGAGAACCCGTTACGGACAAGGTCTTGATCATCGGCTAAAAGCACGCGAATAGTCTCTGCACTCATGTATTTTCACTATGTCTTTCTGGTATACGAATATAAACGAACCACCCTTGAGCATTCGTGCGGTGTCCGTAAGTTGCTGAACCTCCTAAAGCCTCAGCGCGCTCTTTAATACCGCATAAACCGTAGTTTGAGGAAGACTTATCTGCAGGTTTCTTCTGAGAGCAACCATCATCAATGACTTCTATTTCAATCCATACTCGCTGGTTGACCTCTACAGAACGAAGAATCACGTGCACCGTACGTGCCAAAGAGTGACGACGCACATTATTCAAAGATTCTTGAATCATCCGATAAATAGAATTCTGCGTCCCCTGCGGGATTTTTGCCAAAAACTTTTCTTCATGTTCAGATTTCAGATACTCTACCTGAAACCCAGAAGCTTCTACTTCAATAAAAAGTTGTTGTAGTTGTTCTAAGGTCGGTTCACTATAGCTGATATTTCCTTGAGCTTTTGACGGCTCTCTGTCCTGACGTAGAAGACGTACGATAGAGCGCATCTCTGTAATAGCTGTACTCGCGCTTTGTTCAACGTTTTGTAACGCGTCAACAGCTTTATCGGGGTAACGGTTGAGAAGACGCCGAGCAGCACCAGACTGGACAGAAATAACAGAGATATGGTGACCTACCGAGTCATGCAGTTCGCGTGCTACACGTAAACGTTCGCGCACCACCCTATCTTGTGCAATCTGTTCACTTTGTTGTTCTAGCTCATGACGCTGATTTTCTAATATCTCACTTTGGTAGGCTCGAATCCACGAGATACGGCCCAATGCGATACCTGAGCCAAAATACATCCCATTATTTATGCATAAGGTCAGCAACGTGGCAAGTGAACTATCGATAGGCCCGTTCTGCGCCATCTCGTTGACGTTAAAAAGTGCAACACCGTGAAGAGTCCACGCAATAATAATCCACACAATCGTCAAGAAAATCACGATGTAAACAGACATCCAAACAAGTTTTCGGTCTTGTCCCCAAGCAATCACCGTATACAGCAAAAATAAGTACGTCACTTGAAAAATTAACGTGAAATATATCGGTGGTGAAACCGTTAACGACGGTGGAACAAAGAATATCAACGTTGCAATAGCAAAGGCCGTCAAAGGGTAGCGTCGTCGAACGGTCAAGGGTAGCACCATCAGCTGAGCCAAGATATAAGACCACAAAATTTCTTGATGGTCATCACCAAAAAGACCTAAGCTCTGGTAGCTGGCCGAAGAGATTAAGGCCAATAATGAAGCAACCAGAGACAACCAAAGGTCGTAGCGAAAAGACTGTTCAGAAGGAACAGGACGTTGCCAGTCAGGATCAATATCAACGCTCTTTCGCAGGTATTGAGCGATACCATGATGCTCCATCAGCCCTCCGAAAACCGTGAACGCAAAGAACGAAATAACCTTTTAACATGCTTCTTTGCACCTTGATGTTGCTGTTGTTTTTTCTCCTGTTGCTGGTTCTCTACCTCAAGGGCATATTCTCGCAGTTCTTCAAGAACAGATTTCTGAGGTTTAAAAGGTTCAGCAGTTGGCTCTAGCTTCTCCTGTTCTATTTTTTTCTGGTGAAGGTATTTCTGCCCCCAAAGAAACTCTGCGGTTCCCATTCCAGCACATGCCAAAGAAGCTAATGCTTTCAGAGGTGAAGAAACACCAGAACTTTTATCACGATAAGCTAGAACTCCTAGAACCGCTGAAATGCTCAAAGTCAGGGCAGCATCTGCCCGCAATATCCAAGGGTTCTTCTGAAGAATTTCAAACGCATCTTCTTCTATATTTTCTTCAGGTTCTGAAGAAGAGGAAGGCTCAGCAAGTGAGCTTTGAACCAGCAGAGAAAGAGACTCAACTATTTTTTGGGTTTCAACCTCGTTCATCGGTTCAGTGGTAACAAAAATTGCTCGTTGAAGGTCATCTTTTAGAGGTTCTATCTCTTGTTGATGTTCGTGAGCTCTGAAAAATGTTGCATCACATATTTCACGGAAGAATTCTTGTAGCTCCGCAGGCGCACACAAAAGTTGTATCACGGATTCGGCGCTTAGTAAGGACCCATAATCTTGTAAATATAGGTGAAGCCGGTGCATAAAGTTCTCATCGACGTTATACGCCCACATGAATTGTTCAAGTTGTTCTAAGATACGCTGTTTTTGAAAAGGTTCAGGAAGAATACCAGAAAGCTGTTGCATCATTTCTGAAAGGAACGTACCTTTTGCGTATAAGGATTCAGGCAGATGAGGGTTAATGTTTTTTGATGCCCCCCAGAAAAAATCGATAAGGTACCCTTCATGTACGTCAAACAACGGAAGTGGTCTTCTCAAACCATCACGAAGTTTCTCCATCCACGTATCCCATAGGGGGTTGTGCCAGTCATGGTTCTTTTCGTGTGCTGGGATAAAACAGGCTATATGTACGCCGTGAGCAGATGACGTCACCATAATAGCTGGTTGTTGTAGCTGGTATAGCAGTTGTGCAATCAGAAGAGATTTTCCCCAAACAATAGACCAACCAGATTCGCAGTCTTTAACGTCGAGCTGTTCTGTTGCTGACATACGATGTATCTGTTCACGAAGAACATCGGCGCAGACAGGGAAAGTAGCAGCCGTTCCCACCGCAAAAGTGTTAATTTCTAGGCTCTCCCCTAGTGAAGTCAGCTCAATAGAATAGTCTCGCTCCCTCGGTAAAATAATGCTCATCATATCCGCGTCAATACGTTCTTGTATCTGTTGAGCATAATTTTCAAGAGTTCTCCCAAGCGAGAAGGATCCATCTTTTTCGGGTGTAACAACACGAAGGCCTTCAACAGTCTCAGAACTATCAGGTACGCAAAGAACATGAGCAACTACAGCAGTCATCGTTCTTTCATACACAATGATTTCTGGAGTATCGCTCAGAATATCAGTGAAACTTTGATCAAGCTGATCGTCGGCGTAGAAGAGTTCTTCATCATCTTCGTCTTCTGCCGTATCCTGTTCGAGCGGCTGTTCACTCTCATGTGATGACAGTTGCTCCGCGTCAGGAATTTTCACATCATCACATTTCAATGAAAAAAGTTCAGTGAGCTGTTCATCAGTGATTCCGGCGTCAAGAGGACCATCTTGATCAAGACCGTATTCTGTTTCGTAGTCAGGCACTGCGCAGTAGCTAAAATGGATTTCTGCCCAAATAACGTTATCTTGTTCCCAAGACACGTTTCCTTCTGAATCTTTAGGAAAAATATTCGACGTCATCACGTTCTTTCTACGCACATTTATGATCGGTAACAGCACCTTCTCACAAGAATACCGTGAGAAAACACCTTCTATGAATCTTCAGAACTCAGTTCAATCATCTGGCCGGTCTCCAAAGCCTCATAACAGGTGCGAAGACGATCCGCTAAAGAGTGTTTAAAATATTGTGCAGCATCGTCTAAAGCTACCCAACGATACCCTAAAAGCTCTTCTGATTGCACGTTGATAGGAGTATCAGAGTCAATGACACCACCATCATAGAAATAATATGAAGAATCACCCCACACACCCATTTGCAGCCCATGAAAAATGACGAGCAAACGCCCAGGGGTAAGGTCTAACCCGACTTCTTCGAGCACCTCACGAAAACAGCCTCGTTGTGGTGCCTCACCTGTTTCGACGGTCCCACCAGGAAGAGCCCACCCGTCACGGTAATTAGGTTGTACCGCGAGAAACTCATTCTTTTCATTCCGGATTAACGCCCCCGCAGCCATACGTCGTGTCGGTAAAGTCGCAATAAATTGGATAAGTTCTTCTTCAGAAAGATAAGTATCAGCCATCATCGTCTCCTGACCCTTTAGCCTTAAGAACCCTCACGTAGGTTCTTAACGGTATCTATGTCTTAGGCACAACACTACAGGCATTACCGCTCAGCTCTCTTATTTTGGCATAAGAATAACAGGTCTTATTTTTCTTGTGTAACCGTGGAGCAACAGTACGTCAACGACAAGAGCGTGTTGAGCTTTTGATAGCCAAAAACAAAGAAGTCTTTAGTGTTTTTGACATCCGTCATGATGCCACAAAACACTAAAGACTTCCGTATGAGTCACGTAACCGTAGCTCACATATAGTCAAGAAACTTTATTTATCTGAACCTAAAAACTTCTCAAAACCTTTAGGAAGGTTCAGCTCTGAGGCGTCGAAGTCTTGCCCAGTGTTTCCAAAGGCAGAACCAGCAGGCGCACTCTGTTTCTTCTGAGCTGCAGCTAATTGCTGTTCGCGCTTTGCGGGATTACCAGAACGCGCTTTCTTCGCGTTCTTGCCTTTCTTCTTATTGGCTTTACGCGCCGCACCAGCTGCAGCTGCCATCCCCGGCATTTGCATACCGCCGGGCAAACCAGCCATATTGCCAGAGGCAAGTTTCTTCATCATCTTTTGAGCCTGAGCAAAACGTTCCATCAGCTGATTCACTTCAGAAACAGTAACACCAGCACCACGAGCGATACGAGCCCGTCGTGAACCGTTAATAATTTTGGGAGCAACGCGTTCATGCGGTGTCATCGAACGGACGATTGCCTCGACTCGGTCAATTTCACGTTCGTCAAAGGCCTCAAGCTGCTGACGAATCTGAGCGGCTCCAGGCATCATCATCAGCAGTTTTTTCATGGAACCCATTTTGCGAATCTGCTGCATTTGCGCTAAGAAGTCTTCAAACGTGAAGTCCTCTTGGTCAGCAAATTTTTGGGCCATACGGTCGGCTTCAGCTTTATCCCAATTAGCTTCTGCTTGTTCAATGAGAGTGAGCACATCACCCATATCCAAGATGCGAGAAGCCATACGGTCAGGATGGAACTGTTCAAACTCGTCGAGGTTCTCACCTGTAGAAGCAAACATAATCGGTTTGCCCGTCACCGATGCAACAGAAAGCGCTGCACCACCGCGTGCGTCACCATCAAGTTTTGAGAGGACAACACCGGTAAAATCGACACCTTCGTTAAAGGCAAGTGCAGTATTGACAGCGTCTTGACCAATCATCGCGTCAATTACGAAAAGAACTTCATCCGGTTCAATCGCGTTACGGATGTCTCGTGCCTGTTGCATCAATTCGGCGTCGACACCGAGACGACCTGCAGTATCGACGATGACCACGTCATGCAACTTTGCGCGGGCCTCTGCCACACCATCACGAGCAACTTGTACAGGGTCGCCAGTGGGCACATCAAATTCAGAAGTGACGCCGGGATGTGGAGCATAAACGGGTACTCCGGCACGTTCACCAACAACTTTTAGCTGGTTCACTGCGTTAGGACGCTGAAGGTCAGAAGCCACCAGCATCGGTGTGTGTCCTTGGCTCTTGAGCCAGTGCGAGAGTTTTCCAGAAAGGGTGGTTTTACCAGCACCTTGAAGACCGGCAAGCATAATGATGGTAGGCCCAGACTTCGCCATATTGATTCGACGAGTCTGACCACCCAAGATGTTGACAAGTTCTTCATTAACAATTTTGACAATTTGTTGGCTGGGGTTAAGCGCTTCAGAGACTTCTTGCCCCAAAGCACGTTCTTTAACGTGAGCGGTGAACTCTCGTACCACCGGCACTGCAACGTCAGCGTCCAAGAGCGCACGACGGATTTCCCGTACGGTAGCGTCAATATCGGCTTCGGAGAGGCGACCTTTGCCGCGGAGGTTTTTGAAGGTTGCTGTCAACCGGTCAGAGAGTGAATTGAACACGAGTCGTGAACCACTTTCGCTATTTGGGTAGATCGAGGAGAACCTCGTAATTTTTCTGAATCAACTTCTAAGGATAACGCACTTAAAGAAGATGTGCCCTCTCATCATTCATATTCTGGTGAAGAACTTACGCTAAATAGCAAAGAATCTTCACTACCTCATACGGTAGTGAAGATTCTTTGTCTCAGATAAACCGAGTTTTAATCTAAGAGTGCGTTGACAAATTCTTGCGCATCGAAGGGTGCAAGATCGTCGGGGCCTTCGCCCAATCCAACAAGTTTGACAGGGACGCCAAGCTCTTCTTGAATAGCGACCACGATGCCACCTTTAGCGGAGCCATCTAATTTAGTCAGTACGATGCCGGTAATATCAACAACGTCGGAGAAGACTTTTGCTTGCATCATACCGTTCTGTCCGGTCGTTGCATCAATAACGAGTAAAACCTCTGTTACGGGTGCTTCTTTTTCGACAACTCGCTTGATTTTACCGAGTTGATCCATCAGTCCGGCTTTATTTTGTAGACGTCCAGCCGTATCAATCATCACGGTATCTACGCCACGAGAAACACCCTCACGAATCGCTTCATAAGCTACTGAGGCGGGGTCAGCACCGTCTTTTTCAGAACGTATCGTTTCGACGCCGACTCTATCGCCCCACGTTTGTAGCTGATCGGCAGCCGCTGCACGGAAGGTATCGGCAGCACCCAATAAGAGTTTTTTCTCTTCAGCGACCATCACACGAGAAAGCTTTCCGACAGTGGTCGTTTTGCCAACGCCGTTGACACCCACCACAAGAACTACACCAGGTTTACCGTTCTCTCCCGTGGTGCATAGAGAACGGTCAGTATCAACACCAACAATCTTTAGCAGTTCTTCGTTGAGCATCTGCTTGACCTGTGTGGGGTTTTCGGTGCCTTCGATGCGTACACGTTGTTGTAGATTTTCTACTAACCGCCCAGATGCATCAGCTCCTAGGTCTGCAAGAAGTAAAGTTTCTTCCACTTCGTCCCACACGTCTTGATCAATTTTGTCTCGTGAGAGAAGAGAAAGAAGCCCTTTTCCAAGGAGGTTGTTTGAGCGAGCCAGACGGGCACGTAACCGCACGAGACGGCCAGCAACTGGTGCTGGACGGTCGATAGTAGGTTGTCTGTCAGCGTCTGCAGGTTCACGGTCGTTCGCGTCTCGGGTGGAGTCGTAGCCTTCTGGTGGAGCTTTTGGCCCACGCAGTAACACCGCCAAAACACCGGCGAGGACGAGAACACCAAGGACTATGTACAAGATAAGAGTCAAGGTATCGTTCACTCTTCTAGCTTCTCATACGTGCCCCGCTCATCGGAAAACTTCACCATAAGTTTTCATAAAAAATATTGGGGTCAGTGCACTCCCCTTGAGGGCATCTCACATATTTTATCGGCCGGTATACCCTTTTTCAGCAAGGTCTTTCGGGAACCGTGGAGAGCGCCAAGGTAACCACCCGAGCATCATCACCAACAGCAGTGCACCGGACACCCCAAAAGCCCAGTTATAGCCCCAGTGGTCGGCAATCCACCCAGCCAGTAACGGACCAATAATTTGTCCAAGGTCAGCAAACATCTGGTAGGTGGCAAGAACGGTACCACCGGAACGTTCGTTTCCTACGATATCGGCAATAGCAGCTTGCAGGGACGGCCCTAATACGCCAGTACCAATGCCTGTTGTAATAGAGAAAATAATAAAGAGCATGGGTGAACCAGAAACGCCCACCAAAATAGTAGAAACACCGGCAAGAAGTAGACCATAGAAAATGAGGTTTCGGCGGCCATGCTTATCAGAAAAACGCCCCGAAATGTTTTGGGTAATAGCGTTACCGCCGGCGTAGAAGGCCATCGCTAAACCGGCTAAAACAATCCCACCGTTATTTGGGTCGTAGTTTTCACCGTGATGATAGCTCGCTAAAAGGGCTACGGCAGCAAGAGGCATTAACGCCACACGTAAGCCCAAAGCTGCCCATCCAATAGCAAAGTTTGTGCCTAGACCGGCACGGAAGTTTGTAAACTTCCACGCATTTTTAAGCGATAGTTCAGGTTGTGTTTTAGGCGGAATGGAACCAGCATATTGAGCTTCTTTGAGGTAGAAGAACACCAGAATACATGCAATCAGCAATGCTACCGCGTAAATCACGAAAGGTAGACGCATCCCTAACCCCACCATGAGGGAACCTACCACTGGCCCTAAAATATTGCCAAGAAGGAAGGCTGTTGCGTAGTACCCAGAAATTTTTCCACGCAAATGCGCAGGAGAATAACGCACTAATAGTCCCATAGCAGAGACGGTAAACATCACAGAGCCGATACCGCCTAATGCACGAAAAGCCATCAGGACAGGATAATTCCATGAGATGGCAACGCCGAGAGAGCCTAAGGCAACAATGATCAACCCTGCCATATAGATGGGGCGTTCACCCCAGCGAGCAACAAGTTTTCCAGAAGCCGGAGCAAATAGTAAACGGGTGGCAGCGAACATGCTCACCACAGCAGAAGCGGCTTGTACACCCACATTAAAACTTGCAGCGTATCGAGGAAGAACGGGAGCGATGAGCCCAAAACCTAACGCAATCACAAAAGCAGCAAGAATAAGAACTTTCAAAGGCCCCGGGATGGGAGTTTTTGAACGTTTCTGGGAAGTGCCAGTTTCAGAAAGATTCTGATATTGTCGAGCTGCTGTCGGGTGTGCCGCCGTAATAGGGATAGCGCCGGTATCAAGATGATTATTGCGTTGATAGGAATCAGACATGGTTCTTTATCTTACTCTCCTCAAAAGTGTTTAGGGTGATGTGATAGTGATAAGACAACAGGTCTTCTCTCTAGGATTCTAAAGCATCACGAATAGATTGGGCGTCTTGGCTGATGACGTTGCTAACCCCCTGAAACATCGTAATGCCGTAGAGAGTCTGGGCGATTTCCATGGTGCGAGGTTTATGCGTAATAATCAGCAGCTGACTCGTCTGACCTAGACGTTCAAAGACTGGTAGGACACGTGAGAGGTTACGGTCGTCTAAAGCAGCTTCGACTTCATCAAGTACATAAAACGGTGCAGGTCTAGCCTCAAAAATTGCAGTCACTAACGCTAAAGATGCTAACGCACGTTCCCCGCCAGAGAGCAAAGAGAGCCTTTGTACTTTTTTGTCTGCAGGTCGCGCATGAATTTCAATTCCGCAATTGAGTAAATCTTCGTCATCAGTTAGCGCTAAGGTACCTTCTCCGCCGGGGAAAAGTTCTGCAAAGATTCGTTCAAAGGCGTCTTTAGTCTGCTCAAATGCCTCAACAAAAGCAGTTTTCATATGGCGGTTTAACTCTGCCATCAGCGAGCGCATTGAGGCTCTGGATTTCTTCAGATCAGTGATTTGGGTGTGCAGGTATTGTTGGCGTTCGTCTAGGGCTTGGTATTCTTCTAAGGCTAGAGGGTTGACGGTTCCTAGTGCTTTGAGTCGTTGTTGTTCTTGGTGCAGGTTTTTTTCGAGTTCGGCACGGTGGGGTGTGTTGTTCTGGAGGTAGTTTTGGTGGGTTTCGAGAAGTTCTTCAATGGTGCAGCCGAGTTCTTCGTTAAGACGTTGGTTGAGGTTTTCGTAGCGGATACTGCTCTGAGCTTTTTTGAGGCTGAGTTTTTGTAAGGTGTTGGTCAGTGTTTGATGTTGGTGTGTGATGTCTGCTAGTTCGTCTTCGATGTTCTGGCAGGTGTGGTTGAGGGTGCTGAATTCTTCGCTGAGGGCACGGTAGTGCTGCTGTTGTTGAGAGTGTTCTTGGGTGAGTGTTTCTAGGAGTTTTTGGGCGCATTGTGCCACAGTGTTAGCGCGTTGTTGTTGGAGTAGGCGTTGTTGTTCGTGTTGTTGTTCTTGTGCGGTGTGTTCTTGAAGTGTGTTGAGGTGGGTTTCTAGTTCTTGAAGTTTTTCTTGGTTTAGCTGTAGGTATTGTTGGGTGTGTGTGAGTGAGTTTTGGGCGATGGTGCGTTGGTGTGAGAGGTGCTCTAGTTCTTCTTTAAGGGTGTTATGTTCTTGGAGCTGTTGTGGGTTTTCAGGGGGTTGTTGTTTTTGTAGGGTGGTGATGGTTTGGTTGAGGTGTTCTAGTAGTTGTGCGTGTTCTTGTTCTTCGGTGCGGTATCGTGCGAGTTTTTTCTGTTGGTATTGGTGTTGTTCTTGTTCGTGGCGGTGTTGTGTGGTGAGTTGGGCGTGTTCTGTTTCTAAACGGTGGATAGTTTTTTGTATTTTTCCTATGTGACGTGCTGTTTCGTGTTCTTGTTCTTTGATTTGAGCAAGTTTTTGGGTGTGGCGGTCGTGTTGTTTTTGGGCTTCTTGTTCTAGCGTTTCTGCGTAGGTGAGTTCTTGGGTGAGTGCGCTAATCTGTGCCGCTATTTCGAGGTGGTTATCTTCGGGTTCTGCGGTGTTGTAGCTGTAGTTGGTGTAGCGTCGTCCCTGCGAATCGTAGATGACGATGTGTGGATGTTGTTCTAGAAGATGGTGTTGGTCTTCTGTGAATTCTGGGGTGAAGTAGATGTGGGCTAGGGCTTGTTGAAGTATTTGTTGTGCGTTGGGGTGTTCTGTGCTAACACAGTGTATTGCTGGGGTAAGCCCGTTAATGTTTTCGGTGTGAGTTGTTGGGGTGTTGTGTGGAGCGAAGAGTGTGTTGTGGGAGGTGTTGTAGGTAGGTTTTTCGTAGAGGTAGCTTTGCGCATATTTTCCTAGTGCGTGCGCTATGGCTCGTTCTTTTCCTTGCTGAATCTGAATGAGACGGTGAAGAGGGTTGCCGGTGTGTTCTGGGGTGTTCTCTTCAGGTGTTTGAAGGAGCTGTTTAAGGCTTGTAATGCTTGCTTGTAGGGTGTGTACGGCGATGGCTCGTTGTGTGCAGATGTTTCTACTGTGTTCGCTCTTGCGGGCGTATTCTTCGTGTTTTAGGCGTAGCTGTTGCTGTTGTTGTTCTTCGTGTTGCAGAGTTTTTGTGTGCTCTTGCAGGGTGTGGGTGAGCTGGTCAAGATTCTGGGCGTAGTTTTGGTGTTGTGTTTGAGCGTTTTTAAGTTCTTCTCGGTAGCGTTGGTGTTCAGCGCGGATTCTTTCATATTTGGCGCGCAGACTGGCTCGTTCGGTAATGCTTTGGGTTAGGCGTTCTTGATGTTCTTTGCGGCGGTGTTGCTGTTGTTGTATCTGTTCTTGGCAGCGTTCTATTTTTTGGTGTTGTTGCTCGTATCGTAGGGTGAGGTCTTGCAGAGTGTGGGTCAGGTCTTCGCATTGTTCGCGGAGTTGTTGTTCTTCTGCTTTTTCTTGGGTGATGGAATCTTCGGTACGGTGAAGATGCTGTTGGTAGCTTTCAAGAGAGTTATTTTTTTCGGTGAGGCGGGTTCTCTCCTGTGCTAGTGCTCTAAGAGATTGTGTTGCTGCCATGATTTTTTCGAGTTCTTGAAGGTTCTCGTGCTGTTCTTGACGGCGTTGGTCAAGTTGTGTTTGCAGAGCGTGGTGTTGTGTTTTCTTGTTGTGGCAGGTGTTGAGAGTCTCGGTAAGTTTTCGGTGTTGGATCTGTGTTTTTTGGTAGAGGTCTTCGTCTTGGGTGTGTTCTTGGTGTTGTGTGAGTGCTTCATGTGCGAGAAGTTTTTCGCGTAGTTCTCGTATCTGTGCTTGGATTTCGTAAGCGGTGCGGGCGTTTGTGGCTTGTTCGCCGAGTGGTTTGAGTTGGTTGGTGAGTTCTTTGTTGAGGTCTTCGAGACGGTTGAGGTCGGCTTTCATCGCGTGGAGTTTACGTTCTGTTTTTTCTGCTCGACGACGGTAAGTGAGGATTCCGGCGGCTTGTTCGATGAGGGCTCGTCGTTCGGTAGCTGAAGATTGGAGGACTTTGTCGATGTGTCCTTGCCCAATGATGGAGTGTTCTCCTTTAGCGATGGACGCCGTGTTAAAAAGTTCTTGAACGTCGCTTAGTCGTACGGTAGTACCGTTAATTTCGTATTCTGAGCCGCCTCCGCGGAAGAGGGTTCGTGATATTTCGACGGTGCTATGAGGTAAAGGGAGTTCGTGCTCTGAATTGTCGAGCACGAGGGTTACTTTCGCTCGTCCTAGTGGACTTTTGTGGGAAGTTCCGGCAAAAATGACGTCTTGCATGGCTGATCCACGGAGGTTTTTGCTTCCTTGTTCTCCTAACACCCATAGGAGTGCGTCTACGACGTTGGATTTACCTGAGCCGTTAGGTCCGATGATGGCGTTGATACCGTCGTTAAAGTCGAAGACCGTGGTTGAGGCGAAGGATTTGAATCCACGTAAGGTCATAGAGATGAGGCGCACAGGATTCCTTTCTCCAAGGTGCTGTAGGTTGGTGGTAGCCAAAAAATTTGATTCTTTACTAGCACATATAGTGTGAGATTATCCCTTGAGCTAAATATGTACTAGAGGTGTTTTTGGCACCTAGAATGTTCTCATAGGTTGCCATCAAGGGTTTCCTCTCCCCTGGTGTTTGTGTTGGGTTTATGAGATGTTCTCTCAATAGATAAGTCTAAGACATACACCCCGAACGTGGACGAAAGCAAGTATCGCATTGACCGCTAACTCTGATATCCGTCATTCTGATGTGGCGTTATTATCCATTGAACATGAAATCCCTTCTGAGGTTGTCACATCAACCTATTTTGATGAAAAACTCGCTCAAACATATCAAAGGCTGAGGCTGCCTAAAGGTCTGTTAGAACGTTTAGCAGGCATTTCTGAACGTCGTTCATGGGGTGCGCAAATGACCTTTGAAGATGGTGCCGTATCTGCGGCGCAAAAGGCGTTAGATGCTGCCGGTATTTCTGGCGATCGTATTGGTTTGATGATTAATGCTTCTGTCACTCGAAGTCATTTTGAACCAGCCGTTGCTGTGGGCATTCATGATCGTTTAGGGCTTCCGGCACACACCTTAGAGTTCGATATGACCAATGCGTGTTTAGGGTTTGTTAACGCGATGACAGTTGCCGCTACCATGATTGATGCTCATGCTATTGATTATGCGTTGGTAGTTGCGGGGGAAGATCCTTCACCGTGGCATGAGACGGCATTACGTATCCTCGACAAGCCTGAAACCACACGTGATGATGTGTTAGCACAATTTGCAACGTTAACCCTTGGTTCGGGGGCGGCGGCAGCTGTTTTAGGTCGCCATAGTTTGCACCCGCAAGGGCATCGGCTGGTAGGTTCTGTCTCGCGTGCAGGTACGGAGCATCGTCATCTTTGTATCGGTGGAAATGCCGCTGAGGGGATGAACACCGATGCTGCAGGCCTGTTAAAACATGGTTTAGAGTTGGTTGCTCAGACATGGGAAGAGGCTCATCATCGAGGGTGGGATTGGACTGATATGAATTCTTATGTGACACATCAGATTTCTAATGCTCACACGAACGCCATTATTGAAGCTGTTGGTATTGATTCGGAAAAGATCCCGATGACTTTCCCCTATTGGGGTAATGTTGCGGCGGCGGCTTTGCCCATGACATTAGCGCAAGAAGCCCCAACATATCGTGTTGGGGATCGTATTTTATGTATGGGGGTTGGTTCTGGTTTGAATACGTCGCTGATGGAGATTCTCTGGTAGTTCTGCCCTGTTCTTGTATCTCAAAAAAAGAATAATAGTTTCTATCCTTCTCCCCCGTGAGAAGGTTCCTCTTTCCCTACATAGCTGGGGTGAAGAAACTCCATGAAAGGTTCCGTTGCAGTGACTCATTCCCTTTTTTCTTCTGCCGCACAATGGCCCGGTGTTGACCCTCATTGGTTGCATCGTCTTGAAGTGTGTTCTACGAGCGCTGTAGATGCTGGACAGCGTCGTTCGTGGAGTTATCTGGATAATCTTCCAACGTTGGAGAAGAATTCTTTGGAGCCGGTGGGCACGATTCTTGCCGTCCATGGAAACCCGACGTGGTCATATATTTGGAGAAATATTCTTCAAGCGGGTGCTCACCCTGAGAATAGGTGGCGTGTTATTGCTGTTGACCAGCTAGATATGGGGTATTCAGAGCGTACCGGCACGGTGCGCCGTCTTGAAGATCGAGTGCAGGACTTATCAGATTTTACGAAAACAATCGGATTAGATGATAGTACACAACCGGTAGTGACTCTTGCCCATGACTGGGGCGGGTTAGTCTCTTTGGGATGGGCTTTAGAACACCAAAATATTTTGAGCGGAATCTTATTAACAAATACTGCAGTCTTTCATGCTGAAGGTTCAGCTATTCCAGCACCATTACAGGTTGCCCTTGCCCCTGGGGTACACCGTTGGGGTACACAAAAAAGTACCGCATTCTTAGATGTGACCTTATCTTTGGTGGGGCAAAACCGATTATCTCAACAGGTTCGTGCCGCGTATCGTTCGCCTTATACGTCGTCGAACCTTCGTGAAGGTATCCGCAATTTTGTTGCTGATATACCCGCAACGCCTCAGAGCCCTTCCTATGCAATGATGCAGAACATTGCAGAGGGCATCCGTCACCTTCAAGTGCCAGCTTTTTTTCAGTGGGGTGTTCAAGACCCTGTCTTTACCCGTCGCTATTTAGCAGACTTGATGCGCAGAATGCCGCATGCAGATGTTCATTGTTATGAGAATTCTTCACATTTAGTGATGGAAGACCAAGATGTTGCTACCCCATTTTTTGAATGGCTTCATGAACATTTCATGCAAGAACACACATTACGTCAGCAGCATGTTCAGCGTCGTGCAAAGAACGTTCATAGTAAGAGTTTCGTTCCCATGGGTGCACAACTTGAACAACGGCGTGAAGAAAAGACGCTAGCTGTTGTCGATATGCATCCCAAAGATTCTACGCGCATAGCACGCCACTATACGTGGGCAGAACTTGCTCAAAACGTAGAACGTGTTGCTAATGGGCTTGAAGATTTAGGTGTTCGACCTCAATCACGAGTGAATTTGATGATTCCCCCCGGCGCACTACTGACAACATGTATGTATGCGTGTCTAAAAATTGGGGCTATCGTTGTTGTTGCTGATACTGGTCTTGGAGCCAAAGGCCTGACTCGAGCGCTGAAGGGGGCAAGACCAGATTATCTGATTGGTATCCCTCAAGCATTAGCAGCAGCAAAGGCTTTCGGCTGGCCAGGGTTCAGAATATCGGCGGAGCCACTCACCGGTGTGATGAAAAAAGTTCTTGGTGTTAAAGCGACTCTGGCAGATTTTACCGATACTAGTGTTCGGTCTCGCCCCGTTCGAGATGCTCAAGAGCATGCAGCAGTGCTATACACTTCGGGTTCAACAGGGCCAGCTAAGGGAGTGCTCTACACTCAACAACAGCTGAGCGCGATGCGAGATGCCATTATGAGCACCTATCATCTGCACCAAAATACGGGACTTGTTGCAGGATTCGCACCCTTTGCCTTATTAGGACCAGCCCTTGGCGTAACAAGTGTTACCCCAACAATGGATGTGACCCAACCTAAAACTCTTACCGCCTCAGCATTAGCCCACGCGGTAGAAGCAATTTCCGCACAAACGGTGTTTCTCTCCCCTGCCGCACTCATGAATGTGGTCAAAACCTCCGCAGTATTAGCAGAGCAAGAAAAACATGCTTTAGCTCAGGTACGCACCGTACTTTCTGCAGGTGCCCCATTGAGCACCTCGCTGTTAGAAGCTGTTCATGCGATTCTTCCGCACGCAAGCATCCACACTCCCTATGGTATGACAGAGGCTCTACCCATCACAGATATATCCTATGAACAGATACAAGAAGCAGCTGCTGACGCTGTATCTAAAAATGTTTTAGGTGCAGGAAATGGTGTCTGTGTTGGAACGCCGATAGCGGGTGCACAGGTGAGTATAGCGCCGCTAGACAAAAACGGTGTAGCGGGGGTAGAACATCATCAGATTCCCGGTGTGACCGGTGAGATTCTGGTGCGTGCACCTCACGTCAAAGACCGTTATGACAGGCTGTGGGTCACAGAGCACCAATCAATAGCCACACCCGGCTGGCATCATACTGGAGATGTGGGGCATTTAGATGAGCACGGCAGACTATGGGTTGAAGGAAGACTCTCACATATTATTTTGGGTGCTCAAGGAATATACACCCCTGTAGCGGCTGAGCATACCGCCGAAAAAATTATGGGCGTACGACGTGCAGCGGTCGTCCATGTTGGCCCTGCCGGTTGTGCTCAAGCTGTTGCGGTGGTTGAAACAGACCCACAGACCCGTAAAAATGGTCTTGCCAGTGTAAAGCTGACACAAAAAATTCGTAACCAAGTGTTTGAGGAAACCGGAATTAGCCTCTGCGCGGTACTTGCCGTGAAAGAGCACCCAACCGATATCCGTCATAATTCAAAAATTGACCGTACGTTACTGGCACAGTGGGCAGAGAAAGTTCTCTCTGGAGAGAAAGCGAAAGTATCGTGGTAAAAACACCGGTTTCTTTACGTCCCTTACCACACATTGCACCGATTCGAGAGCGACAAGAACGGGTCCTTGTGACCGGCGCTTCAGGGTTGTTAGGTCGAGAAGTTGCCCTCGACTTTTTACGACGCGGATATCAAGTGCGTCTTGTTCAACGCCGCGATGCACAACTTCAGAAGATATTACCACCGGCTTTAGCTCAAAACCTTTCCCAGATACGCGCCGACTTAGGTGACAAGAACCGTTTAGAAGAAGCTGTTGACGGTTGTGATGGGGTCGTTCATCTAGCTGCTAAAGTATCTTTCGCTGGAAGCTGGGAAGAGTTTTATCAGACGAACGTTCAAGGCACACAGAACCTTCTTCAAGCCGCGACACATCACTCAATCACCCGTTTTTTGTATATTTCTTCGCCCTCCGTAGCTCATACTGGGGTGTCTTTTATGGGTGCAGATAATACTGCTGCAGCACCCGAACACACCAGAGGATATTATGCGAGGTCAAAAGCTATTGCCGAACACCTCGTACTCGCAGAAAATAGTGAACGCTTCCACACGGCAGCGCTACGACCGCATATTGTGTGGGGCCCATCCGATACACAACTTGTTGAACGTGTCTTAGAACGAGCTGCAGCAGGAAGGCTTCCCCTGCTGAACGACGGTACAGCACTCATTGACACCACCTATATTGACAATGCGGTAGACGCTATCGTAACCGGATATGAACGGTTAGAGAATATTCAGGGACAAGCACTCGTGATTACTAACGGACAGCCGCGACCGGTGGCAGAAATAATCCACCACATGTGCACGGCCGTGGGTATTGAACCGCCCAAACGCTCTGTACCAGCAACATTAGCCCGCGCCCTCGGTAGCGTCATCGAGAAAGTATGGGAAAAATACCCTGGAGAAGACGAACCACCCATGACACGTTTCTTAGCAGAACAGTTATCAACTGCTCATTGGTTTGACCAACGACGAACCCAAGAACTCCTCGATTGGGCGCCCAAAGTATCGTTAGAAGAAGGATACGAACGGTTAGCGCAGTTCTATCAAGACCGATACCGACACTAAAAAGTGCCCTGAAGCGTATCTGCTTCAGGGCACTTCTCTACGATGAAGTTTTCTTTTGACGCGGGGCACGTTGGCATCTCGGGCAACGATAACAGCTCCGTTTCATCATCACCTCACGAATGATGGTACTCTCTACCCCATTTTCTTGGCACCGGTAGCACAGCTGCCCTTCACGCCCATAAGCGTTCAAAGAACGATCAAAATACCCAGATTCCCCGTTAACGTTGACATAGAGGGCGTCAAAGCTTGTTCCTCCAGCTTCTAAAGCCTGTGAGAAGACCTCTTGTATTGAGTGAACGAGTTCTCGGGTCTTTGCCATGCTCATAGTTTTCGCTGGTTTCGCGTAGTGAAGACGCGCTCGCCATAGCGCTTCGTCAGCGTAAATATTGCCGACTCCTGAAATAGTTGATTGGTCCAGTAGTAGACGTTTGATGGCGCTGGATGTTTTGAGCATTTTCTGTCGAAACTCGTCAATATCAAAATTCGTATCTAAAGGATCTCGTGCAATATGGTTCAGACTTTGCGGAATATACGGTAACGATAATGTGCTTGCGCTAGATGCGGATACAGGGTGTTGTCGTGTATCCGATACGGGAATAAGCGTATCAAGGTACATTCCACCAAAAATTCTTTGATCCACAAAACGTAGCTGTTCAGCAGCAGGTTCTGCTGTGGAGTGATGGTCTTGATTCCCTAGAGTTACCGTGATTTTGAGGTGTTTTTCTGGCGGGAACTTTGAGGTTTTAAAAAGGACTTGACCGCTCATCCCTAGGTGTATGACAAGAGCTGTTTCAAGACGGGTACCATCAGCGTTTTCGAGGATGCTCCAGAGGTATTTTCCGCGTCGTACGACGTCAATAATTGTCGTATCTTTGAGGGTGTGTGCAAACTCTTCAGGCGTATTCTCGCTACGGCGGATAGAGCGGGTATCGTGAACGTTCACGCCTGTAATACGTTTGCCCAGCGCGTGTGTGAGCATTCCACGGCGTACGACTTCAACTTCAGGTAGTTCAGGCATCCTGATGGTGTGATTGTAGTTCTTTACACGTTTTTTGGGCTGCTAAACGTTCTGATTCTTTTTTGGAGCTTGCAACACCTTGGTGATAGGTGGTGTTAGCGATATGAACGGTAGCAGTGTATTCGGGGGCGTGTTCAGGCCCCGAGACGGATACTTCGTAGCGGATGTCCCCAAGTTTTTGGGATTGTACGATTTCTTGAAGTTCGGTTTTCCAGTCTCGTCCGGCGTCAAGGATTTCTTGGTCATCGAGCATGGGGGCGATAAGTTCGAGGACGAGGTCACGGGCACGGTCACGGCCGAGGGTGATATAACACATTCCGAAGATGGCTTCGAGGGTGTCGGCGAGAATGGAGTCTTTATCTGCTCCGCCAGTTTTTTCTTCGCCTTTTCCTAACCAGAGGTAAGCGCCGAGGTTTAGGGTTCGTGCAACTTTTGCTAGTGCCCATGATGAGACAACAACATGGTGTCGGCGTACGAGTTCCCCTTCAGGCTCGTTGGGGAAACGACGGTAAACGTCTTCGGCAATAGCCAGTGAAAGCACGGAGTCACCGAGGAACTCTAGTCTTTCGTTGTGGGGTGTTCCAGGGTTCTCAAAGGAGTAGGAACGGTGCACGAGTGCTTGCTGAAACGTCTCGGTATCAATATTGAGACCGAGACGTTTCAACAATTCTGATGAATCAGAGTTATTCATACTAACTTTACGCGTCAGCTACCTTGCGACCCTTGTACTCGTAGAACAAGGCGTTACCTGCAGAGTCAGTAACTAGCTTTGCCTGGTGAGGCAAAGAATAGGTTACACGACCGTTTTCAACGGTCTTAACCAGCTGAGGTACGGACGCCTTCCACTGGGAACGGCGTGCGCGGGTGTTAGCACGGGACATTTTCCGCTTGGGAACAGCCACAGCTATCTCTCTTCTCTAGAAAATACGGTTATTAAGTTTATTTATCCTCGTTGAATATGCCGGTTAAAGCACTCCAGCGCGGATCAAGCACCTCATGGTGATGCCCCGGCTCTTCTTCCAGGCGGATTCCACATTCGGAACACAATCCCTGACAAGAGTCCTTACAAAGGGGCTGGAACGGCAGTTGTAAAATGACTGCGTCCCGTAGAGCCGGTTCAAGGTCGATATAATCGTCCTCTACCGTGTACTGCTCATCTTCTTCGTCTTCTGGGCCACCAGCGGGTGCCTTCTCAAAGACGAAGAGCTCTTGAATATCTGCTGACACGGTTTCAGAAACCGGATCAAGGCATAAACTGCAGTCACCGCTCATGTCGGCGGTTGCAGTGCCACTAACCAGAATACCATCTACAACGGATTCTAGCCGGAGATTGAGTTCAATGTCCGAACCTTCTTCCGCTCCGATCAGAGCATTGCCAAAATCCTTTGGCGCTGGTATCACTTTATCGAGGGTTTCCATGGTCCCAGGTTGATGACTCAGGTTCCGAACAGAAACCTTCAGGGGCGATGAATCTTTTCGTGAAATGACGAACTCCCTTATGATAAGTTTTGACCAACTACAAACTCTAGTTGCAGTTCGGCTACATAGCAACTATTCCAGCTTCACGTATTCTATTCAAGCACCGTTAATGTGCTGTTAAGCTCACTTTTCGCGTGATATTTTCTGTGTTAAAGCACGTTGCACAGGCACAGGCACAAAAGAATCAAGCTGTCCCCCATAACGGGCAACATCACGAACGAGCGTCGACGACAGCTGAGAATACCGCGAATCCGAGACCAAGAAACTTGTCTCCACACCACTAAGATGACGATTCATCACAGCCATCTGCGATTCATACTGCCAATCTAAAGAATTACGGACACCTTTAACGATTAAATGCGCGCCACGAGACTTCGCGTAATCAGCAAGTAACATAGACGGCATCAACTCCACGCTCACGCCGTCCAAAAAACCAAAAGTCTCTTGAACGAGCGCAACACGCTCCTCATCACTAAAAAGATAGGTCTTCGCCGAGTTACGAGCAACAGCAACAATCACGTTGCCATAAAGTTTGGCGGCACGAGTAATCACATCAACATGCCCATTATGAATAGGGTCGTAAGAACCAGGACAAATAACTAGCTGCATACCCTATAGCCTAACAGTGGAAGCACCCATAAATAGTATCCAGAAACTCTCTACGACACTAACTGCACATAGTACAGGATAGTCTCACCATATTTTTTCTGACGGAACTGTTCCAAACCAGAAGGAATTTCTACCGGCTCCATACGAGAAGAACGCTCCAGAACTACCACAGCGTCATCATTCAAATGTTCTTTTAGGAGGATTAACAGCGTGTGCACCTGCTCATTAGGCATATCATAAGGAGGATCCACAAAGACAACATCCCACGGCTCCCCCTGATAACGCTCCAAAAAACGTTGGGCATCCGATGTATAAATCATGGTGGACGCAGCAGAACTCAACCCTTGAGAAACACGCGCCACATTCTCACGAATCGTCGCAATAGCCGTCGAAGACGAATCTACAAAATCAACATGGCGAGCACCACGGCTCAAAGACTCACACCCTAAAGCACCAGAACCACCAAATAAATCAAGTACACGCCCCTGCGATAACACCTCGTACCCCTCCAAACGAGAGAATAAAGACTCTTTGACGCGGTCTGTTGTTGGGCGCGTCTTATTCCCTGGCACATGAGACAAGGGCAAACTACCGCATTGACCGGCAATAATTCTGCTCATGTTCTTCTGCCCTCCATAACTTAAACCGTAGACGTACATCAACCATCATATAAAACCCTCGTAAGTTATCCTCGTGAGAGGAATTGTTCATGTTCAGCACCCACAAAACGTTCAATCCATCTCGCCACATCAGGATGTTTACCTAACGTGGGGTCTTCTTCAATGAGAAGACGAGCATCTTCACGGGCCTTTTCAATAATGTCGGCGTCATCAATCGCTCTTAACAATTTAAGGGTGCTCTTTTTGCCCGATTGGGCAGCACCAAGAATATCTCCCTCACGGCGCTGACGTAAATCAATCCTTGAAAGCTCAAACCCATCTGTTGTAGAAGCTACCGCGTCTAAACGATCTCGTGAAGGGCTCCCCTGCTCTTGCTCCGTGACCAAAAGACACGTTCCCGGAAGCTGCCCACGCCCAATACGACCGCGAAGCTGATGCAAACCAGAAATACCAAAACGATCCGCATCTAGAATCATCATAAGCGTTGCGTTCGGGACGTTAACACCAACTTCAACAACAGTAGTACACACTAAAAGCTGAATATCACCTTCGCTAAAGCTCTGCATCACGTGAGCTTTTGTCTGAGTATCCAAACGCCCATGAAGCATATCGATACGCACACCAGAAAGCACCGGCATATGAGAAAGTCTCTCGAGAACTTCTATCGCCGAATGAAGCTTCTTCTGAGAACTACCCTGATCTGTCGAGAAAAGATGTTCGGCCTCAGAAGACACCTCATCTTCTGAGATATCCTCACCAACTTTAGGAACAACGACATACACCTGATGCCCCGCATCGATTTCTTCGCGAGCGCGTTCCCAAAGACGGTGCTCCCAGTGTGGGTGTTCTGCTAGAGGAACAACAATACTTTTAATTTTTTGGCGACCTGCTGGTAGTTGGTCGAGTACAGAAATATCGAGGTCGCCAAAAACTGTCATAGCGACGGTACGCGGAATGGGTGTTGCTGTCATGACTAAACGGTGCGGCAGTTCTCCGTCTGCGTTGCGTAAGCTATCACGTTGTTCAACGCCGAAACGGTGTTGTTCGTCAACGACAGCTAAACCGAGGCGCGCAAAGTTCACGTCAGAACTTAGTAGCGCGTGAGTGCCGATGACGATATCAGCTGCACCAGATGCGATGTCAAGAAGAACCTGTTTTTTCTCCGAAGCGGGCATGGACGCTTTGAGCAGACGCACGCATACAGGTGGTTCATCGTCGTTGTGGCTGGTGAGCGGGCGTAGGATTTCGCACACCGATTGGTAATGTTGTTCGGCAAGGACTTCGGTGGGGGCAAGCATTGCGGCTTGTCCGCCGGAGTCTATGACTTGAAGCATGGCTCGTAGCGCCACAACGGTTTTTCCGGAGCCGACGTCGCCTTGTAATAGGCGATTCATGGGGGTGCGTTGGCTGAGGTCTTGACGTATTTCTTCTCCTACATTTTTTTGTCCGTCTGTTAGTTGGTAGGGCAAGAGTTCGAGAAGACGTTGTGCGTACCCGTTTTTGAGGTATGGCCACGAGTCGGTGGTGTGTTCTGCGCGTTGAGCGCGGATACGAGCCAGCGCGCTTTGGAGGATGAAAGCTTCTCGATAGCGTAAGGAATGTTGAGCTTGTTTCCAGGTGTCGTCACTATCGGGGGTATGTAGAGCACGGTACGTCCATGCCAGTGTCGGTATTTTTCGTTTGTGTCGTGTTTCTGGTGGGAGTGGGTCTTCTAGTTCAGATAATGGCGCGTGGTCAAGGAGTTCTGCGATAGCGGCGCTGATTCTATCGGTTGGAAATTTAGCGTTTGCGCGGTAGACGGGAATGGGTGCGTGTGCTTGAGTGTAGGCGTGTGATGAGACGTTGTCTCCGGTAGCACGATGATATTCGCCGATCACAGCATAGTGGGGGTTAGTGAGGGTCAGTTCTCCTTTGTAGGCACCTACTTTTCCAGAGAAGAGGACATGATCTCCTGTTTGCATGTCTCGTGCTGCAGACCACGCGTTGAAGAAGGTGAGGGTCATACGGTGGGCGTTACTGGGGTGAGCGTATCCGTGTAGTTGGTGTGCCGGTGAGGGTAACGTACCGTAGCTGTCAGAGTATCCGCTGGCAGAACCTGTGAGTAGCGGATGGCTGGGTTTTTGGGTTCGGTAACTGTAGACGGTGCCAAGGGGCGCTTCGTCGTTATGGTCTTCTTCGTCAGAGAGTTGGTCACTAATAATAATTTCGGTGATAGAACCTCGACGAGAACGCATGGATCGGGTACGGACGTCGACCACTTGTGCCATGAGTGTGACGTCTTGTTCGTATTCTAGTTCGGAGAAGGGCGTGAGTTTGCCTCGTGGGAGGTATTTTTTGGGGTGGTAGTTGAGCAGTTCTTCAACGGTGTGCACGCCAAGGTGTTTTGATAATTGCGCGGCAAGAGTTTTTCCGAGGTAGACGCTAAGTTTTGTGTTCTCGAGGCGTGCTTCTTGGTGGTATTTTTGGTGAATTTTTTGGGTGAGTTCTTGATGTTCGGTGGCGGTTTGAGCCGTATTTTGGGGTGTTCGACGAGTCTTAGGTGTTTTTTTCGCCGGTTTTTTGGTGCTTTTCTTGGGTGTTGTAGCCGATGTTTGTGAACGTTTTGGTGTTGATGAGGTTGTTTTCTGTGTTTCTGCAACAGCGTCGAAAAGTGTTTGGTCTTTGGGTGTTTTGGTCATAGTGCTAGGATTTCGAGGTTCTCAACGGTGCCGTATTGTTCGAGAAGTTCTTTCACTTGTTGTGGGTCTTTCACGTGAATGTGGATACGCCAATGAGGGATGTCCGCTGTTTGATCAATCATAGCGACAGCTAGACTCTGACCAGATACTTCTAATTGTGAACGCAAAAACATCATTTTTTCTAGAGGTAACGCTATTTCGCAAAGGAGTTCGCGCAGTTCATCAGGCGGTGTATCCGGCTCACCGAGTAGTTCGGCAGGTATTTGAAACAGGTCGTTCGTCGTTGTCTCGTCGATGCTTTTTCCGTTTAACACGCTACTGAGCGCGTTGATGACCAAGAACAGTCCGACTGCCCCAGCATCTGCACTACCGTGTACGTGGCGGGTTGAGGCGGCGCTCTGATAGGCACATTCGGCGAGGAAGAACATGTGTTCTTCAGTATGCGAGGTTGTAATAGGTGCCCGCGCAATATCCGACATGACCGTGAGCATAGTTGCTTCGGCAGGTTCTATCATGGTGGCATGGGCGTGTTCTTGAGCGATAAATAATCCAAGGTGCAACGCTTCGGGGGTGAGTTCTCCGTCGTTTCCTAGTGAGCGGGTCAGAGCGTTGAACCATGCTGAGAGTAATGTTCCGGAGTTGCCGCGGCTTGTCCGTAAGGTTTCTTGTGCTGCGTCAGTGGGGTCGCATCCGTTGTGTAGATGTTCGCAAAGAGTACGGCAGGTAGCTAGTAGGTTAGAACCAGTATCGCTATCAGGGACGGGGAAGAAATTAATGTCGTTGAGTTGTTGGCAGTATTTGCTCAATATTTGTGTAGATTCTTGACACCATTGAGGCCACACAGATATGACGTTGAGAGTGTTCTTCATCGCGCTCATTGACTCTTCCTCATGTGTGGGTGGTGCGTTATCTAAGAGACATTATAGAAACGTATCAGGCAGAACCATAATCTTTATTTCGCATAAGGTGCAAGGTTATGAGAAGTGATCCCACCCGTATTCTGTTGCAGGTTCGTGATTAATAAAAAGTTGTGGCGTGGAGGTGGCAATAGTGCATGTGCCAACGGCTCTAAAACCTTGAGGGAGCTTTTCTGACGATGAAAAAGTTGCCAGCATAGAGTGGTTTTCTCCCCCGTATAGAACCCATTGTTTCGCCAGGTGCTCGGGGGTGGATGTTGCGTATTTTTGAGTATGTTGGCAGAGCCACTGGGCGGCGGGGAGAAGCTTCTTCAGGTCTTTTTCTAGAAGGTGAAGAGAGAAATCCATCGAGACTTTTGACGCTTTGGCGATACGTTGCCCGTCACGTATAAGCCCATCTGAAATGTCCATCATGGAATGAGCAGTTTCTGCAGATAACCCAAGTGTTAGAGGCGTGCTGGGACGTTTTTGGGTATATACAAGGTCTAATAATTCAGGGTTATTAACCCCTAAAAATTCGGGACTATCAAGGAGGGCAAACCCCGCCGCGGCAGTGCCAAGTTCACCGGCAACGGCGATAATGTCGGTAGGACGTGCGTTATTACGTCGTACCGGTTCGCTTAGGCATCGTCCTACCGCGGTGACGGTAATAGATATTTCTGTTGATGCGCCAAGGTCTCCCCCAGAGATTGTGCATTCTTGAGCTTCGTTATGGGATAAGGCATCGACAACTCCGTGTGCGCAGTCTTGTAGCCATTGGCAAGGTGTCTGTGGTGGAAGGCTAAGACTTATCAATAGCGTTTGAGGTACTGCACGCATGGCCACAATATCTGCAATGTTTTGGGTGACGAGTTTCCAGCCGACATCGTATCCGCTACTTTGGTGGCCACTCACCCATTGGGTGCGAAAGTCTTGATTCTCTGTTTGAGTATCAATACTCATCACGGTTAGCCCCTGGTTAAAAGAGAAAATGGCGCTGTCATCTCCTGCACCAAGAATACAGGGGTTCGGTTTGTGAACCTTTTCGAGTCTTTGTGCAACACGTTGATTGTGTTCTTCAAAGATGGGTAAGAATATTTCTAAGAGTTGTTCTTCGTTAAAGTCTTTGACGTGCGAGGTAAGGTTCATAGGTCTTTAGCTGTTGATTCGCGCATAAATTGACGGATGACGTAGAAGATTCCGCCAAGCCCAAAAAGAGAGAATAGGACGGTGGGTATATATCCTTCGATGATGGCTTTACCGCGGGTGCGTGCACTTGAAGCAGTCACCGTATTTGAGCTATGTTCTGCAGATTCAGTGCCGAATACGCCTAAACGTTGAGCGTTCTTTTCAGTATGAGCAGTTTTATGACTGTTATTGAGGTAGTCTTCCACCCATTCTGCAGTATTAGGTTGAGCGTTTTTTCGGTCATTATTGGCGAAGTTGGGTGAGTTGTTTCCCGTAGAGTTTGTCTCTGCGAAAGAGGATGGCTCTAGTGGTGTTCCTAAGCTATTGAGCTGTTCTTGCATAGAGAAGGTTCTATCTTGAGTAGCTTCTTCAGGTAGCTCGTTTTGAGGTGTGTTGTTAGGAAGTTCGGGTGTAACGGTCTCGTATTGGTGAAGTTGCTGATAAGTTTCTTCACGGTCAGCTGTGGTATTTCCTTCTTGCCCAGTTGCAGGTGAGTTTTCACGTTCAGGTGTTGTTGGTGCTGGTGATGGGGCAGCTGTCGGTTCTGATGTTTGAGGTGGCGCAGGAGTAGTGTTGGCGCCAGCGCCAATTCCCTCATCAGGCTTTTTGGGTGTTGGATCTTGAGATGGGCTAGGTTCTGTTGGTTCACTAGGTTGAGTCGTCTCAGGTGTTGGTGTTTGAGGTGCACTAGGCTCTGATGAGGCGGAAGGTGTGGGTGCTGGTGATGAGGAGGGACTGGGTGAAGGAAGAATACCCCCTCCCTCAGCGGGGGCAGATGGTGTTGTTGTAGGCTCAGAATTTATGGGTGGTGTAGGTTCTTCTCGGTCCGCTGGCACGGTAGGTTCTGCCGTTGGTGTTTGCGTGGTAGGAGGATTGAGCGGAGTCGATGGTAGCGCCGTTGGAGAGGCTGTCGGTTCAGTGGTAGGAGGTAAAGCGTCTTGGGCGTCTGCTGGGAACGTCATAAAAGACATAGCTAATGCGCATAAAGTACCGGCGCTGACCATAACAATGTTATGTTGTTTAGACATGTGAACCTCCTTCACTCTCTTGATAAGTTCTCAAGCTTTTACCCACACTATCAGGTGTCTGGGAGGGTACGCGAGTAGTGTGAAGAGGTATTTTCGTGAGTACGACGATAGAATGAGAACGTGAGTATCTTGAAGAAAACCTCTGTTCGTGTCACCTCTGCACTCTGCCTAGCGACTATGCCGCTCAGCGGATGTGGTGCTGGTGCGGTGTACCTGACCCCTGCAGAAGATGCAGCGAACCCACGTTGTGCGTATGCGATGGTGGCGATGCCTCAAGAACTTGGTGGTTTTTCTCAACGGGAGACTACCGCTCAAGCGACAACAGCGTGGGGGAATCCAAGTGTTGTGGTTCTCAAATGCGGGGTGAGTGTACAGGAGCCGGTGTCAGACCCTTGTGTTTCTGTCAATGGCGTAGATTGGATTCTTAAACCTTCAAAAGAACAAGAACAGGCTCAGCAGTCGGTTCAGCAGCCAACAGGAACGTGGGATGCTACAACTTTTGGACGTTCTCCAGCCATACGTGTCACTTTTGACGCCGAAAAAATTTCTTCCTCGACGTTATTAGTTCACCTTAGTTCGGCGGTGAAACAGCTCCCCCAGACTAAGGTGTGCACGAACCTTAGTGACGAGCTCCGTTTAGATTCTTAAACATCATCAGGAGTTTGGCTAACGTCTCTGTGTTAGCCAAACTCCTGATTAAAAGCTTGTTGCCATGATGAGAGGCATTCTTAGGTTTTAGCGCAAGCCTAGTGGGCGCTCAAGGGCCAATGCAATAAGACGATCTACGAGATCTGTGTATTTGAGTCCAGTTTTCTCCCACATTGTTTTATACATGCTGATAGGAGTAAAGCCAGGCATCGTGTTCACTTCGTTGATAACGAGCTTTCCTTCTTGAGTGTAGAAGAAGTCTGCACGAGCAAGACCTTCGCAGTCTAGGGAGAGGAAAGCCTGAACTGCTAGAGCACGAAGACGTGTATGGGTGTCTTCATCTAATGTGGCAGGACAAACTGTTTTGGTCTTGCTCTTAGGATCATATTTTTCTGTGCTGTCATAGAATTTTTGGTCCTCATTGATAATTTCACCAACATATGAGCTGATGGGAAGTTCCGTAGAAGACACTTCAAGTACGGCACATTCGAGTTCGCGACCGTCAATACCTGCTTCAATAATAATTTTGGGGTCGTGTTTTTGTGCTTCGGCAATAGCGGCGTCTAGGTCTGCTTCACATTCAACTTTGCTAATTCCGTAGGAGGAACCAGCACGCGCTGGTTTGACGAACACGGGGTATCCGAGTTTGTTAATCTCTTGTCGAGCTTGTTCAGGGTTCATTTTCCATTGGCGGTGTGTGACGACGACGTAGGGTCCAACATCCAGTCCAGCAGATTCAAACGCAACTTTCATGAAGTGCTTATCCATACCGATAGCAGAAGATGCAACACCACATCCAACGTATTTGAGGCCTGCACTTTCGAGGAGACCTTGCACCGTTCCGTCTTCGCCAAAGGGTCCGTGCAGTACGGGGAATACGACGTCGATGCTAGGGCCTAGACGAAATTCTGTAGCGCCTTCTGAGCATAGACGAAGTTTTGAGTCGCCTTCACCGAGGGGAAGGAAAACTTGTTCTTGTGAACCGCGGAAGTATGCTTTGACTTCTTTGCCTGTTTGAGCTGTTTCTTGTGCCGCTTCGTTCACGAGTTTGTTGATTTCTTCAGGAGAGCTTAAATACCAGCGGCCTTCTTCGGTGATGCCGATAACGACAACATCGTAGGTTTGAGTATCAATGGCGTTGAGTACACCCGATGCGCTCACAAGAGACACGGAATGTTCTGAAGATGTTCCACCGGCAAGTACTGCAACGGTGGGTTTGGTAACGGTGCTATTAGACATGTAACTCTCTCAAAGTCTCTTTTAGGGGTGTCGGGGAAAAGTAACAACACTTATTCTAGCGTTGTGTATGGTTTTCGTGTTTGAGGGTTCTGCCAAGAAGTCGTGGGGCAAGAGTTTCAACGGTCAGGGTTCCGTTCAATACTGCCACGACAGCTTCACAGATAGGCATTTCAACGTGGTGTTGATGGGCAAGTTCGACGACGGCTGCAGCCGACTTGATAGATTCTGCAGTTTGTGTCATCACTTCATTGAGTTGTTCTGGTCGTACTCCCTCAGCCAGTAGTCGCCCGGCGGTGTGGTTTCGTGAGAGAGAAGAGGAACAGGTTGCGATGAGGTCGCCCATGCCGGCTAGTCCGCTCAATGTTTGGGGGTCTGCGCCGAGTGCTACTGCTAAGCGGGTAGTCTCGGCAAGGCCACGGGTCATCACTGATGCTTTGGAGTTATCTCCGTAGTCTTTTCCTTCGCAGATTCCCACGCATAAGGCGATAATGTTTTTGACAATTCCGCCTATTTCTACACCAATAATATCGGTTCCTGTGTAGGGGCGAAAATATGAGCAGTTGCATAGTTCAGCCAGTAGCGCTGCAGTAGTTTCGTGGTGTGCGGCGATAACAGAAGCTGTTGGTTGTTCTGCAACAATTTCTCGGGCGAGGTTGGGGCCTGAGAGCACAGCTACGCGTTCGATGGCGTGCGGGTCTCCAGCTTCTTCAAGAACTTGAACAATCACTTCGGACATTCTTAGCCCAGTGTTTTGTTCTAACCCTTTAGCAAGTGATATCAGAATCGCATGTGGAGGGATGTGTGTGATGAAGTTTTTGAACTGTTCACGCAATGATTGTGCTGGTATTGCTAGCACAATGATGTCGGCGCCGGCTAAGGCTTCCAAGATGTTGGAGGTGTACTCTAGGTTCTCCGGCAACACGAGCTGTGGAAAGTATGCGGTGTTCATCCGTGTAGCACGGCATTGTTCCATACGTTCGGGGTTTCGTCCCCAGAGGATGGTTTGTATTCCGCTGTTCTTTTCGCGTGCGGTGTCTGCGGTGATTTTAGCAAAAGCAGTGCCCCAGCTACCGGCGCCAAGAACAGCAATTTTGCGGATGTTGTTGGTGTTTTGGGCTGTGGTAGCTGGGGCAACGCTCATGGTTCTCCTAATGTTTTTCTCCGGGTAGTTCGCGCCGTCTGGTGATGGGGTTCCAGCGCCCTTCTGGCTCTTTTTCACCTCGGATGTCTTCTAATAGTGCGGTAATGGCTGAGACCATACGCTCTGTGGCAGTGGTGAGGTCTTCTCTAGTGGGTGCCGCTGCTGGGCTGCTTCCTTGAAGGTCAGAGAAGTCGATAGGGTCACCGATTTTAACCTGCACTTTTTTACGAGGGAAAGGGCGGAACTTACCTGTTGGGGATAGAAATTCTTGGTCTCCCCAGTGGGCGATGGGGTAAACCGGAACTCCTGTTGCGAAGGCGAGTCGTGCGGCGCCGGTTCGTGCTGCAATCATCCACCCTTGAGGGTCTTCGGAGAGAGTTCCTTCAGGGTAGATGACCACAGCTCCCCCAGATTCGAGCACGTTTTGCGCGGTCTCTAATGATTTACGCGCGTCGATGGATCCTCGTGCCACGGGGATGTGAGCAAGTTTGCGAAGAATCCAGCCGATGACGGGTGCTCTAAAGAGTGATTCTTTTGCGAGGAATCTGGGTAAAGTTCCGGTGAGGAACACAGGGTAGGCAATCGTAATGGGGTCTACTTCTGAAAGGTGGTTAGAGACGACGAGGTATCCGCGGTCTCGTGGGAGTTTTTCAATTCCCTCGATTTTCAGTCCCATTAAGCAGTGGTAGAGCACTCGTGCACTGTGTCCTAGTACGCGGTATAGTGCGTCACCAGAAGGAGTGGGTTTAAGTCCTGTCAATGCTTGCCGTGGCTGTGAACCTGTCATGTTAGTCGATAACCTCAAATTTTGCGCCAAGGGCTGTGAGCTTGTCACCAAAGTGTTCGTAACCGCGGGAGATAACAGATACTCCGGTGACGTTTGAGGTGCCTTCTGCAGCAAGTGCAGCGATAACGTGAGAGAAGCCACCACGTAGGTCTGGGACGTTGATGTCTGCGCCACGAAGTTTTGATTTTCCGGTGATGATTGCGGAGTGGCGGAAGTTCTTATTTCCGAAACGGCATTCGGTAGGGCCAAGGCAGTCGCGGTGAACTTGTACGGTTGCGCCCATCTTAATGAGTGCGTCGGTGAAGCCGAAACGGTTTTCGTAGACGGTTTCGTGAAGAACAGAGACACCTTGTGCTTGGGTCATCGCGACGACGAGGGGCTGTTGCCAGTCTGTCATGAAGCCGGGGTGAACGTTAGTTTCCAGAACAAGCGGGTTAAGCTCAGTACCGGGGTGATAGAAACGGATACCGTCGGTGCGGATGTCGAGACCGCCACCCATTTTACGGAAGACGTTGAGGTAGGTGCTCATGTCTTTTTGGTTTGCACCACGTACGAAGATGTCTCCACCGGTTGCAAGAGCTGCAGATGCCCATGATGCTGCTTCGTTACGGTCTGGTAGTGCATCGTGTGTGTAGCCTTCGAGGCGGTCGGTGCCTTCAATGATAATTTGGCGGTCTGTTTCGACGGTGATGACCGCGCCCATTTTCTGTAAGACGGCAATAAGATCCATGATTTCAGGCTCAACAGCAGCGTTTTTAAGCTCCGTTTTACCTTGTGCGAGGACTGCAGTGAGCAGAACTTGCTCGGTGGTACCTACAGATGGGTAGCTGAGTTCAATGGTGTTACCTTTGAGGCCGTCTTTAGGCGCTTTAATCGAAATGCCGTTTTCTTGCTTATCGATTTTTGCGCCGAAGTCTTGAAGCACTTTGAAGTGAAAGTCTACGGGGCGGTCACCGATACGGCAGCCACCGAGGTCTGGAATGAAAGCTTCGCCGAGGGTGTGTAGTAGTGGTCCGCAGAGCAGGATGGGGATGCGGGAATCTCCTGCGTGTGCGTGGATGTCTGCGTTTTCGGCGCGGGAGACGTTGCTTGGGTCGAGTGTTAGTTCACCGGTTTCGCGGTTGTGTTCGACGGTGACGCCGTGTAGTTCTACGAGGTCGGTAACGACCTTGACGTCTTTGATTTCTGGAACATTGCGCAATAGAGAAGGTGAGCTGCCTAAGAGAGCAGCAACCATTGCTTTAGGTACGAGGTTTTTAGCTCCGCGTACTTTCACTTCACCTACTAGTGGGGTTCCACCTTCAATTCGCAGTGCGCTGATCATATGCTTCCAATCGTATAAGTAAGAACCGGATGTTCTTTATGTGCGAGCGATCCGGCATAGCTTGGTGCTGTGCCTATGTTTTTGGACTCTCGTATAAAGAGTCGTCCACATAAAACTACAGTGAACTTTACTTAACAATAAGTCATGAGAGCCCTGTCTTTGTGTTTAGTTTGAGTGTTCAATATCAAAAAGCGGTTCTCATGACATTTTTTCACGGGTTTTTAGGGGTTTTGGGTGCTATTCGGTACACTGTGAACTTTATCAAGAGGGTAAAGGTTGTCCCCTTTTATGTTGGCACAAAATGGTGTTACATATTTTATTGGGTTTTAGGTAGCCATGCTGGACGGTTTTTTTCGTATTCGGTGATGGCGTCCTCGTGTTGGAGTGTGAGCCCGATATCGTCGAGTCCTTCCATGAGACGCCAACGGACGTAGTCGTCGATGTGGAAAGGTACGGTCAGTGCCCCGCAAGTAATGGTTTTAGTTTCGAGATCTACGGTAATTTCTGTACCGGGTTCGTTATCGAGGGTTTTCCAGAGGAGTTCAACGTCATCTTGACGTACTTGGGCGGCGACCAGTCCTTGTTTTCCGGAGTTTCCGCGGAAGATGTCGGCAAAGCGTGCGGAGATAACGACTTTGAATCCGTAGTCTTTGAGTGCCCATACGGCGTGTTCACGGGAAGAACCAGTGCCAAAGTCGGGGCCTGCAACTAGTACGCTGCCGTGTTTGTAGGGTTCTTGGTTGAGGATGAAGTTTTCGTCTTTGCGCCAGTTGGCAAAGAGTGCGTCGTCGAATCCTGTTTTGGTGACGCGTTTGAGGTAGACGGCGGGGATGATTTGGTCGGTGTCTACGTTGGAGGCGTGTAGTGGTACTCCGATTCCGGTGTGTTTGATGATGGGTTCCATCGGTGTTGTGTTCCTTGTGTGTTGTGTTCCTTGTGTGTTGGGTGGCTTAGTTGTGTGGTGTTGGGGTTAGAGGTCGCTGGGGCAGCTGAGTGTGCCGCGGATGGCGGTGGCTGCTGCGACTAATGGTGAGACGAGGTGGGTGCGTCCACCTTTGCCTTGGCGTCCTTCAAAGTTGCGGTTGGAGGTGGAGGCGCAGCGCTCCCCTGGTGCGAGTTGGTCGGGGTTCATGCCGAGGCACATGGAGCATCCGGCAAAACGCCAGTCTGCACCGAAGTCTTGGAAGATTTTGTCGAGTCCTTCTGCTTCTGCTTGTGCACGTACTTTTTGGGAGCCGGGGACGACCATCATACGCACACCGGGGGCAATTTTTTGTCCGTTAATGATGTCTGCTGCGGCGCGTAGGTCTTCGATGCGGGAGTTGGTGCAGGAGCCGAGGAAGACGACGTCTACGGGGATGTCTTTCATGGGGGTGCCTGCGGTGAGTCCCATATATTCGAGGGCTTTCGCTGCGGCTACTTTGTCGTTTTCTTCTGCGAAGTCTTCGGGGTGTGGCACGTTGTGTGATAGTGGTACGCCTTGTCCGGGGTTGGTTCCCCAGGTGACGAAGGGTTCTAGTTCGTCTGCGTTGATGAAGATTTCTCGGTCAAAGACAGCTCCTTCGTCGGTGGGTAGGGTTTTCCAGTAGGCGAGCGCTTCTTCCCAGTTTTTTCCGGTGGGGGCGTGTTCGCGTCCTTTGACGTATTCGAAGGTGGTTTCGTCGGGGGCGACCATTCCGGCGCGTGCTCCGGCTTCGATGGACATGTTGCACATGGTCATGCGTCCTTCCATCGAGAGTGAGCGGATGGCGGAGCCGCGGTATTCGAGGACGTAGCCTTGTCCTCCGCCGGTGCCGATTTCGGCGATGACGGCGAGGATGATGTCTTTGGCGGTGACTCCTGGTTTGAGGGTGCCTTCGACGTTGATGGCCATGGTTTTGAAGGGTGCTAGTGGCAGTGTTTGTGTTGCCATGACGTGTTCAACTTCTGAGGTTCCGATGCCGAAGGCGAGTGCGCCGAATGCTCCGTGGGTGGAGGTGTGGGAGTCTCCGCAGACGATGGTCATTCCGGGCATGGTGAGTCCGAGTTGGGGGCCGACGACGTGGACGATGCCTTGTTCGATGTCTCCGAGTGAGTGGATGCGTACGCCGAATTCTTGGGCGTTTTTGCGGAGTGTTTCGATTTGGGTGCGTGAGGTGAGGTCGGCGATGGTGGTGAAGATGTTTTCGGTGGGTGTGTTGTGGTCTTCGGTGGCGATGGTGAGGTCGAGTCTCCGTAGGGGGCGTTGTTCGAGTCGTAGGCCTTCGAATGCTTGGGGTGAGGTGACTTCGTGGACGAGGTGGAGGTCGATGTAGAGTAGGTCTGGTTTTCCGTTGTCTCCGGTGACGACGGTGTGGGCTTGCCATACTTTTTCGGCGAGGGTGCGGGGTGTGTGTATGTGGGCGTCTGGGGTGCTTTCTTTCATGGTTTTTCCTTGTGCTGTGGTGATGTTGTTTATATTTTGTCGAGAAAGAGTGGAACTTTCCATAAAATGAACTTGCATATCACATATTGAGAATGTAATAATTTTACCTACACATGCATAAATATCTATCATGGTGCTGATTAAGTAGCATCTACCTATGAAGCACCTATCAAGCGGCCCCCCCCCCCCCCCCACGCTACACACTTGGAGGAATCCATGACCAACGACAAACCAGAACTCAAAACATCCTCAGGGGTAGGAGTTCTCGACAAAGCAGCAGCCATCCTCAACCGACTCGAGTCTGGCCCTGCATCCCTCTCCCAACTCGTTGAAGCAACCGCGCTCGCTCGCCCTACCGCACACCGCCTAGCAGTAGCACTCGTCCACCACCGGCTCGTCTCACGAGACTCCCAAGGACGATTCGCCCTCGGCCCACGTATTGGCGAGCTCTCCTCCGCCTCCGGCGAAGACCGACTCATTAGTGCCGCCGGCCCTATCCTCAACAACCTCAGAAACGTTACCGGCGAAAGTTCTCAGGTGTACCGCCGTCAAGGAGACTGGCGTGTATGCGTCGCCTCAGCAGAACGCCCCATCGGACTACGCGACACCATCCCCGTAGGAACACAACTTTCCATGAAGGCAGGCTCCGCCGCACAAATACTCACCGCATGGGAAGATCACTCTCGACTTCTTGAAGGCCTACGCAACGCACGCTTTACCGCCACCATGTTAGCGGCAGTTCGTAGACGTGGCTGGGCACAATCCGTAGGAGAAAGAGAACGCGGCACAGCCTCAGTTTCGGCACCTGTACACGGACCAACCGGTAAAGTCATCGCCGCTATCTCTATCTCTGGCCCCATTGAACGTCTCACCCGTCAGCCGGGGCGACTCCACGCAGAAGTTGTCTGCCAAGCCGCAGCACAACTAACTGACGCGCTACGCAACGCCTCCTAAAACACTACGAGACAAAAAACTACGGCACCCCCAAGGGTGTATCTTCCAAGAAACTTTCACAAAGGAAAATACACGCCAACAGGGGGCCGTAGCGTTATCAAAAAGTTTTAGCACACCTCTACATATTCGGTGAAGTCTCAGGTTGTAGATTCAACTCATAGCCACGCACCTCATGGATACGGTAGCTGAGCCGCTCTAACTCTTCACGCGCTTCACAAGGGGCCTCAAAGTTCAGCGAACGAATATGCGGAAGATACTTCCACGAATCTTCAATACCAGGTAGCAAGTCACTCATCTGTCCCTTGCTTATAAGGCCTCGCGCAAACACATTCAAATGCGCGGTAAATTGTTCAAATCCTTGAGCACGATACCAAGAGTTCGCGGGAACATCGTCTTGAGTCCACGCTTGAATACGAAAAACGCCGACAGCGCGTAAACGTTCACACGCGAACTCAAACATTTTCGTGGCAACACCCATCTGACGGTATTCTGGCAAAACACCAAGATGCCACATTACACCGCCACGCTCCCCCTCGGTGCTACACACTTGCCCAGCGACTTCTTCATACTCAATATCTAAAAATCCCACGACCTGTTCGTCGCAAGTGGCAACCACACAGACGGCAGGGTTTTCGTAGAGTTCACGGTAGCGGTGTACGTCGTCAAAATAACTGCAATCTAAAAAGGAGAGGAGACGACAACGCACCCAAGAAAGCTCATCACGCTCTTCATATAAGCGGATAGAAAGCTCCTTCGGTAACGTTATCTCTTGTTCAGGCACGACGGCTCCTCAATATTTTTAGCGTTGCCCCTGCTCTAAAGATTCACAGAACAAGGCATGTCTGCTGACTTCCGAACGTACAGGATCAACAATGTACTCTTCAGAGACATGGGCAATGTTACCAGCAATCTGACGAGACACTTTTCGCGCATAGAACTTCTGCCCTATCCACGAGAAGAAACGCCCCAATAACCCAACACACAAACCCAAACCAATACCGGTCAACACTAATAATGTGGGGAGCGGGAACGGGAACCCTTCTACATAGGGTGGGGCTGGTAAGCGTAGCTGAAAATATCCGGCACACGCTAAAACGGTAAGCCATAGCAGACCAGCAACCGCGCTAAAGAGCGCAAGCCACTGCACTATGTTCAGCAGATGCCACCACCATTGTTTTTTCTGAGCCTGATAGTCGGTAGTGGCAATACACCGTTCAAGCGCTTGAGGAAGTTCTTCTTGACGGGAGCGAGCCGCTTCACGAATACTATGACTCCACGGCTGCCCAACCCCTTCCGAGACACCATCTGCAAAACGGCGAATCCCCGAACTCATCACTGACTTTTGCGTCTCATTCATCGGTGGCAACGATGAACGGGTGAGCGTTTTCTCTTCACCAGCACGATGCAAGTTGAGTCGTTTGAGAGGGTCTGGTTTGAATTTGAGCATCCAACGGGTTGCAATCCAACCGGTATGTGCGCTTGCGTGCAGTCGATAAGATTTTTCAGCAACTTTCACAACAGCAGGTGCACCACTAGCTTCGTAGAGCGCATGATCTAGCAGACGCACACCAGTGCCGGTCACACCGTCGGGGTATCCTCCGCCGTCATATTCACCAAGTTTTTGGTGGACGGTGTCGAGGTCTGCGTCGATACGTTCTAGAGCCGCTGATTTTTCGGCGGCAACTCGCCCAAGCGCTCCGCGTAACGATTCGATACCATAACCGGTTCGTGCCGAGACTGCCAGGGGTTTGCTCAAGAGTGAACGGCTCAGCCCGTCTTCTGCAAGTAGACGTTCGAGAGAGTCGAGAACAGCAGGTATTTCTTCAGCATGTAGCTTATCGGACTGGTTCATCACAGCCATCATGACCGCACCGTGTTCTGCCATGGGTGCAATGAACTCGTGGTGAATGACGGCGTCAGCATATTTTTGTGGATCAAAAACCCAGACGAGCACGTCCACGCACCCTGCCATACGTTCCACGATACGGCGGTTCGCTTTTTCGACGGAGTCAAAGTCTGGTAGGTCAAGGAGGATGAGCCCGCCAGAGCGTTTTTCGGTGGCACTTTTACCGATGGCAGAGCGCACTTTATTCCACAGCCCGTGCGATAGCGGAATATCAGCTTGGTTGAGTGCTTGCACAGCGTGTTCGGGGTGGGTGTCCATCACGACACGGTGTTCTACTTCTAGCCAGTTCAGTAGTTGTTCGCTGCCTTCTTCACCCCAGATAGCTGCTTGCGCGGTGGAGGTGGTGGGGCGTCGTGCTGCACTACGGGCAATATCTTCACCAATGACGGCATTGAAAAGGGATGACTTTCCCGAACCTGTTGCCCCAAAGAACCCAATGACGGTGTGTTCTGAGGAGAGTTCTCGGCGGCGTTTAGTGCGGTCGAGAACGTCTTGGGCGTAGGTGAGCGTTTCGGGGGCGACCCTTCCGGTGCCTTGTTCTACAGCATGGTTGAGTGCGTCAACTCTAGCGGAGAGTGTGGTCATGTGGTTTTCTCGTGTTGCGGGCATCGTTTAGCGTCCCCTTTTGAGTTGTTGAGCAACCTGCGCAACAGTGCGTGCGGCTTCTTGCACTTCGTTGGTGGATGCTCCGAGGTGGTTCTCATCAATTTTTTGGATGAAGGTGGTGGCGTGTTCTGAGAAGATTTTTTGGATACGTAGTTCGAGGTTTTTACGTGCCCCTTGAGCCATACGTCGTACGGCGTCTTCTCCGAAGACTGCTTCGAGGAGTTTAGTGCCAACCACGCCAGAACCGCCGGCAATACCGGCTTCAATTCCGGTCAGTCCGCCGGTCATAGAGAAGACAGCAACCATGAGAATAACGGCTGCGGCGTTGATTCCAAGTGAGAGGAAGCGGGCGCGTTGTCGTTTGCCTGCGCCTTCTTCTGTCATCATTTTCATGATGTCTTGTTGCCATTGGCGGATTTCTTCGGCAACAGTTGCGGGGAGGTCTTCAGGGAGTTTTCCGAGGTCTTCTCCGGCAAGGAGTGCTCGCCCTGCGCGTTCTTCGTTCCAGCGGCGTTGCACGTTTTCTGCCGCTTGTGCGCTCTGTTCTACGATCACTGAGTGCAAGCCGACTTCGAGTGCTTGTTCAACGACGATGGCTTGGCTGGGTTTTCCTCTGAAGAACCCTGAGACTCTGTCGCGCAGTCGTCCGATACTGGTTTCGATGTTGCGGAAGAATTCTCCGGTACCAACGAAGTCTTGCCAGCGTGAGAGGACTTCTCCGCGTAGGAGCGCGCCGTCTTGTGTTGATTCGATAACGTTTTTGACGGCTTGAATATAGGAGTCTTCAACGGCGTAGGTGAGTCGTTGAGCAGTGTCGTGTTGTTGTTCTTGGGCGTGTGCGAGGGCTTCGATACGGGTGGCGGCTGTTCGTATTGCTCCTTCGAGGGTTTGTTGTGCGATGCGGGTGCGTTCTTCGGAGTTTGCGCCGAGTTCGCTGAGCCAGTAAATCAGTGAGGTGATGCTCATGCGTGAGAGCATGCCCTGTTCGTCGCGTTCTTGTTCGTTGACGGTTAGTAGGTGTGCTGGGGTGATTCCGGCACGTTGTAGCATGTGGCGGAGGTCTTCTTCAATTTCTTGTTCCGCGCCTTCTGGTACACGGTTGAGTACGACCGCGATAGTGATGTCGCGTGCAGCGGCTTCGGTGAGTAATTCCCAGGGTACGGCGTCGGCGTAGCGGTTTGCGGTGGTGACAAAGAGCCAGAGGTCTGCGGCAGAGAGCAGTTGTTTTGCGAGTCGGCGGTTGTCTTCGCTGACGGAGTCTACGTCGGGTGCGTCGATGAGGGCAATACCGGCGGGTATGTTCTGTGTTTGGACGGTGTAGATTTGGTCGGTGAGTGTTGGGTCTGCTCCGACGAGTTTTCCGTCGTGGGTTTGGATGCGTTCGAGGTGTGGCAGGATACGCTCTGGGGCCAGTGCTGGGGCGTCTTCTTCGCGGTGGATGAGGACTGGTTGGCGTGTGGTGGGGCGTATTGCGCCGGAGCGTGTGATGGCCTGCCCAAGGAGGGTGTTAACTAGTGTTGATTTGCCGGCGCCTGTGGAGCCGCCTACGACGACGGTTAGTGGTGCGTCGAGTGTGGCGAGGCGTGGTAGTACGTAGTCGTCGAGTTGGGTGCGTGTTTTTTTCAGTAGTGCACGGTGTTCGTCGATTTCGGTGGTTTCTAGTGGCAGTGTGATGTTTTCGAGGGTGTCTCGTGCTCGGCGCATGGCGTCGAGTTCTGCGGTGATGTTTGGTGCGGTGCGAGGTGTTGTGTTTGTTTTTTCCACAGCTTTATCTTACCGGCTGTTGGGTGTTCTGCTGTGGTTCTTGGGTGGAGGTTTTTTGTTTGTTAAAACATATAAGAAAAACCCTCCAACCATAGGGTTGGAGGGTTTTAGTGTGTGACCCCAACCGGATTTGAACCGGTGTTGCCGCCGTGAGAGGGCGGAGTACTAGGCCGCTATACGATGGGGCCGTATGGTCTGTGACCTACCTGTGTAGTCTACTAGGTGTTTTGTGTTTGCTACAACTCAAACCCTCATGAACCACGTCACAAGATGTTAGGTGTTGTGAGGCGTGCTGTTTTTAGGGTATAGAAAAACCCTCCAATGAGAACATTGGAGGGTTTTAGCCTGTGACCCCAACCGGATTTGAACCGGTGTTGCCGCCGTGAGAGGGCGGAGTACTAGGCCGCTATACGATGGGGCCGAAAATATTTTCTTCTGCAAGGAGAGAAAACATCGCTGGGATACCAGGACTCGAACCTAGAATGACGGTACCAGAAACCGTAGTGTTGCCAATTACACCATATCCCATTATGTGCTACTCAGATGAACTCATCTTCGCAACGAGTAATAACTCTATACGAGTTTTTCTACTCACGCAAATTAAAGAACATAGACATGTGTCACATTTTAGCGGTGAAGGTGAACAGCCCCTCATAACAGGAGCGCCCTCATGCCAACGTAGGCATGAGGGCACTCCCCTATTACCCGCACTTATTCGCTGTGCTGTGCAATAGGTGCGGTTGTGTTTTTATGCGCTGAGGTCTGTGTGCAAAGCACGCAAACGATTCAACGAAGATTCTTTACCAAGAATCACCATTGACTCAAACAATGGTGGGCTAACACGCGCACCCGAAATGGCAGTACGCAACGGACCAAACGCCAAACGAGGCTTAATCTCAAGGCCCTCAACAATGGCTTCACGAAGCACCTGCTGAATGTTCTCAGCCGTAAAATCTTCGAGAGGTTCGAGCACATCTAGCGCAGCCTGCAACACGGTGGGGGCAGACTCTTTGAGCTGTTTACGAGCGTCCTCAGCAATAGTGACCTGCTCATCAGCAATGAACAAGAACCCGAGCATACCGGGTGCTTCACCGAGCAGCTGCATACGCTCTTGAACCAGTGGTGCAGCTTCGGTCAAAATGTTCTGCTGTTCTGCTGAAAGCTCTGCAAACGTTTCAACGGGTAGTACTCCCCCAGCGTGTAGGTATGGGACGAGTCGGTGGCAGAAGTCTTCGGCGTCAAGACGGCGAATATGCGTACCGTTAATGGACTCAGCCTTTTTCACGTCAAAACGTGCCGGGTTAGCGAGAACATCTTTAACGTCGAAGTGTTCTACGAGCTGATTAATAGTGAAAATGTCTTCATCGTGTGAGAGCGACCAACCGAGCAGGGCGAGATAGTTGAGCAGGCCTTCTTTGATGAAGCCGCTATCGCGTAGCAAGAACAGGTTTGACTCTGGGTCTCGTTTAGAGAGTTTCTTATTGCCTTGACCCATCACGTATGGAAGGTGCCCAAATTCGGGGATAAACTGTGCCACACCAACCTGCACGAGCGCACGATAAAGCGCAATCTGACGCGGTGTGGAAGAAAGCAAGTCTTCACCACGAAGCACATGAGTAATACCCATAAGAGCGTCATCAACAGGGTTAACGAGAGTGTAGAGCGGTTTACCGTTGGCGCGAACCACCACATAGTCGGGTACGGTGCCGGCTTTGAACGTGATTTCGCCACGTACGAGGTCGTTGAAGGTGATGTCTTCATCGGGCATACGCAAACGCAGAACGGGCTGGCGCCCTTCGGCACGGTATTGTTCTTTTTGTTCTTCGGTGAGGTTGCGGTCGAAGTTGTCGTACCCAAGTTTTGGGTCTTCACCGCGTGAACGGCGACGTTCTTCTACTTCTTCTGGGGTGGAGAAGTCTTCATAAACGTATCCGCCGTCTACGAGTTTTTTGATGACGTCTTGGTAGAGTTCTCCGCGTTCGGACTGACGGTAGGGTGCGTGCGGGCCACCGACACCAACGCCTTCGTCCCATTCGATTCCGAGCCAGTGCAAGGATTCGAGTACTTGGTTGAAGGATTCTTCGGAGTCGCGTGCGGCGTCGGTGTCTTCGATACGGAAGATAAGTTTACCGCCGGTGTGGCGTGCGTACGCCCAGTTGAATAGTGCGGTGCGTACCATGCCGACGTGCGGTGTGCCTGTTGGTGAGGGGCAGAATCGTACGCGGGTTTCGGCGGGGTTGTTGAGTTTGACGGTCATATCTGTCATGGGGTGTTTTTACAGTTCTTTCTTAGTCGATACAAGATGGTGAATATACCGCGAACAGTGCGTGTTAGCGGCGAACGATGTTAATCAGTGAGCCGATACCTTCGACTTCAATCTCAATTTCGTTTCCTTCGTGCAAGGTGCCAACTCCTTCGGGTGTTCCGCTGAGGATGACGTCGCCGGGTAGGAGCGTGAACATTTCGGATGCTGCGCAGACGAGTTCTGTGGCTGAGAAAATCATGTCTGCGGTGGTGCCGTCTTGTTTGAGGTCTCCGTCAATCCACGTTTTGATGGAGAGTGCGTCTGGGTCGAGGTCGGTTTCGATCCATGGGCCGAGTGGGCAGGAGCCGTCGAATCCTTTGGCGCGCACCCATTGCAGGTCGGTTTGTTGTACGTCGCGTGCGGTGAGGTCGTTAGCGACGGTGTATCCGAAGATGACGTCACGTACACGTTCTGGGGTGACAGATTTGGCGATACGCCCAATGATGATGGCGAGCTCCCCTTCGTAGGAGACGTCTTCGGACCATTCTGGCAAGGTGATGGGGTCTGAAGGGCCAATGACGGAAGTATTGGGCTTGAGGAAGAATTGAGGGCTGGTGGGGGTGTTGTTGCCGAGTTCGGTGGCGTGGTCGTGCCAGTTTCGGGCGGCGCCGATGATTTTGGAACGCGGAATGATGGGTGAGAGTAGGCGAACGTCTTGAAGCGGGTAGCTGGTGTTAGAGCGTTCGATTCCGCGGTAGAACGGGTCTCCGAGGAGTTCGGTGATGGTTTCTTCTCCTTCGGCGCCTTCTACGACGCCGAAGTGTAGTTGGTCTTCTTTGGTGTATCGAGCAATGCGCATAGTTTATAGGCTACCGCGTTTGGGGCGCGTGCGCATAGTGCTACGAGTTTTGAGGAGGATTATTCTTCTGTTCTTCTTGAATTTTTAGGGCTTCTTGGATGAGGTTTTTGAGAGCGTGGTCTTCTTTGCCGTATTTGTTGGTATGCCAATCGCATTCTCGTATTTCGATAGATTCGACGCTCCGAGCTTGCGCGAGCCGTTTAGAGGTAAGTTGTTCTGCCCTTCCATAGAGGTGTGCGTTCTGAAGTATTGCGTGCTGAAGGTCTGCGTACCGAAGGTTTGCGTTCTGAAGGTTTGCGTTCTGAAGGTTTGCGTTCTGAAGGTTTGTCTCCAAAAGCTTTGCGTTCTGAAGGTTTGCGCCCCAGAGGTTTGCTGTCTGAAGGTTTGCACCCCAGAGGTTTGCTGTCTGAAGGTTTGCGTGCTGAAGTTTTGCGTGCTGAAGGTATGCGTGCTGAAGGTATGCGTTCTGAAGGTCTGCGTTCTGAAGGTTTGCGCCCCAGAGGTCTGCTTCCTGAAGTTTTGCGTGCTGAAGGTATGCGTGCTGAAGGTATGCGTTCTGAAGGTATGCGTTCTGAAGGTTTGCTCTAGTTAAATCCGCATGAGATAAATTAGAATACTTAGGAAAAAACACACCATCGAAGGTCAGCCCCGATAAATCCGCATACTGCAAATCAAAAGACTCAAAAGACTTCTTGTGCTCATCAGTATCACTGACCCTCGGAAAAATATCAGCAATAACAGAGTTCAAAGTCGTTATTTCAAGAAGAGAACGAGTGCTCTTCTTTTGTTCTTGTTCTTTCTGTGGAACAGTACCAAAAATCAGCTTGAGAATGTACTTCTGCTGAGTATTCCGTTGCTTCTTAATAATTTCAGAATTCTCCCCCAATAGCCCCCAGTCTTTATACAGCCCAGCTAGTTGAAAGTAGCTCGAAGCACGCGCATTATTATCCTCACTATTATGCCTATTTTTGAGAATTTCATGCAAACGCTCATTGAGGTCTTTAACAGTTATGATGTTTCGGTTTTGTTCGTGGTTTTCGTAGTTTACAGCGAGGGTTGCAAAAGCACCGATAACGCCGATAAGACCAGCAAATACAGTAAGAATCCCTTGGCGCACGTCACGCCACTGTTCATTGCCTTCAGCGGTTGCCCAAATGAGCACCCAAATACCGATAGAAATAATAAAAGTGAACAGAGGAACTATATGGTAAATAATTTTACCGATATAATTAATTATTTGGTCTTTAATACATAAAATCAAAACCAGTTGCACTGCAATTCCTATAGCAGCAAAGACCCCAACAACAACCCAGCCAAGCCATAGATTTCGACCTTCTCCACCCCTATTAGAGAATACCAATATTCCCCCTATAAGAATTCCATTAACACAGGATAGAACCGAATAAAAAACATCGGATGATGATAATCTTTTCTTAAGAAATAAAATGAACTTACGAAGTATTAACGTTAGCGCTACAAGACATACAGCAATAAACATCCAAATACTATTGTCAATAAACCAAAACACCAGGTCAGACCACCACTTTAGAACTTCTCCACCCCTACTAGAGAATACCCATATTCCTCCTATAAGAAATAGAACCAGATAAAAAAATCTTAGATAACGAGAAGAATTTTTTCTACTTTTATAGATATTTTTTCTAGAAGTTTTAGCATTCATATTAGAGTTTTCCTGTAGGTATTAGTTCTAAATATTTTTATGTTGTTTTTGGATTTCTAAGGCTTCTTGAATGAGGTTTTTGAGAGCTTGGTCCTCTTTGCCGTATTCGCCAGTCAACACATTCCATTCTCGCGTTTCGATAGATTTGATAGATTCGATATTCTGCGCTTGCGCAAGTTGCTCAGCAGTAAGTTTTTCTGCCTTATGAAGATTTGCGCCCTGAAGATTTGCGCCCTGAAGGTCTGCGTACTGAAGTCTTACACTCTGAAGGTTTGCGTTCTGAAGGCCTGCACCCTGAAGTCTTGCACCCTGAAGGTGTGCGCGCCAGAGGTTTGTGCCCCAAAGTTTTGCGTGTTGAAGGTCTGCATGCTGAAGGTCTGCATGCTGAAGGTCTGCATGCTGAAGGTTTGCGGCCTGAAGGTTTGCGGTCTGAAGGTTTGCGGTCTGAAGGTTTGCGGCCTGAAGGTTTGCGGTCTGAAGGTTTGCGGTCTGAAAGCTTGCCCCAGAAAGGTGCGCCCCAGAAAAGTTTGCGCTAGTTAAATCTGCATAAGATAAATTAGACCCCACAGGAAAAACCACACCATCAAAGTTCAACCCCGACAAATCAGCATACTGTAAGTCAAAAGGCTCAAAAGACTCCTTATACTCATCAGTATCACTGACCTTCGGGAAAATATCAGCAATAACAGAATTCAAAGTCGTTATTTCAAGAAAAGAACGAGCATTCTTCTTTTGCTCTTGTTCTTCCCTCTGCGAAACTGTACCAAAAATCAGCTTCAAAATATTTTTCTGCTGAACCTTCCGCTGAGCCTCAATAATTTCAGAGTTCTCACCCAGTAACCCCCAGTTTTTGTACAGCCCAGCTAACTGGAAGTAGCTTGAAGTGCGCACATTCTCATCGGTGCTATGCCTATTTTTTAGAATCTCATGCAAACGCTCATTGAGATCTTTAATCGTCTCGTTATCGCGCCGAGCGTTCTCTATTTCATTTCGTCCTTGTTCTATCTTGTATTCAGATTCCATTCGTCCTTGTTCTGTATTTTTTTTATCCTCCAAACCTAGATGTTTATAAATCAGTTCAATTATAGGATATATAGTACCCAACATAGTAACCATAGAACCCAGCACAGTGAAGTTAGTCAAAATAAAGAACGAATTAAAAATAGACATTATCACAGGGATATAAACGTAAAACATCTTTCCCGAGACTCTTTTACAAGATAGACAGGTAATAATGAGAAAATGAAGATAAGAAAATAGGAAAGACGTAGCTCCTACCATTATTAGGTATATGAAATTATTTTTATCGTTATAATCAAGTTCCCAAAATATTTTTTTTGAAAAACATGAAATAATAAACACTAAAAATAGAGCAGTATTAATAGATATAAGAAGATAAGCAAAAGGTATATTTTGCTTCTTCTGGTTTTTTATATCCTTAGTTTGTTTTGACTCTTTACTCATATGTATGTCTCTCGTAGTTACTTCTTTCCAAGCACTAGTCCAGACAAACCAATGCTACAGATGTATTTATTATCAAAATTATGAACTAGAAATAATTATCGCCCACCACCAGCAAAAACACCACATATTTTCACCAATATGACGCATAAAAATGTGGTGTGCCCTTGCCACCCCTTCAGTCACAAGAACACACCACAAACCTCACACAACACCCTCCCCAAGAAGAAGGATGCTACTACTATTTTTTGGGTGTTACACCAAACGTGTTAACCAACCATGACGGTCCTCAACCACACCAGTCTGAATACCCACCAGCTCCTGACGCAAACTCAACGTCACCTCACCAGCAGCACCATCACCAGGGGCAGCAATCACACCATCAGCAGACTTCAACGCACCCACAGGAGAAATCACCGCAGCAGTACCACACGCAAAAATCTCAGAAATAGCGCCAGAAGCAACACCCTCACGCCACTGATCAAGAGTAAACTTACGCTCCTCCACCGTCATGCCACGGTCCTTCGCCAACTGAATAATCGACTGACGAGTCACACCCTCAAGAATGGTGCCCGTCAGCTCAGGGGTCACCAGCTTATTCTCATCACCAAAAACAAAGAACACGTTCATGCCACCCAGCTCCTCAATCGCATCATCACGGTGAGAATCTTTAAAAATGACCTGCTTGCAACCATGCTGTTCACCCTCAAGCTGAGCAATCAACGACGCAGCATAGTTACCGCCACACTTAGCAGCACCCGTACCACCCACACCAGCACGCGCATACTCGGTAGACAACCAAATATCAACCGGCGCAACCGTACCAAAATAGTTACCCACCGGAGAGCCAATCACCAAATACTTCACCTCATGGGCAGGGCGAACACCCAAATACGCCTCGGTAGAAATCATGAACGGACGCAAATAAAACGCCTCGCCCTCACCGCGAGGAACCCACTCACGGTCAATACTCACCAACTGTTTCAAAGACTCTACAAAAAGCTCTTCGGGCAGTTCTGGCATGGCAAGGCGACGAGCAGAACGCTGCAAACGCTGAGCATTAACTTGCGGGCGGAACGTCCAAATAGAACCATCCGCATGACGGTACGCTTTAACACCCTCAAAAATTTCTTGCCCATAATGCAACACACAAGAAGCAGGGTCAAGGCTCAACGGCTCGTACGCGCTCACCCGCGCGTTAGACCACTCGCCGCCGTCAGCATATGTGCCTTTCCAGTCAATGCTGACCATGTGGTCAGAGAAAAAGTCACCAAAACCAGGGTTAGCGAAGACTTTTTCGCGGTCAGCTTCGGTAGCTGGTGAAGGGTTGGGTTCAACACTAAAAGTTAAAGACATCGTCATTTCTCTTCTCTCAAATTATTCTTCATGCCACACCGGCAGTTAGCCTGCTCGTGTGAGGGGTTGTAAGTTCTTCACAAGCGGAGGACGCCCTGTGCGAAGTGCCTCACATACGGTGTGTTCTCTCTATCAAAGCACACCGCACCTACTCAACACTAGATTTTCTCTAAAGCCGTCACAATATCTGCACCAATCACATCCGTGCTACGGGCCCGACCAGCATGTTCTGCCAAGTCATGCTCCACTGCCCGTTCAATACGCACCGCAGAATCCTCTAACCCAACATGGCGTAACAACATGGCAGCAGCAAGAATCGTTGCCGTAGGGTTCGCAACATTCTGCCCCGCAATATCTGGTGCAGAACCATGCACCGGCTCAAACATGGACGGGTACTGCCCCGAAGCATTAATATTTCCGCACGCAGCATACCCAATACCGCCGGTAATAGCACCAGCCTGATCAGTCAAAATATCACCAAAAAGGTTATCGGTTACTATCACATCAAAACGTGACGGGTCAGTTGTCAAAAAGATAGTTGCCGCATCCACATGGCAATAATCCACGCTCACCTGCGGGTATTCGGCACTCAACTGTTCTAAAGTGCGAGTGTATAAACCGCCAGCATGCACCAGCACATTATTCTTATGCACCAGCGTCAGCTTCTTGCGTTCACGCCGTGTCGCCAGTTCAAAGGCATAACGCATTAGCCGTTGCACACCATACGCCGTATTTACCGACACTTCGGTTGCAATCTCAGCATCCGTACCAGCACGAATCACACCACCATTACCCACATACGGGCCTTCAGTGCCTTCACGTACCACCACAAAATCAATGTCACCAGGGTCAGCTAAAGGAGAGCTCACACCCGCAAATAGTCGTGAAGGGCGCAGATTAATAAAATGGTCAAACGAAAACCGTAATTTTAGGAGAATCTCACGTTCAATCAGCCCAGAAGGCACCTGAGCAGAACGAGGGTCGGCACCTACCGCACCAAAAAGAATCGCATCATGCCCACCTAGTTGCGTCAACGTCTCATCAGTGAGAGTTTCGCCGGTGGCGAGCCAATGCTCTGCACCTAAAGAATACGTAGTTTTGGTGAGGGCAAAACCGTCTCGTGTAGCAACAGCGTCAAGGACGCGTTCTGCTTGTGCCACAATTTCTGGGCCGATACCGTCGCCCGGAATAATCGCAAGGTTGAGGGTGCGTTGTTCAGTCATACTACTTAAAGTAGTACGCCGGTTCGTAGCATGGCAGAATACCCACCCAACGTTTCATAATATGAAACAGCACGAACCGGCGCACCCACACGAAGTAAAAACTACACCCTAAAAATCAGTACCAATACACTGCACAATATACTCCTGCACCGCCTGAACGCTACACGGCATATCCTTCACGCGACGCTCAGCCTCAAGAATAGAGGCAAAACGTTCAGGAACCTCCGGCTCCGTACCAGTCGCCTCATAAATCGTTTCAGCAAACTTCACCGGCAACGCCGTCTCAAGGCACACAATCGGAGTAGGCACCTGCTCACGAAGCCCGCGAGCAACCTTCACACCGTCTGCCGTATGAGGGTCAAGCAGCACACCGTAGCGTTCATAACAATCACGAATCACCGCAATACGATCCTCATGAGTAGACTTCCCAGAAAGGAAACCATAACGGCCACTCACCTCAGAGAACGCCTCATCATCAGCAAGGCAGAAGCCGCCAGAAGCAACAGCCGTACCAAATAATTCCCCGACCCTTGCCGCGTCACGGCCCAACACGTCAAAGATGAAACGCTCAAAGTTTGATGCCCGAGAAATATCCATCGACGGGCTAGAGGTCTTATACGTATCAGCCGAAGAACGCACACGGTACTGCCCCGTACGGAAAAACTCGTCTAATACGTCATTCTCGTTGGTTGCAACGATAAGGCGGTCAATAGGTAGCCCCATCTGACGGGCAATATGACCGGCACAAATATCACCAAAATTACCGGTTGGTACACAGAACGAAACACGCTCAGTGTTCTGGTCGGTGAGGCGAATCCAACACGAAACGTAGTACACAATCTGAGCCAGAAGACGAGCCCAGTTAATCGAATTGACCGCACCAATACGGTACTTCTCTTTGAACGGTGCGTCAGCAGAAATTGCTTTGACAATATCCTGACAATCATCAAAAACACCATCGAGCGCAATATTAAAAATGTTCGGCTCATCAAGACCAAACATTTGAGCCTGCTGAAACTCTGTCATACGTCCAGCAGGAGTCAGCATAAAAACGTTAATGTTCTCACGCCCACGCATCGCATACTCGGCAGAAGAACCCGTATCCCCCGAGGTTGCGCCCACAATGCTCATGCGTTCGCCACGGCGTGCAAGCTCATATTCAAAAAGCTCACCCAAAAGTTGCATTGCCATATCTTTAAACGCCGCCGTTGGCCCCTGAGACAAATGCCCCAAGAAAATACCGTCTTCTAACGTGGAGACAGGAACAATCTGCTCATCAGAAAACTTAGGATACGTGTAGGCGCGGGCTGTGATAGCACGAAGATCCTTGGCAGGAATATCGTCCACAAACAGTAGAAGCACCTCAGCAGCAAGTGCCGCATACCCTTCAGCGTTAAGGACGGTACGCCAACGAGTCAAGGTGGCATCATCAAGCTGTGGGTATTCGGTGGGTAGGTAAAGCCCACCATCAGGTGCTAGCCCGCTAAGAAGAATATCGGTAAAACGGGCAGGAGTTCGAGTGGTATCTCGCGTCGATATGTACTGCATAATCTCAAGTCTAGGGGTTTTTATCAGGTTTATGGGTTCTCTTATCTCTATCAGTGAGATATTGCGTTGCATGTCGTGAGGTTACACGCCCTCACAAGAGATGCTAACCATGTGCAGTAGCAGAAGCGCCCGCTGAGGCAGTATCAGGCTGTGCCGTAGTATCTGTCATGCTGCTACTTGGCGTTGGAGAAGGCTGTTCAATCGGAGAAGAGTTCTGAGGATTCTCACGGTCATGAGCAACATTCTCTAACGCTCGCTGGTGAATCTTTTTAATCTGAGAAGACACCTGCTTAAGACGCTGATACACCGCCTCATAATACCCATTCTCAATATCATGAGTTTTCTGATCATAACTAATATCAGTACGGCATCGGGCGTCAGCTTGCGCAATATCTTTTTGTTGCTGCTCAGTACTAGAAGACGCTACATCTTCTGCAGCCTCTACCGTATGCAAATCAGCATACCCAGCTTTTTCCATGCACGCAGACCACTGTTCCACCAGTTTTTGATAGTCCTTATCCTGATGGACATCATCACGAATAGTCTGCGCAAAAGTAGGTGCTAATAAGGCAACATTCATGCCATCTTGAACAGTGCCATAAATATACTGGTAGCTTTGCGCCATGCACCCATCACGAGGAATATCCCCACTGTGATAATCCATAAAATCGGTGCTAACCGTACCATTTTGAGCGTCCCCAAAGAATGCTGCTTTACCAGCCGTATCATAGTGTGCTTGCGCTAATTCTTGTGAGCTTGGACGGTAGCCACGTTCGCTAATTTCTTGTGCGGTCAGTCCCCCAGCAAAAGATATTTTAAGTTGGTATTCTCGTGCTGGTTCTTCGTATACTCCGCCACGTGCTTGCACGCATCGTGCCGTAAATTTACGGCGTGCCTGTTCTGCTTCTTGAGGAGGGAAAATCCACTCTTTAAGTTCGTTGAGGTGTTCTTCTTGAGCTGGAGTATATTTCAGTTCTTCAAAATTTTGTGGTGGCGGTGTACAACCAGTTAAAACCGTTAGTACAATAGTAGACAGGATGATAAGGCTTCGTTGTGAAGTCTTAGGTTTTTGGGACACGCTCACTCACTCTCAAAAATTTTTACTATCTTAGTATAGTGACAAACTCATTCAGAAATATACTACTCACACCCATAGAAAGGGTGCTTTAGGCAATACTTATGCACAATACACCAGATTTTTCGTCCTCTCGTCGAGGTTTGTTCCGTATGGGCGCACTAGGCGGTGCTGTCGCTGGGGCAACTGTTCTCACAGCCCGCAGCGTTGCACCCGCACAAGCTGCACCTACGGCACACAACTTCCCTGAGAAGTTCATCTATCCGGCTATTGCAGGACCCTCCTTAGCGTTATGGGGTAGCTCCTCTATTGAGGGGGCACGAGCCACAGAAGGTGTTGTTGCCGGTTACGACGTGCGCCTGAGCACCCTACTCACCCGATACCTTCAAGTACCCGTCCTCAACTTTGGTCAAGGATCCGAAACCTCCACCAACATTCTGGCGCGTCGAGGTTCACCACAGTTCACCATGACACTCAAATTCCCTGAAGACCTCATCCCCGCAGAAGGTTCCGTCACCGTACAACAAACAGAATCTACCGCCATCGAATGGAATGACGCCTCCTACTACCCCGGCTATGTTCAAGACATCCCCGGCACACTACAAGCCATCAAAGGCGCACCCGGCTCATATACGTTCACACGCACCATCGCCGGAGAACCACGCTACGCACCCGCAACAGTAGCTAAAGCCTCAGTATTTTCCTCCTACCAGCAGATGATTTCTTATTCATCACACCACCTTGTGCAAATAGGACGCAACAACATCACCGAACTCGACCGCATCAAAGAACACACCCAACTCGCTGTTGATATGGCACCAGAACGCACCATCATTCTCGGGCATTTCGCGGTAGATGGAGACGGCCCCGACTCAGGGCGAGCCAAAGCAGTTCGCGCATACAACGAGTGGGGACGTCAAACCTACGGTAACGCATTCATCAACCCCCAAGAATACCTACGAGAAGTCACCCAACAACCATGGCTACGCTACGGCGACTTGAACGGCTCTGGGGTGTGGAACACCAAAGAAGACGCCGACGACTACCAACAAGGCAGACTCCCCCGCTCCCTCTACGCCACCGACGGTATTCACCTCAACGGCTGGGGCTATCTCGCATTAGCCCGACAAATTCAAGCTGTAGTCACCGAACTCAAATGGTTTAGCGCCTAAACCCCACATATTAAAAGTATGGTGTCTCTCATGTTCTAGAACATGAGAGACACCATACTTTCTACGAGCTTTCTATCGCCAGCACTTTACTCTTTATCATCCTCGTAACGAGGGAACACAGGAGAAGGCTTCGGCAACTGCGCACCAGCAACCAGCGCCTGATCAAAGAAACTAAAAGTACGCTCCGACTCAGCAACACCCAAAAGGTCAAGCATTTTAGACATCGACTCTGGCATCACCGGCTGAACCAACAACGCCACACGACGCAACGTCTCAGCAGTCACATACAAAACAGTGTTCATGCGTTGAGGGTCAGTCTTCTTCAACTTCCACGGCTCTTCAGCAGTGAAATAACGGTTACAATCAGCAACAACTTTCCAGATACTCTCCAACGCACGGTGGAAAGCCTGCTCCTCAAAATCAGCACGCACACTCTCATACAAAGCAGCAGCATCATCAAGCATCTTCTGGTCAGTATCCGAGAACTCACCAAATTCAGGAACACAACCGCCACAATTCTTTGCAATCATCGACAAAGAACGCTGCGCCAAGTTTCCTAAATCATTCGCCAAATCAGCGTTAATACGGTTCTTAATCGCCTCAGGAGAATACGAGCCGTCCTGACCGAAAGACACCTCACGCAACAAGAAGAAACGGAACGGGTCAAGACCAAACGTCTTCACCAAATCAGCTGGACCAACCACATTACCAACAGACTTCGACATTTTCTCACCATCAACGAGCAAGAACCCGTGCGCAAAGACACGCTGTGGTAGCTCAATACCAGCAGACCACAAGAAAGCAGGCCAATAAATAGCGTGGAAACGAGAAATGTCCTTACCAATCATGTGAACGTTAGCAGGCCAATACTTTGTGAACATCTCACTATCAACATCGGGGAAACCTACACCCGTCAAATAGTTGGTGAGAGCGTCAACCCACACATACATCACATGTCGATCATTACCGGGGACAGGAACACCCCAGTCAAAAGTTGTACGAGAAATAGAAAGATCGTTCAATCCCCCACGAATAAAGCTTGCTAGCTCATTACGACGAGTCTCAGGATAAATAAAACCTTCATTCTCATATAGTTCAAGCAAACGATCCTGATACTTAGACAAGCGGAAGAAATACGACTCTTCTTCCGTCCACTCCACCTCAGTGCCAGTCGTCTTCGCATAACGCTGACCGTCACGAAGCTCCGTCTCGTCCTCCGCATAATAGGCTTCATCACGCACAGAATACCAGCCAGCATATTTATCAAGATAAATATCGCCATTTGCTTCCATACGCTTCCAAATAGCCTGTGAAGCCTCATAATGGTCTGCGTCAGTAGTACGAATATAACGGTCATACGAAATGCCCATCATATCGTCCATCGCACGGAAACGAATAGCGTTCTGATCAGCAAGCTCTTTAGCGCTCATACCAAGCTTAGCTGCAGTAGTCTGCATCTTCTGACCGTGCTCATCAGTACCAGTCAAAAAACGGACGTCATAACCGTCAAGACGTTTAAAACGCGCCATGGCGTCAGTAGCAATATGTTCGTATGCGTGACCAATATGAGGGTCACCATTCGGGTAAGCAATAGCAGTGGTGATGTAATACGGGGTTGAACTCATACCCATTACTTTATATGGCGCTACAGATAAAACGGAACTTTTCACAGTCTTTATCCATAAATAGCCCATAATTCACATCAATATAAAACAGCACCAACACAAAGAAGGGGTGAACACCCAAAATGGTGCCCACCCCCTTCTACTGCTAACGCTTAGCTATTGTGCAAGGTTCACACACGCAGCACGTGAAGCATTCACAATATTCTTAATGCTATTGACCACTTCTGCACTAGGAGCAGAATCAAGCGCCAACACAGCCACCGCCTGATCACCCTTATCCCCACGAGAGACCTGCATACCAGCAATATTGATTGACGCCGTACCCAAAAGCGTACCCATCGCAGCAATCATGCCTGGGCGATCTTCATACTCAAGGATGAGCATATAATCCGTAATCGGAATCTCAAGGTCATAGCCACCAATATTTGTCAGCTTCTCAACAAGTTTAGGACCAGTAACCGTACCCGAAACTTTAACAGTGCTACCTGATGCAAGTACCGCCGAAAGAATCGTCTCATTACGGAAGTATTCTGTCTCCTCCGTAGTAGTAAGCTCCACCTCAATACCACGTTGTTGAGCAATCATCGGCGCATTCACATAAGACACCTTCTCCGAAACAACATCAGTGAAGACACCCTTCAACGCCGAAAGCTTCAACGAAGTCACATCTTTTGTAGCAATTTCTCCAGCAATCTTAACCTCAACATGAGTCATCGCCTCACCACTGCTAAGCGCCGTCACAATACGCCCAAGCTTCTCAGCCAAAGGCACACCTGGGCGCACATCCTTATCAATAGCGCCACCGGCAACGTTAACAGCGTCAGGCACAAGGTCACCTTCAAGCGCAAGACGCACCGAACGAGCCACCGACACACCAGCTTTTTCTTGAGCCTCAGCGGTAGACGCACCCAAATGCGGGGTACACACCACGTTCGGCAACTCAATAAACGGAACGTTCTTTGCAGGTTCTTTCACGAACACGTCAATAGCGGCACCAGCAATCTGACCAGAACGCAAGGCAGCATCTAACGCAGCCTCATCAATAAGCCCACCACGAGCAACGTTAATGACGTAGGCGGTGTTCTTCATCTTCTTAAAAGACTGCTCATTAATCATGCCCATAGTCTCTGGTGTACGTGGCATGTGAATCGTCAAAAAGTCAGCACGCTCTAATAGTTCATCTAGCTCAACCAGTTCAACACCCATTGTTGCTGCACGAGAAGAGGTCACAAATGGATCGTACGCGATTAATTCGGTGCCAAAACCTTTAAGACGTTCTGCAACCAGACTGCCGATACGTCCCAAACCAATAATGCCAATGGTCTTTTCGTAAAGTTCTACACCAGCATATTGCGAGCGCTTCCATTGGCCTTCTTTCATGGAGGCAGACGCTGGTGCGATGTTGCGTGCTAGTCCGAGGATGTGTCCGACGGTGAGTTCTGCGGCGGAGATGACGTTTGAGGTGGGTGCGTTGACGACCATTACGCCGGCGGCTGTTGCTGCTTTGATGTCGACGTTGTCGAGTCCTACTCCGGCGCGTGCAATCACTTTGAGGTGTTTTCCGGCGGCGATGGCTTCGGCGTCGACGTGGGTTGCTGAGCGGATGAGGATGGCGTCAACGTCGGCTAGTGCTTTGAGTAGTTCAGGGCGGTTGGTTCCATCGACGGTTCGGATGTTGAAGTCGGGGCCGAGTGCTTCGATGGTTGCTGGGGAGAGTTCTTCTGCGATGAGAACGACGGGTTTATGAGTCACGAAAATGTTCCTTAAGGGGTATTCAAGGCAGTCTTGAAGGGGCGGTACCGTTCACCCGATACGGCGGTAACGCTCATGGTATGTTGGTGAGCTTTTACGCTCATGTTTGTTGTGGAGGCGGTGCTGTCAGTTCACCCTGACGGCCAACAGCGCCGGTTAGTAGACTATCTTACCGTTGAGTTTCTTGATGGTGCTACTGTGTCTTAGCCGTTACGTGGGATGTTGCCAAGACCATGAGTAGAGCCGATGAGGGCGGTGGCTCTCATCGGCTCTACTTTTGGGGGTGTTTATGGTGTGTTAGCGTTGGGTGCTTCCGTCGGTGTAGTCGTCTTGGACTTTGTTCCATGAGAAGAGTTTGCGTAGTTCACGTCCGGTTGCTTCGATGGGGTGAGCTTCGCCTTTGGCGCGTAGTTCGAGGAATTCTTGTGCGCCGTTGGCTTGGTCGTCCATGAAGCGTTGTGCGAAGGTTCCGTTTTGGATGTCGTTGAGCACCGCTTTCATGTGTTCTTTGGTTTCTGGTGTGACGACGCGTGGGCCGGAGACGTAGTCGCCGTATTCTGCGGTGTCGGAGCAGGACCAGCGTTGTTTGGTGATTCCGCCTTCGTTGATGAGGTCAACGATGAGTTTGAGTTCGTGGCAGACCTCAAAGTAGGCGATTTCTGGTTGGTATCCGGCTTCGGTGAGGGTTTCAAAACCGTATTGGATCAGTTGTGATACGCCGCCGCAGAGTACTGCTTGTTCGCCGAAGAGGTCGGTTTCGGTTTCTTCGGTGAAGGTGGTTTCGATGACGCCTGCACGGGTTGCGCCGAGGCCTTTTGCGTAGGATAGTGCTAGTTCTTGGGCGGTTCCGGATGCGTTGACTTCAACGGCTACGAGTGCTGGTACGCCACGTCCGGTTTCGTATTCGCGGCGTACGGTGTGTCCGGGGCCTTTGGGCGCGACCATGGCGACGTCGACGCCTTGTGGTGCTTGGATGTAGCCGAATCGGATGTTGAATCCGTGTGCGAAGAAGAGTGCGTCGCCTTCTTCGAGGTTGGGTTCGATGTCTTGGGTGTAGACCTGTGCTTGTACTTGGTCTGGGGTGAGGATCATGATGACGTCTGCGTCTGCGGTTGCTTCTGCAACGGTCATGACGGTGAAGCCTTCTGCTTCTGCTTTGGCTCGTGATTTGGAGCCTTCTGCGAGTCCGATGCGTACGTCGACGCCGGAGTCGCGCAGGTTTTGTGCGTGTGCTTGGCCTTGGGAGCCGTAGCCGATGATGGCGACGGAGCGTCCTTGGATGATGGATAGGTCTGCGTCATCGTTGTAGAAGATTTTTGCTGCCATGAGAGGTGTTCTCCTTGGTGTTAGTGTGTGGTGACTGTTCTGGTGTTGAGCAGTCGTATCTAAAAACTTATGTCGGGGTGTGCCCCGTGGTGGTGAGCGGTTTAGCTTCTGAGGGCTTTTTCGCTCATGGAACGTGGCCCACGTGCGAGTCCGAGTGTTCCGGCTCGGATAATTTCTCGAATGCCGAAAGGTTCGAGTACGTCGAGTAGGGCACCGAGTTTTTCGGCGGATCCGGTTGCTTCAATGATGACGGACTCTGTAGAGACGTCAACCACTTGGGCGCGGAAGAGGTCTGCTGCTTGGGTGACTTGCAGACGTGTTTGCGCATCAGCTTTAACTTTGACCATGATGTGGTCTCGTTGCACTGAGGTTTCTGGTGTGAGTTCAACAATTTTGAGGACGTGAATGAGTTTATTGAGCTGTTTGGTCACTTGCTCTAATAGGTTTCCTTCGGCGTCTACCACAATGGTAATACGTGAGATGCCGGGAACTTCTGTATTACCAACGGCGAGGGACTCAATGTTGAACATTCTTCGGGCGAAGAGTCCGGAGACTCGTGCCAGCACGCCGGGTTTGTCTTCAACTAAGACGGAGAAAGTGTGGCGGCTCATGGCTTAGTCCTCTCTTTCAAAGATGGGTGAGGTGTCTTTGGCGATTTGGATGAGGTCGTTGGAGACTCCGGTGGGCACCATGGGCCAGACCATGGCGTCGGGGCTGACGGTAAAGTCTACGACGACGGGGCGGTCGTTGATGTCAAGCGCCTGTTGGATAGTTGCATCAACATCGGCGTCTGATTCGCAGCGTAGTCCGGCGCAACCGTAGGCTTCTGCTAGTTTGACGAAGTCTGGGATGCGTACGGTGCCGGCGCCTGTGTTGAGGTGGGTGTGCGAGTAGCGTCCGTCGTAGAAGAGGTTTTGCCATTGGCGCACCATGCCCAGTGAGGAGTTGTTGATAATAGCAACTTTGATGGGGATGTTGTTTTGTGCGCAGGTGGCTAGTTCTTGGTTGGTCATTTGGAAGCAACCGTCTCCGTCGATGGACCAGACGATTGCGTCGGGGTGTGCTACTTGTACGCCCATGGCGGCGGGCACGGAGTAGCCCATGGTGCCGAGGCCTGCCGAATTGATGAAGTGGCGGGGTTTTTCGTGTTTGAGGAAGTGGGCACTCCACATTTGGTGTTGCCCAACACCGGCAACGTAGTAGGCGTCGGGTCCGCTCAACGCTGATATGCGTTCGATGGCGTATTGGGGTGAGCCGAGTCCGTCGTCGGTGGTGGTGTATCCCAGTGGGTAGTTTTCTTTGAGGGCGTTGAGGGTTTGCCACCAGGGTTCTAGTGTGCTGAGTTCTGTTGCGTAGTCGGTTTCGAGGAGGCTGTTGAGTTCGGGTAGTACTTGTGCGAGGTCTCCTACGATGGGTACGTCTGCGTAACGAATTTTTGAGATTTCGGCGGGGTCGATGTCGATATGAATGACTTTCGCTTCGGGTGCGAAGGATGAGAGGACGCCGGTGACGCGGTCGTCGAAGCGCGCTCCGAGTGAGAGCAGTACGTCAGCTTTTTGGAGTGCGGTAACAGCTGGTACGGTGCCGTGCATACCGGGCATTCCGAGGTTTTGTGGGTCGGAGTCGGGGTATGCGCCGCGTGCGGTGAGTGTGGTGACGACGGGTGCATGGGTGTTTTTTGCAAGGCGTTGCAGTTCTTCTGGTGCGTTGGCGCGTACCATTCCCCCGCCGACGTAGAGTACGGGGCGTTGTGCTTGTGCGAGCAGTTTTGCTGCTTCACGGATTTGTTTGGAGTGTCCGCGGGTGACGGGTGTGTATCCGCGGATTTCGACGGTGGGTGGCCATGAGAAGTCCATCATGCCTTGTTGTGCGTCTTTGGTGATGTCTACGAGCACGGGGCCGGGGCGTCCGGTGGAGGCGATGTGGAAGGCGGTGGCGATACAGCGTGGGATTTCTTGGGGGTCACGGACCATGAAGCTGTGTTTGGTGATGGGCATGGTCATGCCGACGATGTCTGCTTCTTGGAAGGCGTCGGTGCCGATGACGGAGCTTGAGACTTGTCCGGTGATGGCGACGATGGGTACGGAGTCCATGTTTGCGTCGGCGATGGGTGTGAGGAGGTTGGTGGCTCCGGGGCCTGAGGTGGCGAGGCAGACTCCTACTTTTCCGGTGGATAGTGCGTATCCTTGGGCTGCGTGTCCTGCGCCTTGTTCGTGGCGTACGAGGATGTGGCGAATTTGGGTGGAGTCAAAGAGTGGGTCGTAGGTGGGGAGGATGGCTCCTCCGGGTAGGCCGAAGATGTCGGTTACGCCGAGTTTTTCGAGGCTGCGGATGATCGCTTGTGAACCGGTCATGCGTTCGGTGTGGGTTTCGGTTGCGGTGCTGTCGTTGTGTTTGCCAACGTTTTGAGCGAGTACAGCTGGTGTCATCGATGGACCCGTGGTCATTTTCTTTTGCCCTTTGACGTTTTAGTGGTGGTGATGCTTTTCATGGTCGTTGACGGGTGTGTCTGCCGATCATGTTCGTAGGAGGTTTTGGTGTTTTCCTGATACGAAAAAACCCTCCGCCTGAGTGGAGCGAAGGGTACGCATGCATGGAACACAACAAAGTTTTGCCTAGGCTAGCGCGCCCTATCTGACGACTAAAAGGCTAATAATGTGTTGTGAACTGCGTTGCATTTGCATAGCTATAATATTTGTCGTGATGGGCGGTAAAAGTCAAAGACATCTCATCATCCGACACGTTATTGTGAAGTCTTTCGTCTTTTTGGGCGGATTATGCGCTGTTTATGTCGTCTTTTAACGAGCGTGACCTTAATGTTAAATATGACGTGCAAAACATCAATAATGTTTTAATAGTCGCGTTAGAGGGGCGTTTACCCTAGACTGGGGTTCATGACCACACATACGCTTTCTAGCGAGTTCATTACGGCAGCTTTGCACCCAGTATTTGATGAGCAGATTATCAACTATGGTGCTTATAACCTTATTTTTGCTACAGGTCATGCGTTGTATCGCAATCCTGATATTGCTATTCAGCAGCAGGATTCTCAAGAGTATTTCATTATTGGGTATCGTGACACTCCGCGAGAGGTCATTGTGGCTCCCGTACTTTTGCCGCAGGCTTTACCGGCGGGGACTCCTACCTCTATTGATAATACAAACGCGATTCGTGCCTATAGTTTGAATGAAAATACTTTTGGTTTGGAGTCTACGACGGGTACGTCTTTTATTTTGACGATTCCTCAGAGTATTGAGATTGTTTTAGAGAATGGTTCGGGTGTATTAGAGCAGTCTAGTGATATTCATGATTTTCAGAGTTTTCTGAGTGAGTCGTGGCTTGAGGACTAATATTTTTTGATGCTTTCTGCGTGTTGATACACTCTACAGATGTAGAAAAGGGTGGTTACCGTTTTTGTTGGTAACCACCCTTTTTGTGTGGTGCGCCCCGTGGGACTTGAACCCACAACCCATTGATTAAGAGTCAATTGCTCTGCCAATTGAGCTAGAGGCGCATTCTCGTTGCCGAAGCAACGAATAAAAACTATACCTCGGTGAGGAGGAAGACGCAAATTTTCAGACAAGAGATATGCGGCACACCGCGCGCCGGGTGAGTCAGCGTTAAAGCATTGAGGGTCTGACTCATTCGAGTCAGACCCTCAATATTATATGGTGCGCCCCGTGGGACTTGAACCCACAACCCATTGATTAAGAGTCAATTGCTCTGCCAATTGAGCTAGAGGCGCATTCTCGTTGCCGAAGCAACGAGTAAACTATATCCGACATTATGAAGATATAGCAAACCCTACACTCTCAATGTTGCATAAAACACAGTTGATGGGGTTTACTTTTCTCGTTGAGCACGAGCAGCGTCAAGAAGTTCAGGGGTAACAATGTCAAGCACCGCAGTTGTTGGGCCAACAACTTGAGACACCTCGACAGGAGCTTCCCCTTCAGGTTGTACGGGTTCAATGTCTCCGGTGAAGTCGGCAAGCCCTACGGCGGCACGATGTTCTTCGTGAGCACCGTGAAGAACGATATCGTTACCTTCTTCTTCCGAGAGTTTACGTACAATATCGACGAGCATCTCACGAAATTCAGGGTTAGCTAATGCACCCAAGGAGGCGAGATTCTTATCAATTTTTTCAGCGCGTGCAAGCACGTCTCGTCCCTCGTCAGTAATATCTAAAAGATAGCTACGCCGATCATTGGCGTTGCGCACCCTATAAACATAGTGATGAGACTCTAGACGGGATAAAGTCTTTCCCATGGTTTGAGCTTGCACTCCAACAATGGAGGCGATACGAACTTGTGAAGTTTTTCCTTCACGAGCAATGACACCAAGAGCAGTAACTCCGGCGTGAGTTAATCCCAACTCACGCAGGCGGTTATTCCAGCTATGTTCAAGCATACGAGCGGACGTAGATAACAAACGATTAATTGACCAATTACCAATATCAGGCATGTATCCAGTATAGGTAAAGTCTTTACATATTTTGACGGAATCTATACTTTGGCAAGCAAAGAATAATCACATTCAGACCTCACACACAGCCCGTACACATAGTTTCATCAAGCAAACCTCAGGTTTTTAAGAACGCTCTCAGAACACCAAGAAAAACCGTAGAGCCTCAAGAGATGAGAACATCACACCTAAGCGTTTCACATATTGGACACAGGTTTGGTTTTAGTGACTCCACCACCCTAAACAATCACCCACGCGCACCTAGTGCAAAACATCTGCCACCCGATAAGATAGACCCCTAAACAACACCCACCCCCTATAAATAGTAGGAGCATTCAATCATGGCAGAACGCCTCGACATTGGAACACCAGCACCAGCATTCTCACTCAAAAACAGCAACGGAGAAACCGTCTCCTTAGAACAATTCTCCGGACAAAAAGTCGTACTCTATTTCTACCCCAAAGCAAATACTCCCGGCTGCACCAACCAAGCCTGCGACTTTCGTGACAACATCACCTCACTACAAAGCCACGGATACGTCGTACTCGGAGTATCCCCCGATTCCCCTCAAGCACTCCAGAACTTCACCCAAAAACAAGAACTCAACTTCGAACTCCTATCAGATGAGGACCACACTGTAGCGGAGTCTTATGGTGCATGGGGAGAGAAAAAGAACTATGGAAAAACCTATATTGGGCTTATTCGCAGCACCTTCGTCATCGACGAAAACGGAAACATCAGCCTCGCTCAATACAATGTGAGAGCTAAAGGACACGTTGCAAAACTACGCCGCGACCTCGGCATTGACCCAAGCTAACACACATTCCAGCGCCCTCATCTCAAAAATTCTGCATTATTTTCTCTGCCGATTTGCACAGCCAAAATATATCGTGTACTATTTCTAGAGTTCGCTCAGCTGAACATGCGCGAGTGGTGAAATTGGCAGACACGCAGGATTTAGGTTCCTGTGCCTTCGGGCGTGAGGGTTCAAGTCCCTCCTTGCGCACTGCATAACATCACAGAAAAGATAAAGCCCGGTATATACTGGGCTTTATCTATATCTACAGGGCAATACAGCTCTTTCGTCGACCTTACCGCTCACAAGGGAAGTGTGTTTCTGTGTCTTCTGGTCTCAACCGCCGCAAACTTTTCCGCTACGGGTCACTCTTTGCTGCCGCAACAGCATTCAGCGCCTGTTCTGCACAAGAGCACCAAGACACCACAACACCACACACCAACGACACAAGTACCTCCCCCACACCCACCAAACACCAGCCGGTCACTCTTCGATTCGCAAACGCAGCACCCACCTCATCATTAGATGTCGCCACCAGCGGAACACTTGAAACAGCACGCATCTCAGCACAAGTTCTTGAGCCCCTCCTCAGAGCAAACGTCGACACCGGATTACCCGAAGCATCCCTTGCAACCAAATGGGACGTATCCTCAGACAGACTCAGCTACACCTTCACCCTACGAAACAACGTCACATTCCACGACGGAACACCCTTCAACGCAGATGCCGTCCTCAAAAACTATCAACGATGGGTACACGCAGCAGCCGACACCACAGCATACTCCCACACCGATTACCTACAACTTTTCAGTGGAGTCACCGCACCAGACCAAAGAACACCGCTAGTCACAGACTGCAAAGCCGTCGACGAAAAAGTTATCTTCACACTTTCACGCCCCTCAACATCTTTTATTAAGGCACTCACCCAACCAGCATTTGGCATTGCCTCCCCCGCCTCACTCAATGACGAATACCATTTCAAAAAACTACCCGTAGGAACAGGCGCATACACCCTCAAAGAATGGGACGGGTCCACAGCAACCCTCGAAGCTTCCCCCACCTATTGGGGAACAGCACCTGTTATTGAACGGCTCATCATCAGCACCATCTCCGATTCTGATAAACGCTACTATGCTCTACGCAACGGAGACATCGACGCCTACGACCTCGTAGCCATCGACAACTATGTTCCGCTAGCACGCTCTGGCAACCTCATCCAACCACGAGACCCTTACGCCATCTGCTATATCAGCATTAACACGGATCACCCCGTCCTCAGCAAGGCGCTCATGCGTCAAGCCATAGCTCACGCCCTCGACCGCCACGAAGTGGTACGCAATAACTTTCCTCAAGGAACAAACGTCGCAAACGACTTTTTACCAGCGCTATTCATGATGAAAAATGATGACACACGCGCCTACTATAACTACGATAAAAACCGCGCCAAAGAACAACTCGAAGCAAGTGGATACAACGGCGAAGAACTCACCTTCTACTACCCCACAGGTGTTTCTTTAGCAACCATGGAATCTCCCGAAGCCATCTATGCCTCTTTAGCCGCAAATCTCGTCTCTATTGGTCTCAACATCAAACCAATGCCCGTCCCATGGAACGAAGGGTACCTCGACGTTATTAGTCAACACAGCACAGAACGTGCCCTAGCATTGACCGGGTTCGTAGGCTCCTACCGCGACCCAAACGCCTTTATCTCAAGGGTCCTAGCACCCACCTCAGAAATCGTGCATTCAGCCGAACACAGCGAAGCCACCTATATCGAAAACGGCGAATTAGAAATCCTCGAAGAACCAGCACCCGACAACCACAAACTCGACGCACCAACTGACGAACAACCCAAAGACGATACAGAAGCTCCAACAACAGAAAAAGACGACGCCCCTGCACCAGATAGCACTTCACTGGCAGAATTACCGCGAGAAAAAATAACCTATCCACAAATTCTCAGCGCGATGAGAGCAGCAGACCAAATCAACGACGTTGATAAACGCCGTATCGCATACCAAGCAATTAATCTGCACATCGCATTATTAATGCCTGCTATCCCTATCGCGTACCCTATTTCTTCGGTAGCTCTTGGCCCACGCGTCGATTATTATCCACTCAGTGCCACAGGCATCGCAAATTTTGCGTCGGCAAAGGCTCATTCCTAAAAATTATCGTGTCTTTTTCAGGTTGCAAGCAAAAGGGTTCACCGTTGAAGGCACCGAATAAGTTAGTCTAAAGCTCAGAGGTTTTTGTGCATCACCATATGCCTCAAAAATCTTTGTGGTAAGTCAAAGAAGACTTACCTCGTATTGACTTATCATCTCTTGGGAGTAATGACCGTGGCTACAACGGAATCGACTGACGTCGTACTCGTCGGTGGTGGCATTATGAGCGCAACCCTTGGTGTGTTGCTCAAAGAATTAGAGCCATCATGGAACATCATCATGTTTGAGCGTCTAGACCGCGTAGGTCAAGAATCTTCTAGCCCGTGGAATAATGCCGGCACCGGACATGCTGCACTATGCGAACTCAATTACGCACCAGCAGGTGCAGATGGTACCGTCTCTACCGCAAAAGCATTAGGCATTAACGAACAGTTTTACACTTCTCGACAACTATGGGCCTCACTCGTCACAGAAGGAAAACTCACAGACGCCTCCTTCATCAACTCTGTACCGCATATGTCCTTAGTCTTTGGTGAAGAACACAGCGCCTACCTCAAAGCACGTTTTGAGGCGTTCCGTCGCGAAAAGCTCTTTGAGAGAATGCAGTTCTCTACAGACCACCAAGAAATACACCAGTGGGCGCCACTGACCATGCAAGGACGTCATGCTGAACAAAGAGTAGCAGCAAACTGGTCCCCCGAAGGAACAGACGTCGATTTTGGGTACTTGACCGAACAGCTCACCGATTATCTCACCTCACAGGGAGTAAGCGTACGATACGGTCACCAAGTGACTCACCTTGCCCAAAACACTAACGGACAGTGGAAGATTACAGTCAAAAACCGTTTGAACTCCGAAGAACACCTTGTGGTTAATACTCGTTTTGTGTTCTTAGGTGCTGGCGGTGGAGCATTAAAACTCCTCCAAAAATCTGGTATCCCAGAAGGAAAAGGCTACGGAGGGTTCCCCGTATCTGGCCTATTCTTAAGAAACACCAACGAAGCCACCGCAACAGAACATTGCGCCAAAGTGTACGGTCAAGCTTCTGTCGGCGCCCCACCTATGTCGGTGCCGCACCTTGACACCCGCTATGTTCGCGGGCAACGTTCCCTACTCTTTGGGCCTTACGCCGGTTTTAGCACAAACTTTTTAAAACAAGGATCATTTTTAGATCTTCCGCTATCGGTACGCCCCGATAACCTCTACCCCATGATTCGTGCAGGGCTCGATAACCTCTCTCTCGTAAAATACCTTGTAGGGGAACTTGCAAAGAATCAGTCAAGCCGTATTGACGCGCTACACGAATATTATCCGTTAGCTCAAGCCGACGAATGGGAACTAATTCAAGCAGGTCAGCGTGTACAAGTCATGAAACGTGACAGCGCTAAAGGCGGCATCCTCCAATTTGGTACAGAACTCATTTCTGCTCACGATGGCTCTCTTGCTGCGCTTCTTGGCGCTTCCCCCGGTGCATCTACAGCTGTTCCTATCATGTTGAACCTACTGCAACAATGTTTCAAAGAACAGTTCCCAGCATGGGAGTCTCGTATCCGTGAACTGATTCCGGCTTTCGGCGTTCGACTCAACGAAACACCAGAACTTGCCGACGAAGTACTAGAACACACCTCAAAGGTTCTAGGACTCTCGTACTAACACCCACAAGATACAGACGATCCATGTATATCAGAGTAGAAGGCGTGCAAAGATTTTTTGCACGCCTTCTACTCTATTGCCACTTGTCATAACCCTTATCAACATAAAAATACAGTATCCCAGTATTTTTGAGGGAAGCTAACAGCTAAAGCCCAAGAGTTCTAGAAGCACACTGAACAAACATGTTAAGCTTACGTAGCAACTCATTCGCGTCGACTAGGAGTTCGGATGTCTTTAGAGGAACAAACAATCACTCGCGCTCAAGAAGCCCCCGCACCAGAAAAAGTTCATAAACGCTACACCATCAAAGAAGTCACCAAATTTAACTGGGGGTACGTCATCAAACGCGCCTTTAACAAATTTGGCACTGACGGTTGTACCGATATGGCAGCAGCGCTCACCTACCATGCAGTGCTCTCTATCTTCCCTGCTCTACTAGCAGTAGTTTCTCTCCTCGGTGTCTTCGGACGTGGACAAGAAACCACACACGCTATTATCGATTTCATCAGTGGTATCGCACCAGCAGAAGTTCTTTCTATCGTTGAAGGACCCATTTCACAGCTCACATCTTCTAGTGCAGCTGGTTTAGCTCTAATCACTGGTGTTGTCGGTGCGCTCTGGACAGCTTCCGGATATATCGGCGCTTTTGGACGTGCACTCAACAGGCTTTATGGCGTAGTTGAAGGCCGTCCCATCTGGAAACTCCGACCGCAAAATCTCTTAGTCACTACAATTCTCGTCTTCATGCTTGTTCTCATGCTCATGGTACTGCTCATGAGTGGTGGAGTCCTCACCTTCATATCAGATAGCGTCCCAGGGCTCGACCTCACCGCCTTTACCAGTGTATGGCTCTGGTTCCGTTGGCCTATTATCCTCTGCCTCGCCGTTGCACTCGTAGCATTGCTCTACCACGGCACGCCCAATATCAAACAACCCAAATTACGGCTCTTCTCTGCTGGTGCAACCTTCGCACTTGTCTCTATGGGACTTGCCGGTTTAGGCTTCTCATTCTACGTATCAAACTTCGGTAAATATAACGCCACCTATGGTCTAATCGGCGCTGTCATCGTCATGCTTTTATTCATCTGGATTATGAACAATGTACTACTTCTCGGTGCAGAAATTGACGCAGAAATTGAACGTATGCGCGAACTACGTGCCGGTATTTCGGCAGAAGAATTCGTTCAGCTTCGCCCACGCGATAATACTCAAGCCATCAAAATTATTGAGACAAAAGAGAAATTTATTGCTGAGGGGAAAGCGATTCGCCTATCCCAAAACGGTTTAGATTATCAGGCGCTCGCTCAAAAACTTGAGAAAGAGAAATCTTCACCTCAACAATAGGTGCTTATTTTCTGCCCTCGTACACCCTGATAGAGGGATGGGGTGTATGAGGGCAGAACGTTATCTTCCTCATTTTCTTTGGTCACCTATAGCGGTGCGCACTACAGTGGACTGGTGACTATTTTTCCTCCTCTTTCGTATCGGATATTCCCTGCTACACAAAACAGCCCAGAACATTCCCCTATCATCTTTTTACACGGCTTCGCCGCAACCGGAGAACAATTATGGGTGCGCACCGGATGGGTCAAACGGTTCACCGCTGAAGGGTATCCTTGCATCATCGTTGATTTGCCGTATCACAGCAATGAAGACCTCAAAAATCCAGACCCATCACTAACCTATACGGATGATATTCCATTATCTGAAGAACACGGATTCTTCGTATCAGCAGCTCACGCCGTGGCACAATTTATTGACGACCTCGACTCCCCTGCCCACCTTGTAGGGTTTAGCGCTGGTGCCCGTATCGCGTGGGAAGCTAGCTCCTACGCAGGTCATAACGTGCTCTCTACAAGTATCGGTGGGCTACCTCAGCACGATCATCTACCGCTCATCGCACAATATCTTTTAGGTTCCTTAGAGCAAGAAAATATTAATCCGACATTCCCCGCCGTCATCAATCATTCGCTCATACGAGAATCATCACTCAAACATTTTGCGTGTTTGCCGTTAGCTTTTGATTTTGACCCAACACTTTTACACCCGCTCTGCCCTATTCTGCTCGTGCGCGGCAGTGAAGATAGCGTAGCCGGTGATTATTCGTGGCTTACTGAGGCTCTGACCGAAGCTCACGTTCCCTATGAACAGCTCATCTTAGACGGACGTAACCACGTCAATGCTCTTACCAGCGGAGTCTTTAAAAAACGTGTGTTAGCGCTCGTTCAAGAAAGCGAAGAAGCCTTTATCATCTAGAGCAGATTCTCTATCTCTTAGTACAAGAAACATGGGTGTGCCCCTGCCGAACAGAAAAGCTCAGCAGGGGCACACCCATATTTTAGGGGGAAGAGCCTTATGAGGTTGTCGACGACGGAGGGTCAAAATCTTCTAAGAGTGGAAGACGTTCTTCGTAGGTTGCTCTCCATTTGGCACCATATACGTGAGATAAGAGCGCAAAAAGAACAGCAGCAAATAGCGGAATAAGCATCGCTGATTGTTGCCCTAAACTCTCACCCACGGTTGCCGCCCACACATACCCTAAAGCAAGCCCACCAATATAGGTGGTTTGTATTGCAGATAAGGCTAAGCCCACGTTGGCACGCGCCGCAATAGCAGTCATAATCGACTCCATGCACATCAGTGATGCGCCAAGTAGTCCACCGTAGATGGCAAGAACAACAGTAATCCAGAATTGAGATTGTGGGATAGACAGAATCAAACCCACCAATAACAGTAGATGAGCGTCTAAGAGCCAGCCCTGCCATGTGCCTAAACGTAACCGTAGAACCGTCAAAATAACGCAGGTACAAGCGCCAGCAGTTCCCATCATGCCAATATAAAACCCCACAAATTCGAGGGTGTCAGAATGTAGACCACGAATCACCAATGCGGTCTGTGTCGAGCCGATTGCTGTACCAATGCAGGCGATACCAAGCATCGGCAAAGCCCCCAAAGGAGGTGGATTACGTACAGTAATAGGTGTCGTCTCAATGGAGGGGTGCGAAAATTTGAGCGTTACGATGGCTTTAGGAAACCATAGAATAAAGAAGATGGCGAAGACGTCGATGAAGATAACAGCATACAGTGACGATAATGCTCCCGAAAAAATAGCAATAGCGCCCACACTTGCTGCAGCCAGAGGCAACGCAATAACATCAAGCATAGATTCTAAAGCGATAGCAGAGTTTAGAAGCCTACGATCTTGAGTAGCCGTATAACGTTCACTCCAATAACTGCGCATCGCAGCGCTCAAGGGGATGGTAGTTGCCCCTGCTAATGCAGAAGCTATCAAGAAGATAGGTATTGATCCGCTGGCACGGTTAGGAGCAAATTGCACCGTTTGCACCATCAAGAACGCTACGGCCGGAATATTCAATGTTGCCGTAATACACACCACCGAGCGGTAGCCAAAACGTTGAGCCACACGCCGGTGAGTTCTTTGCATCACCGCTGAGCTCATGGTGATAAGCCCCGCCGCATACGCGCCAAGAGTAATCTCGCTCGTACGTGTTCCCATACTAATGAGCACCGCGAGCGCCACCATGTAGGTGGGAAGCCGTCCAAAAAGTGAGAAGATGATAAATTTTTTGCCGACAATTGAGGTGAGGTAGATGAGGCGGTTTTGCAGGTAGCGTACGGAGTGTCGTATACGCAGTGTTCTGGTGTAGCTCGGTGTTTCGGTCTGTTTAGGATATTTGGGTGACAATATCTGACCCTTCTGGTGAGCTGACCAAGGTGATGTGTTCTGGTATTCGGGTTTTGAGTTCGTTCACGTGTGAGATGAGTCCGATGACGCGTCCTTGTTCGCGTAGTCCGTCGAGTGTTTCCATGACGTTGTTGAGAGTGTCTTCGTCTAAGGTACCAAATCCTTCGTCGACGAAGAGGGTGTCTATTTCTATTCCTCCGTGTCGGTGTTGTACGACGTCGGCTAGTCCGAGTGCGAGGGAGAGTGATGCCATGAAGGTTTCTCCTCCTGAGAGTGTTTCGGGTGAGCGTTGTCTGTCGTGCCAGTGGTCGTATACGGCTAATCCTAGACCAGATTTGCTCTGTGTTTTGTGGTCGCTGTGTTGGAGTTGGTATCTTCCGTGTGTCATGGCTTGGAGGTGTTCGCTGGCTGCTTGTGTGATGTCTTCAAGTTGTGCAGCAAGGATGTAGGTGGTCAGCTGCATTTTGAGGGTGTTGTCGGTAGATGTTGCGTGCGCAATTTTAGCGAGTTCTTGTTTCATCTGTGCTTGAGATGTGAGCTCTTCGCATGTTGCACGGTGTTCTCGGTATTGTGCGAGGAGTTGTGTGGTGGTGTTTTGGGCTTGTTCAAAGGTGAGGGTGTGTCCGAGGAGGACGTCTTTATAGCTGCTCAGGTTTTTGGTTTTGTGTTGTTGGTGTTCGAGGTCTTTGGTGCTTGGTGGTTGGTGTCCTTGTGCTAGTTCGTTGGCGACGGCAACCATGTGTTCGTGGGTGAGGGCTTGTGTAATGTAGTGGGTGTTTGCATCGTGGTTTGCGATGTCTTCTTCCCATTGTTGTAGTTGTGTGGTGGGTATGGTGGCGTCTTGTATTGTGTGGATGCTGGTGAAGGATGATTCTTCTAGTTTTTGGTGCCATTCATCCTGATTTTTTTGGTGTTGTTCGCTGATGTTTTGTGCTTGTGCATGGGCGATTTTGAGTTCATCGAGAATACTGTTGAGTTTGTTGAGGTTTTGTATTCTTTCATTCAAGGTGTAGTCGGTGTGGTGTTGTTTGAGGGTGTTTTCTTGGGTGGTGATGTGTTGGTGTTGTTCGTTGAGAGTTTTTTGGTGTTCTTCGTAGCTGGTGTGGTGTTGGATGGCTTGTTCTTTGAGTTCTTGAAGCTGGTGTTCTAGGGAGTTGAGTTGTTCTTTGAGGGTGTTGCGTTGGTGTTGGCGTTGTTCTGCTTGGTCTTGTTGTTCGCGGTGTGTGGTGAGGTTTTCGTGGGCTTGGTGGATGGGTAGTGCGCCGTTGCGGGTGAGTTCTTCGAGGTGTTGGGTGATACGTTGAACGTTTTGGTGGCTGTTTTTGGTGTTTTCGGTGGAGTGGTTTAGTTGTTGTTGTGCTTGGTCAATGTCTCGTTGTTCGACGAGTTCTTCGGTGGCGTTGTGGTGTGCTGGTGCGGGGTGTTCGCAGGATCCACAGACGGGGCAGGGTTCGTTGGGTGTGAGGTTGATTGCGAGGCTATAGGCGGCTTGGTTGTAGCGTAGTTGTTGTAGTTTTTCGAGCTGTTGTGCGTCTTTTCGTCGTTGTGTTTCGTAGGTTTTGTAGTGTTCTTGTTCTTTGTTGAGGTGTTCTTGTTCTTTTTCGTGTTCTTGGGATAGCGCAAGGATGTTTTGTGCTTGGGCGTATGCCTGTTGGGCGTGTACGAGTTCTTCTTCGGTGTCTGCTAGTTGTTGGTATTGTTCGTTGAGTTCTTCGTAGCGTTGTTGTGTTTTTTCGTGTTGTTGTTGGGTTTGTTCAACGGCTACGCTCAGTGTTTTTTGGCGGGTGAGTAGCTGTTGGTAGTGTTTTTTGGCGTGGTTGAGTTGTTCTTCTTCTCGTGCGAGTTCGTGCAGTGTTTGGAGTAGGTGTGGGAGTTGTTCACCATATTTTTTGAGGTTGGTGTTGTGTTTTAGTGGGCGTTCGCAGAGTTCTGTGATGAGGGGCAGTTCAATGCTTTGAGGGTTGTGGTGGATGTGTTGGTGGTGTTCGGTGCAGAGTTGTTGTATATGTTGGGCGAGTTTTTGTTGATGTTGGGTGTTGTGCTCTTGTTGCTGTTGGGTGTCGATGAAGCGACGGTAGAGAGGTAGGAGTTGTTGTGCTTCTTGTGCACGGCGCACTTTTTGGCGTTGTTCGTTGATGTGACTGGTTTGTGCGCTAAGTTGCTGTTGTTGTTCTTGTAGCTGGGTGTAATGGTGGTGGTGTTCTATACGGCGTTGGAGCTGGGTTTTGTGTTCGTGGTTGCGTTCTAGTTCTTCTGCAATGTTTTGGTGTAGTTGGCGTAATAGTGGCGGTATGCGTTGGATGATGGTGTGGTGTTGTTCCATGTGTTCTTGACGTTGGTCAAGAGTGTATGTGTCGTCATCTTTTGGGGTGGTTGGGGTGTGTTGTTGGGTGAGTTGTTTGAGCTGTTGTAGGTAAGTGTGGTGTTGTTCTTCGGGGAGTTCGTCTATGAGGTTTTGTGCAGCGTGGTTGAGTTCTTCTTCGAGGTGTTCGATACGACAGCGTTGGTAGGTGTTGAAGAATTGTTCCTCAAGGTGGCGGAGTTGTTCCGTTATCTGTGTGGTGTGTTCGTTAGCTTGCTGTGCTTGTTCTTTGAGGAGTTCTTGTACTTTTTCGAAGGTGTCGATGGGGAATAGCTTTTTGAGGAGGGTTTCTCTTTCTGCTGATTTTGCGTTGAGAAACTTCGCAAATTCGCCCTGTGGTAGGAGCATGATTTGGGTGAATTGTTTTTCGTCGAGTCCGATGAGTCCGGTGATATAGGTGGCGGCGTCGCTGATTCGTTCGGCGAGGGTGTCCCATTGTTGTGTGGTGGTGTTGAATTGTTGGACGTGAACTCGGTGATGGTTTTTTGTTTTTTTCTGCGGGTTTTGCCATTCGGGGCTACGCCAGATTTTTAGTCGAGTGTTGCTGATGGTGCATTCTAGTTCGACGGAGGGAATGGCTTCTGGTGTGGCGAAGTGGCTTTTGAGGTCTGCTCTTGCACTAGAGGTTTTTCCGTATAGGGCGAAGCAGATAGCGTCAAAGATAGTGGTTTTTCCTGATCCGGTGGGCCCGGTGAGGAGGAAGAGTCCGCTTTCGTTAAGTTTTTCGTAGTCGATGCTGACGGTGTGCGCAAACGGCCCAAAGGCGGTCATTTCTAGTCGATGCAGTCTCATCGTTAGCCTTCTTTCGCTTCGAGTTCGCGTTGTGCTTGTTGGACGATGCCGTTGACGTATGTTTTTTCTGTTTCGGTCAGTGGATTTTGTCGGACGTGTTCGAAGAATTCGGTGCAGGTCGCAACGACGTCGTGACTTTTTTTGATACGTTCGCGGTATGTTTTTGGTTCTGTTTCGCTGCGTTGTTCTGGTTCAAAATGGAGCTCAGCGATACTCTGATATTTTTGGCGTAGTTGTTCAAGAGCACCAGTGGGGCGGGGTGTGTCGGTGATGTAGATTCTGCAATAGTGCTCATAGTAGGCGCTGTATTCGGGGTTGTTGAGTAGTTCGTGTAGTGTGCCTCGAAGGGTTTTGAGGTTAACTGTTGTGCGCCAGTGATGTTCTTGGATGTTTAGTGCCCCGTCGTCAGTAATGTCGAGAATCCACGCCCCTTTACGATGTTTTTCCTCTGAGTAGGAGTACGCCAATAATGATCCGCTATAACGGATGGTGTCGGTAATTTTTTGGGGGCGGTGTAGATGCCCTAATGCCGTGTAGCTGAACCCTTCAAAGGTTTGAGCGCCTACAGTGCCTAACCCACCAATGTGAATATTGCGTTCTGATTCTGAGGGTTCTGCGCTGGTCACAAAACAGTGCGCCATCATGATAGAGGCAGTGATGTTTTGTTGTTTTTGTAGATTTTTTTTGGCTTGTTTACTAGCATATTCGAGAACGTGCGCGTGGGTTGGTTCCACCTCAAAGCGTGCGCCGGCGCTTCGTGGTTCGAGGTATGGGATAGCGTAGATAGCTACTTTTTGGTTGTCACGTTCAATGATGACCGGCTGGTCAATGTTGTCGATACTGGTGCGCATGTAAACTTCGGAGCGTTCAAGAATTTTTGTTCCAAACCCTAAACGGATAGAGGAGTCGTGGTTACCGCTAGAAATGACGATAGCGCACCCTAAAGCGTTAATAGTTTCGAGGGTTTGCGACAGCATTTTGACGGTATTCACACGTGGCTGAGCCTGATCGTAGACATCTCCACTGATAAGAAGCACGTCGATAGATTCGGTGCGGATAGTATCTATCAGTTCTTTCAGAAGTTCTTGGGTGTGTTCTTCTAGGGAGAACCCGTGGAATGAACGTCCAAGATGCCAGTCAGAGGTGTGCAGAATACGCATATCCCCTAGTTTACCTATTGGCGCTTAACACTGCAGAAGTTTTTCTTCAAAGTAGTTCACTGTTGAGTTATCTAGAGTTTAGAATGGCAGTTATGATTTCTGCAGAAGGTATTATTGCCCCTAGCCCCGAGTCGCCTACGTATCGAGATTCTCTTCGAGGTGTTTTATGGGGTACCGCTCTAGGAGATTACGCTGGTAGGCAGGTTCTCTCCCCCGAGTCTTCTTCAGAAGAGGACATTTTAGAAGATGCGGTGGTTCGTCATGAGATTTTACGTTCACTCTTCTCGCATCACATCACCTGTTTTACTATCTCTCAAGATACTCAGTTGACTCTTGTCACATTAGATGCTCTTACAGAAGTTCTTGAATGGAATAATGAGGGTTCTTCAGCGGATGAACTAGCGTGCCTGTGGTTAGCGTATTTGCGGTGGTATCGTGGTACCGGACATGTTCTCGAGTCTGAGGCGCCGGTATCTTTACCACGTGAGATTGATAGCCACCCAGCCTTACAAAAAGCTCATGCTATTGACCCTGCTATTTCTCGTTCTTTGAATACCGGTCAGATGCAAACTGTAGACAAGCATGTTTGCCCCGATGAGCAAACCACCGGTGCGTTAGCACCTTCTGCTGTTTTTGGTTTTCTTCCGATTGAGCAAGAAAGTACTGTCATCTCGTTGAGTGCACGAGCTGCAGCTCTTACCCACGGGCACCCCGAAACAATAGTTTCTTCTATTGCGTATGCATTGTTAATTCGTTATGCCATTGCGTATCGTGACGTGGTGGAGCAACCCATTCGGCAGGCGGTTCTTTCGGTCTTGGAATGGATTGATTCTCTTCCGCAGCGCGGTATTCCCTCTGACGGTGAGAAGATTCGTTGTGTGTTACGCCAGGCAAAAGCATTATCTGAGCAGGAAGTTCCAACACATCTTTTAGACGAGGCGTTTCGTCATGAGCAGGTTTCTTCTGCGGTGCTCGGTCGTGGCGTGTTGTCTGCTTTGGTTGCTGAGAATCGTGAAGAAGTTTCTGCTCTTGACGCGATTGCTCATGCGGTGCGTGTGCCGTTGGTGTCTGATTCTTCTGCAACGATTACGGGCGCTCTTTTGGGTGCTGGTTATGGTTCGAGTATTTTTTCGCCAGAGTTTACCTCGCGTCTTGAAGTGCTTGATGTGATAGATGAGGCGCTCAATCGTTGGTGTGCCCAGTTGGGTGGTTCTGCTGTTCAGCAGAAGAGCTAGATTACGGTTCTCATATTTTTGAGTTGATAGTGGCTTGTTTGTGGGTTTGTCTCATCGACAAGCCACTATTTTCATAGTGAACGGCTCTATGTACGTAGGTTCTGATGTTTTGTGAGGTTTAGTTCTGTTGTATGAGGCTTTGACGGTGCGTTTGTAACCAGTGGTCGGCTCTTTCGACGGCTAAACGGATAATACCGCCGCCTTTACCGTTATGAATGGCGTACGCTACCGCTTCTAACGCCACCAGACGAGAGATAATTTGTGCCCGATGAATCTCATCTTCTCCTAAGAATGAGCTGAGGCAGTCCCACCCGTACCAGTTCCCTAAGGACGCGTAATCGTAGGCGGGGTCGGCAAGAGTTGCGTGGTCCCAGTCGATGACGCCAGTAAGTTTATCCCCGTTCCAGAGGATGTTATGCCCTGCAAGGTCATTATGGATGAGTACGGGTTCAACCTCGGGAAGGTCATGTACTTGTTGAATAATTTTCTGCGCTGTTGAACGGTTCGTTTTGAGAAGACGCGGAAGCACATCGTGTTCGAGGGCACTCAGCCCGTCTTCTCCGCCCCAGTGCTGGTGTGCAGAATCAAGGTATGGTTCCATCCCCTCATAATCAACACGGTGTATTTCGCGGACGATTTGCGCTAAATATTTTGCTGGTGCTGGGCCGGGGTTTCTTGGTTCGCCTTTAATCCACCGTAGCCCTACTGCGGTAAAGCCTTGGCGGGTGATGGTTCGAGTGATGGGGCGAGGAACTTCAAAAGAAAAATGGTGCGGTAAACGGCGAAGCACTTCTGTACGACGCGCCACATGGCGGGCAACTTGGTCACTTTTTGCCACGCGAACACTCAGTTCTCCACCCATATTAATCACAATATGGGCGGAGCCGCTGGTGCGAATATCCCACCGATCTTGTGAGATATTCAGACCGGCTTGAGCCATCACAGCTTGAACCACTGGCAGGTATTGTGCCTGCTCTAGATACCCGTGATGTGGTGTCATCGTTTACTCCTACGCCGCTAACATCTGAAGAACTATTGTTCGTCTGAACCGTGTTCGTCAGATAACAGTGCAATCAGGTGAGGAATCAGCGCTTCAAATGCGCGAGCGCGGTGACTCATCGTGTTTTTGACCTCGCGTGGTATTTCTGCGCAGCTTTGCCCCACGTATGGTGCTTCGAGGTCTTCGGGTACGAGAATGGGGTCGTATCCGAAGCCTCCTTCTCCGCGTGGTTCGCGTAAGAGCGTTCCGCGCATGTACCCGTGTTCGACGTGTTCTTCGCCGGTGGGTGTGACGACGCTTGCGGCACAGCAGAATTGTGCGCCACGGTGTTCGTCGTCAATATCGGATAGTTGGGCAAGTAGTAGGTTGAGGTTTGCGGTGTCGTCGCCGTGGTGTCCGCACCAGCGTGCCGAGAAGATACCGGGGGCACCGCCGAGCACGTCAACGCTTAGTCCGGAGTCGTCTGCGATGGCGATAAGCCCTGTTGCCGCTGCAACGGCGCGTGCTTTTTTGAGGGAGTTTTCTGCGAAGGTTACGCCGTCTTCGACGACGTCAACAGCACCTATGGTTGAGGCGTCGACGACGTCTTCGTCGACGTTGAGTCCGCTAATTTTGTCGCGCAGAATCTCTCGTAGTTCGCGTAGTTTTCCGGTGTTGTGTGAGGCGAGGACGATGCGGGCTGGCATGTTTATTCTCCTAGTGTTTCACGCTGAATACGGGTGAGTTCTGCTGTTCCTTCTAATGCTAGGTCAAGGAGTGCGTTAAGTTCGTCTCTGTCGAAGGGCGCGCCTTCTGCGGTTCCTTGTACTTCGATGAATTTTCCGTCACCGGTGACAACAATATTCATGTCGGTTTCGGCGCGGACGTCTTCTTCGTAGGGTAGGTCAAGCATGGGTGTTCCGTCGATGATGCCGACGGATGTTGCGCAGACGCTTCCGGTGATGGGTTGTGCGTTGCGGTTGATAATGCGTTCTTTTTTAGCCCATTCGATAGCTTGTACGAGGGCGATGTATGCGCCGGTGATGGCGGCGGTGCGTGTTCCGCCGTCTGCTTGGAGTACGTCGCAGTCGAGGACGATGGTGTTTTCGCCGAGTGCTTGGGTGTCGATGACGGCGCGTAGGGAGCGTCCGATCAGTCGTGAGATTTCGTGGGTGCGTCCACCAATTTTGCCTTTGACGGATTCGCGGGTGGAACGGCTGTTGGTGGCGCGTGGCAGCATTGCGTATTCTGCGGTGACCCATCCTTTGCCTTGTCCTTTGAGCCAGCGTGGTACGCCTTCGGTGAAGGATGCTGTGCAGAGGACGCGGGTGTTTCCGCATTCGATGAGGGCTGAGCCTTCTGCGTTTTGTGACCATCCGCGGGTGATGGTGATGGGGCGTAGTTCGTTGTGTGCGCGTCCGTCTTTGCGTGTTGTCATGAGTTGTTCTCTTTTCTTGTAGGTGGTTGGTGTGCGGTTTTTTAGAGTCGTTTTCCGATGACTTTGAGGGTGGTGGTGTGTGCTGGTATGTGTTGTGGTCTGGGGTGTACGACGTAGGTTGCGCTGGCTTCTGCTATTCCGATTCCGCCGTCGTATACGGTTTCTGCTTCGGCGCGTATGGTTTCGGGGTCGTTCCATACGGGTAGGTGCGTGAGGAGGAGGTTGCGTGCGCCGGCTTCTTTGGCGGCTTCTGCTGCGCGTTTTCCGGTGAGGTGGATGCCGCGTAGGTGGTCGTCTCGTCCTTCTTGGTAGGCGGCTTCGCAGAGGAAGAGGTCTGCTTGGTGTGCGGCTTTGACGAGTCCGGGGCAGGAGTCTGTGTCTCCAGAGTATGCGATGATGGTGTGCCCTTGGTCTGAGTCGCATTCGATACGTAGCGCGTAGGGTGCTACGACGGGGTGTACAACATCATAGGGTGTGACGGTGAATGGGCCGATGTTGACGGGTTGTTCGGCTTGCCATTCGTGGAAGGTGAATTCGGTGTCCATGCTGGTTTCCATGGTCAGTCCGTGTGTGTTGAGGAGGTATTCGTGGATGCCTTCGGGTGCGTAGAGTGGGATGGGTGGTTTGTTCCATCCGCGGGGGTCCCATTTGACGGCGACGTGTACGCCGGAGAGGTCGATGCAGTGGTCTGGGTGGAGGTGGGAGATGAGGATTGCGTCGATGTCTTCGAGTTTGACGTGACGTTGGAGGACGCCTAATGCCCCGTTGCCCATGTCTACGAGTATTCGCCAGGTTTTGCCGTTGAGGTCTGTTGCTGAGATCATGTAGCAGGACGCTGGTGAGGTGGCGCTAGGGAATGAGCCGGAGCAGCCGATGACGGTCAAACGCATAGATGATGAACCTTATTTGTTGTGCTCGTTGATGGCAGGTGAGACGCTGATACGCGGGGTTTCTGGTGTCATCACTGCTAGTGAGCCGGTGGGGTATTGGTGTGCGATGGATTCTGTGTGTTGGACGCTGGTGACTTCTGGGCCGAGGAAGCGTCGGGCAAGTTTTTCGAAGGATTCTGTTTCGCCGGTGGCAAGGAATTCGTGGGAGGTGCTCAGCCCTGCTTCTCGTTCCATGCCGTGTTGTACGAGTGCACGGTAGACGTCTTTTGCTGATTCTTCTGAGGATGAGACGAGGGTGACGTCCTCCCCCATGATGTATGAGATGACGCCGGTCAGTAGCGGGTAGTGTGTGCATCCTAGGACGAGGGTGTCGACGCCGGCTTCTTTGAGGGGTGCGAGGTATTTTTGTGCGGTGGCGAGGAGTTCTTCGCCGGAGGTGATACCGTTTTCGACGAATTCGACGAATCGTGGGCAGGGTACGGAGTAGATGTCGCAGGTGCTCACGGCGAAGGTGTCTTCGTAGGCTCGTGAGTTGACGGTTGCTTCGGTGGCGATAACGCCTATTTTTCCGTTGCGTGTTGCTGAGACTGCTCGGCGTGCTGCTGGTTGGATGACTTCTACGACGGGTATTCCGTATTTTTTGGTGTAGCGTTCGCGTGCGTCGCGTAGTACTGCTGCTGATGCGGTGTTGCATGCGATGACGAGCATTTTGACGCCGGAGTCTACGAGTTCGTCCATGATGCGTAGGGCGTTGGCGCGTACTTGTGCGATGGTCAGTGGCCCGTATGGGCCGTTTGCGGTGTCTCCGACGTAGATGATGTTTTCGTGTGGGAGCTGGTCCATTACTGCGCGTGCGACGGTGAGTCCGCCGACTCCGGAGTCGAAGACTCCGATGGGTGCGTTGGAGGTGGGGGTTGCTGGTATGTGCGTTCCCCAACTTGTTTGTATGGTGGTGTGTTTTTGGTCGGTCATGGTGTTTTCGAGAATACTGTGTGTGGGTGTTGTTGTGGTGTTCCTGAGTGTTATGTTGTGGGAAAGAGGATAAATCTCACGCTGTGGTGTGAGGTGTGTTAGTTTTCGTCGGGTAGTTGGCTGAGCATTGCTTCCATGAGGGTGTCTTGGAGCCATGTGATGAAGTTGTAGACGAAGGACATGTATTCTTCGACGGTTTCAACGGTGTTGTTGTTGGTGTATTCGCCGATTTTCTCGGCTTGTTCTTCACTGTGGATGTTGAGTCTTTCGCCGAGGGTGAGACGTACGTCGTTGAGTGCGGAGGCCCATGCTTGTGCGTGTTCGTCGTTGAGGGTGATGTTGTGGTGTTGTACTTGCATGTGTGCAAGTTTGAGGTTGCCTATTTTGTGTTGGCGTAGTGAGAGTTCGGTGTAGCGTCGGTATTCGTCGGCTACTTCTGGGTCGTCGGATGCGACGGGGAGCATGCGTGCGACGGCTGGGTCTTCGGGGATGTCGGTGTTTTCGGTGATGCCGATGAGCGCGGCGAGGGGGTCTTTTTCTGGTTGTTCGTCGGGGGTGAGTGCGGTGGCTACGTCGTTGAAGAGTTTGCCGAGTAGTTCTGCTTCGGTGGCGGAGAATTGTGCGGTGTATCCGCGTGGTGTGGCTTTGAATCCTTGTGCCATGTTAGTTTTCTGCCCTTTCGAAGGTTGCCCAGAGTCCCCAGCTGTGTAGTGCTTGGGTGTGTTTTTCGGCGGTTTCTTTGGTGCCGGTGTAGACGATGGCTTTTCCGTCGTTGTGTACTTGTAGCATGAGGGTTTTGGCTTTGTTGGTGCTGTAGCCGAAGTGTACTTTGAAGACGTATGTTACGTAGCTCATCAGGTTGACGGGGTCGTTCCAGACGATGACGTTCCAGGGGGTGTCTGGTTGTTGGTGGGTGCTGGCCTCTTGGTGTGGGGCTTCTTGTGGGGCAATTGACATGGTTGCTCCTTACGTCCTGGGGTGGGTGAGCTCTCGTGTGGATGGGTGGTCGGTAGCTACTGGTCTATCCTATCGGTTGAGCTGTCTTTGGCCAGTGTGGTGTGGAGTGTGGTGTTGTTTTGTGTCCAGCAATCTACTTACGTGCAATTTTACCTTATGTATTTAGCATAAAGTTCGTGCTGGAGGTTATATAACGTTCTTTCAGGCAGTAAAGTTAGTGTCGTGTCTACTTCAACAGCTTTATTAACTGACCATTATGAATTGACGATGCTTCAGGCAGCGCTTAAGTCTGGTACGGCGCACCGTCATAGTGTTTTTGAGGTCTTTACTCGCCGTCTTCCTGCAGGCAGACGCTACGGTGTTCTTGCCGGTACAGGACGTTTCTTAGAGGGCCTTGCAGATTTTCGTTTTACCACCGCAGAGCTAGATTATTTAGCGGATGCGCAGGTGGTCAATGATGAGACGCTCTCGTATTTAGAGAATTTTCGTTTTAGCGGAAACATCTATGGTTATGCTGAGGGTGAGGTGTTTTTCCCTCATTCTCCAGTGTTGCAGGTGGAGGGCACTTTTGCTGAGGCCTGCATTTTAGAGACGTATCTGCTGTCTATTTTGAATTATGATTCTGCGGTGGCTTCGGCGGCGTCTCGCATGTCTGTTACAGCGAACGACCGCCCGTGTCTTGAGATGGGTAGCCGACGCGCCCATGAACAGGCGGCGGTGGCGGCTGCTCGTGCCGCCGTCATTGCCGGTTTTGAAGGGACGTCTAACCTTGAGGCAGGCAGACGCTACGGTTTGCATACGATTGGTACGAGCGCTCATTCTTTCACGCTTTTGCACGATAGCGAAGAGGAGGCGTTCCGCGCACAGTTAGCTTCTCTTGGTAATAAGACCACTCTTTTGGTGGATACCTATGATGTGGAGAAAGCTGTTCGTTTAGCGGTTGATCTTGCTGGTCAGGAGCTTGGCGGTGTTCGTCTCGATTCTGGCGATTTGGTGGTTCAGGCGCGTTGGGTGCGCGAACTTCTTGACTCTTTAGGAAATACGAACACGAAGATTACGGTCACCAGTGATTTAGATGAGTACGCTATTGCGTCCTTAGCTGCTGCCCCTGTTGATTCGTATGGTGTGGGCACTAAGCTGGTGACTGGTTCTGGTGCTCCTACCTCCTCAATGGTGTATAAGGTTGTTGCCCGCGAGAATAGTGATGGTGTGATGGAGCCTGTTGCTAAGGCTTCTCGGGGTAAGGGTTCTCATGGTGGGCGTAAGTCTGCTGTACGCCAGTTGAATTCTCGTGGTGTTGCTACGGCGGAGCTGATTGGTGTTGGGCCGACCCCGTTGAAGGTTGAGAGTTCTCGTGAGCTACTTGTCGAGTTCGTCAAGGACGGGCAGCTTCTGCCTGGTTTTGTGGGTGCTGAGGGTGTGCGTCGTGCGGCGGAGCGTCATCAGCGTTCTATTCAGGAGCTTCCGTATACGGCGCATCGTCTTTCTGCTGGTGATCCGGTGATTCCTACCGAGTTTATTGACCAGAAATAGGGTTTTGCTCTTTTTTGATATGGTGTTGCCTCACCTCGTAGCCGGCTGGTTGTGTGGTGAGGCAACATGTACACACAGCATAGATGTCTAGAAAGAAACGGGTTTATACCATGTCTAAAGCGTTGATTATTGTCGATGTTCAGAACGATTTTTGTCAGGGTGGTTCTTTAGCTACTGAGTCTGGTGCGGAGGTTGCGTCTCTCATTAGTGAGTATGTGGAGAACAATCATCATAAGTACAGCACGATTGTGGCGACCTTGGATTGGCATATCTCCCCTGGTGAGCATTTTAGTGATACTCCTGATTATCAGGTGTCGTGGCCGGTGCATTGTGTTGCCGATAGTGAGGGCGCGCAGACTCACCCTAACCTTGATACTGATTATATTGACGGGTATTTCCGTAAGGGTGCGTTTGAGGCTGCTTATTCTGGTTTTGAGGGGCTTCTTGCACCGGAGGATACTGTGATGACCGGTGAGCGTGATGCTCAGGCTCAGCAGGTGGATGATTCGCCGAAGGTCTCTCTTGATGATTGGCTTCAAGAGCATGAGATTGCTGAGGTTGATGTGGTGGGTATTGCCACCGATTTTTGTGTGAAGGCTACGGCGCTTGACGCTATTGATGCCGGCTATGACACTCGTGTTCTGTTGGGTTTGACAGCACCTGTGAGTGAGCAGGGTTTGTCTGATGCTGTTGAGCAGTTAGAGGACGCGGGCGTTACCGTCGTAGAAGACTAGCACTCCCCCGCTTTTTCTGCCGTTAGAGGCTTTTACGGTGAGAGTACTACGCACCCCACATAGGGTGGTGTGTAGTACGCTCACCGTATTTTCTTTAATGTTTTATGGTCGCTCTACACTTATACCCGCCTAGTGTGTGTTGTTATTTTCTTCCAATAAACCAGTCAGCCAGCTTATCGATGCGTGCCCTAATTTGGTCGGCAGTTGCCTGCGCAACCGCTGGCCCGCCACAGGCGCGACGCAACTCGTTATGAATCACCCCGTGCGCTTTTCCAGAACGAATAGCGTAGGCAGAAACATTCTTCGCTAACTGATTTCTGAGGTTTTTGAGCTGCCGGTGATCAACCACGGTGGGTGTGCTGCCTTGTGGTTTACGTGCAGCGTGTTCTTTTTGGCGTGCTTGAAGTAGCGTACTGACTTGTTCGGCGTCTAGTAGCCCGGGGATGCCGAGGAAGTCTTGTTCTTCTTCGGAGCCGAGTGCTACACCGCCGGTGCTGTATTCTGCGCCGTCGTAGAGCACCCCATGAAAAGACGCTTCAGAGCCGAGTGCCTCAAATTTTCCGCGGGTGAGTTGTTCGCTGGCGCGGTCTTCACGGTTGGCTTCGTCGATGAGGTGGTCGTCGAGTCCTTCGTTGAGCGGGTCGGCGGGTGTGTTTGCGGTTTTTCTGTCGAGTGCGTGGTCTCGTTCGGTTTCCATTTCGTTGGCGAGAATCATCAGTTGCGGTACTGATGGGAGGAACACCGAGGCGGTTTCTCCTCGTTTGCGTGCACGCACAAAACGTCCGACGGCTTGTGCGAAGAAGAGCGGGGTGCTGGTTGATGTTGCGTAAACACCGACGGCGAGGCGGGGTACGTCGACGCCTTCGGATACCATGCGCACGGCGACCATCCAGCGTTGGTTTCCGGCGGAGAATTGGTCAATTTTTTCGGATGCGGTTTTGTCGTCGGAGAGTACGACGGTGGGTTTTTCGCCGGTGATGGCGTGGAGTTTTTCGGCGTAGGCGCGTGCGTCTTGGTGGTCTGTGGCGATGACGAGTCCGCCGGCGTCGGGTACGGTTCGGCGTACTTCGGTGAGGCGTTTGTCGGCGGCGGTGAGCACGGTGGGTATCCATTGCCCTTGTGGGTCGAGTGCGGTGCGCCATGCTTGTGCGGTGACGTCTTTGGTGAAGCCTTCACCGAGTTGTGCCGCCATTTCTTCGCCGGCGGAGGTGCGCCATTGCATTTTGCCGGAGTATGCCATGAAGATGACGGGGCGCACGACGTGGTCTTTGAGTGCTGGGCCGTATCCGTAGGAGTAGTCGGATGCGGAGCGTCGTATGCCGTCTTGGTCTTCTTCGTAGCGGACGAATGGGATGGGTGAGTCGTCAGAGCGGAAGGGTGTGCCGGTGAGGGCGAGTCGGCGTGTGGCGGGTTCGAATGCTTCGCGTAGCCCGTCTCCCCATGAGAGGGCGTCGCCGGCGTGGTGGATTTCGTCCATGATGACGAGGGTGCGCCCGTTTTCGGTGCGGGCACGGTGTAGTAGGGGTTTGTGTGCTACTTGTGAGTAGGTGAGTGCTACGCCTTGGTATTCTTCGCCGTGTGAGCCGTCGGAGTTTTTGTAGTTGGGGTCGATGGCGATGTGTACTTTTGCGGCGGCGTCTGCCCATTGTTTTTTGAGGTGGTCTGTGGGGGCGACGACGGTGAGCCGGTTGATGACTCCGCGGTTGAAGAGTTCTTTGGCGACGGTGAGTGCGAAGGTGGTTTTACCTGCGCCGGGGGTTGCTACTGCCATGAAGTCGCGCGGGTTTTCGCTGAAGTATTTGTTCATGGCTTCTGCCTGCCATGCGCGTAGTTTGGTGGCGGTGCCCCATGCTGCACGGTTGGGGTATGCGGGTGAGAGTTCGGTGTTGGGTGTGTTATGTGCGTCGAATAGTGATTCTTGTTCGTTGTTTTCGCTCATGGTGTTCTCTCCCCCTGTGTTTGTGGTGGCGCCCGTGTGCTTTGTGTGCGTGGGTGCTCTGTTGAGTTTAGTGCGCTTGGCTTGTTTTCTCTACTTGCGCACGAGTTCACGTACATCACAAGACAGGAGGAACACTCTTCTTAGATAGAGTTATTTTCTTATCAGTTGTTTTATCTTCGCCAAGAATGATTTCCCAGAATTTTTTACTTGCACGTCTTGCACATACCGTTTATTAAATTCAGGAGAGTTTAATATCTCATAACATCTCTTAGCATTTTCCTTTTCTTTATTTTCATAATAAGAAGCACCAGGAAACAATAGAAATATCTGATACATTAAATACCATACAATAAACAACATTACAAAACTACTAAAGAGTAGCCAAGGATTGTTCACATAGCCATGGAAAACTTCCACAGCTGAATCTTGCACCAGAGAGAGCCATCCCCCATTGTAAGCACTATATATTTGCGTTTTCGACGGAGTCGTTGACGCTAGAAATAATGTTGGTTTTGGATCTACCAATACTGGATCTGACGTTAGCAAGTGTATTGATTTTGACACTGGCGACTTAGACAATAAAATTCCCACTTGAGCAGAATAAGAAGCCGCAAATCCAGACATAAGAACATAAATGTACGAGGAAAATAAATTCTCTAATGGATGCCGTTCCTTGCGTTCCCTCCTAAAGATATTTAACAAAAAGGTGACACTCAATATTAATATAATAATAAAAAAACCATTATATTTTAATTTATCATACAGGTCAACAAAATAGTTATTAGCTATAAAAATACTAGAAACTAATACTAATAGAATTACTTTTCCAAATACAAGAATTCTAGGAACAGCAAGAAAAATAAGTGCAAAGAATAACATTCCAGAGACTATAAAAATATAGGTATACCATTCATTGCCTTCATTAATGGAATCTTGCATATACAACATAAAGACAATAAGCACATTACCTTCAGTCATCAACAGTGTCAATAATAAGAATATTACAAACGTCAATATTGCCATTACTAACCATGCACGCGATATCAGCATAAACACGTTATTTAAAAACATAAAAATACTTTTTATATTTACAACACAAGAAGCCGTACGCCTCCTATATCCAACATATTTAAGCTCCAAATCATTAAGGAGTAGCCTGTGATTCCTTCTCTTGACCTCTCTGATTTTCACAGAAGTTTCTTCCATGTAATCTTCAGCACAATATTGTTCTAAACCGCGTGAGAACTTATACTTCTTTGATTTACATCTAGAAATAACAGGTATTATCTTAATAAGAGAAACAAAGAGGAGCCTCTTAGCAATAGAAAGATTAAATTTATTATTTATTTCACCATCTTCAATCATATGGATTGATAATTCTCTTAAGAAAACAAGAAATATAACATTGAAAAAATAAAACAAAAGATACAACACTAAATGGATATCTTTATCTAAACCTTTTAAACAATTACCCGAAAGAAAAAGAATTATAAAAAGATCGACTACACTAAATAGTGCTAGACCACCTATCCACCAGCGATATTGTTTGTATTGCACATCAGTCTTACTCATACTAGAACCTTTAACCATCAAATATTACAAGAGTACAGAGAACGCACCGCCTCCACCTAACCAGCCTTATTATAAGCTGAACTAAAATTTTTAGCACCTACACTTCGTCACAAAAGCGCACACACAAAAATGACCCTACCCAGCCACATAGCTAGATAGGGTCACCTCACAGCTTCAGCTAATTCTCGCCGTCGCCATCGTCCTTACCCGGACGCAAACCATCATAAATTTCCTGACACTGCGGGCACACCGGAAACTTCTCAGGGTCACGCCCCGGAGTCCACACCTTACCGCACAACGCACGCACAGGATTACCCGTCAGAGCAGACTCCATAATCTTCTCTTTACGCACATAATGGCTAAAACGCTCATGGTCACCCGGCTCAACAGTCTCCGTCAGCTCACGCTCCAACAACGCAGTGCCACCACGCGTATCCGGCGCAAAAGGATCTTCAACTCCAGGAATAGAAGACATCTCTCCTCCTCACAAACAGCAATACATCAATAACCACATACTACACAAAAGAAAAGTATGTTACCGCTTCAACTGAGCAAAACACTCAGGAGCATGACGCTCATACCGGCGAGCGCTCACACTCATCACACACCACACGCATAGCGCACCATACACCAGTGACACTGCGCCCGTGCACCATGCCCATACCTCCTGCCCCGTTAACAAGTAGACACCGTACAGCACAAAGGTTGGTATCAGCGCCGCAAAAGTCAATAACGAGACACCTAAACGTGCCAGAACCAAACCAGCACCACCCGTATTCTGCGGTGTTTTGAACGGACCAGAACCAGGTGGCGGAGTCGGCGGCGGCAACGTCACATCAAATAATGAGCTAATAGCAGCAGCCGTACAAAAAGCACCAACAGAACCACCAGCAAGAGCAAAGAACTCCACAAAACTAGCGCCACGATACCATAAGAAAAATGTTAAACAGAAGAGCAGAATCGGTAAGAAGAGAACGCTCAAACCATAGAAACGGCCCCAGCGGTCATCTTTTCCGCTCAGTGGAGAAATAAGATGCGTGGCCAATGCAGAATCATCATACGCCACCAAATAATAGAACGTAGAGCCTATCATCAACGTAATAAACAATGGCCCAATATCAGAAAAAGCGCCACTATCCCTGCCGGCAGAAGCTGAGAACGCTTCACCAAAAGTCATCAACACATAGAATGCAGGCGGAATCACCAAAAATGCACTCATGCGAGAATCGGTGAAGAAAGAATGTATGGTGCGAGCAGCAACAGCCCAACGTGCATGAGCTGGAAAATGCGCAAAAATACCGATATTACCTGCTTCTTTAGTGCGCGTACCGGTTTGCGCTGTTGAAGCACCCAAATATTCCATCTCATGGGTGAGTAACTTATTCCACAGCGTCCAACCAGCCACAACATACACAGCAGTCAGAGCACAACGACCGGCAGCTATCCCCCATGCGCCGTCAAGAACATCACCAGGAACAGCCCATATAACGCCCAGCGGGCTCCACGCCAAAATGTTAAAAATGGTCGGAAGATAATCCCAGATAGACGCCACAGCACCAGCAATCAGCATAAGAAACGGGACTAAACAAATCATCAGAATAACCGTGACTACCGACATCACGTTACGCAGCATACGATTCTGGTAAATACGCTGACCCACCATATTAATCAGGCGAGAAATCATCATCATCAACAGTAGCCCCACCGGAGCACACAAAATATAGCTGACCAACACTAACGGCTGATGAATGAAAGCACCAGCAGTTACGAGCGTGGCAAGAGCCGTTAAAAAGCCGGGAACACCTATGAGGTTGCCCCACAGTTGCGCCCATTGAATATCTCGTGCCGACAACGGGTACGGGGCAAGCTTATCGAGGTCAAGCGCATTATCAACCCATGCAAAGAACAAGGGCACCACCAGCCAGATAAGGCTAAACACCACACCAAAGCACAGCGCCCATATCTGCTGTTGGGGTGATTCTGTGCCGGCTGTCAGTGACGCAAAAGCCCATAAGGCAAGAAGACCAGACCCATAGAGCAAGGCAATAACGGTGCCAACGATAGCCCACGTATTACGTTTAAAAGAGGCAAGAAAATCTGCCCATTTTAGTTTGAGGAGGACTTTAACCATGAGATTCCCTCCGAAACAACACGTCCACCAACTAGTTCAATGAACCGCTCTTCTAAAGTCTTGCCAGCACACACATCATCTAACGTGCCAGAGGCAACGATACGTCCCTCGTTCATCACTGCCACATGGTCGCATAGGCGACCCACCAAATCCATCACATGTGACGAGAGCACAATCGTTCCACCCGATTGGATATACCCGCGCAAAATATCCTGAATGTTCGACGCAGAAACAGGGTCTACCGCCTCAAACGGCTCATCAAGAATCAGAAGTGAAGGGGCGTGAATCAGCGCGCACCCTAACCCAATTTTCTTTGTCATACCAGCAGAATAATCGCATACGCGACGCCCACCAGCATCACCCATTTCAAGGACGTTCAACAGGTCGGCACTACGTTCTTTAACCGTCTGACGGTCTAACCCATGTAGCATGCCCGCATAATATAAAAGTTGTTCGCCGGTGAGCTTATCAAAAAGACGCACACCATCAGGAAGAACACCCACCTGCTTTTTAGCGGCAATAGGGTCTTCCCAAATGTTTATTGTGCCAATATGCGCTGTTCCAGCGGTAGGACGCAACAACCCTGTTGCCATGTTCAGAGTGGTCGTTTTACCAGCACCGTTACGTCCCACCAGCCCAAAGAAAGAGCCACGAGGAACGTCCAGATTAATACCGTCTACAGCCACCTTGTCTCGGTATTCTTTGACCAGATGGCGTAAGCTCAACGCCATGGACTGTGACGGAGCAGAATGCTCTGGTGTTGGAATCTGTTCACTCACTTGGGCAAGGTCGCGTTCTTCGGTGTCTGGTTGAGAAGGTGTATTCCACGGAATCTGATCTGTCATGAAGCGTTCCTCTCGTTGCGAGCGCATACTATTTCGGCACATCATCTAACAGTTAAAATAATAAATGCTGTGGTTCACAGTCTAGGTGTTCTTGTCAACCACAGCAAATATTCGTCGCTTATACTATGTGCCCAACACCATACCAGTGCAAGCGGTTAGGCGGTGTGTGGCGCTCTCTTTTAGAAGAGGGCGGTCATTAAAGCAGTGCGCGCTTTAACCACACGAGGATCAGCAGAACCAACCACATCAAAAAGCTCTACCAGACGCTCACGCACCGTGTTCTGAGCAGAGGCATCCACCTGTTTAAACACGTTAATAAGACGGTTAAACGCATCCTCAACATGCCCACCCGAAATATCAAGGTCAGCAACAGCCAACGCCGCATCAACATTCAACGGCTCTTGCGCCGCCTGAGCACGCACCTGCACCGTATCATAAGCAGACACCCGCGATAGCAGATTCACCTGAGACAACCCCAGCTTAGCGTCCTTATCCCCTGGGTTCTCGGCTAAAGCACGCTGATACGCTTGCTGAGCAGAAGCATAATCACCACGATCAATAGCATCTAACGCCTCTTGATGTAACGGAGGTAAAGGCTTCTCGGCAACCTCACCCGCCGAAGGAGCGAAACCACCCGGTAACTGGTGCTCTGCAGCAATCTGAAGAACCTGTTGTAACAGCTCTGTCGCCTGCGCGGTATCAATCGGAGCGTTAAACAAAGGTGCCGGACGCCCCGCAAGAACTGCTACACCTGCCGGAACGCTCTGCACCTGAAACGCCTGAGCAATCTCAGGGTGAGCACCCACATCCACCGACGCCAACAACAAATTACCGCCAGCAGAATTTACAACCTCCTCAACGGCACGCAACGTCTGCTCCGAAGCGGCAGACTGTGCAGACCACAGCACAAAAATAACAGCACCTTGCGAAGACATCTGAACATACTTCTGAAAATCCTCGCCACTGGTAACCTCATACCGGTAACTCACCGCAGTATCACCAGCAGGTGCAGAAGACTCAGCAGAAGCCGGTTGCTGAGCCAACTGAGATAAGTCAGGTGCACGACGTACCGAGGACGGAATAAAAGGTTCATGAGAAGAAGCCACAGCTTACCTCCTACAAATAAAAGAATGTTGCGTTATCTAAAATCTACCGTTTTTTCTCGTCATAAAGCAGTGTTTCTAGCCGTCGGCTGAATCCTACTCTCAGGAATAAGGTATAAAGTTGTCTCAGATACACCGTATATCAAGATGAAAATAAAAAAATTATGACCAAAGAATCTGCAGTCGAGAAAACTTTCAAACATCTCAAAGAAAAACTCAACCAATGCAAAAATAAATGCGTAGGCTTACCCAGCCCACAACCTCGCCCACGCTTTGAACCACCAGAAGAACCCGAAACGTTAACAGAAGAAACTAGCATCGACACCATCGAAAACACGGCAGAAGAAACCGACTCTTCACCCAACACCTTCGAAGCGCCCGCTATCGCTATCGCTAACCCTGTTCGTGTCGGCTTCCTCCTAACCGTCGGTGTCGGTGCAGCACTACTAGCACTCTACTTCCTCACCAATATCGGTCCACTCGCCGGCTGGATTGTTGGGGCGCTCTTTATCGCCCTCGGACTCGACCCCGCCGTACGCAAGCTAGAAAGTCTCGGCCTTCCACGTGCAGCCGCCGTACCCGCCGTCGTCGTCACCTTCGCCCTCATCGTTGTCGGACTCATCTCATGGGTCGTCCCAAAAATTGCGCGACAGACCATCCAATTCGTCAATTCTTTCCCCAACGACTTCGCAGACTTCCTCAACTCACCATTTTTCACCTCCATCGACGAAAAATTTGGTATACGTAACTGGGTCACAAACGAAGTATCAAAAACATTCCAAGGACTCACCTCAGACTCCAACGTTGTCAGTTCCTTCTTCAACACCCTCGTCAACGCTGGCTCAACCGTTGCCAACATTCTTACCGGAACAATTATTGTGCTCTTCTTGAGCCTCTACTTCCTCTCATCACTACCCCTGATGAAAGCATGGTTTGTTCGACTCACTCCCGCCTCAAAACGTGAAACCGTCAGCAAACTCACCGACAAAATCACCGAATCCGTTGGTAACTATGTTCTCGGGCAAGCAGCCGTAGCCTTACTCAACGGCACTTTTGCGCTAACCGTCATGCTCATCGTAGGGGTTCCTTTCCCCGAGCTTTTCTCACTCATCGTCGTCATCCTTGCCTTTATCCCCCTTATTGGTGGAGTCTCCGCAGGAATTATCGTCTCCGTATTCTCGCTCACCGCTGGATGGCAAGTCTCTCTAGCATTCGCTATCTGCTACTTCATCTACCTACAAGTTGAAGCGTACTTCATCTCACCGCGCATCATGTCTAAAGCTGTTGCAGTCCCCGGCGGTATCGCCATCATTGCAGTGGCTGCAGGCGGAAGCCTCTGGAGCGTACTCGGTGCACTCATCGGCATCCCTGTTGCGGCGTCTTGTCTCATCCTCGTTCAAGAAATACTCGTACCGAGACAAGACAAAAACTAAAACCGTATAACACCAATACAACGGGGTGTGGGGTATGAAGAACGATTCTTCATACCCCACACCCCGTTCTATTGCAGGATTACACCTAAAATATCAACGGCGACGAGTCTGCCAACACCGCTGATGCCAATGCCGACGCTCAGCAATAGCCTGAGCCTTACCAAAAAGATGATTTTCTTGCCACACCACCAAATGTGCAACACCGGGGCTAATAGTTCGCCCACATTCAGGACAAATATAATTCTTGCGAGCATTTACCGCAGGCATATACTGCACATACCAGTGACCATCTGAAGCGACCTCAACCGTCGGAGACGGATCAAGAATCCTCGAAATATCACGGCCAGAAGAAACAGCGGCACGCTGCCACTTACTAGGAGCACGGCCAGAATTGCCATTACGGCGACGAGAAGAATTGCGGGACATAAATACTACTATCGTACATATCCGGCTCACACTCAAATACACGCCCACAGAATCGACACCCAGCGCCCACACAAACTGTTAGAGTTATGTGCGTGCGACTTGTTATAGCAGAATGTTCCGTAGATTATGAGGGCAGATTACGTGCCCACCTCCCCCGTGCCACACGCCTACTCATGCTCAAAAATGACGGCTCGGTACTCATCCACTCCGACGGAGGCTCCTATAAGCCCCTGAACTGGATGAACCCACCGGTCAATATGCACGTCCTAGAGGGAGAAAAACTCACCCAAAGCAGCCAATTCACCGAACTGGCAGACCCCGAAATACAACAATTATGGACGGTACAAGCAGCCAAAAGCGACGACCGTCTTCTCATCAAAATCTACGAGGTCATCGGAGAACTCTCCCACGACCTCGGCATCGACCCCGGACTCGTCAAAGACGGCGTCGAATCCGATCTACAACGCCTCCTTGCCGAACAAATCGAAACCCTCGGTGCCGGATATACTCTCGTCCGCAGAGAATACCCCACCGCTATCGGCCCTGTTGACATCATGGCACGAGACGCCAACGGCGCATCCATTGCCGTAGAACTCAAACGTGTAGGCGACATCGACGGTGTTGAACAGCTCACCCGATACCTCGAACTACTCAATCGTGACCCGCTACTTGCCCCCGTCAAAGGTGTATTCGCAGCTCAACGCATCAAACCGCAAGCGAGAACCCTCGCAGAAGACCGCGGTATCCGCTGTATCAGCCTCGACTACGACGCCATGCGCGGAGTAGACCAATCAGAAAACCGACTCTTCTAAACCCCAAAATATAACACCATATAAAAATTCATCATGCTCTTAGACTCACAGTGTTAGAGCACCACCATTAAAAACAAGAGGTGTTTGCTTCTTCACCCTTCTGAACAGAAGGAGAAGAAACAAACACCTCTTCTCATATGAGGTTTATTTAGACCTTCGCGTGCTTAGCAGCAATAGTGACGCGGTCATTAGAAACCGTCAAAAACCCCTCTTGAAGAGTGGTCGTCATCGGCTCACCAGAAACCGGCTCAATGTACAGCTCACCATCTTCAGCAAGAAGAACACACGTCGGGATATGCCCCGGAAGGATACCCAAATCACCGGTGACAGTGCGAGCACGAACATATTTCGCCTCGCCCTCCCACACACGGTGTTCACGAGATACAACCTCGACTTTTAGTGCCGTCATTACTTGGCTCCAGTCTGTGCCTTGATTTCCTCGTAGCGGCGGAAGACATCGTCCATACCACCAATGTTGTAGAACGCCTGCTCAGGGATGTGGTCTACATCGCCGTTGCAAATCATCTGGAAGGACTCAATGGTGTCCTTCAAAGGAACAGTTGAACCCTCAACACCAGTAAACTGCTTCGCAGTGTAAGTGTTCTGAGAGAGGAACTGCTCAATACGGCGTGCACGAGAAACAACAACCTTCTGCTCTTCAGAAAGTTCGTCCACACCAAGAATCGCGATGATGTCCTGAAGTTCCTTGTTCTCCTGAAGAATAGCCTTCACACGGATAGCAGTATCGTAGTGTTCGTTACCGATGTACTGCGGATCCAAAATACGTGAGGTTGAAGAAAGCGGGTCAATAGCAGGGTACAGACCACGAGAAGCAATCTCACGAGAAAGCTCAGTTGTTGCATCCAAGTGAGCGAAGGTTGTCGCTGGAGCAGGGTCAGTGTAGTCATCCGCAGGAACATAAATAGCCTGCATAGAGGTAATAGAGTGACCACGAGTTGAGGTAATACGCTCCTGCAACAAGCCCATCTCATCAGCAAGGTTAGGCTGGTAACCCACAGCAGAAGGCATACGACCGAGAAGGGTGGATACCTCAGAACCTGCCTGAGTGAAACGGAAGATGTTGTCGATGAAGAGCAGAACGTCCTGATTCTTCACATCGCGGAAGTATTCCGCCATGGTCAAACCAGTCAAAGCCACACGAAGACGAGTTCCCGGAGGCTCATCCATCTGACCGAACACAAGCGCGGTGTCTTTAAGAACGCCGGCTTCTTCCATCTCAACCCAGAGGTCGTTACCCTCACGAGTACGCTCACCCACACCGGTGAATACAGAAGTACCACCGAAGTTACGAGCCACACGGGTAATCATTTCCTGAATCAAAACGGTCTTACCAACGCCCGCACCACCGAACAGACCAATCTTACCGCCCTTAATATAAGGGGTCAGCAAGTCAATGGACTTAATACCGGTCTCAAGCATTTCGGTAGAACCTTCAAGTTCTGCGAAGCCAGGAGCAGTACGGTGAATAGGCCAGTAAGTGTCAGCCTTAATCTCGGAGTTATCGACGTCAAGAGCGTCACCGAGAACGTTGAAGATGTGTCCTTTCACACCGTCACCCACAGGAACAGAAATAGGTGCTCCAGTGTCAACAACAGCCTGTCCACGCACCAAACCGTCGGTCTGCTTCAAAGAAATTGCGCGGATAATAGAGTCGCCCAAGTGCTGAGCGGTCTCGAAAGTAATCGTAGTAGTAGTGCCACCGAGAGTTAAATCAGCGGTGAGCGCATTGTAAATATCCGGTACCTGACCGGCAGGAAACTCAACGTCGACAACAGGGCCGATGACGCGCACGATGCGGCCAGTAGCGCCCTGAGTCGGCGTAGCTGCCGATTCATTTACAGTGGAGGTCATAGTTCTCACTTACCTAATAAGAGAAAGTTATTGGTTGGTCTTCTGCTAAGATGCGGCGAGGGCGTCAGCGCCACCGACAATCTCAGAAATCTCGTTAGTAATCTCAGCCTGACGAGCGTTGTTCATCAAACGAGTGTACTTCTTGACAAGTTCATCTGCGTTATCACCAGCAGACTTCATCGCACGCTGGCGAGAAGCAAGTTCACTAGCAGCAGCTTGCAATAAGCAGGCGTACAGACGAGACGCCACATAACGAGGCATCAACGCGTCCAGCACTTCCTGAGGGCTAGGTTCAAACTCGAACATAGCATCCTGTTCAAATTGCTCTTCATCAAGGCGAACACCTGGAACAATTTCTTCACCCATACGACGTGCTTCTTTAACAGCAATCGGTAGTAGACGAAGAATCTTTGTTTCCTGAGTTACCATCGACAAAAATTCGGTGTACACGATATGCAATTCATCGACGCCGCCCTCTTCAAAAGGACGTGAATATGCATCAAGCAAAGCTTCACGCATTTCAACAGCCATTTCGACGTTAGGGTTATCAGTGTTACCCTCCCATGCACGCTCATACGGGCGTTCACGGAATTCAAAATATGATTTTGCTTTACGGCCAACAAGGTAAAGCTGAACCTCGCGACCTTCGCTACGCAACTTCTCAATCAGACCCTCCGCTTTTTTCAAAACGGATGAAGAGTATGATCCAGCTAAGCCACGGTCACTCGTCATCACCAAAATAGCTGAACGACGATGCTTAACAGACGTATCAGTCAACAACGGGTGTTGAATGGGGTGCTGAGTAGCAATAGCAGTAACAGCCTTTGTCAAAGCAGCAGCATAAGGGCTTGCAGCATCTGCGCTCTTACGTGCCTTATTGATACGAGAGGTCGCGATCATCTCCATCGCCTTGAAGATTTTTTTCATCGACGACGTCGAATTAATCTTCTGGCGGTAAACCCTAATTTGGGCTCCCATAGAGCTTCCTTTCAGTCCTAACAGTTGTGCTGTTCTACGCTGTTAGGCTCAGAACAGCACAACCACATCAGGATTATCGCTAACCGATGGTTTCCTGAGATACGTCCGCATCAGATACTGGCTTATGCTCCTCATGACCAGCGTCTACGAGGTGGCTAGTACCTTCAGAGGAAAAGTTACGCTTGACCTCAGCAACCGCATTCTTCAATGCAGCTACAGTGCCGTCTTCAAGCTTTCCGGACTCGCTAATAGCGGTCAAGACGCCAGTGGAACGACGGAGGTAGTCGATGAACTCTTTCTCAAAACGGAGTACGTCAGAGACCTCAACGTCATCAAGGTATCCGTTCGTACCTGCCCAGATAGAAACAACCTGCTCTTCAACCGCGTACGGGGTGTACTGAGGCTGACGCAAAAGCTCCGTCAAACGAGCACCGCGAGTGAGCTGCTGTTTGGACGCATCGTCCAAGTCAGAAGCGAACATTGCGAAAGCTTCCATTGCGCGGAACTGTGCAAGGTCGAGTTTGAGAGTACCGGAGACTTTCTTCATGGCCTTGGTCTGTGCGGCACCACCCACACGAGAAACCGAGATACCTACGTCAACTGCAGGACGCTGGTTTGCGTTGAAGAGGTCAGACTGCAAGAAGATCTGTCCGTCGGTAATGGAAATAACGTTCGTAGGAATGAACGCGGAGACGTCATTTGCTTTGGTTTCGATGATGGGGAAACCAGTCATCGAACCAGCGCCTAGCTCGTCAGAGAGCTTTGCGCAACGCTCGAGCAAACGAGAGTGCAAGTAGAAGACGTCGCCGGGGTATGCTTCACGTCCTGGTGGGCGGCGTAGAAGCAAGGAAACAGAACGGTATGCTTCTGCCTGCTTTGACAAGTCGTCAAAGATAATCAAAACGTGCTTGCCACCGTACATCCAGTGCTGACCAATAGCAGAACCGGTGTAAGGTGCTAGGTACTTGAAGCCTGCTGCATCAGATGCAGGAGAAGCAACGATCGTGGTATATTCCAAAGCGCCGCGTGCTTCAAGGGTGCTACGTACTGCAGCGATAGTCGATGCTTTCTGACCGACAGCTACATAGATACAACGAACCTGCTTTTGAGGATCGCCAGATTCCCAGTTAGCTTTCTGGTTCAAAATGGTGTCGACGGCGATAGCGGTCTTACCGGTCTGGCGGTCACCAATGATGAGCTGACGCTGTCCGCGACCGATAGGAATCATTGCGTCAATAGCCTTAAGACCGGTCTGCAATGGTTCGTGCACAGACTTACGCTGGGTAACACCAGGTGCCTGTAGTTCTAGCGCACGGCGACCTTCAGCTTCGATAGGTCCCATGTCGTCGATGGGGTTACCCAGAGGATCAACAACACGACCAAGGTATGCGTCGCCTACGGGTACGGAAAGAACTTCACCGGTGCGGTGTACTTCTTGTCCTTCTTCGATACCGGTGAAATCGCCAAGGATAATAGCACCAATATCGCGGGTGTCTAGGTTCTGCGCCAAGCCAAGAGTGCCGTCTTCAAAACGAAGCAACTCATTAGCCATGACGGAGGGAAGACCCTCAATGCGGGCGATACCGTCAGATGCTGACGATACTCGACCCACCTCTACTCGTTCTACTTTGCCGGGTTCGTAAGACGCTGCAAACTCGTTTAGCGCGTTACGGACGTCGTCGGCGTTGATGGTCAAATCGGCCATCTTTTGTCCCTGCTCTCCTAATGTGTGGTTCTCCCCCACAGGTTGTGGGTGAAAACCGAAACTTGCTTTACGGTTGGCACGTTCTTCTAACCACCATGGTGAGAAGAAACGCACCTTCCATCTGTATCTGCTAAATCACTATTGCGTATGCAATCCGTAGTCTTAGGCAACGATAGAGCGGTTGAGCTCGTTCAGACGTGACTGGACGGTGCCGTCAAGAATCTCGTCTCCAACTTGAACCTTGAGTCCACCTATTACCTGAGGATCAACGGTGATGTCTAGCTTCAGTTCTTGTCCATAGGCTTGTGAAAGCCCACGGCGCAACTTTTCGATGTGTGCGTCGGTTAGAGGTCGGGCTGATACAACACGTGCAACCGAGCGTTTTTGACGTTTGACGATAATTTCAACGAATTTTTCTGCCAAACGTGCAGGTGTCATTCCGCGAGGTGCGACGCTCACACGTTCAATCAACAACTGGCCTTCAGCTGTTGCTGGAGAACCAGCAAGAGTGAGGGCAAGTTTTTTCTTTGCTTCTGGTAGTGCACGGTCGTCGGTAAGAGCGATCTGTGCTTGTGCAGAAGAATTCAAAGTGTTGATGAAAGTGAGTAGTTCATCAAGAACCGTCTCCAAAGTGTTGGCGCCTGCGCGTACCTCTGCAGCTTGAGCTGTTGCATCAACAGCCACATGCTCGAGAGCATCAGCTAAATCACGTTCAGCAGACCAACGTGCAGTTGCAGCCGCTACAAAAACGTTCAGTGCTGACTCTGAGACCTTACCGCGAAATACTTTCTGAACAATTCCTTCGCGTGCTTGTTCACTACGAGAAGGGTCGGTCAGAGCGCGTCGCAGACCGCCATCAGCGTCTAAGACGTCAACAACAGCAAACAGCTCTTTAGCAAGATAGTCAGGACTTACTGCACGCTGTGCAGTAAGAACCGCTTCCACCTTCTTCAGTGATTCAGTAGATACTCCTGCCATTACCGAGCTACACCTGCGTTCTGCTGCTCGGTTTCAAGGTCAGCAAGAAAACGATCTACTACACGAGCTGATCGCTCATCATCGTTAAGGGATTCGCCAACAATTTTGCCAGCCAAAGATGTTGCCAAAGTTCCTACCTCAGAGCGAAGAGAAACTAGAGCAGCTACACGTTCGGCTTCGATAGTCTTCTGTGCATTATCGGTAATGCGCTGAGCCTCAACAGTTGCACGTTCTTTGAACTCAGCAAGAATTGCTTCACCCTCAGTACGAGCTTCTTCGCGAATCTTCTGTGCTTCCAAACGAGCGCTTTCAAGCTGTTGGTTGTACTCTTCGCGTGCTGCGGCCGCTTCTGCCTGAGCTTTTTCAGCTTTAGCAAGACCGCCCTCAATAGCCTCTTTACGTTCCTGATAGATCTCTTCGAACATCGGGATAACGTATTTGGTAACGATGAGGAGGAGGATCAGGAACCCGATGAAGACAATGACCATTTCCCAAACGCTCGGGAAGAGAGGGCTAACGCTGTGCTCCTCTCCAGCAGCCATCAAATATGACATAGGGAAAATTCCTGTTCTATAGATTAGAGAATAAGGCGTGAGCCTTTATTACATAATGAACGCGAGAATGAGACCCAAAACTGCAAGTGCTTCAACCAAAGCGAAGCCCATGAAGAGCATTGGCTGAAGAGTGCGCTGTGACTCAGGCTGACGAGCAACGCTAGTCATGTAAGCAGCGAAGATTAGACCAACGCCAATACCGCCACCGATAGATGCAAGACCGTAGCCGATAACACTCAGGGAGCCTGCGATTGCCATGTTGTTTCCTTTCAACAGTGCTCGTTTGTGTTCTTGTTTCAACGAGCAGAGTTTTGATTATGTGGTGATTACCCGCATGTTACGGGATGCTATATCCTTCAAGCTCTTGATGAACTTGAGAAAACTTTTTTAGTGTCCTTCTGAAACTGAACCCTGAAGATAGACAGCTAGAAGCAACGTGAAGATGTACGCCTGAATGCACTGAATCATCAATTCAAGGAAGTAGAAGAACAAACCAAGAGCACCAGAACCGATAGCTGCAAGAGAACCAAATCCCCCCACCTCAACAATGAGGTACTGAGTCAAAGAAGCAGCAACCAAAATTGCCATATGCCCACCGAACATCGTCGCAAAAAGACGAAGCGCGTGTGTAACAGGACGAATCAGAAGATTTGAGAGGAACTCAATCGGCACAAGAATGATATAAAGAATGGGAGGAACACCAGAAGGCATGGTGAGATCTTTAAAGAAAGCCCCAAAGCCCTTGCGCTTAATACCTACACCAACCCATGTAAACCATGCGAAGCCTGCCATCACATAGGCTGCACCGGCGTGAGACATCGGAGGTAGCTGAATACCAGGAATAGAACCAAACAGGTTATTAACTAAGATGAAGAAAAAAGCAGTAAAAAGCAAAGGAACAAAGGGCTTATATGCCTGAGCACCGATGAGTTCTTTTGCTAGAGAGTTCCGAATAAAAAGATAACCACTCTCTGCAATGAATTGTTCACGTCCAGGAACCATCGCACGCTTGCGACCTGCATGCATAAAAAATGCTGCAACGATGACAACGGAAAGTATCACCAGCAGCATCTGCTTGCCGAAACCAAACGAACCAATCGTGAAAATATCGGGAAGATGAGTATCTTCAACCGTGGGAGGAACATATCCCGCGGCGGTAACAAGCCCGTTTACGATCAAGGCAAGTCCTTTCTTGCATCAAAGTATTTAGTCAAAATGACCGTGTACATATAAATTATGTTATTGAAAAATAATGTGTGACTCAATGAGGTAGCTAGCCACGGTTCGTCATGTGATACCAAACGAGGTAGAACCCTCCGGAAGCACCTACCAAGGCACCAGCAAAAACTAACCATCGAGTTCCTAAAAAGTGATCCAGCACAAAGCCTACCAAACTCCAGATAGCAATACCCAATATGACATAGAGCAAAGTCATGATTGCCCCAGCAATTCCGCCACCTGCAACAAGCTCTCCCGTAGTACGAAGCTTTTTATCGCCACGCCACCAAGGATTCTGTGCCTTACTCACTCTTCATTTCCTTCACACTTATTCCGACATTTACCTCAATCATGATCAGCAAAATACAAAATGCGCATTGCCATAATGCTCTTCATTGTCATCACTAACCACACCAACGTAACCATCAAAGCGCCAGATAACATCCAACCATTCGTCATCGTTTGCGGCAAAGGAACAACCAGTAGCAACATTGCACCAATCATTACTTTAATGACGTAACACACCACCATTTGGCGTGCCACGTTTGCCATCGAAACACGTTCAGCACGATGAGCCACAAGAACATCTACGCTAAACCATATATGAACGATGAGACTACCTACCAAAAAAGCTAGAAAACCCCAGCGCCCTTGAATAAGTGCTCCCACCATAATACCTGTGATCGTTACTGGAATAACAATTTTACTCACCGAAAAGAAAATGTTTTTCCAGACAGAGCTACTTTTGTTCATGAACAGAACCCTGCTCTTGAATCTCCTCACGAGATTCTTTTTTAAACTTCCTAATCAACTGCGGAGAAAACAAATACACACCAAGCAACACAAAAGTCAACAAACCAGCCCAGATAGCTTCCTGAGTTTCATACGGCAACGTCACAATAGCAAGCACTGAAATAAAAATAGTCAACAACGAAACGACTAAAGCACTCTGAACATGAGACAACCCAACATCCGTTAAACGCTGATAAGCATGCTGACGGTGAGGGCAATACCACTTCTCTCTACGATAGATACGCAACCAAAGAGTCACACCCGTATCTACCAAATACACCAAAACAGGAGATAACAAATACTCTAAATACACTCCAGAGAGAAAAGCGCCAACAGCCATTGACGCAATAGAACCACCTAAAAAGTAAGAACCAGAATCCCCCAAGAAAACATTATTTACACTTCTAAGATTCCACGGTAAAAATGCTAAATACGCCAGTGATAAAGCAGACCCACCAATAAACAACCAATTGAGATCATTCACCCAACCGGCATAAGCATAAAATCCGCCAACAATAAAACCGTGCAACCCAGAAATACCGTTCAGGCCGTCCATAAAGTTTGCAACGTTGATATAAGCGGCAATGGCCAAAACCGCTAGAGGAACCCACACCCACGATGTATGCAAAGAATAGGTCAGCAAAGATGTCACTACCACGCCGATAGCAAGTTGAATACCAAAACGCCAAAGAATAGGAACGCCTCGATAATCTTCGAGCCAACCAAGAATTACTGAACCAAGCATTCCCGCCAAAACAGAAAGTGCAACAGAACGGTCGATAGAAATCATGCCGAAAACAATCGCGAGAGTATAAGCGATACAGGTGCCAGCAGCAGCGGCAATACCCATCCCCCTCAATGTCTGACGGTGATGCGAAGAACGTTCAGTTGGAATATCCACCATGTTCCATTTTTTCAGCAAAGGAATAATTGCCCGTGGCAAGAAAAGACTCACCATAAAAGCGACGAAGGCAGGAACCCACATCATAATGTTTTCCACGACAACACCCCATTCTGAAAAGGCACGAGAGGATAACAGGTCATCCTATTTTCGCCCATACCCACGGTGATCAATATAGTTTTGACACCATTGCGCATAGTCTAAATCTGCTGGTGCAAACGGCGGAACATGAGCATGAGAAATATGTTTGTTCTTCTCGTTCGAAACGTTTTTCTCTTCTTTACTAAAAAGAACTTCCTCTAACTTTTCGCCGTCCCGCAACCCGGTGTATTGAATATCAAGATCAGGGCGCTTATACACATCAAGTATTTGCCGAGCAATTTTCTCGATGGGAACAGGCTGTCCCATATCCAGAACGAGAACTTCGCCACTATTGCCCAAGGCACCAGCAAGAAGGACCAACGCACATGCGTCATCAACCAACATGAAAAATCGGGTGGCTTTAGGGTCTGTCACCGTTAAAGGCTTACTATTACAAATCTGTTTCATAAATAGCGGTTTAACAGAACCTCTGGAACCAAAAACATTTCCAAAACGAACGGAAACATATTTTTTTCCGGTAGTTTTCCCGTACCAGCTACACAGTCTTTCAGCTGTACGCTTAGACTGTCCCAAAGCACTCTTCGGGTCAGCAGCTTTATCAGTAGAGATATTCACAAAAACATCAACCTCTACTTTAGATGCAGCTTCAAGAATGTTAAGTGTTCCTTGAACGTTAGTCTTCCAGCCCTCTTTCGGATTCGACTCAAGAGCAGCCACATGCTTCAACGCAGCAACATGAAAAACCACATGTGGACGATGTTCTTCAAAAGCCTTGTTCACAGCCTCAACGTCACGAATATCAGCAATCACGATACCGTCATCAGCTAGAGAACCAGAATATTTAATTCCATAAAGGGCCTCTAAAAGCAACGTCTCATCACGATCGAGCATGATTAATTTTTCTGGCTCATACTCCATAATCTGACGGCACAGCTCAGATCCAATAGACCCGCCAGCACCAGTTACAAGAACACGCTTACCCTGTAAATATTGAAAAATGTCCTGGCGATCAACGTTATAATCAACTTTTCCGCGTACAGACTCAATAATTCTACGATCTATTTCAAGCTCAGGATTTCTCATTAAAGGGTATTCATAATGGAGATTCCCATTCATTCCAGCCGTCACTCCAGCATAATGCAAAAAATCCACACCCAAACTTCGCATCTCCTCCGCAACCGTCTGATACCCCAGCGGCAATTCTTTCTTTGCACAAATAACGGCAGATGCGCCAAGCCTCGTCACCAAATGACGAAGATCTTCACGGGTTCCTCGAATAGGAATACCCTGAATACGATGATTACGTAACGAAGGATCATCATCAACAAGTGCAACAGGATGGTAGAGAGAGCTCGGGTCCGATAACAGGTTCGTCACTAATTGTTGCCCAAGAAAACCTGCACCATACACAATCACAGGAACTGCCTTATCAACAGGCGAACGATTCTGATATTCCTGAAGCATCCTCTTAAAATAACGGAACACTGACATAATAATCAGAGCAAAAGGCGCAACAATTAATATTGCTGAGCGAGGCACACCAATATGCCACGAAAACTGAATAAGAACAGCCTGAATAACTACCACAGCAGATAAAACGGTATACCCCAGAAGCTTCGTCTCTGCAAAAGAACCATACGGTAAACGATTACTGTACAAACCAACGGCATACCCAAATCCAAGCTGAATACTTAGAGCTATCACAGCAACGACAGAAAAACCGAATGGGTTAATCAGCTCAAAACTTCCATACCTCAAGAAGAACCCAATGAATAAAGCAGCAATCCAAGCACCAGCGTCCAAGGCCATACGGTAATAAATCCACCGCTGTTTATGGGCGTGCTCAAGGCATGCAGAAGAATCATGCACCATATCACTGGACATATCCGTCATGAACATTTTTCCTTCCGCAGGTTATTATCAGCCTGCCCGCTACCAATCAACGACCGAAAAGCCTTTTTACGTAATCCAACAGGAACAAAACGATACACTAGACGAACACCTAAATTCGTCACAAAATCAGTCTTGTTAATCATACCGCCGTTATAAAGAGTCTGTTGCACTTTCACATCCTTAGTAAAAGCACCCACACCACCACGACGGGTATATACACCAGCACCAGTACGATATTTCACCAAAGAATCAGCAATATTCTGGAACACAAAGCCAGCAGCATTCATACGGCTCCATAACCAATAATCCTCAGCTCCGGGGACTTCCTCATAACCCCCAACAGCCTCCACTGCAGACTTACGAAAAATCACCGTAGGATGAAACATCGGATTTCGATGAGCAAAAGCAGAACGAATCTGCTCAGAACCAAGAACAGCATGCCGTTCAGACTCAATATAAGAAGCATCCAAAGATACTTCAAACATCGACGAACCAAGCACCGCAACATTCTTGCCAACCAACTCAGGAAGCTGACGTTCAAAACGATGCGGTAAAGAAATATCGTCAGCATCAGCACGAGCCACTACATCATAGGAACACTCTTTAAGCCCCTCATTCAAAGCATTTGCAAGACCCGCATTACGAGGTAAGGAAACCACCTTAATCGGACACACCTCACCTTTTCGAGAACGAGCACACCAACGCTCAATTACCTCATCTAGCTCAGGTGTTAGAACACCATCTTTGACCAAAACAAACTCATCAGGAGCTCGATTCTGCTCAATCGTATTTGAGGCAATAGCACAGTCAAGGAAACGTGCATCATCACGAGAATAAGTGCTCATCAACACCGAAAACTTCTGCTCAGGCGAAGAACACGACACACACTGCTGACGAACATCTGAAAAATCATACGCCCCAGCAAGCACGTCCTGATTAGAACGAAAAGGCTTCAAAGAACTTTTAATACCATGATAGAAATAGCCGGCGTACTTTTTTTTCTTTGAAGTACGCAATAAAGTACTACACCATAGTCTTACCGTAGAACCGCTGTACAGCACTTTTTCTAAAGGAGTGAGCGTACGACAACGTGTAAACACCCATATCTTATTACGCACATCATTATAAAAACGTTTCCCGGGGTCAGCATCTGTTGTGCCGAAAGTCTTAGTATGGTGAACCACCACAGAATCAGCCACAGCAATAGCATGCCGATGATGAGCCAAACGCGTAGAATACTCAAAATCATCATTCCAGATGAAAAAATCAGCCCAAGGCAACCCCACACGACGCATCACAGCAGCGTCCATGAGCAACGACACAAAAGACCCAGAACGAATTGGACGCCCACCCACTTTTTGCGCCAACTGATGTTGACGACGAGTAGCCCCAAACATGGTACGCATCGTATTCATCGGATGGTCAAGACCGTTCTTCCACACCACACGAGAAGCAACAAAAGCAGGGCGTTCCGAACGAATCACCGAATAATCACGCCACGCACGATAACTGGCTAAAAGAGTATTTTCTAAAGGCTGAGTATCGTCGTCCATCACCCACACCAAATCTGCCTGATGAGTAAACAACGCACGATCAATACCAACAGCAAAGCCACCAGCGCCACCAGTATTTTTAGATAAATGAATAATATCTAAAGGAATGTCATATTCAAGGTTATCTAAATATGCAGCCGTCCCATCAGTAGAATCATTATTTACCACCACAACACAATCAGGACGGCAAGCACCCTGTCGTATTCCCTCCATGGTCATACGCAGAAGATCCAACCTGTTATAGGTCACAACGACCGCTACAATATGGTCCTGAGAACTCGTCGCTGAGTTAGGTACTCGTTGGGAGCTATGAAGATGCGACATTACCTCTAGACCATAACCTTTCTAGGATTCATACAACTCTAAGCACCTGCTAAGAGCTCAAATCGTCGATGCCCTCTACTTATCAGTATTGAACAACTCTAGCTAGTTTACTGAACATCAGACGGTGATACCCCTTTTATCACCCATAAGATACCTAAAAGGTTGCTGTGTCTGTTAGTGATTTTGCACCACTTATGATTATGTTAGGTATATCAGCCCGTCATTAACCTTATCGACGGGTCTAGAAAGGGGACATTGTGGCTGAGGCAAGCTGGAAAGTTATTGGAGCAAGCGGATTCGTCGGGTCGTCTATTATTGCACGTCTACAAGCAGACGGTATCGACAGCGACCCTATCGAAGCTCCTCGTCTTGCAACATCACAGACAAATCCGCAAGCACTCATCAAAGAAGCCTATAGGCTCGAAGGAATCATCAACTCTCTGGCTGATTCTTTTGCTGGAGCAGACGTCGTCATTAACGCATCAGGATTAGCTGCCCCACACCAACAAGAGTTAGCACCTCTCATCGGAGCCAACGCCCTGCTACCAGCAGTTATCGCTATTGCAGCCCAACGTACCGGTGTCAAAAGAATACTTCACATGTCATCTGCCGCAGTACAAGGTTCCTCCCCCGTACTCAACAACGAAATCAAAACCTCACCCTTCTCGGCATATTCTTTCTCAAAAGCACTCGGAGAAAAAGTACTCCTCATGCTCTTAGAAGAATCACAACAACACGCTCGCACACCAGAAATATGTATTATCCGTGCAACCAGTGTGCAAGGCTCAGGACGTAAAACCACAGAATCCTTTGCAAAAATTGCGTCTTCATTCCTCGGCTCAGTTGCCGGAACAGGTCAGCAATCCTCACCTGTTTCATCATCCTACGCATTAGCAGAATTCGTGTCCATGGTCGGTCAATTCCCTCAACGACTACCAGCAATCGTTGTTCAGCCGTGGGAAGGAAGCACCTGCTCCTCCGTTCTCATTGATGCTGGTCGACGACGCCCATTCACCCTACCTCATCAACTATGCCAAGGCATCATTAGAAGCGGCTACGCTTTCTCACGCCTTTTAGACGACCGTTTTCAAGGCACTGTACGCCGTGTAGAAGTCATGTGGTTCGGACAAAGAATAGATGACTCTTGGGCACGAAATCATGGGCTCCTTCCAGAACCAAGAATCCAAGAAGTCCTCAGAAGCGCTCATCTTGCCCTCGGACGTAAAAAGGACCGAAAATACCACTCCTCTTAAATGCCATAAAAACCCATAAGTATGGGGGGGCTTCTCACCTTGGTTACCTTGGTGAGAAGCCCCCCATACTTTTATAAGTACAACAGATTATTCTGTTGAATCCTCGTCTTCGACACCGTCAAACACCAACGAATGAGCCTGAGCAGTACTCAACGGCTTCGTCACAGTTGTATCTAACGGCTGACGGACAGAACGCACCGGCTGAGCCAAAGAACGACGCTGATCAATACCAGATACCGGTGAAGACTCCGAAACAAGACGTTCATGTAAACTACCCGAAGCCGGCACTGGTGCTTGACGATAACTAGGAGTATCCGACGACTCATCAGGCTCTAAAAAGTCATCATCAAGTTCAGAGAATTCATCATGATTCTCCTGAGGATCTTTCAACTGGCTACGAGACTCTAACTCAGCTTTCGTGACAATCTCCGGAACAACTTCACGTAAAGCATCAAGAGAAATAGCACCCTCACGAACAACGACAGCCTGCTCCCCCGTGCAATCCACAATAGTAGAAGCCACCGGAACAGTATGCTCAGCACCCTCACTGTTAAGAGCACGAGAACCAGCATCAAGAATTAGCTCAACATCGTCACCTAACTGGTCTAAAGCTTCTTGCGCGTCCACCGCGGCAGGACGACCTGTCTTATTCGCAGAAGACACCGCTAACGGGCCCGTTAAACGAAGCACATCAATAGCAACCTCATCGTCAGGAACACGAAGAGCGACAGTTCCTTGAGTATCCCCCAAATCCCAGTTCAAAGACGGCTGAGAGTAACAAATAATGGTGAGTGCACCGGGCCAAAACGCTTCTGCCAAAGCAGAAGCATTAGCAGAGAGCTCATCAGCAAGGCCAGGTAAAACAGAAGAACTATAAATCAACACCGGCGGAGGCATACGCCGTGAACGCCCCTTAGCAGAGAGTAACTTAGTAACCGCTTCAGGAGAAAACGCATCAGCACCGATACCATACACGGTATCGGTAGGAAGAACAATCGTTTTCTTCTCTTTAATAGCTTTCTGAGCAGCAGCAAGCGCCTCAGTACGGTTCTGTTCGGTATCGGTTGAATACAGGGTAGCTTTCACGTGGTTTATTCTCTCATGTTCTCAAAGAACTCTACGGATATTCTCTTAATTATTCTGCGAATAATTCGGTTTCTCACCGGCAGTATGTCGTGCACGAGAGGCTAAATCGTCAATAGATTCAATAGCGTTGAACCCTAAAGACTCAAAAGTCTCAACCATCACCTCACGCTGAGTCTGAGCATGCTCCATGATGCAATACCCACCAGGCTTCAGAAGTTCAAAAGCCCGAGAGGCAATAGCCCGCGGAATTCTCATACCGTCCTCACTACCACCATAAAGCGCCATATGAGGGTCGTGTTCACGGACTTCCACATCACACGGAATAGCGTTCTCAGGGATATACGGAGGATTACTAACAACAATATCGTAACTCCCCTCTTCTCCCTCGAGAGCATCTCTGGCATCAGCTTGCACCAAGCGAACGCCCGTTCCTTGAAGATTACGCTCCGCCCAAGCATACGCCAAATCGCTCAGCTCAACAGCTGTCACATCTACATGATGTCGTTCTGTTGCCAAAGCCGCCGCAATAGCACCAGAACCAGTACACAAATCAAGAATACGGATAGGAGAATCTATAACAGAACGTAACCTATCCACACGCCCTAAAGCGTGTTCGACAAGAAGTTCTGTTTCAGGACGAGGAATAAAAACACCAGGCCCAACAGACAATTTAAGAGAACGGAAATACGCAACACCGGTAAGATGCTGCAACGGAATCCGCTCAGCCCGTAAAGACACCAGTTTCTCGTATCCGACAGGAACAGACGCACCCACTAACGCTAAGGCTTGAACTCTCCCGCGAGAAATAACCTCTCCGGTTTCTTGTTCCAGAAGATGCGCTACAAGTAGCTGAGCATCAGCCTCAGCCTGATCAATTCCAGCTTCTGCTAAGTGCGCCGATGCCCGACGAAGAGCGGAATCAAGCTCCTCATCGGGCATAAGCATAAACTCTGAACTCAAGAATCTAGTTCTCTTCCTGACCTAACTGCTCCAAACGAGCCGCCTCGTCCATGGCAATAGCAGACTGAACTACCGCTTCGAGGTCTCCGTTAAGTACCGCATCAAGGTTATAGGACTTATATCCAGTACGGTGATCAGCAATACGGTTCTCAGGGAAGTTATAGGTGCGGATACGTTCAGAACGATCCATGGTACGCACCTGAGAATGACGCTTTTCAGCATTCTCAGCATCAATCTGTTCTTGCTGCCATGCCAGAAGACGAGCACGCAACACACGCATCGCCGCTTCACGGTTTTGAATCTGAGACTTCTCATTCTGCATAGCTACCACAATGCCAGTAGGCAAGTGAGTAATACGCACAGCAGAGTCTGTTGTGTTCACTGACTGACCACCAGGACCAGAAGAACGATACACGTCAATCTTCAAATCATTCTGGTTAATCTCAATTTCTTCAGGCTCATCCACTTCAGGGAATACCAAAACACCGGCAGCTGAAGTGTGAATACGTCCTTGAGACTCAGTAGCGGGAACACGCTGAACACGGTGCACACCGCCTTCGTACTTGAGATGTGCCCAAACGCCCTCTGCAGGGTCTGTTGACTGCCCTTTAATAGCAACCTGAACATCTTTATAACCGCCGACGTCGGTGCTCGTCGAAGAAATAATCTCTGTCTTCCAACCCTTAGACTCAGCATAACGAGAATACATGCGTAACAAGTCTGCAGCGAAAAGACTTGCTTCGTCTCCGCCTTCTCCGCCTTTGACTTCAAGGATGACGTTACGTCCATCGTCAGGGTCACGAGGAATGAGAAGACGGTGTAATTTTTCGGAGGCCTCGTCAAGTTGTTGTTGTAGAACAGGGACTTCTTCAGCGAAGTCTGGGTCTTCGGAAGCCATTTCTTGAGCTGCTTGCAAGTCTTCAGTCAAAGTGTTGACACGATGATAAGCCTCAACGATACCGTTCAACTCAGAATAGCGTCGCCCCAGTTTACGGGCTTTACCCTGATCTGCGTGAACTGCTGGGTCTGCTAGTTGTTTCTGAAGATCAGCATGCTCATCAAGCAGAGACTGAATTTCGTACAAAATATGCCTTCTTTACTATCCGCGAGAGCGTCCATCCCTCGACTTTTAGTGCAAATAATAGTGGTCGATATGATACGTGTGTGCCGTCTCATCGAAAGACGGCACACACCAACTATCTCTAGTCTCCTGTATTCGTTCCCAAACCGGACTTTTGAACGGTCAAAAGGAACTCAACATTTGATTGGGTTTCGCGTAGCTTTGAGGTGAGCACGCCAAGAGCCTGCTCTTGTTCCAGACCAGCAAGAACACGACGCAAACGCCACATAATCTTAATTTCTTCTGGTGAAAGAAGATTCTCTTCACGGCGAGTACCCGAAGAGGTAACATCCACCGCAGGGAAGATTCGCTTATCTGCCAGCTGACGAGATAGACGTAACTCCATGTTGCCAGTACCTTTGAACTCTTCGAAGATGACTTCATCCATCTTAGAACCAGTCTCAACCAATGCGGTGGCAAGAATGGTCAAGGAGCCGCCTTCTTCAATGTTGCGTGCTGCACCAAAGAATTTCTTAGGTGGGTACAGTGCCGCAGAGTCTACACCGCCAGAGAGGATACGACCAGAAGTCGGCGCTGAAAGGTTGTATGCACGTCCCAAACGAGTCATCGAGTCAAGTAGAACGACAACATCCAGGCCCTGTTCAACAAGGCGCTTTGCGCGTTCAATAGCGAGTTCAGCAACGGTTGTGTGGTCATCTGCGGGACGGTCAAAGGTCGAAGCAATCACTTCACCCTTGACAGTGCGCTGCATGTCGGTGACCTCTTCAGGACGTTCATCAACAAGCACCATCATCAAGTGAACTTCAGGGTTATTAGTCGTAATCGCATTAGCGATGGACTGAAGCATGAGAGTCTTACCTGCTTTAGGAGGTGAGACAATCAATCCACGCTGGCCTTTACCAATCGGTGCGATGAGGTCAACCACACGGGTGCCCAGTTTCTTCGCATCGGTTTCAAGACGTAGACGTTCTTGAGGGTATAGCGGGGTAAGTTTGCTAAAGTCACGACGGTTCTTTGAAGTTTCAGGGTCAAGACCGTTGATAGAGGTCAGCTGTAGTAGCGCGTTAAACTTTTGACGGTTGTTGTGCTTATCGTTTTCACGAGGAGCGCGGATAGCACCGACGATAGCATCGCCTTTACGTAGCCCGTATCGTTTGACTTGGTTCAAAGAGACATACACATCGGAAGGTCCGGGGAGGTATCCGGAGGTACGTACAAACGCATAGTTTTCGAGGACGTCTAAGATACCGGCGACAGGAACGAGTACATCGTCTTCGCTGATTTCTGGTTCGTCGTAATCATTGTGATGGCGTCGGTTGTTTCGGTTGCGACGTTCGTTTTGGCGTTCGCGTCGGTTGTTTCGGTTGCGTCCACGGCGGTCTTCATCAGGACCATGTGAATTTTCGCGCTCGCCGCGGTCGTTACGGTCACGGTCTCCACGCTCACGGTCACGGTCGTTACGGTCATGACGATTACGAGTACGCTTACGCTGAGGACGCTCATCATCCTCAAAACGTTCTGAACTCTCATCAGCAACAGAAACATCCTCAGCAGAAGTATTCTCTACCTCTTCAGAAGAAACATTCTTCTTCTCATCATGCTTCTGCTCAGAACCCTTACGGCGACGATCAGTACGAGTACGAGTACGGCGAGTAGTCTTCTCAGACTCCCCCGCCTCCCCATTCTCTTGCTCCTGAGCTGAAGATTCTTCAGAAGACGGTGAAAGGCTCTTCTCCTGAGCGTTACTGGAAGAACGACGACGTGTAGTTTTCTTTTCGCTCTTCTCGCTCTTTGACAGCTGAGCAGAATCTGCTTCACCCGCTTCGCTAGAAGTCTCTACCTCAGCAGCAGAAGATTCCTCAACCTTCTTTGCACCACGGACGGTACGCTTACGAGTAGTTTTTTGAGCTTTAGCAGGTTTCTGCTCTTGAGATTCAGCACTTTGCTCTTCGCGCTCAGCCATTGCACCACCACGCTGATGGTTAGAAATAGCTTCAACAAGATTAGATTTACGCATACGTCGTGCACCCGTAATACCTAGCTGTACTGCTAGAGATTGAAGCTGAGTAAGTTTGAGAGTGCTCAAAGACGGCGATTTAGTTTCCTCCGCACCAGCGGTACGGTCGGTAGTTTCAGCCAAGAAGGTTCCTTCCCCCTCGATATTCGAAATAAGATTCGGTAATGATCGGCACAACAGAATAAGTGCCAGACCAGACATCAGATAGCCCAGTGAATAGTTAACCCACATGCATCCGCACACACCACACACCGACATCGAAAAAGTTGGTGATAGGGCAGACACAATATTCCAAGAAAACAAGGAAAAGAGTTTCTCAAGAGAATGTCATGTGAAAGTTAGACGTCCAAGCGCACGGCTATGCACATGCTTGAAAACGCATACGAATCGTAAAGTCTTCCATTACAAAATATCAGCACTTTACAACATAAAACACGAAATAGCTGCTTCTTAGCTATCCCGCCTTGTGTCAAAGAAACACCATTTTTCTTCACCATAAGAGGTCAGATAACGGTTTCTTCTCCAGTAACTATAGCACCTTCTCGATCAATATCTACAGGTAATACACGCCAAAAAAGCTTTTCTGACCCATATTCGCCAATATCAGAACGCTCAAGGCCCTCAGCAATAGCATCCATCACCTCGCTACGCTCCGACATCGAACGGCCCAAAACCATCACCGTTGGTCCAGCACCAGAAATCACCGCACAGTACCCACGCTCACGCAAAAAACACACCAATTCATACGACGGACGCATCGCATCAGCACGATACTGCTGATGCAACAAATCCTCGGTCGCCGCAAAAAGATGCTCCGGATAAGCATGCAAAGATTGAGTCAATAACCCCGTACGCGCAGAATTTACCGCAGCATCACGATGGCTCACAACCTCCGGAATCAACACCCGAACACTAGCAGTAGACACCTCATACTCTGGAATCGCAGCCACCGGAAAAATTTCTTCATGCACAGCAACATTCAACGTATGCCACTGCCCCAACTCTCCATACGACAACGCAAAATTACCCTCTAAACAAGGAGCAACATTATCGGGGTGCCCCTCCATATCCGAACAAATCGTCAAAAGTTCGGCAGCACCCTTACGCAAAGACTCAGGCAACAACGCATTAGCCGCATACACACCAGAAACAATGGCAGCAGCAGAAGAGCCCAAACCCCGAGAATGAGGAATATTATTCTGCGCCCGAAGATGAAGGCCAGGCAACCCCTCTAAACCGACAGCCTCCCACAGCCTCATCATCGCACGAACCACTAGATGAGAACTATCACGAGGCACACTCTGAGAACCAGCACCACAAATATCAAATTCTAAGCCCTCAGAAATGCGAGTCACCTCCAACTCATCGTAATGACACAATGCCACACCCAACGAGTCATAGCCCGGGCCCAAGTTAGCGCTCGTAGCAGGAACACGAACACTAACGCGCCGACCCACCGGAATATAATCCGCCACGAAACCACGTGAAATACCAGAAGAAACAGGCATAGAAGTCATACTTTCTCCACAAAAACAACAGCACACAAGGAAAAATTACTCCCCTTCTACCGCCACAACAGAAATAATCTCGCGAACACTCTCAAGAGAATCCACAACAGCCATCGTCCGGCGTACCGAAATATCACTTGCACGGTGAGTAACCAAACGAATCACCGCAGAATCCCCCGAACGATCTTTCACCTGACGCACAGCCTGCAACGAAACCCCATGCTCAGCAAAAATACGCGAAACATTAGCCAGAACACCGAGCTTATCTTCAACCCGCAAACCAATAGCGAAACGAGTCACCACCTCGTCCATACCAACAGCACACAAACCAGCATAGGTAGACTCTGGGACGCCTGCTCCTCCAAGAACCATACGTCGCGCTAACGACACAAAATCACCTAACACGGCAGAGGCAGTCGGAGCACCGCCTGCACCAGGCCCATAAAACATCAGCTCACCGGCGTCACGAGCCTGAACAAACACCGCATTATACGCATCATGCACAGACGCTAAGGGATGCTCACGCGGAACAAGCGTAGGACTAACACGAATATTAATCCCCTCACCTTGACGCTCACAAATAGCCAAAAGTTTAATAACATACCCATCTAATGCGGCAGCCTGAACGTCCTCCGCAGTGATAGCACTAATACCCTCACAATGTACATCTGCCAGCGTAAACTCAGAATGAAACGCCAACGACGCCACAATTGCAGCCTTAGCAGCAGCATCAAGACCTTCAACATCAGCCGTCGGATCAGCCTCTGCATAACCAAGCTTTTGCGCCTGCGCTAAAGCATCAGAAAATTGCGCCCCAGTGGTATCCATCTGGTCAAGAATATAGTTAGTCGTCCCATTCATAATGCCCAAAACACGTTGAATCTGATCCCCCGCAAGAGAATCACGTAACGGACGCAGAATAGGGATAGCACCAGCAACAGCTGCCTCATACGAAAGCTGAGCACCGCTAGCCTTCGCTGCTGCTTGAAGCTCAGCACCATGCTGCGCCAATAAAGCCTTGTTGCCAGAGACCACAGACTTACCAGCGTTAAGAGCACGAAGAATACGAGTACGCGCCGGTTCGATACCGCCGGTAAGCTCAATCACAACATCCGCAGCGTCAATCAATGATTCCGCATCAGTTGTATACAACGATGCAGGAGCATTCCAATCACGAGAACTCGTTACGTCACGTACAGCAATACCAATAAGCTCAATATCAGCGCCGATACGCTGTCCTAAGGAAACAGCGTCCTCTAAAAGAATACGAGCAACTTGAGAACCAACAGTACCCGCTCCTAAAAGGGCTACCTTAATCTTTTTCATCGGGTACAACTCACCAATCTTTCTATGGATAAGGGGTGTATCGTCTCCTTCCCCCATCACAGGAGAGAAGCGCTCATCAACTATCGTTATTCTTGCAGGTTCTACAAAAGAACGCACGCCTTAGCTTAGAGATATCCAAGCGTTACGGCAGTGCGTTCTTTTATGTCGTTATATGAATCAACATCAACTATTGTGTTATTCCTACATCATAAGAAAGCATCTCATCTTCGCTTTGACCGCGAACAATCACAGAAGGCTCTCGATCAGTCGCTGTAGAAACCACCGGCGGACGCGTCAAATAGTTGTAGTTTGAGCTCAACGCATAGCAATACGCGCCAGTTGCCGGAACAGCCAACATGTCGCCGGCACGGATATCTTGCGGAAGATAAACATAACGCACCACAACATCTCCCGATTCGCAATGCTTACCGACCACACGAGAAAGCACCTGCTCCCCCATGGGAGCACGATTCGCTAAAACTGCCGTATAGTCTGCTTCATACAAGACTGGACGAGCGTTATCACTCATACCGCCGTCTACCGACACATACCGGCGGACACGCGTCTGACCATTCTCGTCTTCAACAGCAACGTCTTTGACCGTTCCTACCGTGTATAAAGTCATTCCAGAAGGACCAGAAATAGAACGTCCCGGTTCAAAACTCATATGAGGAATAGCCATCGACAGACGCTCACACGTTTGCGCAATAGAATCTGCTAGTTCTTGAGCAATATGTGCAGCTTCACGCGGAGTATCTGAGCAGGTGTACCCAATACCGTAACCACCACCTAAGTCAAGCTCAGCAAGGTTGATACCTAGATGCTGATTCAGATATTGCATATATTCAAGCACCTTTGTGGCAGCAGCGATAAAACCATCTGCCTCAAAAATTTGCGACCCAATATGGCAATGCACACCACGAAAATCAAGGTGTTGGCTTTGATGAGCTAACACCGCTGCAACCGTGGCATAAGAATCTTCTTGACCGATACCCAAACCGGTTAACGTCTGCGAATCTAACCCGCTCAGTTCAGCTGTCCCAGACACCAACGACTGACCAAATTTTTGATCTTCGTGTGCGGTTGCAATGAAATCATGAGTTGAGGCATGAACACCAGGAGTCAAACGCAAAAGTACCGGCGCAATAACACCCATCGACTCAGCAATCCGAGCAATCTGCTGAACTTCAGGCACAGAATCAGCGACGATACGACCAACACCGTACTCTAGAGCACGACGAATCTCAGCGTCAGACTTGTTATTACCGTGTAAAGCAACTTTATGTGCCGGCACACCGGCACGGATAGCTAAAGCGAGTTCCCCGCCCGAAGCAGTATCAAGGTAAAGCCCTTCGTCATCTGCCCAGTGAGCAACAGCGCTACATAGAAAAGACTTACCAGCATAGTAGATAGATACCGGCGCCCCGACTGCTTCAAAAGCTTGCTCAAAAGCAACTCTAAAGGTGCGAGCGCGCCGACGAAAAACAGACTCCGAAAAAACGTATTGTGGGGTGCCAAAACGTTCACGCAGCTGTTCAACCGGTGTTCCGTCGACGAGTAGTTCGCCAGATTCTGCCCGTGAAAAGTTTTGCTCCCAAATGGTAGGTTCAAGAACTTCTGGGTGTTCGGGCACTTGTAACCATGACGGCGCGTAGAGAGGTGTTTGGTCGCTCACGTTACATTCTTTCTGGTGCGGTTACACCCAGCAGGTATAACGCATTGTGAAGCACCTGTGCGGTGGCGTTGTTAAGGAGCAAGCGACTGCTATGTACGGCGGTAATTTCTTCGTCACCACGTGGTGCGACACGTGAAGCACCGTACCAGCGGTGGTATGTTCCAGCCAATGTTTCAACGTAACGTGCTACACGGTGAGGTTCGCGGAAGAGCGCTGCTTCTTTGACGGTGTTACCGTATTCTCCGAGCACGCCAAGGAGCTGAGCGTCGAGTTCAGAGTCAAGCGCTTGCGGGTCAAAGAGGTCGGTGTTCACCCCAGCAAGTTCTGCGTTACGTGCGACAGCGCAGGTACGAGCGTGTGCGTATTGAACGTAGAATACGGGGTTTTCGTTGCTCTGCTTGGTGAGTAGATCAAGGTCAATATCAATGTTTGAATCTACAGAGTATCGTGTCAGTGTGTAGCGTGCGGCGTCTACTCCAACTGCTTCGACGAGGTCTTCAAGGGTAACGATGGTTCCGGCACGTTTAGACATACGTACAGGTTTTCCATCTTTGACGAGATTGACGAGCTGACCAATCATCACTTCGACGCGACGTGGATCATCGCCAAGTGCGGCGGCAGCAGCTTTAAGACGTGCAGTGTACCCGTGATGGTCTGCACCAAGCATGTAAATGGCGATGTCTGCGGGGTTTTGTGCACGGTGAATCTTATCTTGGAAGTAGGCGATATCTCCGGCGATATAGGCGGCGTTCCCGTCAGATTTGATGACGACGCGATCTTTATCGTCACCGTAATCGGTAGATTTGAGCCACCATGCACCATCAGCAAAGTACAGGTTTGATGATTCTTTGAGCTTTTCGAGGAGCTCATCGACTTTTCCAGATTCGAAGAGGGAGTTCTCGTGGAAGAACACATCAAATTCCACACCAAACTCTTTCAGAGAGCGTTTGATTTGGGAGAACATGAGTTCGACGCCTTCAGCGCGGAACACTTCTTGGGGGTCTTCACTCTCAAGAGCATGAGGACGAGTTTTGAGAATGTCCTGAGCAATTTCAGAGATGTAGTTTCCACCGTAACCGTCTTCGGGTGCAGGTTCGTTCCGTGCGGAAGCAAGAAGGGAACGTGCGAAACGGTTAATCTGGTTGCCGTGATCGTTGAAGTAGTATTCTCGTACAACGTTTGCGCCTTGAGCTTCAAGAATACGTGCAAGAGAATCTCCTACCGCAGCCCAACGGGTACCACCAAGATGGATAGGTCCAGTGGGGTTAGCGGAAACATATTCGAGGTTAATGGTTTTTCCGGCGAGGGTGTCGTTGTGTCCGAAGGCTTCTCCAGCTGTGACGATGGTGCGTGCAAGTTCTCCTGCGGCACCTGCTTCGAGGACAATGTTTAAGAATCCAGGGCCTGCGATGTCTACTGATGCGACACCTGAAATATCTGATATGGGTTGAGCAAGAATCTGTGCAACTTCTCGAGGATTTTTACCCACTTTTTTAGCAAGTTGCAGAGCGATATTGGTCGCCCAGTCGCCGTGTTCACGGTTCTTTGGTCGTTCCACTTTAACAGTGGGAAGTTGCTCTTCACCGTTGAGGGTTAGTTCACCAGCGTTAACGGTGTTAGAGAGGATTTGTGCAATTGCCGTTGAGAGTTCTTCAGGTGTCATGCTGATAAGTTTACCTAAAAGTATCGGTGAGCCAAGTTTCTCTATAGGGTAAATCGTAGATTCGGCGTCTCCTCCCCACTTTTAGATGTTTTGTGTTGTTGATATTGCACCTAAATTGTTCATCGCAAATATCGTCTTCCTCGGGTGCTTCTGGTATCGTGGATAGTCGTTGCATCCATCGTCCGTAGACGATGTAGCACCGTGCCCCCGTAGCTCAGTGGATAGAGCACCAGTTTCCGGAGCTGGGTGTCGAAGGTTCGAATCCTTTCGGGGGCACTTTTTTCTTCCCCAAAGATACCTCGCCACCACAAAAAACTATTCGACGTGATTCATCGTTACAAAGAATCAAGGTTACAAAGAACAAAGCCATTACGGCTTCTACCGCCCCACTGTGAACATCACCTAAAGTTGCGTACCCATGTCTGAGAAAAAAACTTCGCCTCAAGCCCCTTCTTTAAGCGCTCTTGCCGCTACTATTCATCACGCCCCGACCCGTATGAGCAGCTCATCGGCACAAGAGTCACACAAGAACGTTCATCGTTCATCTCGCGGTACAAGTAAATCTGGTGCCCCAAAGAATACACGGCGTTCCCGCCGTTCATCATCGCAGGGGGCAAAGCAGCCGCCAAAGCCGCGGCGAGTTATTGCATCAGAAAGTATCACCTACCCTGCAGACCTTCCAGTTTGTACGCAACGACAAGAAATCATCGATGCCATTCGCTCTCACCAAGTTGTGATTGTTGCTGGTGAAACTGGTTCAGGTAAAACAACTCAGCTACCTAAAATTTGTTTAGAAATGGGATTAGCAGAATACGGCATGATTGGGCATACTCAACCACGACGTATTGCAGCGCGCTCGGTAGCAGAGCGTATCGCCGAAGAGTTAGGTGAAGAGCTCGGTCACACCGTCGGTTATCAGGTACGTTTCACCTCACAGGTGAGCGATACTTCTGCCATCAAATTAATGACTGACGGTATCCTCCTTGCAGAGATACATCACGATAAGCTGCTAACAAAGTATTCTGTTATCATCATCGACGAGGCGCACGAACGTAGTCTTAACATCGATTTTATCCTCGGGTATCTCAAACAGATTCTTCCCAAACGGCCAGATTTGAAGGTGATTATCACCTCGGCAACTATTGACCCAGAACGTTTTAGCCGACACTTTTGTGCAGAAGAGCTCAGCGCCGACGACGAGCTACCCCCTCATGCGCCACCAATTATCGAAGTCTCGGGAAGAACCTACCCTGTTGAAATCAGGTATCGCCCGTTATCGGAAGAGGCAGAACACCCTGACGAAGACTCCGAAGACCTAGCAACAGAAGATAGAGACCCTATCGACGGTATTCTCGACGGCATCGTTGAGCTATCACGTGAAGGGAACGGGGATATCCTCATCTTTTTCGCCGGAGAACGAGAGATTCGAGATGCTCAAGAAGCTATTGAACAGCTTATCCGTAACACCCCTCAACTGCCCCGCTACGAAGTTTTACCGTTATATGCTCGGCTCTCTTTAACAGAGCAAAATCGTATTTTCCGTACCGGTTCAAAACCTCGTATTGTACTGGCAACAAACGTAGCAGAGACATCGCTAACAGTACCGGGTATCACCTATGTGATTGATACGGGCACGGCAAGAATCTCACGATACTCAGCACGCACCAAAGTTCAGCGTCTACCGATTGAAAGAATCTCTCAGGCAAGTGCACGGCAGCGTTCTGGTCGTAGTGGCCGTACCAGTGCCGGTATTGCGATACGTCTCTACTCTGAAGAGGATTTTCTTTCACGCCCAGAATTCACAGACCCCGAGATTCTACGCACTAACCTCGCCGCCGTCATCCTCAATATGAGCGCTATGGGTGTAGTTCAGTCCATTGGGGATATTGAGCGTTTCCCATTTGTGCAGAAACCTGAGAATCGAGCCATCAACGACGGCGTCGCCTTATTGAGAGAGCTCGGCGCATTAAGCATGAAACATTCTCATAGCCGACGTCGTGGTTCCTCACCACTGACCGCTATTGGGCGTGCCATGTCTAAGCTTCCTTTAGACCCGCGTTTGAGCCGTATGATAGTTGAAGCTCAAAAACGTGGATGTGCTAAAGAGATGATGGTTCTTGCTGCTGCATTGACCATTCAAGACCCTCGAGAACGTCCCTACGAACAACGCGCACAAGCAGATACTTTCCACCGCCGTTTTGTCGACGATAACTCTGATTTTTCCAGTTTCTTACTGTTATGGCAGTATCTGCATGAGCAGCAAGAAGAACTTTCCTCATCACAGTTTAGAAAGCTTTGTCACCGCGAACATATCAACTTTTTAAGAGTTCGAGAATGGCAAGATCTCTTTGCGCAGCTACGCGATATTGCCCAAGAAGCAAAGATTAAGGTCAGCGCTGGGCGCATCATTGAGCCGGCAGCGCATGAAGAGAATTTGCACAAGAGTGTTCTTTCGGGTTTGCTCTCTCATATCGGGTTAAAAGATGAGCGCACACGCGGAGAATATCGTGGAGTCAGAGGAACACGTTTCCATATTTTCCCTGCTTCGTCACTATTCTCAAAAAAACCAGAATGGGTGGTTGGTGCAGAACTTGTAGAAACATCAAAACTATGGGCTCGAACCAACGCCAAAATATCCCCAGAATGGGCGGAAGAAGTCGGCTCGCACCTCGTTAAACGACAATATGATGACCCTCATTGGTCGGCTGCTGCTGGTGCCGTCCTCGCTCACGAGAAAGTAACATTACTGGGGTTGCCTATTATTGCTGACCGTAAAGTTCAGTACTCTCGTATTGACCCAGAATTATGTCGCGAGATATTTATTCGCTCAGCACTTGTTGAAGGCGACTGGAAGACACGACATCGTTTCTTCAAACGCAATCAGCGTGCTTTAGCCGATATTGAAGAGTTAGAGACTCGTCTTCGACGACGAGATTTACGTGTCGATGACCAAGCTCTCTTTGATTTCTACAACCAGCGTATTCCTGCCCATGTGGTCTCAGCACGACATTTTGATCGGTGGTGGAAAGAAGAACGTACTCGCAACGAACACCTTCTCGATTTTTCGACTGACCACCTCATTGACCAAGAAGCAGCCGATTACGATGAAAGCCAGTTCCCCCGAACGTGGACCGTTACCACAGACGGTGGTGAGCTACACCTCGATTTACGATATGAGTACGCCCCTCACCCCGTCGATACGGCATCATCTGCGCATACTGATGGTATTGCGGTGCAGATACCGTTACTCTTTTTGAACCAGCTCACCCCAGAACCTTTCCAATGGCTTATTCCCGGTCTTCGTGAAGAACTCGTCACAGCATTAATTCGTTCATTACCAAAACAGATTCGCAAGAATTTTGTTCCAGCACCAGACGTTGCTCGCCAGGTCATAAAACTTTTAGACGAAGATTTTTCTCCGATAGAAGATGTTTTTGACCAGTCCGTGGCGCGGTGTCTTAAACAGTTGCGTTCAGTGCCTGTGCAGCCCGAAGACTTTGATCAGCAGAAGATACCTGAACATCTACGTTTCACGTTCCAGGTGCGTAATCATCAGAACGTTATCGTAGGAGAAGGAAAAGATCTTCTTGCTTTGCAAAGCTCTCTTCATGAACAGGTACGAAACGCGTTAGCCCAGTCATTAGGAGCTAGTGTTGAGGATATTTCGGCACTTACTGCTCTAGGCAAAACGGCTCATACGGTTGCACAGTCTTCAGTGCCCAAGCCATCGCCACAGAAGAAAGCTGGCGCTGAGAGCCAAGGAGATTCGACAGCTTCTGATAGTTCAGTTCGTGAACGTTCAGGTCTGTTGCACTGGCCAGAAGAAGATTTTCCGCGAACAATAACTCGCACTATTGCAACCCAACAGGTTACGGGGTATCCGGCTCTTACCGATCAGCACAAGAGCGTTGGTTTGCAGATTTTTTCACAGGAGGTGGAGGCCTGCTCCTCACAACGTCAAGCGGTCATACGGCTTCTAAGTCTTGAGTTACCGTCGGTAGTTCGTTATGTTAGCGATCATCTTTCGCATCAGGAGAAACTGATTTTTACCCAGAATCCGCATGGTTCGGTAGATCAGTTGGTTCAAGATTGTTTAGCAGCTGCTATCGATTATCTCACCCCAGAAAACCCGCCATGGACGAAAGCTGAGTATCAGATACTTTATGATCGTGTACGAGCCGATTTAATAGATACTGTCTTTGAGGTTACGAAGCTTGTTGCGGATATTCTTCGTGAGTCTACTGCTGTACAGAAAATGTTAAAGAAGGCTACCTCTTTATCGGTCATCCATGCTGTGAGCGATATGAAATCTCAGCAGGAGAATCTTGTTTACCCGGGGTTTGTCGCTCAAACGGGGTATCAGCATTTAGCGCATATTCCGCGCTATCTTCAAGGTATTTCACGCCGTCTTGAAAAGTTGGGGTCTCAGCTACATCGAGATCATCAGCAGATGCTCATTGTACAAGAACTCGAAGATGCCTATGATGAGGCAGTTAAATCTTTACCAGCTGGTACGCACGTTACCCAAGAGTTAAAAGATGTTGGTTGGATGACCGAAGAGCTACGCATCAGTTTCTTTGCACAAAATTTGGGCACAGCATATACGGTCTCCGAAAAACGTATCAAAAAAGCTTTACGTGAGGCGTTAGAAAAATCCTCTCGAAACTAGCTCATCCACGGTTGTACCGGTTCGTGCTGTGGGGTGTGGGTAAAACTAGTGTCAGTTTTACCCACACCCCACAGCATATGGACGTGAGTTATTCTGCTAAGGCCTCACGTAAGGACTGTGCATGTTGTCCTAGTTCTTCTGGCGGAACGTCACGTTGGATAGCTTCGGGTGAGAAGTCTGCCATGCTATTGGCAGGGTATACGTGAAGGTGAGTATGCGGAACTTCAAAACCAGCAATCATCAAGGCGCTACGTTCTGAGTCAAATACTGTACGTTGAGCTTGTGCAATTTTCTGTGCCACAGCAAAAAGATGGTTACGTAGACCATCGGGCAAGTCGACCCAATGGTTTATTTCTTCTCGAGGAACGACCAGCGTATGTCCAGGGTTCACTGGTTCAATCGTCAAAAATGCTGCGCATTGGTCATCTTCATAGACGATGTGTCCAGGTAGTTCGCCGGTCATAATTTTTGTAAAGATGGTGGTCATCAGGTGTTCTGCCTTTCTTTGAGCAGTTCGTCAAAACTTTAGGAGATTTCTACACTCTCTTTGGGTTCAAGTAACGAAAATTCTGTTCCATACCGTGCGGCAAAGTTCTTCGTGTGTGTGCCAATCATGGTTCGGCCAGAATCTGCTAACAAAGAATCATGAATTTGGTAGGCACGTGGAGCACGTACTGAAGCCACAAAGTCAATAACCTCACCAATTTTATTCCACGGTGCGTGGATCGGAACAAGGAGCGTTTTAACGTTGACTCCATCAGGAACAACAAAATTGTCACCGGGGTGGTATAAGTTATCGTTGATAAAGTACCCAACGTTGGGAATCATTGGGATGAGCGGATGAATCAACGCATGCTGACCACCAAATGTTTTGATATTAAAACCGTCAAGAGTGATGCTTTCTGCACCAGCTACAGCCTGTATCTGGGAGTTAGGTAGGGTGCGAGACATCTGTTCTGCAACAGGCGCCGGCGCGTAGATACGCACCTCAGGATGTTCTTGAAGATAAGGGTCAACACGTTCAGGGTCATAATGGTCAGGATGCCCGTGGGTAATCAATAAATAGTCGGCGCCCTCGAGAGCTTCAGGTACTTCCGAGAAGTTTCCGGGGTCAAGAACTAGTGTTTTTCCTTCGTGTTCAAGACGAACACAAGAATGAGTGTATTTCGTAAGTTTCATGTATCCACCCTAATATGAGTGTGCTTTATAGTCTCTCAGATTATTCTAGAGATGGGGATAAATATCGTAATATAGCGTATCTATATCCCCTAGTGTAAGGTGTTGAAAGTATATTTTCGGTGATATGAAGGGCTAGAGCATGATGGCTGAATCTCAGACCGCTAAACCTGAGGTGCGTAATACAAAGCAGCGTCGCATTGTTAAAGCAACGTTAGAGGGCTTAGATGATTTTATCTCAGCGCAAGAATTACATATGCTCATGGTCTCACGTCAAGAGTCTGTTTCTTTAGCAACAACGTACCGTATTTTGCAATCTTTAGCAGAATACGGTGAGGTGGACGTACTCAAAACCGAAGATGGAGAATCTATCTACCGTAAATGCGAAGTAGAACATCACCATCATCATTTACTCTGCCGCCGTTGCGGCGCTGCAGTTGAGTTAGAAGCGCCTTCTATTGAGGATTGGGCCACAGCTGTCGGTGCACAATACGGTTATACAGATATCGACCATGTTATTGAAGTAACCGGTGTTTGTTCCTCATGCCAGAAGAAAGACCTCCCCTAGCAGAGTTCTCGTTTTATACGATATTTATACCCGTGATGGTACGCTCACGGTTCTACGTCCAGAGCCACTATAACGGCGGCGTACTGCGCTGATAGCACGGCTGACGAGATACAAGATAAAGGAAATGCTTGTAACGTATGGGCTAATCGGTAAAGAGCCAGCAAGCGCAAGCATAATGCCACCAACAATAGATATCTCGGCAAAAAGAATAGATAATGCTAACGCTTTTAACGGGTTAGCGCTTAGTTGCAAAGCTGCAGCAGCAGGAGTAATCAGTAGCGCTAGCACCAGTAGAGACCCTACAATCTGCACAGATAGAGCAACTGCGACTCCTAAAACTAGCATAAAAACCATTGACAAAAATTGCAGTGGTACGCCTTTAGCACGAGCAACGTCAGGGTCTAAAGAAGCAAAGGTGAGAGGCCTCCAGATAGCAATAAGAATACCGATAATAAAGATGGCGCCCACTATCATGTAGTTCAGTTGTGACTCATCAACAGAAACAATTTGTCCGGTCAGAAGAGAAAACTTGTTACCAGAACGTCCAGGGTATAAGGACAAAAATAAGATGCCCATTCCTAACCCAAATGGCATCAATGCACCAATAACGGAGTTTGTACTATGTGTTTTCGAACCGAGTACGCCCATCAATAAGGCAGAGAGCACTGAGCCAACAAGAGATCCGGTGACGACGTTATATCCCAGCAGGAGAAACAGCGCTGCACCGGCGAATGACATTTCAGCGATACCGTGAACGGCGAATGCGTGGTCACGCATCATGACGAAGGTGCCAACAAACCCTCCAATGAGTCCTAGTACTGCACCTGCCAGAATAGAAGGCATGAGCAGTTCAACCAGTTCTCCATACCTGTCGAAAACAAAGATTTGTGAGAACAGGGAGGAACTATATGCAAGAGTGGTGATCATGAAAGTTCTCCCGAGTTAGTGCAATGGGTGTGTTCTTCAACGGTTGCCCCTGGCGCATGGTTTTCTCCACCAACGACGATATATCGTCCATTTGTTTTGATGACGCTCACCGGAGTCTGATAGAGGTTGGTCAGCACTTCACTGCGCATGACTTCTTCGACTGTTCCAATCGTAAAACGCCCGTTAGCAAGGTAGAGGACCCTATCAACATGATCAATAATGGGGTTTATTTCGTGGGTTACGAAAATGACAGTCCCTTGCTGTTGGCGATTATATTGGTGGATGAGTTCAGCAACAGCGTATTGATGGTTTAAGTCAAGAGAAAGTAGGGCTTCATCGGCGAGAAGAATTTTTGGGTTATGTGCGAGTGCTTGGGCTATGCGGATACGTTGTTGCTCACCGCCAGAGAGTAATCCTACGGGAACGTTTGCGTATTCTTCTGCGCCGACAGCTTCTAAAAGTTCTTCGACTCGTGCTTGTACTTTTCGCCGCCCGTGGGTCAGTATTCCCCAACGGTGCCCGTCGATACCTAAACGAACAACGTCACGGGCACGTAACGGGGTGTGTGCCGGCATCATTTTTTGTTGTGGAATATATCCGACGCCGGGGTGTCCGGTGCGTGCTGGGGAACCAAGGATGCTGATTTTTCCTTGGCTGAGGATTTCTAGTCCCAAAACAACTTTGAGGAATGTTGATTTTCCGGAGCCGTTGGGTCCAAGTACTGCAAAGTATTCTCCTTGTTCAACTGTGAGGTCAAGGTCTTTCCAGAGAGTTCTTTGCCCGTAGGAAAGTCCGCCTCCGCGAATGGTGATAGCAGTCTTAGAGGCGGACTTTGTGATGTTGTTGTGCATATTTTTAGGAAGTTAGCGATTCTTTGATGTTCTCAATGTTTTCTTTCATCCAACCTAGGTAGTCTTTCCCTTCAGGTAGGGTTTCGGTGAATGATACATGAGGAATCTGTGCTTCCTGAGCGTCTTTGAGCAGTTCTTCTGTTTGTGGTGAAGAGGTCTGTTCATTATAGGCGAAGAATCCAACCTGTTTTTCTTGGAGTTCTTCTTTAACCTGGTTCATGATTAATGGTGCAATGTCGCTACCGGATTCTACAGCTGAGGTTAGTTCTGAAGGTGTTGCGTCAGAGAATCCTGCCATGGTGAGTAGGTATCCGGGGACAGGTTCTGTTGCAATATATTTTTTGCCTTCAGCATTAATTCCTCGAGTTTGTGAGATGAGTTCTCCCAACTCTGATTTAAATTTTCCGGCTGCTTGGCGGTATTGTTCAGCGTGCTCGGGTGCTTCTTCTGCGAGGTCTTCTGCGATAGCTCCCGCAAGTTTTTGCATGGCCACAAAGTCATACCAGACGTGCTCGTTAAAGTCCCCGTGATGGTGGTGATGGTGTCCGTGCTCGTCGCCGTGTTCGTGGTCATGCTCGTCGCCGTGTTCGTGGTCATGCTCGTCGCCGTGTTCGTGGGCGTGGTCATCGCCGTGTTCGTGGTCGTCGCCGTGTTCGTGGTCGTCGCCGTGTTCATCATCTTTATGAAGACCAGAAATCTCAACAGCATTCAGCACTTTCTGATCTTTATCATCTTGACCAGCCATATTTTCAAGGAACTGATCGTAGCCACCACCGTTAAGCACCACCAACTGCGCATCTTTAACACTCAAACGGTCAGCACTAGTTGCCTCATAAGAATGAGGATCCTCGCTCGTTGAGTTAATAAGAGGAGTTACCTCGACAGTATCCCCACCAATACTCTCAACAATATTTGCATACACATCAGTGCTCGTCACAACTTTAATAACGCCTTTTTCGGAGTTCTTCGCCGACTCTTCATTCTTTTCGACGGTGTTTGAGCACGCGCTCAAACTAAGTGACGCAATAGAAAGAAATGCCATTCCTGTCAAAAACTTTTTCATAGTGAAAGCTCCAAACTCTATAAACCTCTGAAAATGGTTCTCATTTAGCATACTCTATTATCAGCTAAACATTGCTCATCACAACGAGTACTACATCACTTTTACTCCCACACCCCTCACCAACATATAGCAAAAGGGGTAAACCACTACTGGTCTACCCCTTAAACTTTTATACCAACTTACGAACGACGCGAAGACATATCACGCTTACGCACATGTTCCTGAGTCGTATCTCTAATCTCACCTACAAGCTGTTCTAAAACATCTTCCAAGAACAACACACCACACGACTCCCTATCTGGAGTCGCAACATGTGCCACATGACAGCTCTTACGTTGCATCACAGCAAGAGCATCATCAATTTCCATCGACGGAGGAACAACCGACATCGGCCGAATAGACCCCCACGGTATAGCCTCCTTACGGCGCTCCCCCACCACTGACAACGCATCTTTAACATGCACATACCCCAGATACGGGCCACCCTCTGACGATTCAATCAAAAACCGAGAATAACCAGTATGAGCAACAGCGCGCTCAATATCTTCAGGAGTACTCGAACGAGGTAACGTCACAACAGTAGAAGGCAGAATCATAATCTCCGAAACCTTCTTCTCAGAAAACTCTAACGCCCCAGAAAGCACACCCGAACCGTCAGCAACAGTTCCTTCAGCCGTCGACTCTGCAACAATATTCTGCAACTCATCCAACGTAAAAGTAGAAGATACCTCGTCCTTCGGCTCAACCTTCATCGCCTTAAGCGCACGGTCTGCAATGCTATTTAAAAACCAGACAATAGGCCCAAAAAGCTTTGAAAACCATACCAAAGGTGGAGCAATCCACAAAGCTACCCCCTCAGCCGCCAACGACACCGCAGCATTCTTAGGAACCATTTCACCAAGAATCACATGCAAAAACGTCACCAACACCAAAGCAAGCAAAAACCCTAAAGTATCCGCCACAGCAAGAGGAACACCCCAATGCTCCAACGGGCCAGCAACCATATGGTGCAAAGCAGGCTCAGAAACGTTAAGAATCAACAACGAACAAACAGTAATACCCAGCTGACAGGTTGCCAACATCAAGGAAACGTTTTCTAACGCATAAAGGACCGTTTGCGCTCGCTTATTACCAGCTTGCGCTAAGGGCTCTACCTGAGAACGACGGGTAGACATAATCGCAAATTCACCGGCAACAAAGAAAGCGTTACCAGCTAGAAGCAGTACTAAAAGCAACATTGCGGTAATATCATTCATTATTTTTTACCCTCGTTAGCAGCTGCCAAAGTAGTTTCACGGTAGGAATCTTGCGGGATAAAACGAATCCGGTCTACTCGCCGCTGTTCCATCGCCTCAATTTTAAAAGAGCCCTGCTCGACAGCAAGACTATCTCCCACCTTGGGGATACGCCCCAGACGATCCATCACATATCCGCCCATCGTTTCGTAGGAGGCGTCGTCCTCGATATGGAGAATGTTAATATACTCGTTGAGTTCGTCCGGTCGAAGTAGCCCCGAGAACAACCAGTCTCCGTTACTGAGCATGAGCGGTCTGTCTTCGGTTTCAAGAAGCTCATGTTCGTCAGATACTTCTCCAACGATCTCTTCGATGAGGTCTTCTAAGGTAGCCATGCCAGCGGTTCCCCCATATTCGTCTAAGACGATAGCTAACTGGAGTGCACCATTGCGTAGCTGTAACAGTAAAGAATCTAGATGAACAGTCTCAGGAACTTGAAGTATATCTTCCATCAAAGTTCCCGCTTGCAGAGTTTCACGAATTTCAAGAGGAACACTTACCGCACGTTTAATGTGAACAACACCCACAACATTATCTTGGTCTCCTCGATAGAGAGGAAAACGCGAGTATCCTGTTTCGCGTGCAGCTTTGACGACGTCAGCAACACTAGCAACGTCTTCTAGCATGACGACTTTACGTCGTGGTGTCATCACGTCTGCAGCGGTGAGTTCAGCAAATGAAAGAGTTTTATCAACAAATCGCGCAGTGTCAGAATCCAATACGCCTTGTTCAGCTGAACGTCGCACCATAGAAGAAAGTTCTTCAGGTGAGCGAGCGCCAGAAAGTTCTTCTTTCGCTTCCATCCCAAAGAGGTGAAGAATTTTATTGGCAGAGCCGTTCATCAACCGCACGAAAGGCGAGATGATTTTGGTGAAAACTAGTTGTGCGGGGGCTAATGCGCGAGCCACTTTGTAGGCTTCGGCGATGGCGAGGTTCTTGGGGATGAGTTCGCCGAGAATCATCGAAAGTAAGGTGGCAATGGCCATCGCAAAAATGAGTGTGAGAATATTTGCCAGGCTATCAGGTAATCCCCACGATGAAATGGTGTCAACAACGAGGCTCTTCATCGCGTAGTCAAGTGTGTAACCGGTAAGCAGTGTCGTGATGGTGATACCAATCTGACAGCTTGAAAGCTGTGTAGAAAGCGATTTGAGGCAACGGAGTACTTTTTCGCCTCCAGAATCACCGCTATCGATTTCTTTTTGTACGGTGGATTGGTCCAGCGCAACGAGGGAAAATTCTACGGCAACAAAGAAACCTGTACCAAGGATTAGTAGAAGCCCTAGTAAGAGTAATATCCACTCCATCTCTAACGCACCACCGGCTTCATTGCACGGGCGCTTTGAGATAGTAGGGCCAGATGATGGGCTTTAAAATATTGGTCGCTCATAGTGTTATATTCCAGCGTGAAAACGTCGGTCATATATCTATGGCGATAACTAGAAGGTTCGTCCATGACACAAGATTCTACCAAAGCAGTTGTCTTAAGATTGTTGAGAACATCCATTCTGTTTCAAAGTGAGAGGTAGCTATCTACTTGAGGAAACAGAGCATACATACACGTTCAATATGCACCAGTTCACATTTTATTGCGAAATGATTAGCGTCAAGGTGGAAAGTTCAGGTAAAAAATTACTAAACTGAGTTGAAGCACACACCGCCAAGGTTTTTGGTGGTGTAAGCATCCCACAATACAACAGTGAGAAACCACCACTGACACTTCAAAACCTTTGAGGTTTTAGCGCGAGGCTCTCGCTGCTCTGTATGAAACATGACACTTATGGAAGAGGCGTAGAGACTGTGCCCACACTGCCAGAGCACCACGTGCCCGAAGAATTTGCTGGCAACGAATGGCTCGTAGAAGAGTTGTTTGAACAATACCAGCACGATAAAAACTCAGTATCACAAAGCTGGTGGCCTATTTTTCAGGCAATGCAGGCTGAACAAACGAACACCACCCCAGCTCAAACAACTCAAAAACCAGTAGCACAAGCTCCTGCCGCTACACCATCTCACCCCACACAACGTGCTACAACACCAGCACCAGCTGCTTCCCGTCCCACACCTCAAGCAACTAAAAAACTCCCCCATAAGACAACAACTGAACCTGCAAACGACGCCCCCAAAGAGGACAAAGAAGTTCCTTTGCGAGGACCAGCAAAAGCAGTTGTCACCACGATGGAAGAATCGCTAAGCGTCCCAACTGCAACGACGGTTCGAGCAGTGCCAGCAAAGCTTCTGATTGATAACCGTCTGGCCATTAACGAGTACCTTAAAAGAACTCGTGGCGGAAAAATTTCTTTCACGCACATCATCGGTTATGCCGTTATCCGAGCCGCTGTTGCGTTACCTTCAATGAACGTCCTCTACGGAACGAACGATAAAGGTAAGCCTGTTGCTATCCACCCAGCACATATTAATTTTGGTTTAGCCATCGATATTCCTCGCCCTGACGGCTCACGAAACCTCGTCGTACCCAACGTCAAAGGCGCCGAAGAACTTAGCTTCAGCGAATTTTGGGAAGCCTATGACGACATCGTCAAACGAGGTCGTAACGGGCAACTAAGCGTCCAAGATTTTCAAGGCACAACCATCTCATTGACAAACCCCGGCGGTATTGGAACAGTCCATTCTGTGCCACGTCTTTCCAAGGGCCAAGCATGCATTATTGCAGCTGGTGCACTCGATTACCCTGCCGAGTACCGCGGCTCATCAGAAAAGACTATCGCCCAACACGGCGTCTCTAAAATTTTGACCCTTACCTCCACCTATGATCACCGCGTTATTCAAGGTGCCGGATCAGGTGAATTCCTACGACAGATTGAACACTATCTGCTCGGCGGAGACGGATTCTACGACCAAATCTTTGAAGACCTCCGCATCCCCTTTGAACCAGTTCGTTGGGCAGTAGATAACCAAGTAGACCCTTCAGCGGAAGTATCTAAAGTTGCTCGTATTCAGCAACTCATCCACGCATACCGTGTACGCGGACACCTCATCGCCCAAACTAACCCGCTCGGCTATGAGATGCTCTCACACCCCGACCTACGCATCGAAAATTACGGTCTCACTCTTTGGGATCTTGACCGTATCTGGCCAACAGGCGGTTTTGGCGACAAGGATTCGCTCACTCTACGAACCATTCTCCACCTCCTCCGCGAAGCGTATTGCTCCACGATGGCGGTTGAGTATATGCACATCGAGAACCCACAAGAGCGTCATTGGTTCCAAGACCACCTTGAGCACGGGTACACCAAACCATCACGAGAAGAACAGTTCCGTGTTCTTGCGAAGCTCAACGCAGCAGAAGCATTCGAAACGTTCCTTCAAACCAAATACCTTGGGCAGAAGCGTTTCTCTCTCGAAGGTGGAGAGTCACTCATTCCTCTGCTAGATTCTGTCATCTCCGAAGCCGCCAACGCCGGACTCTCTGGTGTTGGTATCGGCATGGCACACCGTGGACGCCTCAACGTTCTCGCAAATATTGCTGGAAAGTCCTACGCACAAATTTTCCGTGAGTTTGATGGGGAGCTTGATCCTCGTCTCAGCGGCAGCTCCGGTGACGTCAAATATCACCTCGGCACCGAAGGTATTTTCAGCTCTGACGACGGTAACCAAACGCAAGTCTATTTAGCAGCCAACCCTTCACACCTTGAAGCCGCAAATACGGTACTTGAAGGCATCGTCCGAGCAAAACAAGATGTTCTTGAAGAACACGGCATCACAGGTTTCCCGGTGCTACCTATTCTCGTGCACGGTGACGCTGCATTTGCTGGTCAAGGTGTTGTGATGGAGACACTACAGATGTCCCAGCTTCAGGGGTATACCACAGGCGGCACGGTTCATATCGTTGTTAATAATCAGATTGGTTTTACCACCTCGCCTGATGATGGACGTACTGCCACCTACTCAACGGATATTGCTCGCATGGTCCAAGCACCTATTTTCCACGTCAATGCAGACGACCCTGAAGCGGTAGTTCGTGCCGGACAAATGGCTTTTGAATACCGCCAGATGTTCCATAAAGATGTTGTTATCGACCTCATCTGTTACCGTCGTCGTGGACATAACGAAGCTGATGACCCGTCAATGACTCAGCCTAAGCTCTACCACGAGATTAATTCTCATGAGTCGACCCGTAAACTCTACACAGAAGCTCTTGTTGGACGTGGAGATATCTCCCATGACGAAGCCGAACGAGTACGTAAAGATTATCAAGACCTTCTCGAACAAATTTTCACGGAAACTCACGCAGCGTTAGCGTCCACAACGCCTTTGGTCACTGCTGATGCGGCAGCAGTATCTAATATTGAACGCCCCGCCGCTCAACAAAGTGAAGATGATGTTCGTGTACCGGGCTCAACCGCTGTTAGCACTGAAGTCATTGAACGTATTGGTGCGTCTTTTGTCGCTTTCCCCGAAGGTTTCACCCCTCATAAGAAGCTCAAAAAGCTGATGGAACAGCGTCAAGCGATGGCTACAGACGGTGGTATTAACTGGGGCTTTGGTGAGCTGGCAGCTTTTGGTTCATTGTTGTTAGATGGCGTTGATGTGCGCATGTCTGGTCAAGATGTTCAGCGTGGCACTTTCGTACAACGACACACTGTCTTACATGATGTGCACAACGATAGTGAATGGAACCCACTACAGCATCTGTCCAGCACCCAAGGACGTTTTAGCATCTATAATTCTCTGCTCTCCGAATACGGAGTTCTTGGTTTTGAGTACGGTTATTCGGTAGAACGCCCTGATTCCTTAGTAGTCTGGGAAGCCCAATTTGGTGACTTCGCTAATGGTGCACAAACCATTATTGATGAGTTTGTTAGCTCTGCAGAGCAGAAGTGGGCGCAGCGTTCTTCACTCGTATTACTTCTACCGCACGGTTTTGAAGGTCAAGGCCCAGATCATTCTTCGGCACGTCAAGAACGTTATTTGCAACTTTGTGCAGAGAACAATATGACGGTGGCTATTCCTTCAACACCTGCTTCGTACTTCCACCTATTACGGCGTCATGCACTATCTCGCCCGCATAAACCGCTTGTTGTCTTCACGCCAAAACAGCTATTGCGTCTCAAGGCAGCGAACTCTTCGGTGGAAGATTTCACGCAGGGTAGCTTCCAGCCGGTCTTAGCAGATACTGCAGGGTTGAGTCCTCAGGATGTTAAGCGTGTGGTGTTTGTCAGTGGACGTCTCTATTACGATCTTGAAGCAGAACGTGCCCGACGGGCAGACCGCACCACTGCAATTATTCGTGTAGAACAGCTCTATCCTTTGCCGTTAGAAGAGATTCAGGCTCAATTAGCTCAGTATTCTCAGGCAGAAGATATTGTGTGGGCTCAAGATGAACCAGCTAATCAGGGTCAATGGCCGTTTATAGCGTTATACCTGTTGCCAGAGATTGGGTATCGTATGCGGTTGGCTTCTCGTCCAGCTGCTGCGGCTCCTGCTGCTGGTACAGGTAAACGCCATACGGCGGAGCTTGATAGCCTCATCGAAGATGTTTTTGACAGCTAAACATATCTGTCAGTCGATGAGACACGTCCTCAAGGTGTGTTCTGAAGCCTGCGGATAAGTAGCAAAAATGCCATCAGAATAGTATTTTCTGGTGGCATTTTTGTTCTTTTTCAGGTTCTTTTTCTCAACTCACCTCTATTTAGAACACAGAAGTGCGTATAGAGTTTATTCTTAGTAACAAGAAAGTGAACCTCTAAAGAGGTTTACGCCCATAGTTTTGACAGAAAGATTCTTGTGGATCAGCGAAATATTCGATTAGTTGCCGTTGGTGACGACCTCTTAGCTGGCGTAGGCGATCCGCGTGCGCTGGGCTGGTTTGGTCGTGTTCTTGCCCGCACACCTCAGCACACTGCAAAGGTTTCTGCATATAACCTTGCTGCCCCTGGGGAAGGTTCTGAACTGCTTAACGCACGTTGGTTTGATGAAGCTAGCCGTCGTTTTGCTCAAGGTGCAGATAACCGTTTGGTGATTGCACCTTCTACCTACGATATCGACCTTGATATTACAAGTGCGCGAAGCCGTTTGAACTTGGCAAATATGGTAGATATGGCTTCCCAAAACAATGTGAAGGTTTTGGTTGTAGGCCCTCCTCCATCCTTAGATACTGAACGTAACCGTCGTATCGCCGACCTCAACGCTGCGTATGCTGATGTTGTGACCCGCCGCAATCACGTCTACGTTGATACTTTTAACCCACTTTTGCACCATGAGCAGTGGCGTAATGACTTAGCGGCTAATGACGGGCGCCCCGGGCAGTCTGGTTACGGTCTTATTGCGTGGCTTGTCCTCCATCGTGGCTGGTATAACTGGTTGCAACTACCAGAACCTATCTAAACCACGTTATACCCCCGCTTTTGCCTCTTGAGAGAATATGTGATGTTCTTTTCCTTAAGAACATTCTTCGTCTGAGGTGCATTTAGCGGTGGAGTATGCCAAAATAGAAAACGGTGTCTCTTGTTGAGACAGGACATAAACACAAGATTTTCTTAAATCATTTGTGTTGAACTTTTATAAGGAGGCTCTCATGAGCAAGCGCGGTCGTAAGCGCAAGGACCGTCGTAAGGGCGGCGCAAACCACGGTAAGCGCCCCAACGCATAAGGTACCTTGATACTTTTCAGCTCCTCAGCTTATTACAAGCTGAGGAGCTGTCGTTTAAGCTGACACAGCAGATACCACTTTCGCGCGGATTCTATTCAGATTTTTCGGAGCATTCAAGGATATGCCCCTGTTTGAGGTTATTGATAGTCCCTAGAATACGAGCTTTTAAATCAGACGGTGCGCTCTGCCGGCAAGAACGTTTCACCACAGAACGAATCACGCACTCAAGATCGTATTCTTGTGCACAATCGTGGCATTCTGCTAAATGATTTTGCAGTTCTTGCAAATCTTCGCAGGAAAGAGCGCCATCAAGGTATTCGTAAATTCTAGTGAGTTTTTCGGAACAAGAAGAGTGAGACATCTTATGCTTCCTTTTGAGTGGGGGTCTTTAAACCTTGGCTATGGGCATATTCGGCGAGAGAGTCTCGCAGGAGTTTACGTCCACGGTGCAAACGAGACATCACTGTTCCCACGGGAGTATTCATAATCTCCGATATCTCTTTGTAGGAGAAACCCTCCACATCGGAGTAGTACACCGCCATACGAAAATCTTCTGGCAGGTTTTGTAATGCGGTAATCACGGCACTATCTGGCAGGTGTTCTAGAGCTTGTGCTTCTGCAGAGAGCAGACCCGTTGACTGGTGAGAGCTAGCCTTTGCAAGTTGCCAGTCTTCAATAGTGTCACTGTGCGTCTGATACGGTTCACGCTGGCGTTTGCGGTACAAGTTAATATACGTATTGGTCAGAATACGATATAACCAGGCTTTTAGATTGGTGCCATCAGCGTATTGATGGAAAGAAGAGAAAGCTTTAGCGTACGTTTCTTGTACGAGGTCTTCAGCGTCAGCAGGATTTCGTGACATGCGTAAAGCGGCAGCATACAGCTGGTCCACATACATCATGGCTTCTCGTTCAAAGCGTACCTTATGCTCTTGAAGATTCCCCTCGCTAGGAGGAGGTGGAGAAGCTGTCGCTTCTGGTGTTATGGGCGTGTTCATCAATGACTTTCTGAGTGTGTTGCTCTTTTGTCTCTTTTCTAGCATATCGAGTCACTTTATGACGGAACATTATTTTTATGCGCGTCATTTAGCAGGTATATCACTTCGTGTGCTTAGTATCGTTATGACAGACTTTTAGCAAAACTCGGAAATAATTCCGCTCCAAGGAGGAAAAATGTCTTTTGTACGTCGCCTTGCACGCCCACTTTTGGCATCAAGCTTCATCATCTCCGGTGTTGAGCGTTTACGTGATGCAGACTCAACCGTACACCTCAACCGTGCTCTTGAGCTCAGCTCCAAAGCTGTTCCTCAGCTAGAGTCATTCAAAGGTCAAGAAAAACTAGTTGGACAGGTCATTGCAGGAACACAGGTTGTTGCTGGAACTCTTTTCGCTCTCGGCAAGTTCCCTCGCCTATCCTCCGTGACTCTTCTGGGCACCGGCATCCTTAACGCATATGTTGAATACCAAGCAACAGAAGCAAACTCTTCAGAAGAACGTGCTTCTCGCCGGCGCCACGCACTCACCAATGGTTCTCTTCTTGGTGCTATCGCTATTGCAGCAGTAGACCGCGATGGTAACCCCTCCCTCGCATGGCGGGCCAACCAGCTCAGCGAAAAAATGGCAAAGAAATCTGAAAAGATTTCTGCTGATGTTCGTGAACGCACCGAAGAATTCCTCAACAACTAAACTCTAAACTTTTTCATAAAATGTACCTCGCCTCACCGTAGGCGAGGTACATTCCGTTAAACGAACATCCGCCCCGTTCAACAGGCAGTGGTATTTAGCATGAACCTGCGTAGAATGGTGAAGACAGGTTTGAAGAATATCACCAGCCCCATCGATAGCATGAGTTATTCTTCTATCAACAATTGTGAACGAAAGTGTGTCTGTGACTGAGAAAAACATCCCCGGTACGTCTTCAGAATCTCCTCATATCTGGAACGCCCCCTACGGTGGTTCTCATCCGCACGCCCAAGCAACCGTTGCCATCCCCGGTTCTAAATCTCTTACCAACCGTTACCTCCTTCTATCAGCAATAGCAGACTCCCCCAGCACTCTTCGAGCGCCCCTTCATTCTCGTGACTCCGCACTGATGATTGCGGCACTCGAACAATTAGGCGCCAAATTCGAAGAAATTGCAACAGACTCCCCTTTCGGCCCAGACTTGCACGTCACCCCCATCAACTTTTCTTGCCTTACACCCTGCCACAAAAATATTGATGTCGGTTTAGCCGGCACCGTCATGCGTTTTGTTCCACCATTAGCTGCGCTACTATCTGGCTCTTTCTCTTTTGACGGTGACCCGCATGCACGCAAACGCCCCATGGCACCTGTTATCGAAGCGTTACGCTCTCTTGGCGTCAGAGTAGAAGACAACGGCACTAACGCGTTACCTTTTACCGTGCACGCTACCGGAAATATTTACGAACAAGACCTCCGTATCGACGCCTCCTCCTCTTCACAATTTGTCTCCGCATTACTCCTTGTCGCATGCCGTTTCGCTCACGGGTTACGTCTTGAACACTCCGGTGCTTCGCTTCCATCAATACCTCATATTCAAATGACCGTTGAAACCCTCAAAAATGTTGGTGTTAACGTCGAATACCAAGAACCAGCAACATGGATTGTTAAAGCAGGATCATTTGCAGGTTTTGATGTTCTCATCGAACCAGACCTTTCTAATGCTGGGCCTTTCCTCGCTGCAGCAGCAGTTCTCGGCACACAGGTTGCTATCCCGCATTGGCCTGACAAAACGACCCAAGTGGGGGCGCACTGGCAAGAAATTCTTCCCCTCTTTGGTGCAAAAACAAGGCTTCAGGAAGGCACCCTCATCGCCCAAGGCACACCACATTTTATTGCCAACGATCACTCTGAACTAACAATTGACCTATCACATGCCGGTGAACTAGCACCCACAGTTGCCGCGCTGTGTGCACTTCGTCCGGGAACAAGCGCGCTACACGGTATTGCACACCTAAGAGGTCATGAAACCGACCGGTTAGCAGCTCTCGTCACCGAAATTAACCGTGCTGGTGGTTCTGCAACAGAACTACCCGACGGAATACGCATCCACGCACCCGTCCATGAGCCTGCGCTCATCCACAGCTATGACGACCACCGTATGGCAACAGCCGGCGCAATCTTTGGGTTAGCGGTTAAAGGTACGCAAGTGCACAACATCCAGACCACAGCAAAAACACTCCCCGACTTTGCGTCCATGTGGCACAACATGCTTGAAGAATTTGCCCAGGAGGTGAAGCGCAATGGCTAAAGATTACCGCACGAGCTGGGATGAACATGCGGTACGTATCCGCCCCAATAAAAAGGGTTCCCGCCCACGTACCAAAGAACGCCCCAAATATGAGGACGCGATGATTGGTCGTATCATCACCGTAGACCGTGGACGGTACACCGCCATAGTTGATGAAGGCACCACACAAGAACGTTCAGTACTTGCAGTACGAGCTAAACAATTACACCGTCAAGCGATCGTTGTAGGCGACAGGGTTGCCCTCGTCGGTGATACCTCCGGCCGTGAAGGGACACTCGCACGTCTTGTTCGCATTGAAGAACGCGACACCGTACTACGTCGTAGCGCAGACGACACAGACCCCTATGAGCGAGTTGTGGTCGCAAATGCCACCCAACTCATTATTGTTGTTGCAGCAGCAAACCCCGAACCTCGCACAGGCTTTATTGACCGTTCTATTGTTGCCGCATTCGATGCAGGTATCACACCCATCCTGTGCATCACAAAAACTGATGTGAAGCATCCGCAAGAAATTCTTGACTACTACGCTCACACCTCATTAAAGATTATGCTTTCAGGCTCTTCTGATGGTCTAGCACCTAGCGAAGAAAACGCCCAAGGACTCGATACAACGTTGATTGAACCTCTCACACAGGTTTTAGACGAACATGTCTCCGTGCTTTTGGGTCATTCTGGTGTCGGTAAATCTACACTTGTTAATGCTCTCACCGGCGCCCAGCGAGACACTGGGCATGTTAACGCGGTCACAGGGCGAGGGCGACATACCTCATCCTCAGCTTTAGCATTACGACCTTCACATTCTTCAGAAGGTACGTGGATTATTGATACCCCCGGTATTCGCTCTTTCGGGTTGGCACATATTCCCGCTGAAAATATTGTGTCGGCCTTTGAAGATTTATCGCCAGCGAGCGCCCACTGCCCTAAAGGTTGCACCCACGGTTATGATGCTACAGAGTGCGCTATAGCAGAATACGTCCAACAGGGGCATGCTGGTGAGGCGGGTGAGGCTCGCCTTGAGTCTCTTCGGAAGCTTCTTGGTGTTGCAGAAGATTCTTCTGCAAACGCCGATAAAGAACTTGGTGTTGTGTACTAACAGTTTCTTCTCAGAAAGACAGAATTTTTATGGCTAATGTTTCTTATACTGACGATTTGCGTTTAGCGCATATCCTCGCCGATAGTGTCGATAGGTTGACGCTGTCACGTTTTCAGGCTCATGATTTTACCGTTGAGACAAAACCTGACCTTACACCGGTAACCGACGCAGACCGTGAAGCAGAGCAGCTGATTCGTTCTCAGCTTTCTCGTGTGCGCACTCGTGATGCTGTTCTGGGTGAAGAATTTGGGCAGACTGGTTCTTCTCCTCGCCAGTGGGTTGTTGATCCTATTGATGGGACAAAGAACTTTGTGCGTGGGGTGCCAGTATGGGCGACACTGATTGCTCTGATTGATCAGGGTGAACCGGTAGTTGGTGTTGTTTCTGCACCTGCATTGCAACGACGCTGGTGGGCTGCACGCGGTACAGGTGCGTATACGGGGCGTTCGTTAGCGAAGGCTACCCCGATTAAAGTGTCGCAAGTGTCGACTCTTGCCGATGCGTCGTTCTCGTATTCTTCGATGACGGGGTGGAAAGAAGCCGGCAAACGCGAAAAGTTCCTTGAACTTACTGATACGGTGTGGCGTACCCGCGCTTATGGTGATTTTTGGTCGTATTGTATGGTTGCCGAGGGCGCTGTCGATATTGCTGCCGAACCAGAACTCAACCTCTATGATATGGCGGCGCTTGTGCCTATTGTGCAAGAAGCTGGTGGGCGGTTTACCTCTTTAGAAGGTGTTGACGGCCCGTTTGGTGGTAATGCGATGGCGACGAACTCTCTCTTACATGATGAGGCGTTGAAATATTTAGGTACACAATAGTCTTTAGACAATACGTTCTAACACATGTACACCATGGGTAAAAAGAACACCTGCTGTTACCCTCTCGTTGATGGGAGAACAGCAGGTGTTCTTTATGTATATGAGGTTATAGGTCTTGTGACGAGTCGTCATAGCTTTCGCAAATAATTTCGTCCACGCTACCAGGCTCGACGTTATCGCAGTCTGGGTCAAGGTTTCCTAGCTCTGGGAAGACAATCAAAAAGATGGTCGTACAAATCGCTGAAAGGATGGCGAACCCTAACCCAAGGTTCGCGTAAAGTTTTGATTTGCTTCGATAATATGCTGTTTGCGGACGCTGCTTAGACCGTTTAAACGCAATCGTTGCATAGATAGTTGCAACGATGCACGGAATATAAGCTAGACCGCTTGCACCAAGAAGCATAAAGGTTAGCACCAGCGCAAAAACACCACTGGTGAGCGATACTACGGCCGGAAAGTATGAGATTCCGCGCTTGTCCGCAGGGTGCGCACCGTAGGGGCGCCGGTATTGTTCTGGTACTTGGTATTCTTCGGGCACATCACCTAACCGTGGTGCACCATACACAGGCTCTACCGGTACTGGTGGAACAGTATTCTCAGGTTGTGGTGTGTTCTGGTCGGTAGCTACGTTCATCAGTGCCCTTCCCCTGCTTTCCGACATGTACGCTAAGTCGTCTAGCAATCATTTTTCTTTGAAACCATTTAACCACACTCCATAACCAGCAAACCAGAACTAGACGAAGTTTTATCTGGTCAGATGAATCCTGATAACAGTTCTCTCCCTCTCTCTCCCCCCCCCCAAGATTTTTGCTATACCTATTGATGGCTGGAAACTTGGAACGATATTCTATATTTAGAACATGGCAACCAGATGATGTTCTGAGAACGTCATACCTAACAAGCAACAAGACGCTACAAGAATTTACTGCGTATCCTGGTAAAACTCTTCAAGGGTATGTTATTGCTGGCAAATATAGGATTTTACCGGTCTAGTTAAAGACAGGGCGGAGCAGTCAAGGCAGACGCCTGTCGAGATGAACAATCAGTAAACAGAGAGGTTTATTGTGAAAAGTATTCGTATTCAGAGCATCGGCGCTTTTTTACTTGTCTTTTCCCTTTCCTGCCTTTTCTTGGTAGTGAGTCAGGAGATAGAGAATCTTCATTTACCAAAGGTTGTTATGATTTCTTTAGGTATGGGTCTATGTTCTTCTGTCATGTACTTCTTGGCATTTAGGAATCGTGAGGAGTGACGTTAGTCCTACATAAGCTCATGCATTTTACTTGGTAGACATATTTATAGCATCGTCCTCTTCGTTATCCTCAAATAGAACCGGCTTATAGACGTTAGGCTGTTCTTTCGATTCCGATAGATCATTTCAGTTACTAAGCATAACCGCCTCATCGACTCGGTTCATTCACGCTCAAGCACAACGAACCAGCAAACCAGTACTATCGTCTTCGCGAGCTCAATCCGGTGGAGGTCACCGCCTACCAAGAAGAATTTATCGTTTTCTTTGGCGACTCCGGCCCCAGCGAATCTATACTGCTCATCCTTATCTGCGGGATTACAACAACTTACAGGCGGAGGCGTCTATACCAAAGGCACAGAGCTCAACAGCTTCAATTAGAAAGAAAACACACCTACCCAAAACGTCGGATCCATCCTATAATCGTTAGCCCTCATCACTCACCTCACCGTTGATAATCAGCTAACACTTTTCGACCCCATCACAAAACACAACGCCTGCATCATCATGGTCACCCATGGCAGACGCCTCACTTACCAGGTAAATACCACCTGCAGAATGGAAGACAGAACCCTTGCTAGAGAGTGGGGAATCATACAATAAAAACAAGGTTTTTGTTCAAAACAGGAATTAAGTTTTGGCCTTAAATGCAGAATTCGATTCTTAGCGTATAAGTCTTGCTGGTTTAGTTCTTTTTCCTGTCTCCTGCTGCCAACGGCATCTAACTCATAATAGCTAGAGAAACTCTTACAGATATTATCTACGCATGGCGACAACTTCAACTATCATGGAGAAAGCTCAAGTCTACAAGCACACAGTTAGTAACCGCAATCACCAGGGCGAAAGAGATACTTTGGAAAAAAATAAATCCGTAAAACCCATCTTGAAATGGGTTGGAGGTAAACGTCAGCTACTTGATGAAATAGACAAAAGGATACCTAAAAAATATACAATGTACGTTGAACCATTCGTTGGCGGTGGAGCAGTCCTGTTAAATAGGCAACCACAGCGTGCTCGTATTAATGATTGGAACAACGAGTTGGTTAACGTCTATAAAGTTATCAGAGATAACCCAGACGATATTATTGAAATACTCAGATACCATAAAGAACAAAACACTATCTTAGGCAGCGAATGGTATTACTCAATCCGTGGATTAGATAGAACATCTCACTTTAAAAAGTTATCCCCTGTAGAGCGTGCTGCGCGTATGATTTATTTAAATAAGACTTGTTATAACGGGCTTTTTCGAGTAAATGCGTCCGGGCAGCTCAATGTACCTTATGGGCAATATAAAAATCCTAATATTGTTAATGAAATAGGCATACGTGCTTTACATTCATATTTAAGCCAAGCCAATATTGATATTCGCCAAGGTGATTTTTCAGATTCTTTAAAGGAGCTCCCAGAAGGTTCTTTCGTATATCTAGATCCTCCGTATATGCCCGTAACTGCGACTTCTTCCTTTACTAGTTACACTCAAGGAGGATTTGATTATAATGAGCAAGTACGGTTACGGGATGAATGTTTAAAGTTACGAGACCAGGGCATAGGATTTCTAGAATCGAATAGCGATTGCGAAGCAATTCGAGAACTATATAAAGATTTTACTATTGAGACAGTCTATGCAAAACGTGCTATCAACTCTCGTAGTGATAAACGAGGTGTGGTAAAGGAAGTGCTAATAAGTGGCTAAGACTATTAGTAAAATTGATTCTGCATGGTTAGAAATACTCAAAAAATACCCTCAAATTGAAAAATATACCAAAAATGGAGGTATTTACGAGATCAAAGCAGATGACATAAGAAAATTCCGTGAACCACGCTTAATGACGAAATTTGATACATCTGAGTCGGTAGCAGAACCCCTTAAAGAACGAGGCCTAAATATATTACCGCTATCTAGAAGTTCATATGCTATAGGAAGATTTGATCTATATGAAAAATTTTCTACTGAACTAACAGATACCAAACCAGTTTCGATTTCTCTACCAGATTATGAAACTTTACGTGTAGAGAATATTACAAGTGAGTCAAATGCTATTAATGCTCTTTTAGCATCTCATACGTTAGAGAGATTCTTGGGAGAAGAAGGACAGAATCTAACACAAACATTCAATGGGCGCATGGGAACTGGAAATTTTGGTTTTAACGTAAATCTTAAAGGTTTAGGGAATGTCGCAAAGAGCCAATACCTCCGTATCAATGGTGCACAGCTTGAGATAGATGGAGGATTTGAATCTCAAAATTCTATCTGCATCATGGAAGCTAAAAATATTCAGCACGACAATTTTAATGTGAGACAACTTTATTTCCCTTATAGAAAATATCTGTCAATAGTAAAAAAACCTATTAGATTAGTGTTTTCTCAGTATGTTAATATGACATACTATCTGCACGAGTATAAGTTCACTGATCCCAACTCTTTTTCCTCTATAGAGCTTGTAGATACTCAAGCCTATACTTTCAAAGACAACAAAATCACGATGAAAGATCTCATCAGCACTTGGCAGGACACAGAACCAACTATTAGCGACGATCACAGAACCACACAAATCCCTTTTATCCAAGCAGATAAATTCAAAAGGATTATAGCTTTAGCGGAACGTTTAAATACCGCTGATAATAATATTATGACGACAGATGAAGTCACTGAGTTTATGGGAACAGTACAGCGTCAAGCTAATTATTATTCTTCAGCAGGAATTTATCTAGGACTATTTGAACGTTTAGTTCCAGGCAAAATTCACTTAACAGAAGTTGCTCATAAAATCCTTAAATTAGATTACAAAGAGAGACAACTTGCCTATGTAGGTTTGATTCTACGCCACAAAATATTCCATAATTTATTTAAGGTAGTTATAAACAAGGGGACCGTTCCTGATAAACCTTATATTGAAGATCTCATGATAAAACTTAATGTTTGCGAACCCTTCAGTAGCACAGTTACTCGTAGAGCTTCAAGTGTGGTCTCTTGGCTTGAATGGATACTATCTCTTAACGATGATAGATAAAATATCCAGTAGGAACCGCCTATAACATAGACTTTCATACTTAATATATAATATATTTTGTATACTATCATCGACTTTACTCTTCTCGGCACAAACTACCTTTTCCAGGAAGAATAAAGTTTCGAGTGTATTCTCTTCATTCCCCAAGTATCTATGTTTCCAGAGCAAGCTTGCCAAGCTGCCACAAACAATAATTTAAGTAAACTATCATACACCACAGGATTATTTAAATTTATTAAAGCGCATTGACAGAAGATTCTTTCGCTGCCTATTGGGGTATAGCAAGTTGAACACGGTTCACGCTAGGCGTTAGTAATGAAATCAACTAAGCACTAAATACATTATTTTACACAGATATTATTATATTTAAATATCCTATATATTCAGAAACTGGAACCATCCAGAAAAGGACACTGCAAGGAATATCCATCTCACCGATTCCTAAAATATTATGCTCGTGTTCGAGCTCATTATTTACCCTCTCGGAAAAATAAAAAGCTGTAGTCTCCGGCAGACTAGGAGATACTCATTAATGCTCTGACACTTATGGAAAAACTATTTATTCTAAGCATACGCCTAACAGCCATCAGCTATATTACAACTGGCATTCCCCTTTTCAAGCACACCTTAACTACCAGTCAACATAAGTTCAGCAAGAACAAATACAAAGTATAGACACTATGACTATCCCCCCTAGTTCCAGAAAGACGCCGTAAAGCTAGGAATTTACGACCGTATTCGATACCAGTATGTAGAACAGGCAATCAAGGCAAAACCGAATGGACCGTTCCAAGCGATAATTGCAAGTGCGAAACACACTCAGAATCTCCATCGTACCAATGGCGGATCGTGGAGGGTCCTAGCCACTTCAAAAACTAGATAGTGCCGAGATAGTCGATTAAAACTACAAAAATGAGATATTTTGCACTATTATAAGATTGCCGGAGTCGGTTGAAAGCGCCACCCCTCCGAGGGGTAAATGCACTTTGCATTATCCAAATCTAGCTAAAGGAAACTGCCATGAGCCTCTGACGCTTTCGCCGGTATCGAAGTCGTAGAACTTGACAAGATGATGACGCCCCTTCGAAGCTGCTGCTTCATCGGGCTTTTCTTTATGCAATAGTTGCTTTGCTGAGTCTTGATTTCTTCCTGCAACGTTCATATCCACAGCTGGTACAACAGCAAACCGTCCGGTCTGCCTTCTTTTTTCCGTCGGCAAACCAACACCTAAGAGATTACTGGTCGAATGGACATTCAAAACCTATCGAAAAGCTTCGGCTCCGTCAAAGCACTGGACTCAGTCTCCTTCTCAACGCCTACTGATGCGACTGTCGCGGTCATCGGGCATAACGGTAGCGGAAAAACAACGCTCCTTGAGATAATAATGGGGATTCAGCAACCAAGCGAGGGGAAAATTGACCTCTCTGCAGAACTATCAAGCGCTCCGTTGAAAGAGAAAATTGGTGTCGTCTTACAGAAAAACAACTTCTACGAATCAGCCACAGCCTTAGAGCTGTTGCGCTTATTCTCCACTTACTATTCAGGGCCGGTACTGCCCATTGATGATCTTGTTGATCTTCTTGACATGCGTCCGTTCATTAATAAACGATACGGTGCGCTCTCTGGCGGTATGCAACAGAAAGTCAACCTTGCCCTAGCCTTTCTCAATGACCCCGCCGTAGTGGTTCTTGACGAACCCACTACAGGTCTAGACCCGCTTGCCCGCCTCGATTTCTGGACCACACTACGTGACCTCTGCCGCGGGCGACTGGTTCTGGTCTCATCGCATTATATGTCTGAGGTTCAAGAGAATTGTACCCATTTAGTACATTTAGACCGCGGTAAGCTTCGTTACGCGGGTCAGATTGATTCTCTCCTTGAGCAAACCGGCGCACCAGATTTGAATAGTCTCTACATACGTATCGCACAGGAATCGAGGTCCGCTCATGCTTCTCGAGCAGCTCAAGATTGAACTGAAAATTTACCTTCGGCAACCGCTTTACCTCTTATTTAGCGTGATAATGCCTGCTATAAGCTTCGGAATATTTGGATCAATTTACAAAGATGCTTCTTATGGCGGCCTAGATTTCTTTACTGCCTATATTCCAGGGTTTTGTGTCATTATTTTGTTTGCTACCGGTGTGTTCAACGTTGCCAACCAAGTAGTTTCAGAACGAGAGCGTGGGATATATCGTCGCCTATCAGTAACGCCAGTGAGTATGTTCAGAGTGATGTGTGTTCTTGTGCTCAAAGTATTTCTCGTTTCTGTGCTCTCTTTCATGCTGATACTGCTCTTAGCCTATTTTGTTTTTGATATTACCCCTCCAGCGCTGTGGTCTTTCATTCCAGCTTTCCTTGGAACAGTAATCGTTGCCCTGGTATTCGGATTCACCTTCGGAGCGCTATTCGACGAAACCGCCAAATTCTCAGCCGTAGGCATGGCAATATTTACTCCCCTGATGCTTTTGAGTGATGCCACGCTTCCTCTGCAAATAATGCCAGAATATCTCAAGACGATTGCTCAGATAAACCCGCTCTATCGGCTCAATCTCCTGCTCAGGGCAGCTTGGGATCCAGCGGCTCATGCCGTTTCCGGTGGTGTTCTGTTGGAGTCTGCGGCGGTCTTAGTGGTGCTTCTAGGCGCAATATCAACTGCCGCATACCTACGATGGAAGGCATAAATCTAATTCCGTTGGGTTCTTCATCAAGTGTTAGGTAGATAGTCCGTATCTGTAAGTGAGGACCAGAATCTGCCGAGTGTATGAGGCCTTACGGTGGGAGGACGTAGCTTACCGGATTCGAGAAGTCCTCCATCGCTTCGAGGTGATACAGATGTGGGATTGGAAGCGTTTATCTTTCTTATCCAGCAGGCTGTTATTTTTTGTCCTGATTTTTATTTGCTGGGTCAAGGTGGGGTAATACCCAACCGATTGACTTCACTCAGATAGGAGTTTCCGCCACCTTCATTGGACAATTGAACAGAATGAAATGCTCCCAATCCAGTGAAGGATCAATATCTCATAAAGTTTAAATCCGTTTCTCTCCATCTATGGCGACGAAATGACTACCTGATAGATCTTTTCCAAGTGCGATCTTGTGACGATCCCGGTTTCTTACGAGAATCCGAGCATTGAGGAATATCTACTAGAAAAATCGCAAACTCGGCTCAATCTTCCTCGAGGGGAGGGGCATTATACGCCGGCTCAAAGCCATCAGTTTCGTCCTGCAATCATCAAACTTCATTTTCTACTTCACCGGTAACGAACAACTAACGTATTTGACCACATCGCAAAAACCACAACATGTATTGTCGTGGTCGCCCACAATGAATACCTCATTTGCAGGTAGACACCGTCTACAGGATGAAAGACGGAACCCTAGAGAGGTGGGAAAAGGGTGTAGCAAATGGCGATCAAGTGGCTGAAAGAACCTCCCATAGTCAGCAATATCCCCCCCCCGCTTAATTTTAATAAAACACCTAAAGTGTCTTGAAAACAAAGGATAAATCTCCATCCACGCAAAATTCAGGTATTAGTATAATAATACCAGAATCTAATTGGTGTAATTGGTTGAACGGGAAATATTTGACACGCATAATTATTATCTATAAATAGCATGCAGACTATTTACCTCATGAATAATAAAAAATATCTAATATCCTATTATAGAATAATTATTTTTTTAGGGTACCTCCACTGGTACTCATTTTTATGTGGCACTTATACAGTCGTCTTTACTTGCATATACACAGCCTTCAGGTAGACACTCTTATACTCTTATGTATAAACTAAAAGTATATCTAGATAAAATTGTTGAAACTTCCCATTTTAGGATACGGATAAGGTATTGATCTTTATTCTTCCGTAAATTCATTTATGAAACACAACTCGTAATTTTAGGCAGATGGGTTACAATTATCTTATGCCATGGAGTATAGAACTAGGTACTATTGTTACGCGTAGAGAAGTAGCCACTGAGTACGGTGGCGCTACACAAGGCGGAATACAGCCATCTCGAAAAAGTAAAAATATTATGCTTTATAGTGACCTTACTAGCGCAAGGAAACACGGTTACAACTTTGACGGCGCCGACGGTGATTTTTACTACTACACAGGCGAAGGTCAACAAGGAGACCAGAAGTTCACGAGAGGCAATAAGGCGATTTTAAACCACATTGAGAAGGGGTGTGCACTTCGCCTCTTCGAGACTGTTGATGCCTCACGACCAGGAGAGAAGCAGCATCGTTACGTTGGGGAATACAGGATTGACAAAACGGAGCCTTATCACGTCGAAGAAAAAGTACCTGATAGCACAGGAAACCTTCGAAAAGTTATTGTTTTTCATTTGGTAGCTATAGATTCGGCAGGTTCTTTATTCTCTGCGCCAGAGCAAAAGGATAAAAACGGCAAAATCCTTCCAGGCGTAGTTAATATTGTCGATGTTGAGGATAATAAAGTATCAGCCTACGAGAGCATGCCGGTAGAAGATAGTGGCTTACGTGCTCGACGTGAAGCTTCTTTAATGAAAGATGTAGAAAACTACTTAAGAAATATAGGCCACGAGGTTAAACGCCTGTCTATTCGTCCTCCAGGAGAAAGAGGTCAGTTACACTCTGACACCTTCGATATTACTGAAGGCGAGCTCTTTGAAATGAAATCCAGTGCTGATCGTAATTCTGTGCGCCAAGCGGTAGCTCAGCTTCTTGATTATAGCCGGTTTCTTTCAGATAAGGTGAAGAGTTGCACAGTGTGTTTGCCATACCTGCCAACTAAGGATGTTTGCAATTTTATAAAATCAGTTGGCATGGGACTGGTAGTTTTTCAGGAGAATAAGTTTAAACGTGAGTTTTAGATAAGTAACAGCAGATCAATTAATGGTTTATTATTAGCAAGATATTCTAAAAAACTAAATTTAAGATTTAAGGTTATCTTACTTCTAATTATATGAATTAGCAATTCCTATCAATTCATATTTGGAGGACATAGTAACAACGGAACCATTATCTGTGTCTTCTACGAAAACACACGACCTGTTCTTTGGCTACTTCATAGACAAAATTTCTATCAGTGATGGTGATATAACCATCACACCAAGGTTCTTTAAACATGGAAATATAATCCCTCTAAAAACCTAGACAATGCTTACAAAACGAGAAACCCTACTAAAAAAGTTTAACGATTCCCTATTATGTGAAACGGGGGACAAGTGTCGATACCTGTGCGCATAGGGGTTATCCACCACTTAATATATTGTTATCATGAGGTATTATTCCCATAATAATAACAATTTTGCCCCGACTCTTCGTAGGCTTCTGTTCATACGCAGTAATAGATCCGCCCAGTTTGCGGCAATATCACCCAAACAACGAGACGTCAAACGCACCCCTCTTATACAATTTTTCTATTAACAGCAATACATCCCTCTAGTTCTAAGAATTTTAATCAGTTTTAGAATCCGAGATACAAGGATAGTCATAGTCGTATTTTGCTTTGCACTATATCTACAATTATTATCTATATCCATCTCGCTAAAGTCGACCATTCTTATTCAGTAAATACAAGAATAAAGATAATCCATTCGAAGAATACATGTTCTACTGTAGTAGAATACAACGGGGCTATAGCATGAATCTTAGATCAACAAAACAGATACTTTTTTAGTAAAAAGATATATAATATCTTCCATGAGTACAGAAACAAGATTTCAACAAGTAAGCATCAAAAGGCTATTCGGTAAATGGGATTACGATATCCATATTGAAGACAGATTCTTAATTATACACGGAAAAAACGGAATCGGTAAAACTAAAGTACTTGAGATCATTAAAGCTACAAGTGAGTTGATCCTTGATCAGTTAGTTTACCTCCCTTTTGAAGAGGTGTCTATAAAGTATAGCGATGACCTTTGCCTGACTGTGGTTCGACAAGAAAATGACCTAATGAAAACAGCAGACGGCCTTGAGCTTCGCCCTCTGAAGATAAAACTCTCTAAACCAGGCAAGGATCCGTTGAAGACTAGCTCTAATATGCACGAACGGGTGTATTCTGTGGCAGAGACAGGTCATTGGCGCCACATCGATGGATCTCTATGGGAGGATGTTAGAGATGGAGAAATTCGAGAATTCGAGAGAATAACCGAGGGTCCCCTTACGAGGCGTAGACCCTACTCCAAACGATTGGAGAAACTCCTCGAGGAGGAAGGAATCATCAGCCTTGAATTACGCAGTTCTTTTGACGACCCCCGGATATTACAGAATATCAAGGACGAATTAAAAGATCGTGAGGTTTACATCATTAAGACACAACGATTACATTATATTGATGCATCGAGATCTCGTCCTGTAAAATTCTCACCTCGTAATTCTAGCCTCTCACAAATGGAGATTGTGCAACAATCTCACACGATTAGAGATCGCATACTGGAAGCGCAAAAGCAGAGTTCCAATCTCACACAAGAACTGGATAGAAAATTTCCGGGTCGAATTTTAGATATTCAAGTTCGCGTGAACGCTGGAAATAATGAAGAGGTATTACGGAAGAAAATAGCTGAGCAAAACACAAAGAGAAATCAGCTTGCCGAAGTTATGTCAGTAAAGGAAGATATTTCTGTCCTCGACAGTGATGTCCTCAAAAGTGGCACGGAGTGGGAGCCATGGCAACGTAATGTTATTTCACTATACCTAGAGGATACAGAAAAGAAATTAGCAGTATTCGATTCGATACTTGACAGAATTACATTACTCGGAGAGTTACTCAAAGACAAACTCTTCGATAAGAAAATTAAGATCACAGAAGAAGAAGGCATTGAAATATGGGATCAGTCCATAGAGAACCGCAAGATTCCATTGACTTCGCTATCGTCAGGAGAACAGCATGAAATCATCCTCTATACGGACCTACTTTTCAACGTAAAAGAAAATTCTCTTGTTTTGATAGACGAGCCTGAAATCTCACTTCATGTCGCTTGGCAAGAAAAATTTGTAAAGGATGTTAAACATATTGCTGATTTAGCCAATTTCAATTTTATCATTGCCACACACTCTCCCGACATAGTCTCTGGCTATCGTAAGCACATGATTAGGTTGGATGGGCCTAAGGGAACGGTGCGATGACAGAAAGAAAACCCGAAAACATTTTAACTAAGCTTGATTTTCTGTTTGATTATTCGAGAGAAAGAATATTTCTTTTCGTTGAAGGCAAAGAGGATGTAGAAATACTTCGCAATCATGAGTTGGAAGGTATGGAAGTTATTGCTGCAAATGGTAAACAAGAAATTCTAAAGATGATTCAGGATAAGGAACAAATCCATTATGATAGACCTTTTGGTTTTTTAATGGATAGTGATTACGACTTTATTTGTGATAAAGATTTACCGTTTTCTTCAAATAATATATTTTATAGTAAAGGGCACGATATCTTTATGGATATACTTAGAATATATAGTAAGAAATTCGATGATTCACTTGCATGCAGACTGGACGAGGATAGCAATCTAAAAAACCATCAGGACAAAATGAATAAGGCGGCTGAATATAGAGAAAAGGCAGTGACTGATGCTGCGCACCTTGCCGTAATCCGTATAGCCTGCAAAAATAAATTGCCGCAATCCGATAAAGAAACTTACAGCAAATGCTTTTACCAGATAGAAACTCCACTAACGTTAGAGTCCCTCCTACGACACCTCAAGCTCCATGATTCTGGGTCTTGCCATGAGGATAAACTACTCGAAATATTGGAGAATAATGACCACTACAGTATTGTAGGAGATCATGATTTCATGCATGCTCTAGGATCTTCTCTAATTATTAAGGCTCTAGGACCTTCTCTAAAAAAAGGCGCCAAATTAAAAGATTTAAAAGATAGTTTTATCGAAAAAATTGATAAGGATATGTTAGATAAAATGGATTGGTTCTCACAAATTAAAGCCTGGGCGAGAGGCTATAGCCACCATTAGAGATGCGAATTTTTCGTTGACCGGTTGGCAATCTAGCATTTTCTTAGACTAAGCTTACATGAACAATATCCCAATAACAGAATGAGTGCTTTCCTCGGAGCTTATCAAGTTTATTAACGGATAGAACTTAATAAACACCGAGGACTCTCATAGCAGACAGTAACACCAAAATTAAAAAAATATTGAATAGAATAACATTATTCTATAACGCGATAAAACCTTAATAACTTAAATATACGAAAACTACGTGCATAAGAAATTTTGAATATAAATTCAATTATCGGTAGTAGTTAAACTGGCGCCTTTTAGAGTAAACGTGACAAGTGCTAAGCTTACGGGAATCACATGTTCTCAAACGTGATTTATTATCAGCTGGTGTCCTCTCGATACAACCCAACGTTTCCGTAACACTGAGATAAGTAGATAATGACTTATTTCACATAATTGCTGGAGATATTCTGAATAGACAGGTCCGGTAACGTACACTCACCGTATCTAGAAGGCCTTACAGGCCGTTCTGAGTTTCCAGCTAGTTTGACGCAGCAAGCTCCCGTAGCTGATACGGTATTCACTTAGCGTGAGAATACATACATTACCCAAAGCGTAGTGGTGAATAAAGCCGATTGTTTCTTGTAGCCACGATAATTAGTCAGAGCACCCGATCAGGTCAAGCGTATGCCAAGATCTTCAAAATGTGGCAAATATTTTCATGCACCGCTTCAATGATAAAAAACCTAATGCCAAGATGCCGCACTGCCCCAGAAACATAACTCACACCTATCATCCAGTCAAGGATATTTATAAATTCACTTAGATTCGTCAACAATACCAAGAACTAAGAATAAGACGCTCAGTTTCTAAAAACCTAGAAACCTCACTTTAATAACGATTCCGAGACAAGCTATACTACATGAAAATAACATTAGCAGAGTTCAGAAGACACATAAGTAGGTATGGTTCTTTATATTGGAGATAATCTATGCATGGTAGTTTGGTAATAACAGCATGACAATGCCACCATAAGAAGCTATTTTTGTGTTTTGTACCCAGTAATGACCTTATTAGTGTTAATGAGGATCTAGGGTTCCAGAGCACAAACACATCAGAATAACAAAAGAAAACCTAAACTAAGCAGAAAAAATAGGGGAAATGTCGCGAGACCCTACCAAAAGACTTAAGCCCCGCTACCATTACGATAGCAGGGCTTAGAGTGGAGATGCGGGGAATCGAACCCCGGTCCGACGTGGCCTTGTCAGGGCTTCTCCGTGCGCAGTTTACGCTTCGGTGTTTTCGGCTTCGGTACTTGCGTAAACACATATACCGCCAAACCTATTCGTATAAAAGTCCTTCACTCCCCTACGACGAGGAAGTGAAGCAGTGGCCTTATAAAGCTGATACTAGAAACTCTGAGCTTAAGGCAAGCTCAGGCTAGCAGACTGGACTCGCGCTTAGGCAGCGAGTGCGAAGTCAGTGCGGTTATTAGTTTTTGCACTTATTTTTTGCAGCGGGTATTAACGAGTATCCGCTACATCCTCGGCACGCTTCACCTGTCTCAACTCACGTCGTCGAAACCGATCATCCCCAATATTCTTTTGTCAAAGAACTCCATGAAGTGAAAGTTATCTGCTGGTGTGAGCCTAAATCACACTACAGGACCATTCACTCATGGAAACACCATCCTACACTATAGGTTGAGTGTTTAGCAAAGGTTTAGGAGTTAGAAATTTCTACCTCAATGCCTTTGGACTTTGAATCAGTGTAATCGGTGATGCACTGTTCTAGCTGGGTGGGGTTGTCTTGGTATTCTTTGCAGTGTTCTGCTGCTTCAAAACCGATGTTGATAGCCACACTCCAGAAGAATGCCATCACAATAGCAGCAAGAATAGAGAGCACACCCAAGATGATGCCGGCGATTGCTTTGCCGCGTCCAGCCATGGGGTATGGCTTGAGCTTACGCAACGCCATAATACCTAGGATGAGGGCGATGAGGCCCAGTAGACCGCCGATGACGAGCCATCCGCTCAAGAAGCCGAGAATACCGAGAATTAGAGCGGCAAGTGACATTCCTTCGCCGGGTACTTTCTGCCCGGGCATAGGTGCGTACGCGTTAGGCTGAGGCATCTGGTATCCGCCTTGGGGTGCTTGGTTGTTGTACCCGTTGTGTGGGTTTTGCTCAGGCTGAGGGGTGTTGCCATAAGGATTTTCAGACATAATTGTTCTCCCGTTTTTTGTTATGTGTTTGTTCAGCTATCCGAGGTTTTTGTATCGCATAGCTCGACGTGCTTCGAGACTGTCTTGTTTCTCTCGTAGCGCTTGACGTTTGTCGTACTCACGTTTACCGGTTGCTAACGCGATAGAGACTTTGACCTTGCCCTTTGTGAAGTAGAGTTTCAGTGGAATTACTGCATACCCTGTTTCACGAAGTTTTTGGTCAATTCTGTTGATTTCACTGCGGTGCATGAGGAGTTTTCGTCGCCGTTTCGCGGCGTGGTTCGTCCATGAGCCACGTCCGTATTCGGCAATGTTGACGCCTTCTAACCAGAGTTCGTTGCCGTACATCTGGCAGAAACCATCGACAATAGATGCTCCGCCGTCACGCAATGATTTCACTTCTGTACCTAACAATACAATGCCGGCTTCATAAGTATCAATGATGTTGTAGTTGTGTGTAGCTCGACGGTTTGAGGCAATGACATGGTTATTTGGGTCTGCCCCTGAGCTTTTCTTTTTCTTCGCCATCTAAATGTTCACCTCCTATCCTTCTGCGCGTTCGGTAGCGCGCCATCGAATACCCGCATCGATAAAGCCTTCTAACTTTCCATCGAATACGGCGCTGGGGTTACCTTCTTCGTAGTTTGTTCTGAGGTCTTTGACCATTTGGAAGGGGTTCAGAACATAGGAGCGCATTTGGTCACCCCATGTTGCTTTGACGTCTCCTGCGAGTTCTTTCTTCTTTGCGTCTTCTTGTTCTTTTTTCAGTAACAAGAGTCGGGATTGAAGAACGCGTAAAGCTTCAGCTTTGTTTTGAAGCTGAGATTTCTCATTTTGCATGGAGACAACGATGCCCGTAGGGATATGAGTGAGGCGAACAGCGGAGTCTGTTGTGTTAACAGATTGCCCGCCGGGCCCAGAGCTACGGAATACATCAATCTTAATGTCGGAGTCGGGAATGTCAATATAGTCGGTTTGTTCGATGAGTGGAATAACTTCTACCGCGGCGAACGATGTTTGACGACGTCCTTGGTGATCAAATGGGGAGATGCGTACGAGTCGGTGTGTACCTGCTTCTACCGAGAGTTTGCCGTAGGCAAAGGGTGCTTGCACTTCAAACGTTGTTGATTTGATGCCGGCCTCTTCTGCGTAGGAGGTGTCGAGTATTTGGGTGGTAAACCCGTTTTTCTCAGCCCAGCGAAGGTACATTCGTTGAAGCATTTGAGCGAAGTCTGCTGCGTCTACTCCTCCTGCGCCGGAGCGAATCGTGACGACTGCTTCACGCTGGTCGTATTCGCCGGAGAGCAGCGTGACGACTTCGAGATCAGCAAGTTTTTGTTGAATATCTTCTAGCTCTGTTTGCGCGTCGTCAAGCATAGTTGGTTCGTCTTCTTCTTCAGCAAGTTCGACGAGGGCTTCAAGGTCGTCGATGCGTGAGTGAAGACGTTCTAGACGTTCTAGTTCAGATTGTTTATGTGATAATTGTGAGGTTACTTTTTGCGCTTTTTCTGGGGAGTCCCATAAGTCGGGCGCGCCTGCTGCTTCAGATAGCTCTGCGATAGAGTTTTTGAGCGCGTTAATATCGCTCACCTCGGCAATTGATGCGTAGGTTGAGCGTAATGTTTTAATCTCTGCAGAAAAATCTAATGAAGCCATGACTCTTAAGCCTAACTGAAAAACAATAATTCTGCTGTATGTTTACTGTTCTAGACGGCTACGAGCAGAACTTGTTGCACTTATTTCTACTCCTTCAGGGACGACAACGCTCACAAGAGGGAGTTTAACCCGTGCACGCAAGGTCACAAGGGCGGTCTCGGGTGTAGATGCTCCTGTTGGTGAGGAGAGTATCAAGGCCTCAAATTGTGTGTATGCAGAACTTTCTCGAAGAAAATTTTGTGCACTCTCTTGCACAGAGGCGTCGTTCAGAAGGACTCGAGGTTTTACCCCACCACGATGTAACGCTCTAATCTCTTGTGCAGCGGCAGAGCTAGTGCGGTCCGCAAGAACTTGCAATTTTTTATGTTCTACATATACGGCGCTAATTCCAGCAGTAACAGAGGCAATGAGTAGAAGGACTAGACATAACCCAATCAGCAAGAGCATGATACTCCCCTGCTCTTGTTCCTTATGTGCGGGTGTAGAGAAGCTAATGGCATCGTGTGGTTTTCTTATCAACGGTATTTTCCTATCCATACAGAGCTTGTGGAATTCATCGTTGCAATAGAACCAACATCAAGTAAGGGCATCAAAGGTAGTTGGACGTCCACACTAGCTGTTACATCAATCCGTTGTTGGCTGTGGCAGTCATTCGCACAACTTAGTTGAAAGTGTATTTGTTCACCGTTGAGGTTATAGTCTTTCCCTACAAGTTCTGCAATATTGCGTAAGGCTCTAGGGTTGAGCTCTTTTCCACCTGCATCATGAATGGTCTGCCCCAGTTGTGCAGAGATGGAAGAGGCTGCTAGAGCACCAGAATGTAGGGTAAAGACGGTGAGAAGAAAATAGACGGTAGGGATAAAGAGCATGACGCTTAATCCCACGAATTCGATCAAGGCGTTGCCGTCTTCTCTTGTGTTCTTTTGAATGAACTTTGTGATGGTGGCTTTAAGGCAAGAAGATGCGTTCATCTTTTATGTTCCTTCTGGTGTAGGAACTATTGCGTGTGCCGCTACATCAATACCGTGTTCAAACCCGAAAGGACCTACGACCGGCAGGGCACCATGCACACGAATTTCGAGAGTCTGATACCCATCTACCGTAACGAGTTGATAACTCACCTCTGATGAGTACGCGGTTGGAAGTTCAGAGGCGATGATGTCTCGTGTGCGTTGTGCACCGTCAGAGTAGTTACGATCGAGGAGGGCGCCATATCGTGCACCTGTTGAGGCAGCATCAATCAAAATATTGCGAGTATAAATCGCAAAGGTTATTTGCAATACCAGCGCAAAGAACAAGACAGCAAGAGAACTAACCATCACAAATTCTGCGGTGGCGTTACCGTCTTCTGTAGTGTTGCGTATTTTTTCTTTGGACAAAGGATGCTGCCTCAACGGGGTGTGAAAGAATCTGAGTTCTTTTGTGCTCATCAGCTTAAGCTCACGCTTATTGACCAATCATTCCGATAGCGTTGTTGAACATGTTCAGCAACGCATCTTTTGCGACGACGAGCAGCGCGGCAACAAGGATTGCGGTCATCATCGTGATCATCACCCAGCCGGGGACGTCTCCACGTTCTTCTTCTGTTTTAGCTTGTAAAGTCCAGATAAATGCGGTAACGGTGGCAAGAATTTTTTGGATGAGCTCTTTCATGGGTATTCTCCTTAGGTAGTTTTTTGGTCGTAGAGACCCGTGTTTTTTAGAAGTTGAGGTTGATAAGCGATAGTCCTGGGAAAATCGCGAAAACAACCGTCAATGGCAAAATGAAGAAAATAATGGGTGCCATCATGGCAATCTCTTTTTTCCCTGCAATTTCCATTAACTCTCTTTTTGCGTTGTCGCGTACGTCTTGTGCTTGTGCTCGAAGAACATCAGCCAGTGGTGTTCCTCGTTCAATGGCGACGACGATACCGTCCACAAAACGTGATAGCGGTGGTAAAGAAGTACGCTGCGAAAAATCTTGAAGGGCGTTCACGAGGCTGTCTCCTGAGCGCATTTGGGAGAGAATCTTTTGGAACTCTGTCGCAAGTTCACCAGAAGAACAGTTGCAGACTCGTTCGATGGCGCCGAGGGCTGATTCTCCTGCGGTAACCGATAGTGCCATGAGTTCGGCAAGGGCTGGGAACTCTGCAATCATTTGGGATTCTCGTTGTTTGATGTTTTGAGTCAGCCACCAATCTCTTGCAAGGAATCCGGTGATGGCGCAAAAGATGGAGAGCAAGAAGGCTGCGATAAAGTCTATATTTCCTCGTAATGCACCCGTACCAAAGATGAGTATGCTCAATAAAAGTGCCGTAGTTGCCCATACGAGTTGTTCAGCTCTAAAGGTTGTGACGTCCATGGAACTGCCACTGTGAATAAGGCGTTTTTGTAAGGCTACGCTGTTGGCGGTTGACGAGTTGAAACGTTGCTGTATGGATTGGGATATGGGTCGGATGAGTTCAACGCTGCCGCTGATGAGGCCTAGATGTTGGTTTCTCGCGTGGAGGTGCTGGGTTTTCATCTCGATGGCTTTGAGTTGCGGGGCGATACGATCGCTAAAGTCTGTTGTGCGCCCTCGATAGAGTGCATCTCCTACGAGCCAAAGGCCGGCGGCTAAGATCAGGCTGAGTATGAGGAGGATGCTCATACGAGGACTCTTTTCTCTTCGGGTAGCTCGCCAAGTTTGAGCATAAGACGGTAGGCAATAATTGAGATGATAAGCCCACTAAGCATGACCATAAATCCAGAAAAGCTATTGTAAATATGGACGGTTCCTGGTTGGGTTGCCATGAGGCAGAGTACGACCCAGGGTGCTGCGACAGCAAGTTTTGCGGCGTTGATGGTCCATGACTGTCGGGCTTCAAGTTCGGATCGGGTTCGGGCGTTTTCTCGTAAGAATTCGCTGAGGGTTCCTAGAAGTTTGCTGAGGTCGGTGCCTCCAACTTCTCGTGTTACTTTGAGCGCTTCGACGATGTTATCTGCGGTGGGGTCTGAGAGTCGTTCTTTGAGTCGGTTAAGGGATGCGACGAACTCGCCAGTAGAACGATAGTCAGCAGAGAATTGTTCGAAGGCTGGACGGAGTTCTTCTGGTCCACGGTATTGGAGTTGCATCAGAGCCTCTGGCAGGGAGAGTCCTGCACGGATGGCAGAGCGTAGATGGTCTACGACGTCGGGCCAGAGTTCTCGCATGAGAGCTACACGTTTCTTTGCTCGCTGACGAATCATCATCCATGGTGCTATACATCCTAGGCAGGTGCTCAATAGTGCAAGGTTATATAGTGCAGTCAGCGCAAAAATCACAAGCCCCAGAAACAGTGCAAAGCATATGCTAATAAGGTAGAACATTTTTGCGGAGACTCGGTGTACGTCTGCTTGGTGAAGTAAAAGTCTTATTTTTGAGTCAAAAGTATTTTTTCGTGGTTCTTTGGCTGGTTGTTCCCAACAGGATAGCCAGATGAGGAATACCCCAATGCCTAAGGTCAAACCCAAAATAATGTTCATGAGACTCCCTTAGCTTTGCCCTAGTACGTTCTCAAAGGTGTAACCCTGTTGAGCAAACTTTTCTACTGCAGGTAGTTCAGATGCGTATAAGGTGAAGTCTTCTCCGTCTCGTTTAAAAATAGTGCTTGTTTCGATAATCCCGTTTTCTACGCGATTTCCTAGCGCAATAATTTCTTGAACGTGGCGTTGACCGCGGCGCGTTCTTGTGCAGTGCACAACGAGGTCAAAACAGGATGCAACGGTTGGAACCACAAATTGCGAGGAGATATTTTCGCCTGCAAGAAGGGGTAGAGTGCACATTTTGGTGACGGCATCTCGTGCAGAATTAGCGTGGATGGTACACATACCTGGTAGACCAGAGTTTAGTGCGATAAGCATGTCGAGGGATTCTGCTTCACGGACCTCTCCGATGAGTAGCCGGTCAGGGCGCATACGTAGCGCTTCTTTGACGAGCCTACGTAGGTGTATTTCGCCTTTTCCTTCGAGGTTAGCTTGCCGACATTGCATCCCAACGACGTCTCGTAGTGGGACGTTGAGTTCAAAGATTTCTTCGCAGGTGATGACGCGTTCTCGTGCTCCAATGCTTGAGCAAAGACAGTTAAGCATGGTTGTTTTCCCTGCTTGCGTTGCACCGGAGACGAGAATGTTCAGTCCGCTGGCGACAGCCGCATCGAGGAATCGAGCGGCAGCGGCGTTCAATGACCCCAAACGGACCAGGTCGTTGAGGCTTCTAGCGCGCGCAATAAATTTTCGGATGTTGACGTTCCAATGTTTCTTGGTGATGTCGGGAATAACCACGTGCAGGCGGCTACCGTCGGGCAATGAGGCGTCGACGAAGGGTGTGCTGAGGTCTAGCCTGCGTCCAGATATTTTGAGCATGCGTTCTACGAGAGAGCGAATTTGTTCACTATTGAGTGTTATTCCGGTTAGTTCAGATTCGCCTGCTCGAGCAACAAAAATTTCGCTGGGAGAGTTAATCCAAATTTCTTCAACGCTGGGGTCTTCAAGGTATGGCTGTAGCGCACCAAACCCACAGATTTGGTGGATGAGCCATTGTCGTGCGTTCGTCAAGTCTTCAATGCGTGGGAGAGTTCCACGAACCATGCGTGTTTCGTAAGCGTTAAGAGCTTGATCGATGAGTTGATGCGCTTGTTGGGTGTTGTTGAGAGGGTCAATTCCACTTTCACGGATGAGCTCTCGAACATCGTCTTCAAGGATTTGATGCCCTGAGTTGCGTTGTTGTGTTAGGTGCATGGTTTTCTTTGCGTTTGTATGGCAGTGGTTAGCCTAAACATCAGTTCAGACATAAAAAATCTAAATCTACAACATTTTTATTTCAACTAAATATTATTTTTGTGGATAAGTTGAAGACTTTTGGGCACCTTGGAGCATATGTTTTCACCCAAATAGCCCACTAATTTTCACTAAACATTTAATGAAAATGCTAGTCAAGAGTTCTTTCAAGAAATAAACATGTTAAGTTGTCTACAGAACACCCCACAAGAAGTAATAAAACGTTATCCCTTGCCATAACGCAAACATGCGGGTAACCTGCCCGAGGTTACCCGCATGAATATCTATCACAAGATGAAATTATTGTTTAGGAGTCGAGACTCTCACCGCGCATAATCTTCACGGCATCGTCAACAGGCCCGTCAAAAACCATATGTCCACCGTCCATGATGATGCCACGATCACAAATCTTTGAAATCATATCTAGCTCGTGGCTCACCACAACGAGAGTCTTTCCCGCCAAACACAACTGGCGGATACGTTCCAGACACTTCTTCTGGAATTTTTCATCACCAACAGCAAGAATCTCATCAACTAAGAAAATTTCTGGATCTGTGTGTACTGCTACCGCAAAAGCAAGTCGAAGATACATGCCTGAAGAATAAAACTTCACTTCAGTATCCATAAAATCACCAATTTCTGCGAACTCTTCAATAGAGGCAAATTTTTCGGTAATTTCGTCTTTGCTCATACCAAGGATAGCGGCATTCAAGTAGACGTTATCGCGTCCGGTCAAGTCAGGGTGAAAACCTGCGCCTACTTCAATCAGTCCTGCGATACGTCCACGAGTCAGCACCCGGCCAGAATCAGGAACCATCACACCAGATATCAGCTTAAGCATGGTAGATTTTCCAGAACCGTTTTTACCTAATAAGGCAACACGCTCCCCCTCACGAATATCGAAGGTCACTTCGTTGACGGCATTAAACTTTTCGTTCAGGTCACCTTTACGTCCGCTGACAAGCCAAATAAAAGCTTCTTTCATGGAACGCGTATGACGCAGCACAAAACGTTTGATAAGCCTATCAATGCGGATGACTACAGTGCCGTGAGGGTTGACTGGAGGTAAGTCAAACTTTTTAACTTTCATCAATAATCAGAGCTCCTGAGCGAAGTTGCCTTCACAACGACGGAAGAAAATATCTCCCAGCCACAAGAAGAACAACGACACTAAAATCGCTACAGGCGTCCAAAACGTCAGTAGATGAGGTGGAATCTGTGCAGCAACCGAAGATGCCAGCTCTGTTTCATCAAGAGTTGGCATCCAAAAAGCATAGTGATAAAGCTCTACAGCAATAGTCACAGGGTTCAGCAAGTAAAGGTTAATGACCCATGGATAAAGAGTGTCACGCACCATCGTCCACGAATACAGCACAGGAGAAATCCACGTTGCAATCATCAATAACATATCAACGATGTTTTCAGAATCTCTAAAGAAAACATTGGCAACGCCGAAAATCAGCCCCAGCCCCGAAGAGAAAATCATAATGATAATCGTGGCGACGATAACCGCGCCGAGCTGTTTCACATCTGGTGACCAGCCTGCAAAAAAACAGGCTACTAAAAGCACTACCACTTGCGGAACAAAATGTATTAGTGCCACCCAAACTGTTGAAACAGAGAACAACTCACGCGGTAGGTAAATCTTTTTAATCAAAGCACCATTAGCGATGAGCGCCCGCGCACCATTACTAAACCCCTCGGAGAAGAAGTTAATAATCACCATTCCAGAAAAGAGGTAGATGGCGTAGTTGTGCATTCCTCGTTCTAGGCCCAAGAACACGCCAAGGGCAATATAGAACACACTAAACTGCACGGCAGGTTTAATGTACGACCATAAAATACCTAACACAGATCCGCGATAACGAACCTGAATCTCCTTATCAACAAGAAGTTTAAGAAGATATTTATGGGATGGTATATCGCGTAGACCGCGACCTGAGCCCGGAACGCTTAAAGGAATATCAGCAAGTTTTTTCATCGAGTAATTTCAGATTCAGTATGTTGATCAAACGTTTTCTTCCATGACTCAAAAGAAGTCAATTCAGTAGCAGCTGCGCGGTATTGCTGACGTAGCTGAGGCCAGCTCTTAAGAATCTGTGCCGTCAGTTTTGTTGATTCAACAAGTTTAGAGCGCAACTGCTGCGGGTCACGTTTATACCATGAAACGGCAGAACCTTCTGCGTTAGAAACCAAAACAGAATCATACTGGGACATACGCCACCAACGGTTATCGAGGTGAGCAATATGTGCCTGTGGGCGGTTCTTATATGTATCTTCAACCGGTTTGACAATCTGCTTTGCAAGGGTTTTAACAGCCCAAGGAACTAAGCTCTTATACGATGGTGGCGCAAAACCGCGGCCGTTACGCGGAGGCTTATGCATCTTTGGTTCGGGGAAGGACTCGATGTCTTCTTTGAATTGTGCATCCGAGTACTGTTGTACAAGTTCACGAATCTGGGGAAGACGCTCAGACAAAATCGTATGTAGCTGTTCGGGGCCTTGAAGAATATCGCGTAAAGCCATAATTCTTCCATGCTCGGTAAAGTACTGCATCGAAATAAGATGTTTCACATCCGCAAACGAAGATTCTTGTAAGAGCTTTCCTCCACGCTCATAAGGTGAGTGAAGCAATGAAGTGATGATGCGGTTACGAATGTGGAAGTATGCCTGCCAACCAACAAGATCATCTTTATCTGCCCATGAGACGTGCCAAACAGCTGCACCAGGTAGAGATACAGTGTGGTATCCAGCTTCTTTAGCTCTTAGACCGTACTCCACATCATCCCATTTGATGAAGATGGGTAGAGAAAGACCAATTTCTTTGATGACTTGCGTTGGGATAAGGTCCATCCACCAACCGTTGTAATCGACGTCGGTTCGTCGATGCAACCATGGGGTGTTGCGTAAGCTACCGTGCAAGAAGTCATGTCCAAGGAACTGATCTGCGTGAGGTAATGAGGGTTGGAAACGGTAGCGGTTTACGACTTCACCGAAGGTGTGTAAGACCGTACGGTTGTAGAGGTCAAACATGTGTCCACCCACAATAGTAGGTTTACGGCACATGTCGGCAAAAGTGAGTAGACGAATAATAGATTCTGGTTCAACGACGACGTCGTCATCTAGTAGAAGGGCGTAGTCGCTACCGTTTTCTACTGCTTCATACATGCCGCGAGCAAAACCACCAGAGCCGCCCAAGTTACCTTGATTAATGATGCGCAGTTTTCCAGGAAGCTGCGCTGCAACTTCTTCAAAGCCTTCAGCATCTTGAAGTTTTTGGCTACCTTGGTCAACGATAAGAATTTCTTGAAGGTTTTCCAAAACTTCTGGATTTTTTGCCAGCAGACGTAGGTTATCTAGGCAGAAGTCTTGTTTATTCATAGTGGTAATCTGCAAAGTAATTTTCCCTGCAGTTTTACCGTTATCTTCACCTAACCACTGAGCAGAGTGAAGAATCAGGTTATCTTCACCGCTAGCAATAAGCTCGAACCAGTACCAGCCGCCGTCACCAAAGGGTTTAAGCGTCAAATCGAATTCTGTAGTTTCTTTACCAGAAAGGCTCTTTGAATCAACACGCTGAATAGACCCGCGTGCATTGGACTTATACACAACGATAGTTCCAGTACCGTTCGTACGAGTTTGCAAACGCACAGAGGTCAGAGGCGTCCAACGTTTCCAATAAGAAGCGGGGAAAGCATTGAAGTAGGTGGCGAAAGAAAGTCGTGTTCCAGAACGAATCAAGGTAGAACCGCGACCGATAAAATCCTCAATCTGAGTTTCTGATACCTGAGAACCGAGATGCGCAGAATCGGTACGTTCTGTTGTTTTTACGGTATCTAAGGAATCGTTCGAGGTAAGTGCCCCTGAGACGTGTGAAAGTTGCACGCCGGTTGCGATACCAGAATCTACGTATAGCGGAATCGTATCGGTCTGGTCTCGTTCTGGGAAGATGACACGTTGTAGGGTCTTCATCGTTACAGTTTCAGTGCTCATCATTTATACCTCGACTCCGCCAGAAACAATCTTCTGGCCTTTTTCGAAGTGAGGTCTAATTTTGTTATCAAACATGGATAGTGCAGAGCCAATAGCCATGTGCATATCAAGGTACTTGTAAGTTCCAAGACGTCCTCCGAAGAGTACGCTCTTCTCCCCCGCAGCGAGATCACGGTAGGCAAGAAGCTTTTGACGATCGTTGTCAGTATTAACGGGGTAATACGGTTCGTCGCCTTTTTCTGCAAAACGAGAAAATTCACGCATGATGACGGTTGCATCTTTGGTGTAGTCACGTTCCGGATGGAAGTGGCGGAACTCGTGGATACGGGTGTAGGGAACGTCTTCATCGGAGTAGTTCATGACAGCGCAGCCTTGGAAATCTTCCATTTCGAGGACTTCTTCTTCCAAATCAATAGTACGCCAGGACAAATCACCTTCTGCGTAATCGAAATATCGGTCGACAGGGCCAGTGTAGACAACAGGAATCTGCCCAAGAACTTTTGAACGGGAGTACTCATGTCCGTCTTCAAAAAAGTCCGTGTTCAGGTGAACCTCAATATTTGGATGTGCTGCCATACGCTCTAACCATGCAGCATAACCGTCTACAGGAAGACCTTCATATTTATCGCTAAAGTAGCGGTTATCGTAGTTATAACGCACAGGAAGACGAGAAATAATAGACGCGGGGAGTTCCTCGGGGGAAGTCTGCCACTGTTTTGCAGTGTAGTGCTTAACAAATGCCTCGTATAGAGGGCGGCCAATCAAGGAAATACCTTTATCGTTAAGATTTTGAGGGTCTGTTCCAGCAAATTCTCCAGCTTGTTCTTGGATGAGAGCCTTAGCTTCTGTGGGAGAGTATGCGGCGTTGAAGAACTGGTTGATGGTTCCTAGGTTGATAGGTAGGGGGTAAACGATGCCCTTATGCTGTGCGTATACGCGGTGTTTATAATCCGTGAACTTTGTAAAACGGTTGACGTATTCCCAAACACGTTCATTTGAGGTGTGGAATAGGTGCGCACCATATCGGTGTACTTCAATGCCAGTGCGCTCTTCTTTTTCGCTGTATGCATTACCGCCAATGTGAGAACGACGGTCCAGAAGCGCAACCTTCAGTCCCAATTCAGTAGCGGCTTGCTCTGCGATTGTCAGTCCGAAAAGACCTGAACCTACGACAACAAGATCAGCGTTCACAAATACTCCTGTACTTCTCGCTTGAGTTATGAGCCGCTCAAGCTTTCTTTATTATCTTGGCGTAGCCCTCAACAGCGCTACAACGGGTGGTTCTTATGATGCTTTTATTAAAAGACATATCAACAAAAACATTCAGTAAACAAACTACCTGAATTTCTATTGTATCTCTCGTGTTCGCGTAGTGGTTCATTCACTTGAAAATGATTATTCCGTCAAAAAGTGGTGTGTACATCAAAATGTGTCTTATTTTTGGGGAAAACTTTCAGGAAATTCTCCGATACGACCTTAGTTATCCACATATTATGATGGGCTATTGAGCCCTTCTGGTGTCAGCAGCTCTAATGAACCTATGGAGCGCTTTTTCTTGATATATCACCACATCAGTGGCACGTATACCCCTATCTATGTTGAAACTACCGAAGACACACGTGGGGCGTCATTACAAACCGTTCTAGAACAGTTCTCGCAGGTACCGCCACTATATCTTCACAATATTGCTCTCTCAAAAGTTGCTGATATTAGTTCATTGCCTTCTGGAACTATCCTAGGCACTCAGCCGGAAAAGACTCTTCACCCATCAAAGATTATCTGTTATCTTTGTGTCGAAAACGGACCAGACTGCGGCATGATATACCCCTTAACACGTGGCACATACATTATAGGACGTTCTGATTGCGATATCACTATCAAAGATATGGCTCTATCCCCGCATCACGGGAAAATAACGATTTCGCCTACACAGCTATTTTTTCATAACCAATCTCGCCCAGCCATCCCGTTATCTCTAAATACCCCGTTCCGGATTGGTAATTCATTCTGTGTACTAACTCAAGATTTATCGTGCAGGCATAGTACTCTCACACCCGAGATTCTCGCTCCTCTTGAAATCACGCCACCAGTAACTGCCAAGCATACTCTGCAACGCGCATTGATGACTCTCCTGCCATTAGCGATTGGAGTACTCATCGCGTGGTTAATGCATACATGGATTTTTCTGCTCTTTTCAGCCGCGACTTCTGTGCTCATGGGTGTGCATTGGGTCAAGAGCAGACACGAAAACACGCAATACCGTGAATTTATACAAAACAAAGCACAAGAAGATGCAAAACAATCTAATAATGTCCATCATGCAGGATGTCCTGGTTATCGTCCTGAACATCAGCCAAGAATCTTGTGCATCGGAAAAACTCAGCGTTACGCAGCACTAACTCACAAGAGCGCACCACTAACACGCTTACCTTTTATGCATGATATCGGGTTCTTTTTGAGATACCACGAAGAAGATACCGTCCATATCTATACGCATACCGCGGCAGGAACTCTACGTTCGTTACTCATACAAATATGCTCTCAACACAAACACGCCATTGTTTTCACACCAGAGTTTATTCACGAATATCCTGAAGAATATGCACTATTAAAAGCACTGACGCTGATAGCAGATACAGACACCAAGACCCCTCATAGACCGTGGGTTATTGCAATTTATTCGTCAGAACAACCGTATCGTGTGCAAAAAGAAAAAAATTATCTCTTCATCTGCACTACGGAAAAGACCCTCTCGCCGACCCCATATACCTCAGAAAAAAGCATTACTCTGCGACAAGAAAGCCCCTATACTCCGCTACTAACGGTATATGTCCCGAACTGTTTCTCCCGACAATTACCAGAACACGACCAGCAAGCTATAACAGTACTTGCCAACCAGATGAGCATCCAGTCCTTCGCAAACTCTATTAGCAGACAATTGCAACAACATACACAATATAAACGTCAAATCTCATCTAGCAGTATTGAGTCTTTCCCTCTCTTTACACAGGTAAATTCCACGAATAAAACAGCTGAGGGAGGAATTCCCTTAGAGATTGAAGTACTTATCGGAGTTGTTGACGGAAAAGAACATTACCTAGGGCTCAATCAGGATGGTCCGCATTGGCTTATTGCAGGAACCACAGGTTCTGGAAAATCACATTTGCTGCGGGCTTTGCTCCTATCAATGGTCTACCGCTATGCTCCAGAACGTCTTGGGCTTATCCTCATCGATTTCAAAGGGGGAAGTACTTTTAGCCCGTTTGCGCAGATACCGCATACAAGAGCTTTTTTAACAGATCTTGACTCATCTAGCGTGCAAAGAGCATTTCTTTTCATACGGGCGGAGCTACAACGCCGAGAAGAATACTTTGCAACGTTAGGTGTTAGTTCCTATAGCGATTACATCGGCCAATATGATCCAAGTTCTCAGCTACTTCCAGAACTTATCATCGTTATTGATGAGTACAAAATGCTCATAGACGCCCACCCAGAGGCTCATGCGCATATCGTTACTCTTGCTACTATTGGGCGTTCTTTAGGTGTTCATCTCATTCTCGCAACCCAAAGACCGCAAGGAAGTGTTGCATCAGATATTCGAGCAAACATCACGACCACATTGTGTCTTCGCGTTTCGTCGGCGCAAGAATCCATGAGTCTTATTAATAGTGATGCAGCATCAAAAATATCAACTTCAACACCAGGTGCAGGGTTTATTTACCAGGCAGACGAACAGCTGCTGCCATTTCAAGGGGTATCTATTGACGTTCCGGCGAGCGCTCCGAAACCACCCCTACATATTCAATATGTTGGCTCTTCATATCAGTATCCATTCCCTGCCGAACAAAGCCATGATGAAGACACGATACTCCGTAGCTATCTAAAAAATCTTGAAGATGAGAAAACTTTCACTAGCCCCATTCTTCCAAGCCCCGAAAAACATAGTCTGCATTACAAGAGTTCTCGCCCTCAGGAATATTTTGCTGGAATATTAGAGCTCCCTGCTCAAGGGGCACACCATAGATTACAGTTTTGTTCGGAGGAAGGAACTTATGCTCTTATCGGAGCACCTGATGAAAAAGAAAGGCATCTTTATTCTTTCCTCAGACAAGGTGCACAGATGGGTGCTGAACTCTACGTGTTTACGGCAGATACACGCTTTTATGAAAAGATGAAAGCACTTCAAGGACAAGGAACGACACCACGTTTTACAGTTTTGACAAGCCCTTATGACCCAGAATTTTTGCGCCATATTATCGAATATCTTATGAAACATCCACCTCAGGATAGTCCGCAAGTCATCCTCTTTGACGCACTTGACCTTTGGCTCGAAAATTATACTCGCGAACGGTCCTTAGAAAATCTCATTCTTGCACTATTGCTCGAGCAGACACCGCAACGTACAGTATTAGTCACTGCACATCAGATGTTAAAGGGCAGATTCTCTAGCATTGCACGTACGTCCTTGTATTCGGCACACACTGTTGAACACGATCCGTTACGTGCTCACCAACGCCATTACCCCGTACCAGGTTCTGAACAGTTCACGGTAGAAGGCGAAGCACTGCACCGTATCAAAGGAGCAGAAAACGTCAAAGCAGGGTTGTTCTACCCCTCCTATTGTTCTTATGAAGAATTAGAACAAGAACTTCCTATAGCAAGACCATTATTTACGCAGGTTCCGGAGCATATCTGTTGGGAACGATGGGAAGAGGGTCTCAAGGATTCTTCCCATTATCCAGATAATAAGCACCTAGCTGTTGGTATGAGCACTACGCAAGATGCTGTATCTATTGCAATAGAATCCGGACAATACACTCCTATTGTCGGGGGTGTTCGCAGTGGAAAAACAAATGCGCTCAGGGTGCTCCACAATAGCAACCGAGACTATGATAGTTTGCTCATTCATGGGCAAAAAGTGGGGTCTGTTCAAGAGGTTAAGGAACTTTTAGAAAAAATATCAGAGCCAAAGCAGCTTATTCTTTTTGTTGATGACGCCCAATACCTTAGCGCAGAAGCACAGAACATACTGATAGATTTTAGTGCTCAAGCTCAGCATATGTTCTGTGTTTATAGTGCAGAACCTCGTTGGTCTCATACGCCATTAGCATTAGCGTGTAAAACGGCGAAACAAGGCATACTTCTACAGCCGCAGGGACATGCTGAGCTACAGTTCTACCCGCAACTACGACTACCCTATAACGTTATGACAGAGGGCAAGATACCTCCAGGTAGAGCAGTGATTATAGAACCTTACCAACAGTTCTGTTGCCAGTTGCCTCTGGCTACTGAAGATACTTAGACACCGTAGAGCTAAATAATAAGATGGTGTTTATCCCAGCAGTTAGAACTGTTAAAAGAGCGAGGATATGCCCCGAAGCAATAACGGCTTGAACCGCAATAATGATGATAAATAGTTGCCATACAAGAATCATCGAACGAGCATATCTACGAGCCTGTAGAAGTGCGTAAGCGCTCCATCCAAGGCACCCTGCAATAGCAATGAAGCAAAGAGTCAGAGGTAACCCAATGGTAAGGTTTGTTGCAAAGACAGTCAGTAATATGGCGTATATGCTGATGCATAGAGCTTGAAAAAAGACCAGCGCTGAAACTGTTTTAACAGCTGCTGGTGCGTGATGTTCTAGCATCAGGGCTCCTTGCGTTATAGAACTATTAACCGGATGATATCCTATCTCAGTTTTAGGTCCCTCAGAAGAGCCCCTTTTACGCTCTGTGATAGAACACTCAAGTTTTATTGACATTTTTCCGGTTAAAACTCTTGTCTATGAGTTCATTACGTGCGAACCTTATTGAGGTTTGATATGGCCCCTAACGTTAGGGGCCTTGATTTGTTGTAGAAGCATCATTGAACTCTTAGTTGGGTGCTTCAGGTCTATAAGGAGAACGTGCTCATGGATTGGCGTAGCCGTGCTGCTTGTTTGGAAAAAGACCCGGAACTCTTTTTTCCCGTAGGAAATAGTGGTCCGGCTCTTCTCCAAATTGAAGAAGCTAAAACGGTGTGCCGCAACTGCACGGTTATGGACACCTGTTTGCAGTGGGCCATCGAAACTAGCCAGGATTCTGGTGTGTGGGGTGGAACAAGCGAAGACGAGCGCCGTGCCATTAAACGACGTGTCGCCCGAGCTCGTAGGGCTTCCTAAACATACCGCATCTAGTAGCGAGGTTTCTTATCTCTAATCATTGATTAGAGATAAGAAACCTCGTTTTTTATGAGGATCTCAAAGGACTGCTCCCCCCCATTGGGCGATGGCAGGCTATGCACCTGCGTCGATAAGGACTGCATCGATAATGACCTCAGTGCCTCTTGGCTCAGCTGAACGCCAACGGATAGATCCGTTCAATTCGCTTGCGACAAGAGTACGAACAATTTGCATACCAAGTCCCTCATCATTGCTAATCGTTAAAGAACCTGCATTGTCTGAGGCTGGAATACTCCTATCTCCCATACCAATACCGTCATCAGTAATCGTAATTTTTAAAGTATCTTCATGGGCTTTGTTATGTCCCCTCTCCCCACGGAGGGTGACAGTTCCCGCCTGACCAGCTAATCCATGTTCAACAGCGTTAGCAACAATTTCGTTGATAATGAGCGCTAGTGGGGTGGCGAATTGGCTCGGCAGTTCTCCAAAAGTTCCTTCAAGGACGGTTCGTACTTCTTGTCCGGGAGATGCGAGTTCTGCGGCAAAACGAAATTGACGCTGAATTAGTTCATCAAAATCTACGCTTTGAGTCAGCCCTTGAGAAAGAGTCTCATGTACTAACGCGATAGTTGCTACTCGTCTCATAGCTTCTTCAAGACCTTGTTTAGCTTCTTCGGTGTGCATGCGACGAGATTGCAAACGGAGTAAAGCAGAAACTGTTTGAAGATTATTTTTAACACGATGGTGTATTTCTCGGATGGTGGCGTCTTTGGTCATCATCTCTAATTCACGCCGGCGCAGTTCCGTAACGTCACGGCATAGCAGCACTGCGCCGTATCGTTCTTCGCCAAGTGCGGTAGGACGCCGGAACGGAATTGCACGAAAAGTCACGCTTGTATTGTTTGCTCGTACCTCACCACGCCATGGCATTCTGCCCGTCAGCACTAGGGGAAGAGTTTCGTCTGCTTTTTCGCTACAAGGAATGAGTTCTCGTGTTTTATCGACAAGACGCGTGTCTTCTAGTTCTTCTTCTAAGCCTAGTCTTTTATAGGTTGAGGCGGCGTTGGGGGACGCAAAAAGTACTTTTCCTTCGGCATCAAGAGTAATCACCCCGTCACTAACTCGTGGGTTGCCACGAGAACTTCCTACGGGGGCTGTAAACTCGGGCCACGCACCGCGAGTCACCATTTGTAAAAGATCCATAGAAAACTTTTGACACATCAATTCAACTTTGGGCGGAATACGCGCATCAAATAGCTCAGTGTGAACGGTCAATAGGGCGATAACACGTTCTTCTCGCACAAGAGGCACCATACAGGTGTTGGTTCGCGTACCAGTTTCTGGAAGCACATGAGAAAATTTTTCGACAGTTTTATGAAGCCATGCTTTCTCTGCATGAGGGATGAGGTCTTCATACATTGCTTTGTTCACCATATCGCGGTGAAACAGTGTATGTACGGTGGAGGGACGTACTTGCGCCACGCTCATGAATTGATGTGGCGGTTCTATATTTTGAGGTAACCACAGGACGAGGTCTCCGTGTGCAGCATCAGCGATAATCTGCCAGTCGCCAAGAAGTAAATGTAGCCATTCAGAGTCTCGTGGACTAAGGTTCTCAGAATAGATGGTGGCTTCTCTAAGCATTCTTCTGCCCCTTGATGTGCAGCTCGTCTTGGTTATCTACACACATGACGATACCACCTGTTAGGTGGAGTTTTTCTTCCTCCACCACCGTTTTTTCGGAGGTTCGGGACTGTCGTCATGGCGCTTAACACTGACTAGTGTAGGTTCTTCCTGATTCTTATCTTTTTTAGAGCTTTCTTCAGGTGTACTCAGTTCCGATAGCATGGTGCGTATTGATTGCGTTATAGGAGATTGTGAGGATAGTTCAACAACGGTTTTTCCGGAGAGAGAGCATTTATCGACGATAGCCGGTTCGTAGGGGATGAAACCTTTGATAGGTTTTTCAGGGCCAAATCGTTGCCATGCTTGTAATATTTTTTCTTCAGGATGATTTCCAACTGAGGTTGAGCGAACTTTGTTGACCCATATATCGGTGGCGGTTTCGAGATTCCGTCGTTGTTGGAAGTCTTGAAGTTCTTCGTATGAACGTAAGAGTCTGGGGATTCCTAGTACATCAGCGCTACCAAGCAGAATAATTTTGTCTGCAGATTCTAAGGCGACGTGGGTTGCGGCGTTACGACTTGGTGCTACCCCGTCAAAGGTAATTTCTTCATCTTCTTCTAGGCAGAATCCTGTGTCAATAATGATGAGGTCATAGTTCTTGCGCAGGGTTGTGAGCAACAGTTCAAAAGCTTGAGAGCGGATTTCTGGCCAGCGGTCGCTGCGGGTAATTCCGGTGACGACGTCGAGGTATCCTCCTTCAATTTTGATGGTACTTATGATTTCGTGAATATTTTCTGCCTCTAGTGTTGTTCTATCAGCAAGGTGACATAGCTGCGCTAAGCCAGAATAATCTTCTAACATTCCTAAGAGCGCGCTCACAGCTGGGGCGTAGGTGTCAGCATCGATAAGACATACTTTTTCTTCTTTTTGGGTTGCATAGGCTGCGAGGTTTGTGGCAATTATTGATCGCCCGGGTGAGCCTGCTCCACCCCAGACGGTAAGAATTTTTGCATGGTGTAAGGCTTGTGGTTGGGGTTCTTCTTCAGTTCTGTGTTGAGAAGTTATCTGGGTTTTTTCAGTCTCTATGTGGTTGTTATTGTGTGTTTTGTGGTCTTCTGTAGAGGTGATGTGCTCAATATGTTTGAGAAGTTCTTGTGTTTCGGTTAGAGAGCTGATGGTATGCGCCCCGGCAATATGGCGGCTTTCTCCGGGGTCTACGATGATGAGGGTGATGACCTGAGCTTCGGAGAGCTGATGCACTAAAGATGCGGTGAGATCTTCATATCCGCTGACGAGCAGGGCAACACGTGCAATACCGCTGTGTGCGATGCCGATGAGGTCACTGAGCTCTTGAACGTGTCGCACAACGCTGATGGCGCCACGTTGACGTTCGATTGCTTGGATGTATTGTCCAGCGGTATCACCTAAAACGACTACGGGGATATTCATAGTTTTTCCTAGAAAGATGGAACTAACGATATTTTGCTGTCGTTAGATGTGGCGTGAAGGATAGAGGATAAGACGTCTTCGCTCACAAGTAGTTGCAGTGCAGTCTTTCCGGTTGACCCGAGAACGGAATCTTCACTATTGATACGGGCAATTTCAGCTTGTTCCATGAGACGCACGGGGGTTGCGTATCCGTTACCGTTTTCGTTTTTCGAGGAAACCCAAACGTCTACTAGATCTCCGGCTTTGTACCCTGATGCGACGGTGGCGTCAAGAACGATGGCTGTTTTCTTACGGTCATTTTGTTCAGCTTCTCCTAGAGAGTTTTTAGGGACGAGCTGATGAGCACCAATAAATTGGGTTGCGATATGCGCTGACCCGTTTTCGTCGGTAGAGAGATATTGTGAGGATGCTTCGCTGAGGCGAACGTCTACTTTTTTGAGGTCTTTTTCGGTGATTTCTTCTCCGACATAGATTTCTCGGGTGGTGACCCAATAGGGCTTTGTTTGGTTTGATATGTTGACGACGGCGATAACTCCTGTGAGCGAGAGCAGAATGAGGAAGAGCCCAATCAGCAGCTTCGGGTCTTTGAAACCGGGTTTTTGTAGGCGTGAAGTAAGTGTTTTAGAAGCTTTTGGGTCTGTTTTCATGCGGGAGTTCTATCAGTTCTCTAGGAGGTTTTGGGATTCGGATAACAGCCTACTGAATTTTCAGATTCTTAGCATCTCAAAAGCGAAAGTTTCATTTCTTTACTATGAAACTGTGGATAAAGCTCCTTGTGTCAGTCAAAAGGCAACATATCTGAACGTTTACTATCAAAGAACACGAATAAGGGGTTATAGTAATGAACAACTATCACCTTCTTCAAACGTCAACAAGGATACTTCTATGGTTAAGCAACGTTTTTATACACTGACAGAAGTTGGAGAAATCCTCAATATTTCCTTAGCTCAGGCACGCGCTATCGTACGCTCAGGCGAACTTCCTGCCATACAAATTGGTGGACGAGGCCAATGGAGAGTCGAAGACGTCAAACTCGAAGAATATATTGCTCAAGCGTATAAGAAGACTGAACAAGCTATTGAACATCACCAGATAGCCTCATCATTTTAATCCCTACGCACTGCGCAGAGAACAGGCTGCCCCAATATTCTCTAACCCAACGGTTCGCATACCTGTAATGTGTCTTGAACGATATTGCCCGTCTAAGGGGTGTAAGGCTACCTCGATAAAATCGAGTCCTACTTTTTCAATCGTCCCTTCAGTTGTTGTCACAAAATCGCGATGAAAAATACGTAGGGGTGTTCTAGCTATGCTGAGCGCTCGAAACGCATAAGAAAAGTTAAGTTTCCGCATCAGAGTTCCGGTATCGACCTGCGCATGATGGTTGCCTCCTTCCCACCACATAATAGAACGCAGGGGCAGGAGTATATTTTCTGTACCCGAGCGTAGCTGCACCCAGCCGTTACCGACAGTCTCAAGTTCAGCGTTCCATGAGATAGATGAGCTGCAGCAAATACGAATATTTTTTCCTTGTTGAGCCGCTAAACGATCTAGTTGCTGGACTTTCGCAAATTCTGCACGTTGCAATTCATGCGCAGAAGATTCTAGCTCTTGCTGTCGCAGAGAGTCGAGCTGTGCTTCATAATCTCTAAAAATTTTTTCCATTGATACTTGTATATCCCATCTTCGATGTTACATGAGATTATTTTTCTATTTTCTATGAAAAATTATTTAAAACTCTTTACTTTTTGCATAAAAACAGTACATACTCTATCTAGATGTATCAAACAACATCAAACGACATGATAAGAGGTTTTTATGTATCAAGCGAGAACATTAGTTAAGCTTCCAACGAGCTGTTCAAAAACTGATTACCTTCTGAGCGTTGGAACACCTCTCCTGGCAGCATGCAGTATTTGTTGTTCTCTTCTAGCACTAGCCACGACAAAGCCAACACGCAGTGATTATCTATATCTTCAACTCGTCCTTTGTCTAAGTGGTTTAGTTCTTCTTTGGTGGTGCACCAGTATCTTCTGTATTCTGCGTTCATACCGTATCCAGCAGAAAACTCATCAACGGTATCTCAACCTTCCATCGTGGATACCTACTTGTCTCAAAAATTGTTCACTAGCGCTTCTTGGTGTCAGCATTATATGCACTCCTGCACAGGCATATTCCCCCAACCCGACAGCAACCGCTATCACCTGTGTAGAACAAGACCATCTAAAACCTCTAGAGCACGAACCAGTTAGTGCACCGTTGACGACACTCTTTACCTCAAAGACTTCCCAACACTATTCGCCAGAAAAAACGTCTTCTGTCCACCACACCCAAAATAGCCCTTTGCACCATGTCGTACTCTCAACGTCAGAAAAAGAGTATGTCCCGCTCACACCGCTCTTTGGTGTCACCACCTCGACAAGAAATGCAGAACCTAAAAGCGATTCAAAAGATTATGTTGTTCGCAAAGGAGACACTCTTTGGAGCATTGCACAAACATATTTAGGAGAAGAAGCAACGCCTCGTAACACCATGGAGTATAGCTACCGCATCTACCAACATAATCAAGAACACCTACGCGGTTATGAAGCACCCATATACCCCGGAGAAATACTCGTTCTTCCCAGCATCTAAAAGCACCCCACCTTACACCTATATACCAACGACGATATAAGGACATATCATGGCCATCCACCACCCCGAATCCACGCCAAACCAACAACGCTTTACCGTCATCTCAGCAGAAGAATACGAACGTTTCCGACAGGCCTTAGCTCAAGAAGAAAACATCAACTTCCGCCCTAAAAAACCTGTTCATCCAAGTAACGCAGAATGTAAAGCTATCGAGATTATGTGTGCAGGTATTAGCGTTGCAATCCTTGAAGTCTTTGCAGGGCGCCGACCACCGCAACACATTGCGCGCTGGCTTAGCCAAGAATGCTATCAACGAGTGACGCAAAGAGCGCAGCTCACCCAACAGCTCCTACGGCAGCAGAACACCAGAACACGTATCAAGCCTTTTGCTACACCTAAAACACAACTACCTAAACCCCGACGTGCTAAAGCACAAAAAGTACGGACAGATACCTTTGAAGTGTGTCTCATCATGGAAGATCTGACACGAGTACGAGCCATAGCCATGAAAGTGGAAAAAGTTTTTTCCAAATGGAAAATCACAGCTCTAGAAATTGCATAAAACAAGTGGTGGGGGGTTTTTTAGAAAAAAGTCGAAAAA
>NZ_JBLXXW010000003.1:0-175582 GCF_048512915.1 Rothia sp. P7208
CGCCAACGATGTGGGGGGTTTTTCGTCACTAACTCGTGACGAAACACCCCCATCATCTTTAACGCATCAGGTGTGATACGACGACTTCTCGCATCACGCCTGATAACAAATGTCTTATGATTTACCGAGCAAAGAACCAGCCAATTGTTTTACCTTCTCATAACGAGAAGTTAGCCCCCAGCCTGTCACTTTGGTCATCGAATCAAGAATGATGGAACTATCCATCTTTGATGTGCCAATAGCACGTTCAACAAAAGTAATCGGAACTTCAACAATATTGAGTCCAGCTTGTTCTGCTCGCCATGCAAGATCAACCTGGAAAACGTATCCTTTAGAATCTGTATCGTTTAGAAGCAAACGTTCAATCGCCCCTCGACGGAAAGCACGATACCCGGCAGTAATATCATTAATCTTTGTACCTAAAATGATTTTGGTGTAAAGATTTGCGCCACGAGATAAAATCTGACGATGAATAGGCCAGTTCTCCGTCTTTCCACCAGGAACGTAACGAGAGCCAATAGCTAAATCCGCACCATTTTCAATGGCTTTGAGAAGCGCAGGTAATTGTTCTGGGCGGTGAGACCCATCTGCATCCATCTCAACAAGGACATCGTACCCTTCGCTAAGACCCCATTTAAAACCAGCGATATATGCTCCACCTAAACCGTCTTTGACAGCACGGTGTAATACATGAACCTGAGAATCTTTAGCAGCAATCTCATCAGCAAGATCACCAGTACCATCAGGGCTATTATCGTCTACCACTAAAATATGGCAGGTTGGAACTGCTGCACGAAGCTCCCTTACAACAACAGGAAGGTTCTCTTTTTCGTTGTATGTAGGAATCACCGTCAATACACGCATTAGCCATTACTCCTTGTGCGCTTTAAAAGAGCGCTTTGAAAAATTCAGATACCAGTATATAAGTTCTCACACAGGTCTTCTGGTAGTTTTAGGTGAGCCTAGGCCATGATTTTGCAGACGATTTACTCAAAATAAGCTGACCGCCAATATATAGCGACGATAAAACTGGCAAATTCGCTTCCTGAAGGTACGGCAAAGAAGGAACTCGAGAACGAGGATCGGTGCTCCAATTCTGCGCTATTCCTTGGTTCTGGGGTGATTCAAGAGAAGTAATCTCCCACAAAGCACAATCCGCCGGCGCAGAAGGGACCAGCTGCCCATAAAAGCTTGAGGACTCCCCCAAGCTGCGATACACGCTACGAGTTAATGTATGAAACATGCCACGTGATGTCACAGAAATCTCAGGCGTGTTGTGTTCCATGAATTGATGGATTAAATTCCATCCTAAAATTTCAGGCATAGAAGAATTCGGATCAGAACCGCAGAAAGTAACTGCACCTGAAGAAATTGCGGCAGATAATGAACGATGGACGTCTTCATTAACGTAGCAAGTAAAGCCTAAAGAAATTTTATACTCTACGCATTGCATGATGGATTCTTGGCTCAGATAGCGAACACCGTCACAGCGTATTGAAGGGAAATGGTGTAGTTCTTGGTCTACTAAACGCTTGATGAAAGGTTGATATTCGTCTTCTCCTTCAACGTGTACTGAAAGGTGATAGTTTCTCGAAGCTGCAACTTCAAGGATGTCCTCTAGTTCCAAACAGGTAGCAGACAGGGAAATACGGTCAACTCCCCTAGATAAAGATTCAACCTCACCTAAAGAGTTAACTTCACAATAAAGGTATCCGTGTACCCCTACTCTAGATAAGAGAGAAGACACCTCATCAAAAATATCGGCAGGAACATTATAAGTAACTCCCCCATAACCGTGCTCTAATAAACGCCTCGTTAACGTTTCAGCCTCAATAACGGTAGAAACACGTGCCATCCCCAAGCTAAAAGCCGCGCACAAAAGGCGTCCACCCATATCGACGCGTTGCATCCGACTATCGTAAAGAGAACGCGCCCCTGCTTCTGAACCTACCCACTCAATATTTGCACCGTCAATAAGAACAGCTGTCGCTTCGGGATCAACAGGGGTATGAACTAAACCAGAATGACATAAAAGAAGAGAAGAAGACATTTTTACCTACCGTCCCTCAAGCTCAGTCATGACAACACCACGACGAATCAAAAGAACTGCAGCTTCACACTGAGTACGAAGCTGAACGTCCGAAACACTAACATGAGAAATCTGGTTAAGAACATCAATGACCTGACGCATCCAACGCACAAAATCTCCCGCAGACATATCAGCATGCTCAAGAACCTCAGATAAAGATTTACCCCTAGCCCACTGGTAAGTAGACCATACAAAACCAAAATCAGGAGCTGATGTTACCGGCAAACGAGAACGTCTTTCAGAAGAACTCAGCTGTTCCCAATGAGAATACACTTTCTGGAGAGATAACTCGATAGAGCGGTGCGGGTACTTCTCTAACGGTACGTATTCCCCACTCTTTGAATGATATACCACAGCCGATATGACAGAAGCAGTCGCGGCAGAATCCAACCCGTCTAAGAAACCGTCCTCTAAACAAAGAGATAGCAAAAACTCCCGTTCTCCATGCAGACGACGTAAGTTCTCTCCGGCTTCTGTCAAATAATAATCATGTTCATCATGATACATATACCCATAATCTTCAAGTAGCCTAGTAATACGCTCAAAGACCTTAGCAATGGTATTAGTCCTCGTATCAATCTGCCGACGAAGAGTTTGAGTGGTAGCGTCAAGTTTACGCCAACGTTCTTCCCAACGGGCGTGTTCTTCCTTGTCAGGACACTCGTGACAAGGATGCTCCTGCATTTGCTGACGCAAATTTTCTAGCTTGTCAGAAGATGGGAAGCCTTCCCATGACAACGAAGTATCCCGGCGGGGAGGACGCCCCTCGTATAGAGCAGTTCTCATACGAGATGCAATATCTTGGCGCTCTTTAACGCTTCGACCCCGTACCTTACGCGGAATCTTTACATAAGAAACAGGTTCGATGGGAGCCTCAACTTTAGAGCTAGGTAAAGCTCTATGCTGAGCTTTCTCATTGATAATATCAACTTCAAGAACACCGTCTCGGGCTTCTCTACATTGAAGAACTGTTGCATAACCGCGATAACGTCCACCGGGCAATTCTATAATGTCTCCAGAACGCAAAGATTTTAAAGATTCAAGAGCAACAGCTTTTATATAGCTACGACGTCTCTTCTCAAGATTCTTCTTCTCCGTTCTAACAGCACGTACCAATTGCGCATATTCAAAGTAGTCACCACGTTCACACGATAATGATTTCTGGTATCCCGCTAAGGCGCGCTCATTTTTACGTACACGCTGAGCTACCCCCACAACAGACTTATCGGCCTGAAACTGAGCGAAGGACGATTCGAGAGTTTTCTTGGTTTCGTAGGTTCCAAATCGTGCTACTAAATTAGCGCTCATATTATAGGTAGGGCTGAAAGAAGAGTCCAAGGGATAGGTTCTTTTCGAAGCAAGTGATGCAACATGGTCAGGGTCTAGACCGCGTTTCCATATCACGACAGCATGACCTTCAATATCAATTCCTCGACGTCCAGCACGCCCGGTTAACTGTGTATATTGTCCAGGAGTAATATCTACATGGTTTTCTCCATTAAACTTTGTTAACTTTTCAAGAACAACAGAACGTGCTGGCATATTAATACCTAAAGCAAGAGTCTCTGTAGCAAAAACAACCTTAAGCAGACCTTGAGAAAAGAGTTTTTCCACAACATCCTTATATAACGGCAATAAGCCAGCATGATGTGCAGCAATTCCGCGAAGAAGACCGTCTTTCCAGCTATAAAAATCTAACGCTTGGAGATCTAAATGGTCAAGATGACGAGTAGCTTCAGTCACGTACTCTAAAATTTTATGTTGTTCTCGGTCTGTTGTAAGACGTACATCTCGCGCAATGCAATGTTTGACCGCGTCATCACAACCATTACGAGAAAAAATAAAGTAAATAGCTGGAAGAAGAGCATTCTTATCTAAATTCTGGAGTATTTGATAACGAGGAATTCGCCCCGGTATCGTCCGCGGATGACGAGAATACCCAGATTTATAGCCGTGGCGACCACGTCCATAATGACTATTTCGAGGAGAAGACTTTAGCTGACGTAGCCTCGGGTTAATAACATACCCTTTAGACGTTTCTTGTGCAGAACGATATTTTGCTAAACGAGGATCTTTCTCATCAGCAAACATATCAAAAAGTTCTCCGCCTGCCATCATATGTTGCAGAAGAGGAACGGGACGATGCTCAGAAACAATAATTTGAGTCTCTCCGCGGACGGTATCTAACCAATCTCCAAATTCTTCAGCGTTTGAAATCGTTGCTGATAAAGACACTAGAAGAATATCTTCAGGAAGGTTAATAATCACTTCCTCCCACACAGCACCGCGCGCACGATCAGCTAAGTAATGCACTTCGTCCATCACCACATAGCCGAGTTCTTCCAAGGTAGAAGAATCATCGTACAGCATATTTCGAAGTACCTCAGTTGTCATCACGACAATTTGCGCTTCAGAATTAATTGACGTATCGCCGGTAAGTAGCCCAATAGCATCCTCACCATAGATTTTCACTAAATCATGATACTTCTGGTTGCTGAGAGCTTTAATAGGAGCCGTGTAAAACGCCTTTTTCCTCTCATGAAGTGCACGATGTATAGCAAATTCACCCACAAGTGTTTTGCCCGCACCAGTAGGAGCAGCAACCAAAACATTTTTATTCTGTTCAATCGCCATACACGCATCTCGCTGAAAACCATCCAGCGGGAAGTTCAACGTATGAGCAAAATCGTCTAAAAGGTTAAAGCTGCCATTATCCATCATCTTCTCCATCATATTTTTAGTGACGTCGTAGGATGGCGCATTTTCTACAACGTAACAGCCTGTGTGAGTCAATCAGTGTTGTTTTCTACCCTATCGCATCTGAAACAAAGAGGGGTGAACGATTCTCGTTCACCCCTCTTTTATTTCAATATTATGATTTTATTCTTGGGTAGTAGGCTCTTCACGTCCCAAGCGTTCAAGCTCTTCAGCGCTTGTAGCTCTATTGAGTTCCTCATCAGTGAGTCCTTGTGCTAGTTTTGCTTGTTTTTTAGCTCGACGCTTATCTGACCATAGACAGATAAGAATTGCGATAAAGAAGAAAACAATCAATGGAGCAGCAAGATAGAACATGGTAGCAACGTCATTGCCAGGAGCTGTAGCTGCAGAAATTGTTGCAATAAAAATAACAACCCAACGCCAAGATTTGAGCACGGTCTTACCAGATAGCAGACCGATGAAGTTTAAACCAACGAGAATAACAGGAGTCACAAAAGCCAAAGCAAAGGAAAGCATAAACTTCACGAGGAAGGATATGTATATTTCTGCTGTCATCACGTTAGTGCCGTTAGTGGGAGTAAACGACGTGAAAGCTGTTACCACGCCAGGGAAGCTATACCACGCAACAATGAGCCCTAAAACAAACATCGGTACAGCACTAAAAATAAAGCCTAGAGCATAGCGACGTTCTTTTTTATACAGGGCAGGAGTAATAAAAGCCCAAAGCTGGTATAGCCATACAGGAGAGGCAAGAGCAATGCCAATATATAACGATACGGACACCAAAAGACCGAAGCCTGATTGGATGGTGTCATAGTTCAAAGAAGCTAAACGGCCCTCTTTTTGCAGCTCCTGTATAGGAACAGAGATTGCCTCGATAAAAGGCATATAAAGAAAGAAACCAGCAATAGTCGTCAATAAGGTAGCAACCGCAGATTTAATGACTCGGTTTTTGAATTCGCGGATATGCTCCTTCAACTCCATATTTGCTTGAGGATTATTCTTACGACTATGTTCCCGTGCCATTCTTACCCTAAAAAACTTGTACCAGCACAACCATGTAAACCCGCACCCTCAATACAGAGTAAAGGGGCGCGGGTCTACTAGTTAGAAGCAGCTCTCTTTATTTTGTCTCAGATTCAGTATGTGAAGGCTTGTTATCAATCACTTCGCCACTTACAACCTCATCTTCAGAAGTAGCAGTAGGAGTTGCATTCTTCTTAGAGTCTTTCTTCATGCCCTCAACTTCTGATTTGAAGATGCGCATCGACTGGCCAAGGCTACGAGCCATTCCAGGGAGCTTAGGAGCACCGAAAACTAGAAGAATAACAACCACCAAGATGAGGAGGTGTACCGGGCTGTCAAATAGTCTACCCATGAGAATCAGCACCCTTTCGTGTGTTTCGATAGAGGTCGCCCACGCGTTGTGGCTGACCGAGTGTATCTCGCTTCTGTATTCTACGCGAGATTCGTTCTTGTTGACGCTGTTTCTTACCTTGCTCATACGAAGCGTAGCTCTCAGATACCGGCGTAAAAATAGCCGGAGGAGATGTACGTTTCACTAAACGAGTAGCAGTAGCAGCAGATTCCTCCCAGGTTTTAGCACAGTTATCGCTCAACCGTAAAAACTCTTCAAAAGCCGAAGCTCCTTTAAGAATCATTCGGTAGGCGTGAAATGCCAGCCAAAGAACTGATACCAGAACTAAGACACTCCATAAAACTATCCAAAACCACCAAGGCATATTTCATAGTATATAAACCATTTACGGCTAAAACCGTAAAAACACTGCCTAAAACACCGTGGAGTTTGCTTAAGGTTTTTAAAAGACCCCATCTGAAACGCTATCTCTCAAGATGGGACCTCCTAAAATTATTGACGAACGTCTAAAAGATCTACAACAAAAATGAGGGACTCCCCCGGCGCAATAGCGGCACCGGCGCCACGTTCACCGTAGGCAAGTTCAGCGGGGATTTCTAAACGACGTCGTCCTCCAACGCGCATGCCCAGTAGTCCTTGGTCCCAGCCTTGAATAACTTGACCGACACCAACACGGAATTCTAGTGGAGTGCCACGATTCCAGGAAGCATCGAATTCTTCACCCGTTGAAAAAGCAACACCCACATAGTGGCAAGAAATAGCGTTTCCTGCCTCAACCTCGGGGCCTGTTCCAATAATTTGATCAATGATGACCAGTTCTTCTGGGGCGCCATTGGCAGGGAAATCAATTTCAGGTTTAGTACGATCGAGTTCGCGTTTACCAAAAGACATAATAATCCTTCTCCTCTGTTAATTATTCAAAGATTTTTATTGAGCCGGTGATTCTTCAGGCGTAGAGGCTTCCGGAGTGGGTTCGTTCTCCGCTGGAGCTTCAGCTTTTGATTCCGCAGGAGCTGGCGTTTCATCGCTCTTTGATTCTTCTGCCTTCTGATGAGCTTCTTCAGCGGCCTTCTGCTGAGCGATAACAGCTTCTGGCGTCGGCATAGCTCCAAGAATGTCGACAACAAAAACGAGAGCGCCACTAGGAGCACCACTTGCTGGATTTTCCCCATAAGCAAGCTCAGGCGGAATAATCAAAAGCACACGAGAACCAACTTTGTGACCAGATAGTCCTTCTTTCCAGCCTTTAATAACGCCGCCCAATGAGATGTCTAAAGGATCACCGTTATAATTGCCGTCGAAGGACTTCCCATCTTCCCAACGGACGCCCTCATACTTGACATATACTTGGTCTGTACTCTCAACGGTACGCCCTGAACCTTCAATGAGGTCCTGTGTAACAAGTTCCTTAGGAGCATCTCCACGGTCATCTTTAAGTTTGATGACACCAGCGCCACTATCTGCAATGTCAAAAGACTCTAAAGCTTTATTCCAGTCTTTTTTATCCAGCGCCTTTCCAGTTGCTTCGGGGAGAAGCTTCTGAACGACGGTATACACCTCAACATTAGTTGGTGAATCAGCAGGAGCAGTCGAAGGAGATGCTCCTGACTCAGAGCTAACAACATTTGTTGAATAGGAGAAAGAAGAACCTACTTTGTGTTCTGTTAGCATCGAATATAGTTCTGGCGCGTTCTCTTTAAGCTTTTCTCCCACCAAAATCATCAGAGGCTTTGACTCATAGGTTGTACCAAGCTCTTTAGCTTCTTTACCGTCAAAAATTGTTGCTTGGATCAGCAACGTATCTCCGTCTTTTACTGAATCTCCATCACCTTCCGAAATAAGGTGCGTTTCAGTTTTCCCCACGCTAAAAGGAGTCGCAAAAGAAACCGAAGGAGCGGCTGTCGCATCTTTGAGATCATAAGATACCTTATCTAGGTTATTATCACTTCCGCCTGAACAGGCAGACAACGCTAAAGATAAAACGATTCCGGCAGTAGTTAATACAATTTTCTTAGGCACGAAATATGACTTTCTGTTGGTTATACAATCTAGGAGCTCATAAGACACGAAGCCCTCACTAAAAACTGTAACAGTATCTAGACAAAAGGAGGAGCCCACTGTTGAGCACTATTATGACGCAAAGTTTCTAAAAGAGCCTGCACCTCAGAGTTAGAAACCTCAAAAGGATCTTGACACACAATATTAAATTGAGGCTTATTATTCAGGCGTAAGTGTACCCAATCCACAGTAAACGGCTCCCCTGCTGCACGAGAAGCACGAATAAACTCACCACGAATTTTAGCGCGAGTTTCTGGAGGAACCATGGTAGCCCGTTGAATACTCTCTGCATTAAGGAGACGTTGTGCTCGTCCTGCGCGTGCTAAGACATTGAAAATACCACGGTCAGGGTCAATATCGTGGTAGGCAAAATCAAGTTGGACGATACGTGGATCAGCATATCCGCTAGCTCCTCGAGCAATATAAGAATCAAGGAGTTTTTTCTTAATAGCCCAATCAATCTCTGTATCAATACTGCTGTACTCCCCTGTTTCAATGGCTTGAAGAGTACGCTCCCACAAGTCCAGAACATACGGAACATGCTCGTGGTGAGCACCATGGTGCTCAATATAGTTCCTCGCAGAATCCAAGTAATGACGCTGCATATCTAACGCACAGCAGAAAGAACCATCACGTAACGGGAATGACTCCCGAGCACTCAAATCATGTGAAACAACGCGTAGAGCAGTTGCCGTATCAGAAATCTCAAAATTACGAAGAGGATAATGATCCTCTAACATTCGAAGAACAATATCCGTAGAGCCAATCTTAAGAAGTGACGTTGTCTCCGACATATTTGAGTCACCATTAATCACGTGCATGCGACGGTACAACGTTGCATCAGCATGCGGCTCGTCACGAGTATTAATGAGAGGGCGAGCGCGAGTGGTTGCAGTAGAGGCGCCTTCCCAAATGTAGTCTGCTCGTTGTGAGAAAGAATAGCTAGGTTCTCCGGCTTTCCCGAGAGGACGTGGAGCCCATTCTGGTACTCCTTGCGGGTGCACTTTTCCTGCGCCGGCAATGATTTGTCGAGTAATCAGAAAAGGTATAAGACTTGTTGTGAGTTTTGCGAACTCTACTTTTCGTTCAAGTAAGTAGTTCTCGTGTGAGCCAAAAGAGTTTCCCGCAGAATCAACGTTATTTTTGAATAAGTAAATTCTGCCGTGATGGTCTTCTGCTTCTAGGGTGTCTTGTGCTTGATTGACGAGGTCAGCGAAGAGGACCTCGCCTGCTTTATCTTGGGCAATCAAATCTGTGATTGTTGCGCATTCGGCGGTAGCGTATTCGGGGTGAGATCCTACATCAAGATAGAGCCTTGAACCATTCGGAAGAAAGACATTTGTAGAGCGCCAAGTATCTACAACAGGTTTGAAAAGTATTCTTGAGGCTTCTTCTGGTCCGATAGGACCTAATGAGTCAGGTACGTAGGTGATTCCGTACTCGGTTTCTATTCCGAAGATTCGTTTTTGCATAGTTCTATTCTGTCAACGAGGGTGCTCTCAATAAGTGAAATCACCGATATTTTATTGGGTGATGGAGTGTTTATTCTCCACCTTTTTGGACGAACCCTTTAACAAAGTCTTCAGCGTTTTCCTCAAGAAGACCATCAATTTCTGCTAGGAGGTCATCTGTTTCTACGATGAGGTCTTGGTTAATCGCAGTGCTCTGAGATGCAATGTTGATGGGGGTTTCTTCTACAAGGTTTTGTTGTTGCTGCGCTTGTATGCGTTGGCGTTCCATTGTTATTCTCCTTCGTGGTTAAGTTGGTCAATTAGGGTGCTCGCATTATCGACGTTTAGTAGATGTTCGATACTCTTTTTAGTGTATGCCTTAGGTTCATCTAATCTCAACCGGTGAACAACAGTATCCCAGGGGCTTCTTGCTACTATGGTGTCCCAGTTGGCGCTGAGTATTTCTTCTGGCCATCGACGAATCATCGTGCCTCGTAGATAGGCGCGGGTGTCTTCTGGTGGGTAGTGGCTGGCAAAAGCAATCTGTTCTGGTGTAAATAGCGTTTTCATTCTGCCTAGCTGAACAAGCTTATGGTACAGGCCTTTATGTGGGCGGATATCTGCGTATTGAAGATCGATAGCTTGTAATTTGGGGTTATCCCAGTTAACACCTTTTTGAACATATTGATGTATGAGCTGGTATTTTGCGACCCAATCGAGAGTGTCAGCTAAAGCGAATAGGTCAGTTTCTAAGAGAGTGAGGGTTTTCTCCCAGAGATCTAAGATTTCTTGTGTGTGCGAATCTGGGTTTTGTTCATATTTTTGTGCAGCTTCAAGATACAGTCGTTGAATCTCTATAGCTGTTAGGGATGTGCCGTTCGTTAACGGTAATTGCTGTTTCAAGGTTAGGTCGTGGCTGACGGTGTGCATGGCTTTGACGGGGTCAGCTAATGCTATTTGAGGGGCTTGATGATTCTCAATCAAGTTCAATACTAAAGAAGTAGTACCAAATTTGAGAAGGTTCGAATAATGAGAGAGGTTTGCATCTCCGATAATGACGTGTAAACGTCGATATTTATCCGAATCTGCGTGTGGTTCGTCGCGAGTGTTAATCATTGGACGACGAATCGTTGTTTCTAAGCCGATAGTCCGTTCGAAGAAGTCGGCTCGTTGCGAAATCTGATAGCCAGGTTTTTCAGAAGCTGTGCCGATGCCAACACGTCCAGCACCAGTCATAATCTGTCGTGTTGCAAAGAACGGTAAGAGCGCTTCAGAGAGTTTATCAAAGTCTATTTTTCGTTGAATCAGATAGTTTTCATGCGAGCCATAGGATTGACCTTTGGAATCAGTATTGTTTTTATAGAGTTGCAGGTTAGGTAGTTTTGTCTCTTCTGCTGTTTCTTCAAGAGCTTGAATGGTTCGTGCTGCAAGATAATCTCCAGCAGCGTCCCATAGTACGGCGTCCCGCGGTGAAGAAGTTTCCGGTGATGAATACTCGGGGTGTGCGTGGTCAACGTAGAGGCGTGCACCGTTTGGCAAGATAGCGTTCATGGTAACGGCATCAGGGTCAAGGCGTTCTGCATACGCACCTGACTCTAACAATGCTTCTGCAGCAATATCTTCGCTGGTGAGTACCGCACTTTGGTGGGTGAGCTGGCTGGGATGAGCGGATTGTTCTTCTTGGGTGTGTCCGTAGGCGTCTTGTAGGGGTGTTTCAGAGTCGTATTCCCATATTGTTGAACTATTTTGTGCAGAAAGTTCTCGGCGGAATAGTTTGTTATAGGTATCAACCACTTCGGCAGAAAGCATCGTCGGGTTGGCGTGAGGGTGGGTAGGGGCAATAATCCCGTATTCGGTTTCTGCTCCGATAATGCGCTGTACGCTCACAATATGCTCCTTTGAGACGATGCTTGAGGTAACGCTCTACCTGTTTTTTCGGCTGAGCGTAGCTTTGGTTAGTATGCAGGTTCGACAGAGACAATGTTCTCTCGAATATGGCGTTGAGCTAATACTTGTTCAATCTCTGACAACGGGGGTATCTCCCGGTGCCCACCAAATTCTGCAGCAATGGCTCGGTTGATATGTTCTTGTGTTATGCCGCGGGTACCATCTCGTAGTTCATCTTTAATAGCATAGTTTTTTGCGGTATCAACGATATTTCGGATGACTGCCCCCGAAAGAAAATCTCCTCGTTTAAGCCAAAGTGTTTGGCCGTTGTCTAACGTGATGTGTAGATACCTGTTATGTGCAGAGTCTTCAAAAAGCTGGTTTAGCGCGCCGTTAATAAGGTGTTGCACTGTTTCGCTAGCGTTTTGTGCGCCTTGTTGGTCAGTCGCTCCAAGAGGAAGGTCCTCTGTAATATAGAGGCTAAAAATTTCTCGGGCACCGTGAATGTCGGGACGATCAATTCTTATTTTAATGTCAAGGCGTCCAGGTCGTAGCACTGCGGGGTCAATCATGTCCTCACGATTGGTTGCTCCGATGACAATCACGTTATCGAGCCGTTCAACACCGTCAATTTCAGTCAATAATTGTGGGACAATTGTTGTCTCGACATCAGAGGAACGACCGGTGCCACGTGTTCTAAAGAGTGATTCCATCTCGTCGAAGAAGACGACAACGGGGTTTCCTTCTTCTGCTTTTTCACGGGCAGCGGTGAAAATATCACGGATTTGTCGTTCCGTTTCGCCAACGTATTTGTCAAGAAGTTCGGGGCCTTTGATATTGAGAAAGTACCCAGTTTTCGCTTCCTTAGGGTGCACGCTTGCTGCCCTTTTTGCAAGAGAATTTGCAACGGCTTTAGCAATCAAGGTCTTTCCATTACCGGGAGGACCATACAGCAAGATACCGTGTGGTGGTGATAGCTGGTATTGGCGGAAAACATCAGGGTACAAGAAAGGAAGCTCAACAGCATCTTTAATCTGTTCGATTTGGGTATTTAGACCACCAATATGCTCGTAGGTGATGTCAGGAACCTCTTCAAGAACGAGTTGTTGCGCTTCTAAGCGAGGAACTCGTCCAAGCACCATCCCAATACGTGAATCGTAGGTGAGGTTATCCCCCGCTGAAAGTTCTTGTGTCTGTATCGCGCCGCTGACTCGGGCAACAGTCTTTGTTTGTTGTCCAAGGTCAATGAGCACACGCTCATTATCGAGAACCTCACGTAAAGTAACAACTTCACCATAGTTTTCGTAGCCGAGACTGATGACTGCTTGAGTCTGATCATTGAGCAGGACTGTCATACCTGGGGCAAGCGTTGTAATGTCTAATAATGGTGAGCAGGTGATGCGCACTCGCCGCCCAGAAAGCATGACATCAACGTATTCTTCTGCTTCTGCCGGTGTAACGCCCTGTGCGAGGTCGTCGTATGTCATCCGCCCTAAGCTGACGGCTAAAACGATAGCAGAGTTCAAAGGTGGGGAGACTTCTTGGGAGAGGCTCAAACGTAACCGTTCGATTTCAGCTTTAGTTTTACCAAGCGCGAAAACAAGTTTTTGGTTTCGTTCTCCGGCTTCTCGAAGCTGTCGGTCAAGGTTACGCCGGCTGTCTGTTGACACACTGAGCTGACGTAGCACTCTCTCGTAGTCTTGGGATGAAACAGTTTTGTTCGTTGAGTCAGTCATGATTCGTACCAGATTCTGCGGATAGGTCTCTAACGATAGATGAGGGTGCGCCCCCTATCGAATCAGGTTTATGGTGTATGGGTTGTTGATTGTGCAGATTTTTCAGCAAGATTTTGTGCGTCTCGTGCTGCCCTGCGTAATTTTCGGTCAGAAACGTTGCGTTCGCCTAGAGCTGCAGGAGTCCATGCGTTAAGGTCTTCTTCTGAGAAATCTGTTTTTGAAGCGCGACGTTTCGGAGCAAGTCGTTCTGCGCCGTCAGCAAGGCGACGAGCGGTGATGAGGAACCCAGTATGTGCCACCATACGGTGGTCGGGTCGAACAGCCAGACCTTCAACGTGCCAACCGCGAACCATAGTCTCATGCGATTCAGGCTCAGTAAATCGGCCGTCTGCACGGAGAGCTTCAGCAACTCGAGAAAGCTGCGTTACGGTTGCTACGTAGCAGATGATAACGCCGCCTGGTGTTAGTGCTTGTGCTACTGCGTCAAGGCATTCCCAAGGAGCTAACATATCAAGAACAGCGCGATCTACGCTTCCAGGTTCTTCAACGTCGCCGAGAGTTTCAGCAAGGTCTCCTAAAGTAATGTCCCACGCCGGATGCGGTCCACCAAACATGGTTTCGACGTTTCCTCGTGCGATTTCTGCAAATTCTTCTCGACGTTCAAAAGAGCGGAGGTGTCCGTAATCGCCGATAGCTCGTAGAAGGGCGATAGAAAGCGCACCAGAGCCTACGCCTGCTTCGATAACGCGAGCGCCAGGGAAGATGTCAGCCATAGTAACGATTTGTCCAGCATCTTTGGGGTACACTACGGCTGCCCCGCGGGGCATGGAGAGGACAAAATCTCGGTAGAGTGGTCGGAATGCTTGAATTTTTAGCCCCGAGGAGTTTTCGATAACGGTTCCTTCGGTTTTTCCGATGAGTTCTTCGTGGGTGAAGAAACCGTGATGAGAGTGGTATGCCCCGTTAGTTTCTAGGGTGATGGTAGTAATCTTTCCGCGTTCGTCGGTGAGTTGTACGCGTTCTCCGGGTCGGAAAGGTCCACGACGGTTGTTGCTTCCGGTGGGGGCATGATTGGTCATAGGGAGTTGTTCTCCTTGAGGTGTATAGGGCTCATGAGCTGCTGTTAGGTTAGTGTTCTTTATTTATTCTCTCAGATACTAGGCTGAGGTGTTGCATGTTGTTGTTCAATGAGGCTGACCTAACATTTAGCGGTGTTTTTAGATGAAGTCTTGATAGAACAAGATTCTTTGTTGTTTTTGTGATGTTGTTGTCATCCACGCAATAGGTTGTTCGCTGGCGTGTATGGGATCTGGTACCTGTTTTCGATGGTATTCGTAAAAGTGTTCGCGTAAGTCTAGGTGTAAGGCTGTATAGGGTATGTATTCGGGGGCGCTCGGATGTGAGATGGTTTTGAGGGGCTTGTTGAGAAGGTTTTGAAGTAGTTGGTCGTCGTTGGGTCCGGCGTGTTCGATGGAGGTGAGGACTGCAGGGTCTACCCAGTAAATGGTGTCGTGTTCTTGGTAGATGGGTACATCATGGTGGTTCCAGGTGCTGAGGAATTCTTGAATAGGTGTTTCTGGTGAAATGCGGATGGTTTTTCGTGACAGTTTTGCTGCGCTGATGGGGTAGTTTCTACTTTTTTGAGTCACGATGCGTTGTAGCGCTGGGTATGAATTTTTCCAAAGGGTGATGCTTAAGAATGCTGTCACCAGCAGATATATGGGTGAGGTGATATTTTCTGAGGTCACCAGGAAGAGTATGACTAACGGTAAAAGAAGTAATCCGATGAGGGCGGTGTAGAAAATTCCGGTGGATCGTTTTTTGCTGGTAAGAGTGATGAACGCTTCTAGAGCGTGTGCTCCGTCGAGTGGGTATACAGGAATGAGGTTGAAAAGAGCGATGAGGAGGTTAATATGGCTCGCTAGTAGTATTCCTAGGCTGATGTTGTGCTCTGTTGTGAGGGATTCTAGCATTCCAAGGAGTAGGGCGTACAGGATATTGATAGTTGGTCCGGCAAGGGATATGAGGATGGAGCTAAGAGGGCGGCCTTGGTCGCTTCTTGTGATTCCACCCCATAGGGTCATTGAGATGTAGTGAACTTTAAGGTTGAAAAGGTGTGCGGTAAGAGCATGTGCTAATTCGTGGATAAGCACCCCGAGGGCGATAAGTAGCGCCAGTATTGTAGAAGTGGTTAGTGCTGCAGTCCAGTTTGTGATGTAGGTTGTTTTTTGGGTGAGGTAAGTGGCGTATCCAAAGATGGTTATTGCCATGAAGATAAACCATGATATTCGAAGATAGATGGGGATACCGAAGAGTGTTGCGATGTTGAGCTCTGAAGGTCTTCTCAAGGTGTTTGTCCTCGTCCTCATGGTGGTGTGCTAGGCCTTTTCTCACTCTAGTGTATGCGGTGATATCTCACGTGGCGTTGGTGTGAGTCGTGGAAGATAATGGGCGTAGAATGTTGTTTGTGTCTACTGCCAAAAAATTTCCTCATAATATTTATTCTCTTTCGGAAGCTGATCAGCAGCCATGCACGGTGATGTTATGTGCTTTTGAGGGCTGGAATGATGCAGGTTCTGCGGCGACAGAGGTTATTGACTATTTGATGCGAGTTTTTCCGGCAGAGCCTATTGCTGGATTTAATACAGAATCTTTTTATAGTTTTACGGAGTCGCGTCCTCGTCTGGAGTCTTCTGCTGATGGTACTGGAAAAATTATTTGGCCAGAGCTTCGTTGTGTGGCGTTGCAGGTTCGTGAAAATCTTCAGTTGTTAGTGGTTTCTGGGCCTGAACCGAATGTTCAGTGGCGTAGTTTTGCAACGGCGTTATTGCAGTATGCGCAACAACTTTCTGTTGATCATTTGTTGTTCTTGGGCAGTCTTTTGGAAGAGATTCCCCATACTCGCCCTTTTCCTGTTTCAGTGAGTAGTTATACTTCTAAGTTGCGAGCCTTTGAAGGTGTGCAGGTGCAGTCTTATTCTGGTCCGACGGGGATTGTTGGTGTTCTTGCGTTGATGGCGGAGGATTACCCTATGACTGATGTTAGCTGTTGGGTGTCTATCCCTCATTATGCGGGTTTGCCGCCTCATCCTAAGGCGACTTTTGCGCTTTTACAGACGGTGGAATCTATTTTAGATATTCAGGTTCCGCACGGTCGTATTCTTCAGGAGGTACAGGCGTGGGAAGACGGTGCAGAGGCGTTATTGGAGGAAGACCCAGAGCTCGCTGCTTATGTGCGCGAGTTAGAGTCGCAGTCGGAGAATCTTGTGCAGTTCAGTGGCGAAGATATTGCTGCTGAATTAGAGCAATATCTTCGCCGTCGTGAGGAGTAAAAACAAGTATTTAGCAGGAGATACCTAAACGTGCTTCAAGTAAGTCACGCACGAGTTTTCCTCCTTTACCGCCGTTGTGGCAGATGTGGTGTGCCCATTGATCAATACGTTCAAGGGCTTCTGGAGTGTTCAGGTCGTCTGCTAGCAGTGCTCTAACATCTTGTACGAGTATTTGGGCTTCTTCGTCAGTCTCTTCAGATAACGCGCAGCTGAGGGCTTGTTGGTAAAGCTTATAACGTTGTTGTGCCTTTTCGAGGAGGTCTTCAGTCCAGAACCAGTCGCTACAATAATGGTTACTCATAATAGCAAGGCGGATAACGTTAGGGTTAGTGCCTTCTTTTCTGAGGGTAGAGACGAGTACGAGATTTCCAAGGGATTTACTCATTTTTTCACCGTCTAGTCCGACCATTCCGGTGTGCACATAGTGGTGAGCCATGGGTTTATCGTTCAGGGTGTAAGCGTGTCCTGCTCCCATATCGTGGTGTGGGAATTGGAGGTCAGATCCGCCGCCTTGAACGGTAAAAGGGGAAGGGAGGAATTTTTGTGCGATGGTGGTACATTCAATATGCCATCCGGGGCGTCCTTTCCCTAAAGTGGCACTGTCCCATGCTGGTTCGCCTTCGCGGTGAACACGCCACAGTAGAGGATCTAATTCGTCTCGTTTCCCTGGACGTTGAGGGTCTCCACCGCGTTCTCCAAAAATGTTGAGCATTTGTTCTCTCGTGAGCCCGCTAATATCTCCGAGTTTCCAGTGTTCGGGGTCTGCTGGTGCGTAGTGTTCTGCTGCTTTGATATCGAAGTAAATGTCACCATCAGGGTGAGTTGTTCCGTTTTCTTCGGTGTATCCGGGGACGGTGTAGGCAAGGTTTTTTGCAAGCAGTTCTGTAACAGCTTCAATGACCCAAGGAATAGATTCCACAGCACCGATATAGTGTGTGGGTGCAATAACGTTCAGTGCTTGCATATCGCTTCTGAACAGTTCAATTTGTTCTTGTGCGAGGTCTTCCCAGTTCACTCCGGTGGCTTCAGCTCTTTCTAGTAGTGGGTCGTCAACGTCGGTGACATTTTGGACGTATGTTACTGGAATTTTTGCATCGAGCCACGCGCGGTGTAGCACGTCAAAGGCAACGTAGGTAGAAGCGTGTCCCATATGGGTTGCATCGTAGGGGGTAATGCCGCAGACGTATAAGCTTGCGGTGTTCTGAGGAGTTTTGGTGAGGGTTTTTTCTCCCTTTGAGCTGTCAAAGATAGTAGGTTGTGGAGCTTGTCCAGGTAGTGTCGGAACCGATGCATATTCCCACGCTCTCATCAGATGTCCTTTCGTTGTGTGTTGTAGTTCAAAGAATACCCGCTTACCTCTGAATGAGGTAAGCGGGTACAGTCTTTCGTGATATTTCACGCAATATTATGGTTGAGAAAGTAGTCTCTCATCAGTGTTTAGGCATGCGCTGATAGTACGCCGAAGCCTAAAAGGACATATAGTGTTACACCGATGACGATACGGTACCAGACAAAGATGGTGTAACTGTTATGTGATACGTATTTGAGGAACCATCCAATAATGAGGTATCCGACCACAAATGCAACCAATGTTGCTACCATCGTTGAGCCAAAACCGTAGTATCCGTTGAAGCCTTCCGAAAGGCTACCGTAGAGCTCGTATAGGCCTGAAGCGAATACAGCCGGAATAGCTAAAAGGAACGAGTATCGAGCAGCTGCTTCGCGTGTGTACCCCATCAATAGGCCGGCAGTAATAGTTCCGCCAGAACGTGAGACGCCAGGAATTAAAGCGAGTGCCTGAGCGAAACCATAGATGATACCGTGTTTGACGTTAAGCTTGTCGAGGGTTCGTTGTTCTTTACCGATGCGGTCTGCGATAGCGATAAATACTCCAAAAACGATGAGCATTGTGGCGGTAATCCATAGTGACCTGAAGGTTGTGTCAATATACTTTTCGAGACCTAAACCTAGCAGCGCAATAGGAAGTGAGCCGATAATAATAAACCAACCCATCCGTGCATCTGGGTCTTTTTTGTCGACTGTTCCACGTAAAGAACCAAACCATTTGCTGATAATGCGTACGATGTCGCGCCAAAAGAATACTAGTACCGCAGATTCTGTGCCTAATTGTGTAATAGCAGTAAAGGCTGCACCGGGATCAGAAGTATTTGGTAAAAGCTGGCTGACAAATCTAATATGACCGGATGAAGAAACCGGTAGAAACTCTGTAAGACCTTGAACTAAGCCAAGGATTATTGCTTGAATCCATTCCACTTAACAGACTCTAGCGCTTTAAATTCGAGACAGCGACCCTATAGGGTCGCTGTCTCGAATTTAACAGTATTTTATAAGTTGAAAGAAAAATTAGTTTTCTTCTTCATAGTCAATGTCTTCGTCATCAAAATCTTCATAGTCATCATCGTCATCTTCGATATATACCTCAAGAGGTGTTACTTCCTCATATGTATCAAAGAGGACTTCTTCATAACGCTCAAAAGCATTAGCAATGGCCACATAGGCGTTATCGATTGCAGGGTCATGTTCACCGCGTCGGTTAATGATAGCGGTAAGATGCTCTTCAAGAGCATTGGTAAAAACTGACAGTGCAGCGCGAGGGTCGTTACTCATATATAGAACGTTATCGTGAAATGTAGCTACACGGTACTATTTAGGAAGAAAAGTTCTAAGAACGTGAGATATCGTACTCAAATAAGCAAAAATAACCTACCGGTAACAATGTATCGGCTTTTTAAAAGTAAACGGTGGTAGAGCTAAGTTGTTCTACCACCGTCTATTTTTGATGATGTTTAGTACCCCAAAGAAGCGAGGGAAGCGCTAATGGCGTCAGCAGAATTCTTGAGTTTTTGCAGTTCCTCATCGTTAAGAGGCATTTCGAGAACTCGCTCTACGCCGTTATAGGAAAGTACCGACGGTAACGAAACGGCAGCTTCACTGTGGATGCCGTAATATCCTTTCAGCTGGGTCGCAACAGGCAGAACCGCTTGCTCCCCTTGCAAAATGGCTTCAGCAATACGAGCAGCTGAGATGCCGATAGCGTAGTTAGTGGAACCTTTACCTTCAATAACGCGATATGCAGCCTTCATAGCTTCTTCTCCAAGGGCCGCTTTAACCTCGTCCGTGAAGACGCGCTCGCCGTGTGTTGTCCATTCGTCGAGGGGCACGAAGCCAATATTGGCACTTGACCATACGGGAAATTCCGAGTCGCCGTGCTCGCCAATAATGTTGACGTGAACAGATTTGATAGCCACACCAGCTTTGTTGGCGATAAGCCAACGTAGGCGAGAAGAATCTAGTGTGGTTCCGGAAGCAAAGCAACGGTTGGTGGGAAGTCCAGTAATTTTTTGTGCGACAACAGCTAGAACGTCACAGGGGTTTGTGACAATCATGAGCATTGTTTCGGGTGCTACTTCCATGACTTTAGGAAGCATTGCTTCAAAGATTTTTACATTAGCTTCAGCTAGTTCTAGGCGTGGTTGCCCTGGTTTTTGTCGTGCTCCTGCTGTGACAATAATGAGGTCGCAGTCTCGTAGTACTTCGATATCATCTCCACCGTAGACGATTGCTTCGGAGGCGAACATGCTTCCGTGAGCAATATCGAGCCCTTCGGCGGTGGCTCGTTCTCCGGCAATGTCGTAGATGGCGATTTCATCTGCAGTGCCACGCAATGTTGCCGCATAAGCGACGGCGGATCCTACTCCGCCTGCACCAATAACGCCAAGCTTGGTTCTCTTATGTGAGTGTGAAGCCATGATGGCTTTCCTTTCAATTTTGTTAGCTGGGACATGGCATAACAAGTATGGCACGAAAACATGAGGGTTTATGTTGGATTTTTGGGTTTTCGTTTGATAATTAGCGGGTAAATAGTTGATAATCGCTTCAAAAACCCGCTAAAAAACAACGCTTAAAGGTTACTTTTTGGCATTGGTCACATTTTCTATCATGAAAAAAATATTACAAAACCCTTAGTAAGTATGACAGGATCACCATATCTAGCATTGTGAACGATTGTTACTCGGCACTATTTGTACCATTCGTCACAATATTCTTCTTAGAGTCTAAGACACTAATAGTCAAAACTGGTGCAGAAAATCAACTAAAACCAATCAAAACAACAATTTTATGGTGGACTCAACCACCGAAAACATCCAAACATTTCACTAGTGAAAGATAAAACAACAGTGATAACTTCAAATATGGCATCTAACCACACACCATATATTCCCTTTCACAACACATAAAGATGCCCCTTGCTTCACCCGAAAGGAACGCCGCATGTGGCAACAGATTTATGACCCGCTCAGCTCAAGTGCGCTCTCAGCCGTTATCGCAGCACTACCAATTATCATCTTTCTTCTGGGACTAACGGTCTTCAAACTCACTGGTATCAAAGCAGCAAGTATTTCTCTAGCCAGCGCCTTAATCATCGCTGTCGCTGTCTTCCATATGCCGTGGACAGCGTCCTTATCTGCACTAACATATGGTGCGCTCGGTGGACTATGGCCTATTGGGTGGATTGTTCTCATGGCGGTCTGGCTCTACCGCATTGCAGTCAGAGCTGGAAACTTCAAAATTATTCAAGATTCTATCTCTGCCGTATCAGCTGACCAACGTATCCAAGTCCTCCTCATCGCATTCTGTTTTGGAGGGTTTCTTGAAGGTGCCGCAGGCTTTGGTATCCCCATCGCAATCTGCGCTGCACTTCTCGTAACATTAGGATTCGATGCTATTAAAGCTTCTGTCTATGCTCTTATTTCAAATGCTGCTTACGGAGCATATGGAGCAATTGGTATTCCTGTTATCGTTGGAGCAAAACAGGGGTCCGTCGAGCTATCTGCGTTAAGTGTCGAAATGATTCTCACGATTCAGCTCACGACCGCACTTATTCCGCTCATTCTCGTCTTTGTTCAAGACGGAATTCGAGCAGTCAAAGAAACTGGGCTCATTGCACTCATTATCGGTTTTGTGGTCTCAGGGTTACAGGCACTTATGCTTTGGACGCTAGGGCCAGAGCTAGCAGATATTATTCCGCCCCTTATTGGACTCGTAATCCTCGCTCTTGTGATGCGCCGTTGGCAACCTGCGCATATCTACCGAGAATCTGGGGCACCAGAAATTACATCAGAAAATGCCCCGACATTTACAGCTGTAGAAGTAGCAAAAGCATGGAGCCCTTTCTGCATTCTTTCAGGAATGATTCTGCTCTGGTCTACACCTTTTATGAAAGCTCTTTGGGCTGTCGGCGGACCATTAGACTTCACAACCATTAAGTTCTCTATGCCCTATCTGCACCAGAGTATTCTCCAAGTAGCCCCTATTGTTGCAGAACCTAAACCGATGTCGGCAATCTTTAGTTGGGGCATCCTTTCCGCTTCAGGAACTGCTATTTTTATTGCAGCGTTACTAACCATTGTTACCTCAAATATCACCATCGGCGCTGCTATCCAAGAGCTCCAAGGAACAGTTAAACAACTATGGAAGCCTATTGTGATGATTTGCCTCGTTATGGCGGTAGCAAATGTCATGAATTTTGGAGGCCTTAGCTCTTCTATCGCTCTAGCAGTTGCGGCAGCAGGATCTATTTTCCCGTTGCTCTCCCCTATTATTGGCTGGATTGGTGTATTCGTAACGGGATCTGTCGTTAATAACAACACCCTCTTTGCCGCGTTACAGGCAACCACTGCACAACAGATTGGAACAAGCCCTACCCTTCTCGTTGCGTCAAATACTACAGGTGGCGTGATGGCTAAAATTGTTTCCCCGCAATCCATTGCTATTGCAGCTGCCTCTGTAGGACTATCTGGTGAAGAGTCAAAGATTACTTCTGCAGCATTTAAATATAGTGTCGTGCTCTTAGCATGGACGTGCCTCTGGGTCTTCGCTCTATCGCTGGTACTCTAAAATTCCTTCATATCCAGAAAAACCCTGTTAGTACCTCACCTTGATGAGGCACCAACAGGGTTTTCTTTAATCTACAGTAATTAACTGTTTTTCTTTTTCTAACCTATTATCCTTATTAACTTAGGTAACCCTAAATAACATGTGAGGAAATATGAAACACCTGTCAGCATCTCTTGCTGTAATTCTTCTGACATGCAGCGTGTGTGCATGCAGCAGTTCTTCTCAAAAATCAGAGAGTCCCGACCAGTCAACCAACACAACAGTGAACAGCTCTAATGCAGCAACAAGGCAGAACACGAATACTCAAACCCCAAATTTGACGGGTACGTGGAGCCAGAGAAACCCCAAAACTGACGGCATATGGTTAGAAGCTCTTGTTCATGACAACACCATTAGTATTCATTGGGTTCATGAAGAAGATGGAGCGCGCACTTTGTATTGGGAAGGTAGCTTTGAGGCTCCTCAGGCGGCAGGTGACTACACATGGGTTTCGCAGACAGCAGTAGAGAAAGATGCAGAGTCTTCTCAAACCTCACGTGAACTGACAAAAACTTTCCGATATTCTCAAGATGGAACCTTGCATTACGCTGTCACAACACCTGATGGTGACCAAGAAGAGGTAACAATGCAAAAACCCTAGACGGTAGTCAAACGAATATATCTTGAGCGGGTAACTGTTAGGGAAGGTTACCCCTCCCCTGATGTTTGTAGTGCTTTTAAAAGCATTGAAGCCCCTACGGTAACCGTAGGGGCTTCAAATTTGTTGTGCGCGGAGGGGGACTTGAACCCCCACCCTCTAATACGAGGACTAGCACCTCAAGCTAGCGCGTCTGCCTATTCCGCCACCCGCGCAGGTGACATAGTGATGTTGACTTTTCGTAACATCTCTCGACAACAGGTAATAATCTACACGACCCGAAACGGGGTTGCAACTTGAAACAGCATTTTTTACAGCGACGCTCGTCACATACATGCTAACAGTAGCCATATTTACAGAAAAACACCTAGTCAAGAACATATTTAAGAGAATAAATTTTTTTACTTCACCTAAAAACTCCTCATCGACCCCATCTATCCGATACATTAAAACTGTGATGAATGAAAACCTAACCCAAGAAGAAGCCAGCGCCAGAGCAGAACTACTCACCGTCGACAGCTACGACGTGCTCATCGACCTTACCTACGCCAAAGACACAACATTCGACTCCTACCCCGTAGTAACAACAGTCCGTTTCACAGCAACAGAAAACGCCGAAACATTTATCGACTACATCCACCACAGCGTTGAAAGCGTTAAACTCAACGGAAAAACACTCAACATTAATGACTGTGTTGTAGGTTCACGCATTGTGCTCACCGAATTACGCGCAGAAAATATCCTCACCATTCATGGGCGCTCATTCTTCTCGCGCTCGGGCGAAGGACTACATCGCTATCTCGACCCCAAAGACGGAAAAATCTACCTCTACACCCAATACGAACCAGCAGATTGCCGTAGAGTCTTCCCAAACTTTGAGCAGCCCGACCTCAAAGCAATCTTCAATTTCCGTATTACAGCCCCTAAAGACTGGGTCGTCTCATCAAACGCCCCGCTCATAGAAGAAATACCAGACCCCACAAACGAAAACATCACTAAACGAGTCTTTGCACCCACCGAAAGAATCTCAACCTACATCACGACAATCCTCGCCGGTGAATACTTTGCAGCGTACGAACACTACAGCCCACGCACAAAAGTCTCAGACTCATCCTTTGAACTCGTAGCCTATTGTCGCCAATCGCTAAAAGAATATTTTGACTACGACAATATCTTTACCATCACCAAAGCTGGACTAGATTTCTTCCAGACGCTCTTTGACACCCCATACCCCTACCCCCAATACCAGCAAGCGTTCGTACCCGAGTACAACCTTGGGGCTATGGAAAACCCTGGGCTTGTTACTTTCACCGAATCCTACATTTTTGAATCTGGAGCGACAGAAGCTCAATATGAGGCACGAGCGAACGTCATCTGCCACGAGATGTCTCACATGTGGTTTGGGGACCTCGTCACCATGAAATGGTGGAATGACCTATGGCTCAAAGAATCATTTGCAGAATATATGGGCACCCTTGGCGCACATGAGGCGGCAGGCTTTAATAATGCTTGGGTCTCCTTCGCTAACCAACGTAAGGCGTGGGCATATACTCAAGACCAGCTTCCAACGACCCACCCCATTGTGGCAGATATCCAAAACCTTGAAGCTGCAAAACAAAACTTTGATGGAATCACGTACGCAAAAGGTTCCTCAGCACTCAAACAACTCGTTGCCTATGTCGGATTTGATACCTTCATCGCAGCATCACGTCTTTATTTTCAACGTTATGCAGGATTAAACACCACCCTCAACGATTTTCTTGAAGTACTCGATGAATGCTCCACCGAAGACGTTTACACATGGGCGCAAGCATGGTTACAGACGAGTGGGTTAAGCACCCTCATCGTGGAACGTCACTACACTCAGCAACAAGAGTTTAAATCACTAACGATTTCTCAGCTTCTACCAGAAGACGTCCCCACAGAACTTGGAAGGCCACACCATCTGCTCCTAGAAACATTCCAGCTTCAGGAGGATCAGCTTATCTCAACGAGCCTTATCGAATGTTCTATTCCAGCTGGCCCCGTTGAAGACATGGAATTGCCACTCAACGAGGAAGAAAGAACACACGTCGCGCAAGCAGAACTTTTGGTACTCAATAGTGGTGATTTGACGTATGCCAAAACTGTTATTAGCAAGGAAAACGGTCAAGAACTTGCACTATCACATGTACATACTATTGAGAATCCCCTTACACGCGGCATTATCTGGAGCAGCTTGTGGAATCAAGTCAGAGACGGATTCCTTGAAGTTGAAAAGTTTTTAACAGCAGTCGAAAAGACACTCGGCTCAGAACCGGTTTCTGTCATTCTGTCAAACCTCTTAGCTCAAACAAACCTTGCTATTTCAAGTTATGCGCAACCGGCTCTTCGAAAACAGCTATGGGATCAGTTCACAGATTCTCTTAAAACAGCCTTGTATCAGGCACCGGAGGGAAGTGACGAGCAGCTAATCATTACTCGCGCTTTCTTAGAAGCAAGCGCCCACAATCTCAACGGGGAATCCCTAGTACGCCATATTGCTCGTTATGCTAGCTCTGAAGAATCCATCACGTCTACTGAAATTCCCGGGCTAGAGCTTAACTCCACTTTAGGGTGGAACGCGCTAATTGCTCTAAGCGTTCATGGGCTCACCACCGTAGAAGAGCTTCAACAGCAACAGCAGCAGTTACCCGGTTCCATTTCGGAACGCAGCTACGCTCAGGCTCAAGCTTCTTTACCGCATCAAGATTCTAAAATGGCAGCTTTTGAACGTGTTCTGACCCAAACTGATGTATCTAACGATATTCTCACAGCAACAGCACGCGGATTCCAGCAAGGAGGATACCGGTTATGCCCGTCATTGATTCAGCAGTACTTTGATGCTCTCAATGGTGTGTGGGAAAACCGTTCAATTGGCATGGCGACACGTACTGTTTCTGGGCTGTTCCCTCCAGCTAATCTCCAAGCAGATCAAGCAGTAGAGCAAAATCCTGTTATCGTAGGAGCCCAACAGTGGCTTGAGCACAACAGTCAAGCGCCGGGAGCTTTACGTCGTTTGATTCTAGAGCATCTTGATCAAAGCAAACGTGCCCTCAAAGCACAGCAATTCAACGCAGAGTCTGTGTAAATACTCTCATCTGAAAAACTTGTTGCCGGTTTAGCGCTAAATTGTTAGTGCTAAACCGGCAATTCATGAGAAGCTATTAGGTGAGTAAAACTGTAGGATAAAGGAGCAACACTTTGACCGATTATGCACTGGGTGATCGTGGAACAGTTGAAGTCATTACTCATGACTTCTACGATGCCGAGATTCTTCAGGTCTTTGAAGAGCTCCAGATGGATCGTGAACGCGTATGGAATGGACAAGCTCGTCTAGTACCAGAACCGGATAACCCTTATGAACCGGGTAGCATCGCTGTTTACGTTGACGAACTTAAAATCGGTCGTTTGCATCCTCATGATTCTAAAACCTATTGGAATCCCATTACTCGCGTTATCGCCTCTGGGTATGATGCGGTAGCGCATTTACAGCTGTCTGCCGTTGCTCGAAGAAAATCTGGGCATAATATGATCGAAAGTTCCGGTATTCTTTCGTTGAGCGCACCGGGGTCTTTGTTCCCGCTCAATAATGCCCCCACGCAAGCAGCTCTCCTTCCTCAAGGCCCTTCTATGAAGGTTCTTGATGAGAAAAACCATGCAGAGTATCTTCATTCGATTCTTCCGCCGAGCGGTGAAGGACGCGTCATCCTCACGCTTGAAGCAAATCGTCTACGTCAAGGAGACGGTAGCTTTATTGATTCAGTAGAAGTATTCCACGACCGCAAAAAAGTAGGGCGCCTGAGCACTCAGATGTCTGAACAATTAGCGCCCGTGATTCGTTATGCTTTCGAAAAGAATAAGCTCACGAGTGCGTGGGGAACGATTCGTGGTAATTCCTTTGAGCTGTCGCTCACGGTCCAGGCCGTTCGTGCAGAAGATTTACCAGCGGAATGGTACGAAGAACTACCTAATAACGTTCCAGAGCTCTTGAGTCCAGCTGATGAGTATGAAGTAACAACGGTCTATGTACCGACTCAAGGTGAAATTGACGCTCAAACTCCTCAACGGAAAAAGCGTTCTGGTTTTGTGAGCCCGTTCAGTTCTGCTCGTCATCATTCCGAAGAAGAATCCGTTGAAGAGTACGATACGTTTACCGAGTTAAATCCTAACCGACGGGTATCCATCTTGATGGGGGTTGTAGGTGCAGCAGTATTACTCTTTGGTGTGTTCCTCATTTTTTCTTATCCGATGCTTGGACTCATCAGTATTGTCTTAGGTTTTTCTCTAGCACTTCTTGCTCTATTTATGGGAAGAGCTCCTGAAGATCATGAAGAATACGAACATTATGAAGAAGATTTAGAAGAACACCACAAGTAGCGTTTCTTACCCCATAAATTTTCGGGGTTCTTTCTCATAGCCAGCGATGGAGAAAGAACCCCTTTTCTATGCTCAAAAGTTTTTAAACCTAAGGCGGGTACGAGATTCCTCGTACCCGCCTTACTCATAAATCGTCTATATCAAAGATTCACAAGATTTTAGTCTTCACCATAGACTGCGGTATATGACCCCATGGTATCAGAGCGTAATGCTTGCGAAAGTGCAGCTGTCGCGTTGCTATCAAGAACCACAATAGACTGACCATCAACAGACCAACCCGTTCCAGCATTAGGAAGAGTGAGCATATGCATCCGAGTACCGCCAGAGGAGATATAAGGTGCTCCCATGGAGAAGAGCGTAGATGCGTTTAGGCCACTATCTACGGTGACGTACGGTGCAATAGAATCAATCACGGAGCGAAGCTCTGTTGCGCTGGTGAAAGCTCCCTTAGAAGTAATTGTTTGGAGCAAGCCGCGCATGAATGCACGTTGGTTACGTACACGTTGGTAGTCACCATCACTGAAGGCGTAACGTTGACGGACAAAGGCAAGAGCTTGGTTACCATTCATATGGTTAGGTCCTGCAGTGAAGCTATAAGAGTCAGCAGTAAAGTTGAAAGGAACCTGTACAGTTACACCTCCGAGCGCATCAGTAAGACTTTTGAAGCCAGAGAAATCAATCTCAGCAACGTGGTCGATACGCACGCCGAGGAGCTGTTCGAGTGTTGCAATTTGTAACCCCACGCCACCATAGTTGAGTGCAGCGTTAATTTTTGCAGCACCATATCCGGGGATGTTAACCCAAGTATCACGCATAATGGAAATCAGGTAAGGGTCAGCTCCCCCACCGGGAACGTGAAGAATCATGATGGTATCGGCTCGTTGTCCGCTCACGTGGATTGATTCTGGAGTTCCAGCGCGAGAGTCGCTACCTAGGAGCAGAATATTTTTTGCTCCTGTTGCGGCTGGGCGAGGAGTTACGGCCCCACCTTCAACAGAGTCTGGGATACCATCGCCATCAGAATCTTGTTCGGTAACGTTGTTGATACCTTGTGAGTTGACAATTTTCCCTTTATCTCGTGAAGCACGAGTATCTGAGGTATCTGAGTCTTTCGACTGTTCTTCGTCGTTGTTCTTCGAATCTTCTGCATCAGCTTTGTCAGAAGAACCCTCCTGTTTACCGTCTTCAGATTCTGTTACTTTAGTCTGCGCGGCTTCGTAGTTTTTCTTAAACTCTTTGAGGGTTTCTTCGTCGACAGCACCATCATCGCCGGGGAATACCTGTTCTTCACTAAACTTCTGAGTACCGTTATTCCATGCTGAGCTGATGGAAGCGACGTAGGAGCAGCCGGCAATGCCGAGAATCAGTAAAAGGGTGAGCAATACACCCAATGTGATTTTTCCTTTTTTGCTTTTTTTCTGTGGGGCTGTCTCCGGTGATGGTTCTGCCATATGTGTGTTCTCCTAAGGTTTGAGTGTTTCAGGTGCGATACGACGATGCGGAAAACAGAGTCGTTCACTCTCATTGTAGCTACCGAATATAGAAAAACACCCCACAACAGGTGACAAAAACCTGTGTGAGGTGTGATTCTGATTTCTCAATCTAAACTTATGCGGATTTACCGAAGTTCTTGAAACGTGCGTTGAATCGCTCAACACGACCAGCGGAGTCCATAATGCGCTGCTTGCCAGTGTAGAAGGGGTGGGATTCAGAGGAAATTTCAACCTCAACAACAGGGTATTCGTTGCCGTCTTCCCATTTCTCAGTCTTAGCAGAAGTCATGGTTGACTTGGTGAGGAAGCTCTTGCCAGATGCAAGGTCGCGGAAAATAACGGGATTGTAGTCTGGGTGAATTTCAGCCTTCATAATTATACTTTCTTTAGTGTCTCTGGATTTTGCCAGAAACTATGATGAGTCACTAAAACGAATGTTTTAGTAGTTTTACAACCAGCTAATAACGATATCACTTCTTACGAGAAGATGGCGTACCAACTCTAAGAAATACGTCACTTTTGATAACGTGTCTCCCAGAAAGCCACCGCGCTAGCAGCTGCAACGTTTAAAGAATCTACCTGAGCTGCCATCGGAATCATCACAGTATCTTGAGCTGCAGCCAAAGTTTTAGACGTCAACCCGTGACCTTCAGAACCAAATATGAGTGCAAGTTTCTCGTCATCACGTGCAGAAAGTTCCGAAAGAGACAGCGAATCTTGAGATAGGGCAAAAGCGGCGCTACGAAAACCTAACGTATGAAGGAGTTCAAGATCTTCAGGCCACGATTGAAGACGACCCCACGGAACTTGAAATACTGTTCCCATCGAAACACGGATAGAACGACGGTATAGTGGGTCAGCGCATCGGGGAGTTACCAGAACCGCATCTACCGATAACGCGGCAGCTGAACGAAAGATAGCGCCAACATTCGTGTGGTCCACGATATCTTCTAAAATTGCAATACGATGAGCACCAGAAACCAAAGAATTGATACTCAACGGTTCAGGGCGACGTACCGCAGCAAGAGCGCCACGGTGCAAGTGAAAACCGACAATTCCTTCCAGTTCTTCTTCACTGCCAACGTAACATACCGTCTCAGGGTGCGAAAGAACTACATCTAAAAGATCGTCAGCCCATTTTTCGCTCATGACCATAGCTACAATAGGATGCCCAACAGCTACGGCTCGGCGAATCACCTTTGATGATTCTGCAATATAAATACCCCATTGAGGTTCTGCTAGTTTTCGTAAATGAACATCAGTCAATGCATGAAAATATTCTTTGTGTCTGATGCTCATCTCACGAAGAGGAAGAACATTTGGGTAGGAGAAGACCCGCTGTTTTCGCTCATAAATATCTTGCTCAGAAAGCTGCTTTTTTCTACCCATTATTAAGAAGGTTCTTTCTTACCTAAAACACCATGCACAACAGCTTTAACTGTGTGTTAAGAATTTTTTGCGAAAGCAGAATAACGCCCTTGAGCGTTAATAGTCAGTTCAAAATCCATACCATAAGTTTTTTTCAAGTTCTCTGCTGTAATGGTCTGAGCAATCTCACCAGAAGCGACAACTTCGCCCTCTCGGAGTAAAAGAGCATGAGTGAAGCCGACAGGGATTTCTTCAAGATGATGAGTTACTAAAATAGTCGCTGGAGCATACGGGTCTTGTGTTAGATGGTGTAGACGTTGCACTAAATCTTCACGTCCGGCTATATCCATGCCTGCGCCGGGCTCGTCCAAAAGAAGAAGTTCGGGGTCTGTCATCAATGCTCGAGCAATCAACGTACGCTTCTTTTCGCCTTCCGACAAGGTTCCAAAACGACGCTGTGCTAAATCCGCGATACCCCAGTCACGTAGCAATTCTTCTGCACGTGTGTTATCTAAAGTATCGTAGTCTTCGTTCCAACGCCCTGAGACCGCGTATGCTGCCGTCAAGACAACGTCAAGAACTTTCTCATCATCAGGAATGGTTGCGGCAAGCAAGGAAGAAGAAATACCAATACGTGGACGCAAGTCAAAGACATCTACAGCGCCTAAAATCTCATCAAGAATATCTACCATCCCGTTCGTTGGGTGCAAACGTGCACCAGCAATAGCAAGAAGAGTAGACTTTCCTGCGCCATTTGGGCCTAGGACAATCCATTTCTCACCTTCGTTGACCGTCCAGTTAACATGGTGCAAAAGATTCTTTTGCTGACGGACAACATCTACCTGTACAAAATCAAGAACTGCGCTCATATCTTTAACTCTAACGGTTCTCAACACTCTCTTTGGACATTCAACGAACAATACTTCTGTTATATGGCCATAGTTACGCTCTCTATCTCATCAGGCTGAGTACACTAACTCTTATGAGCATTGCCGTACGTATAACTTCCTTATGCACCGAACCAGAGTTCTTTTTGCAACAACACTCCCACCTCTCTCAGATAGTTTCAGCCACACCTTCTTTATCGGTAAATTCCAACCAAACATCAGAGGTGTTCTCTCCCATTCACCATTCACAAGAAGCGCCCGGCCCCGGTTACCAGATGGTACAAGTATGCGCACACTATGAGGGTTCAATACAAGAACTACGGAAAGAACTTAACCAACAGGTGAAGAATACTGCAACGTTAAGTGTTCATGTCGTCCAAGAAGAACTCTATACCTCCGCAAAAAAGCTCATAGTTTTAGACGTTGATTCAACACTCATCCGAGAAGAAGTGATTGACGAACTGGCACGGCACGCTGGTAAAGCAGAGCACGTGCAGTACATCACCGAACGTGCCATGAACGGTCACCTTGTTTTTGAGGAATCGCTCAAAGAGAGGGTGAAAGTCCTTGCTGGAGTCTCCGTTGAAGCCATTGAACAGGTCACACACCAGTTAACGCTCTCCCCCGGAGTTTTGCACCTTATTGATTCTCTCCACTCAAAAGGCCATAAGATTGCGGCTGTTTCTGGTGGTTTTATACAGATTCTTCGTCCTTTATCCCAACGTATTGGACTTGATAATGCTCAGGCTAATACGTTAGAGATTGTTCATGAAACACTCACTGGAAAAGTCGTAGGTGAGGTGGTAACACCAGAAACCAAACGCTTATATCTTCAAAAGTGGGCGGCAGAAGAGAATGTTCCGTTATCGTATGTTGTTGCAATTGGGGATGGAGCCAATGACATTCTCATGTTAGAGGAAGCGGCTTTAGGAATTGCTTTTTGCGCGAAGCCTTCACTTCAGTTAGCATCTGATGTTCAGCTCAATTTCTTACGTTTAGATGCGGTGCAACATTTTATGGGTCTTTAAAATGAAGAGTCCCCTTCGATAAGAATTACTCTGTTCGAAAGAGACTCAACAATAAAAAGTTATCCTACTCTATTTGATAAAACCTTGTGCGCCACCGACTAATTCAATATGCCCACTGGGGACATCTTCTGTCACCATCCGCGCAATTTCCTGAGCAAACTCATGAACGGTATAGAGTTTTCCTGCCTCTTCACGGCGTTGTTCTAGCGCCCCCGGATGCAGACGGTTTAATAGCGTCGCAGTAACAGTTCCTTCAATCATGTCAGCAGAGACAACAACTAAAGAGATTCCTTGTTTCTGCAGTGCTGGCACCTCTGCAAGAAGAGCATCTTCTCCTGCACGTTTAGATTCAGCTACAGGCTGGTACTCTGCCATCGTAGGCACGTCACGAATAAAATGTGCTTGGTGGCTAGTCACAAAGACGATACGTGATCCTGGGTTCATATGTTCTGTGGCTAAACGGGCTAGACGTAGTTGCGAGTCACGGTTAAGAACCATAGCGTAGTCCTCTGGCATTCCACTTTCCATGCCGCCTGAGGCGTTAAGAATGAGGTAGTCAATAGGGCCGTATGCTGCGACTGCATCATGAATCAGTTTCTGCGCTTCAGCTTCTACCGTGATGTCTGCACCAATGGCGGTGGCTTCGCCACCTGCTTCGTGAATTGTGCGCACAACTTTTTGTGCCCTTGGAGCTTTAGAACGATAGTTAACAACGACTCTTGCTCCTTGATTGGCAAGGATTTCTGCGGTATCTGCTCCGACTCCTCTCGAAGAGCCGGTAATAATAATGTGTTTTTGGTGTAGTTCTGTCATCGTCTTAGTACCTTTCGATAAAGCGTTGTTAGTGTCCCATGCCTAATCCACCGTCTACGGGGATTACTGCACCGCTGATGTAATGGGCTTGTTCGCTGGCAAGCCATGTTGCCACGTGTGCGATATCTTCTGGTTCAGCAAATTTTTTGGCAGGGATAGCGTCTCGATATTGTTGTTGAACTTTTTCGGGTAGAGCGGCAGTCATTTCAGTGTTAACAAAACCTGGGGCGATGACGTTAGCAGTGATGTTGCGAGCACCGAGTTCTCGGGTGATGGAGCGTGCCATTCCGATAAGGGCAGATTTTGAGGCTGCATAGTTTGTTTGTCCGGCACTTCCGTAGAGTCCTACGACGGAGGAAATGAAGATAATACGTCCTCGTTTAAGTTTAAGCATTCCTTTGACGGCTCGTTGTACTACGCGGAAAGCTCCGGTGAGGTTAGTGTCGATAACGTCGGTAAAATCTTCTTCGGTCATGCGCATGAGGAGAGTGTCGCGTGTGATACCGGCGTTAGCAATGAGTATTTCTACTGGCCCGTAGGTTTTTTCGATGAGTTCGTAGGCGTCGTTGAGGGATTTGGTGTCTTTTACGTCAGCTTTGACGCTGAAGAATTCTTGTGGTGCTTCTCCACTACGGTAGGTAATACAGACGTTGTGGCCTTGAGCTTTGAACGCTTGTGCAATAGCGTATCCGATACCTCGGTTTCCACCGGTGACGAGGATAGTTTTGGGTGTTTGTTCGGTCATTATTTTTCTTTTCTGGTGGTTTGGTCGTAGTGTCTTGTGGGTAATACTACGCTTTTTGGGCTTTGGTTACTGGAGTTGTTTTTGCGGCTAAAAGCTTTTTTGAAGATATTGTGGGGTTTTGTGCAGAATTCTATTCTTAGTTGCACTTGCTAGTTTAAGTGTCATAAAAATTGTTGTGTTCTTCGGTTAAAGTTCTAGACTGGTGTGTGCATGATGCTCTCTGAGGTTGAGGGAAGGAGGTTCCGTGTCAAAGAAATATTGGACAGCAGAAGATATCGAACAATTAGGGTATGTCGGTTCATCTGAGCCTGAGGTGTATTCCATTACTCACGCTCCTAGTCCTCATTCAGAAAGTGTCGATTATCGGTGGCGTTTATACTCCATTAAGATGGCTTTGCGCGTGGTATGCATTATTGGTGCGGTACTTACTCACGGGTGGGTGTCTGTCGTATTCTTTATAGGTGCTGCTCTTTTGCCGTGGTTTGCTGTAGTAGTTGCTAATGGGCATCATCGTGGCGCTGGTGGTGATTTTTCGCCCTATCATGTTCCTAGTCAGGAGCCTTTAGCTCTTTGTACTGATATGGGTCAGGATTCGAGGAACCGTACCTCTGATGAGAATGACTCAGCTGAGGTGTGGGTTATTGATGGTGAGGTTATTCCTCCTTCGGATTCTCTAGGACGTGATGTTTAAGTGGATATTTTAGGTGCGTTATCGGATACGGGACAGCTTCCGGAGGGGCCGGTAGAGGCTCCTTTATCGTATTGTTCTCGTCGTGGTTGCCAAGAAATAGCCCAGTGGAAATTACTGTGGAATAATCCTAAAGTTCATACTTCTGAACGGCGAAAAGTGTGGTTGGCGTGTTCTGAGCACCGCCAGTTCTTAGAAGATTTTCTAAGTTCGCGTTCCTTTTTAAAAGAGGTTCTGCCTTTTTCTGCAGAGGATGAGCTGTAGCGTACTGCGAGAGTTGTGCTTCAAGGTAGACTAGTGTGAGGTTCCCTTACGTAGTGGTGAAGCAAGCATAATCCTTCTTTTAGGTCTTGAAAGCATGAGGCAATGGTGTACAGGTTTTTATTCTCTGGTAAGTGGATTGCTGGTTTCATTTTTTGTATCTTATTTTCGTTGTTGTGCCTTTATCTTGCGCAATGGCAGATGAGCCGTAAAGAAGCTTTAGATTATAAAAATTCTCTGATTACAGATAACTATCATGCTGTTGCGTATCCTTTTGAGGAAGTACCTCATATCTTTGACGATTTTCAGATATCTGAACAGTGGCATCCGGTAAGTCTTCGTGGAGAGTATGTTTCAGACCAGACGCTTCTTGTGCGCAACCGACCTTTTGAAGGTCTCAACGGTTTTGAGGTGTTAGTTCCTTTTCGAGTATCTGATAGTTCGACGGTCGTGCTGGTGGATCGTGGTTGGATTCCTGCAGAACTTTTTGATACTACAGCTGAAAATATTGAGGTTCCTCCGGCTCCAGCAGGTCACCTTTCCGTCGTTGTTAGAGTTCATCGTGGTGAGTTATCAACTGGTAAAGATTCTCCATCGGGGCAGATTCCGTCTATTAATTTAGCGGAGGCAGCCAAACGTACTGGGCTAGATATTGCTCAAGGCGCTTATGGAATCCTCGTATCGGAATCCCCTGCTCCCCCCGTTGCTCCGGAGAAACTTAAAGAACCAGAATTAGATGTTGGACCGAATCTTTCATATTCGGTGCAATGGTATGTTTTTGCGGCGATGAGTTATATTGCCTTTATTTGGTTAGCTCGTCAAAAAGTACGCAATGACGAAATTGATCGCCAAGTTGCTGCGGAGTTAGAGCAATATTATCGCCAGTTTTACGATGAACACGGAAATTATATTGGCGAAGAAGATGAAGAAGTTGTTCTTCGTAAAATGGAAATGGCAGATGATATGCCGGCCCATATGAAATCTATTGTTCGCCCAAGAATTCAGAAAAAGCGTGCTCGCCCCAGTGATGAGGAAGAAGAGGATGCTTTATTAGAAATGTATGATAACCCATAATTTCTACCCCATAATAGCGTTCTGACTAGAGAATATGTTAATCTTTTATCTTTGCTGTTGATGAGAGCGAGATAATTATGATGGGTTATACACATTCTCTAAGCGCTGCAGCCGTGTGGTTAGCGTTAGTCCATCATGGCGTTGTTCCTATCAGTGATCGTCCAACCATACTCGTGACGACATTAGCGTGCGCAGGGGCAGGAATGCTCCCAGATATTGACCATAAAAACGGTACTATTGCACATTCCATACCGCCTATATCTCGTTGGACATGTGCAGTTATACAACGTATAAGTGGTGGTCATCGTCAAGGCACTCATTCGTTAATCGGTGTGGGAATCTTTTGGGTTCTTGCACTGAGTTCTCCTCACTACCTGTGGTGGGGAGTTCCTTGGGTATCTATTATTCTGGTTGCGTATGCCGGTGGTCTAGCATTACGAACTTTTGGTGCACCAGGTGGTTGGATAGGTGCTGTTGCTGTTGCTTCTTTCGCCTATTATTCTTCACAGCCTATAGAGTTTTTCCCTCTAGTCATTGGTGTGGGTTCAAGCGTTCATATTCTGGGAGACGCGCTGACTCGACGTGGAGTTAACCTATTATGGCCCTTAACTGTCAAAGCTCCTATTTCATCCATTTTCTGGAAAAAATCTGGCAATATGGCGTTACCTATTCTTGGGGCGTCAGGGTCACGACGAGAGCAATTTCTCGCCGTGGCTCTGATGTTCTATGTGGTATGGGCGCTCATATCTTTAACCGGTTTTATCAAGTTTTAGTCGATGCTTATGCCAGACTAATGAGGTCTTCATACGCTTTGCTCCAGAGGTCCTCGACACCGTCTGGTAAAAGCAGTACACGTTCTGGTTTGAGAGCTTTTACCGCACCTTCGTCGTGTGAGACCATGACAATTGCACCCTCATATGTTTTTAGAGCTTTAAGAATCTCTGCACGAGATGCGGGGTCGAGGTTGTTTGTCGGCTCATCAAGTAGTAAAACATTTGCTGAAGAAGCAACCAAGGTAGCCAAAGATAGTCGAGTCTTTTCGCCACCAGAGAGTACGCCTGCGGGTTTGTCGACATCGTCTCCAGAGAATAAGAAGGATCCTAGGATAGTGCGAACCTTAGTATCGTCGAGATCTGGTGCGGCAGAACGCATGTTTTCAACTACGGACCGTTCTGGGTCAAGAATTTCATGTTCCTGAGCAAAATACCCGATTTTGGCGCCGTGACCATAATGCACTTCACCGGTATCAGCGGTAGTGACTTTAGCGAGCATACGAAGTAAGGTAGTTTTTCCGGCACCGTTGAGTCCGAGAATCACCACGCGAGAGCCACGGTCAATAGCTAGATCTACGTCCGTAAAAATCTCTAAAGAACCATATGATTTTGAGAGACTTTCTGCCGTAATGGGGGTTTTACCGCATCGTGCAGGTGAAGGGAAACGGATGGCGGCAACCCTATCAACAGCCCGTTCTTCTTCTACGCTACGCATTAGACGTTCGGCACGTTTCATCATTTGCTGAGCAGCCACTGCTTTAGTTGCTTTGGCGCGCATTTTCTGGGCTTGTTCCATCAAGGTTGAAGCTTTTTTCTGTGCGTTAGCTCGTTCACGTTTACGTCGCGCTTCGTCTTGTTCACGCTGTGTTAGATAGTTTTTCCAGCTCATGTTGTAGACGTCAACTAGGCAGCGGTTCGCGTCAAGGTATAGCACCTTGTTGACGACTAATTCCATCAGCTCCACATCGTGGCTGATAATGAGCAGCCCGCCTTGGAAGTTTTTAAGAAATTCTCGAAGCCACATCACAGAGTCAGCGTCAAGGTGGTTGGTTGGCTCGTCAAGAAGCATTGTATCTGCGTCAGAGAATAGGATGCGTGCTAATTCGACACGTCGACGTTGACCGCCAGAAAGTGTCGACAGTGGCTGGTTGAGAATACGTTCAGGTAAATCAAGGTTATTGGTAATTGATGCAGCTTCTGATTCGGCAGCGTATCCCCCACCGGCGATGAACTCTGCTTCAAGTCGGTCATACCGGCGCATTCCGCGAGCACAGATGGCAGGGTCTTCGCTGGCCATTTCTTCTTGGGCTTGACGCATTTTACGTGATATTCCGTCTAGCCCGCGAGCAGAGAAAATACGATCTTTTGCCAGTTGAGACATGTCCTCAATTGCTGGATCTTGAGGAAGGTACCCGATTTTTCCTTGACGTTTTATCTCGCCGCCGGCTGGCAATGTTGCCCCTGCAAGAACTTTGGTCATGGTGGTTTTTCCGGCGCCGTTACGTCCCACTAAGCCGATTTTATCGCCCTTATCAATACGGAAGTTTACATCTTCCATGAGCAGACGAGCTCCGGCTCTTAGTTCGAGGTCAGAAACAGTAATCAAGGAAAAACCTTTCACCTAAAGTAAACGTATTTATTTAGTCTAGTACGACTTATCAAGAACACCTCGTCTTCTACGCGTTCTTTGATAATAGAGCTGTAGAACACCCTGTTAAAGAACAGATTGCCTTGGTGCAAGAATAACTTTTCATTCTTACACCAAGGCAATCACATATGGGTTTCTAATCTATACATGAAGTCATTAGATATTAAACCCTAAAGCGCGCATCATATCGCGTCCGTCTTCGGTAATACGTTCAGGACCCCACGGTGGCATCCATACCCAGTTCACATGCCAAGCGTCAAGGATAAGCTCCAGGTTTTGTTTAACCTGTTCTTCGATGACGTCTTGTAGCGGGCATGCGGCTGTTGTGAGTGTCATATCAAGAACAAGGATGCCTTCGTCATTCCAGCGCATACCGTAGAGTAGGCCGAGGTCGACGATGTTGACTCCAAGTTCTGGGTCAATCACGTTTTTGAGGACTTCTTCAAGTTCCTCTTGTGAGGGACGACCAGCTGCGGTTGTCTCGTCCATGGGGTAGGTCCCTTTCGTTCGTTACTTACCGAGGTAGGAAACGTAGCCTTCTTCTTCTAGACGGTCTGCAAGTTCGGGTCCGCCTTGATCTACCATGTGTCCGTCAACAAAAACGTGAACGAATTCAGGCTTGATGTAACGAAGGATACGAGTGTAGTGAGTAATGAGCATAACACCCATATCGTTATCTTGGTGTGCACGGTTGACACCTTCAGAAACAATCTTCAACGCGTCAACGTCAAGACCTGAGTCGGTTTCGTCAAGAACAGCAAATTTTGGTTTGAGCAGTTCAAGCTGAAGAATCTCGTGGCGTTTCTTCTCGCCGCCAGAGAAGCCTTCATTGACGTTACGAGAAATGAAGTCTGCATCAATTTTGAGCTTGCTCATTGCTTCTTTGACGTCTTTTGTCCAGGTACGTAGAGCTGGTGCTTGTCCGTCAATAGCGGTCTTTGCAGAACGCAAGAAGTTGGACATTGTTACACCGGGAATTTCGACGGGGTACTGCATAGCAAGGAAAAGACCTGCGCGAGCACGCTCGTCAACAGACATTTCTGTGACGTCTTCACCGTCGAGGAGAATCTCACCGGAATCTACACGGTATTTAGGGTGTCCGGCGATAGTTGCTGCCAAAGTAGATTTGCCAGAACCATTGGGTCCCATAATAGCGTGGATTTCACCGGAGTTAATGGTGAGGTTAACGCCTTTGAGAATCTGCTTAGAGTTTTCATCGTCAAGGATGACAGAAACGTAGAGTTCCTTAATTTCGAGAGTAGACATTGTTCTCCTAAAAACTTTTGTACCGTCGTAACCGTTAGTTATTGCTGATTGCAAGTTCTGCTTCAAGAGCTTGCATGAGTTGTTCTTCCAACTCAGGGATACGTACTTGCTGAATGATTTCGTTCAAGAATCCACGCACGACAAGGCGACGAGCTTCGTCTGCGGGGATACCGCGAGCTTGTAGGTACCAGAGGTGCTGCTCATCGAGCTGACCTGTAGTTGATGCGTGTCCGGCACCTTCGATAAGACCAGTCTCAATTTCTAGGTTTGGCACAGAGTCTGCACGAGGTCCGTCTTCAAGAAGAAGGTTACGGTTGAGCTCGTAGGTGTCGGTTCCTTCAGCTTCTTTACCGATTAAGACGTCGCCAACCCATACGGAGTGGGCGTTACGTCCCTGAAGCGCACCCTTATAGGTCACACGGGATTTACAGCGAGGAACACTGTGATCGACAAAGAGTCGTGATTCAAGGTGCTGACCGGCATCGACAAAGTACAGTCCGTACATCTCAGTTTCGGCACCGGGCGCACTGAATTTCGTTGAGGGGGTGACACGAACGAGGTCTCCACCGAGTGAAATACTCACGTGTTTGAATCGGCTGTCACGTCCGAGGGAAGCGTATTGTGCTGATGCGTGAACTGCGTCGTCATCCCATTCTTGAAGGGAGATAACGGTCAAGGTGGAGGAATCGCCAACGACGAACTCAACGTTCTGGCTCAACACTGCAGAACCGGTATGACGTAGTACAACGACAGCCCGAGAGAAAGGCTTCGTCTCGATAAGTAGATGTTGTGCAGTAGGTTCGCTGTGTTCACCGTGAATTTCTACGTTGATGCGCTGGTCTAGCTCAGTTTCTTGAGGAATAGTGAGCACAGTTGCTTCTGCAAAGTGTGACCATGCGTTCGCTGCAACACGATCTTCGGGGATACCGGCAGAACCGATACGAGAGTCTTCTCGTGAGACAGTCTCAACCAGTACGGCGTCTGGAGCGTCGATAGATGTTGATACCGGTGTTCCAGTCAGTGCGTCGGTGTGTAAACCTTTGAGACGTTTGAGAGGGGTAAAACGCCAGTCTTCTTCACGTCCTGTGAGCGCAGGGAAGTCTTCTACTCGATATGAGGTTTTACGACCTGCACGTGAAGAGTCCACGCTTTGAGTTTCAACACGTAGGGTGTCGTCATGTGCGTGTTCAGTCGCTAGTTTTTCTCCTTCATCGTCCATTCCGGGGATTGCAGGAGAGTTATGGGTGATGGTTTCTTTAGCTGTCATCGTTAGCCCACAGATCCTTCCATTTGAAGTTCAATAAGGCGATTGAGTTCAAGAGCGTATTCCATAGGAAGCTCACGAGCAATAGGTTCTACGAATCCGCGAACAATCATGGCCATTGCTTCTTCTTCGCTTAGTCCTCGCTGCATGAGGTAGAACAATTGTTCTTCGGAAACACGAGAAACGGTTGCTTCGTGTCCCATGGTGACGTCATCTTCTCGTACATCCACGTAGGGGTAGGTGTCCGAACGAGAGATTGTGTCGACAAGCAGCGCGTCACAGACAACGTTTGATTTGGAGTGTGATGCGCCTTCACGAACCTGCACTAAGCCACGGTATGCGGAGCGTCCGCCATTACGTGCGATGGATTTAGAGATAATAGAGGAAGAGGTGTTTGGGGCGATGTGCACCATCTTGGATCCAGTATCTTGATGTTGTCCTTCACCAGCAAATGCGATGGACAGTGTCTCGCCTTTAGCGTGTTCACCAACCATGTATACGGCGGGGTATTTTTGGGTGACTTTAGAGCCAATGTTACCGTCGACCCATTCCATGGTGGCACCTTCATGGCAGATGGTGCGTTTGGTAACGAGGTTGTATACGTTATTGGACCAGTTTTGAATGGTTGTGTAGCGTACACGTGCGTTCTTTTTAACCACGATTTCTACAACAGCTGAGTGCAAGGAATCAGACTTGTAGATAGGTGCGGTGCAGCCTTCAATGTAGTGAACGTAAGATCCTTCATCAGCAATGATGAGGGTACGTTCGAACTGTCCCATATTTTCAGTATTGATTCTGAAGTATGCCTGGAGAGGGATTTCGACGTGGACTCCAGGAGGAACATAGACGAAAGACCCGCCAGACCATACTGCGGTGTTCAGTGCAGCAAATTTGTTGTCGCCGGTGGGGATAACGGTGCCAAAGTATTCGCGGAAGATGTCTTCGTGTTCGCGTAGTGCAGTGTCGGTGTCGACGAAGATGACCCCTTGTTTTTCGAGGTCTTCACGAATTTGGTGGTAGACCACCTCAGACTCGTACTGGGCGGCGACACCTGCAACGAGGCGTTCACGTTCTGCTTCGGGGATACCGAGCTTTTCGTAGGTGTTGCGAATATCTTCGGGAAGGTCTTCCCAGCTTTCTGCTTGACGTTCGGTAGAACGCACGAAGTATTTGATGTTGTCGAAGTCAATTTCTGATAGGTCTGCACCCCATGTGGGCATGGGTTTACGTTCGAAGAATTTGAGTGCCTTAAGACGCATTTTGAGCATCCATTCGGGTTCGTTCTTCTTTGCAGAGATGTCGCGTACAACATCTTCGTCGAGGCCACGTTTAGCAGTTGCACCAGCTACGTCGGAATCTTTCCAACCGTACTCGTAGGTACCGATACCTTCGAGTTCAGGGTTGGCCTCGAGAATCTCTGAAATGACGGTGTTGTTGACGTTACGTTCAACTTGTTCAGTCATCATGGCCTTTCTTGTAGGAAATCTATCAGTTGTGTGATGGTCGAAAGAATGTTTATTTCTTTGCCTGTATTTCGCTGTTTTCACTCATGTCACGTGCTAGAGGTACGTGTGTGGTGCACACGTGTGCTCCTGCTGCCATGGTGGATAGACGGCGGACATCTACTCCCAGTAAGTCAGCAATAATTTTGGTTTCTTGGTCGCAGAAGATTTGGAAGTCTTCTGCGAGGTCTCGCACTGGGCAGTGCCCTTGGCAGAGTTGAATACTTGCCAGTAGGTGGCGAGGCAGTGTCCTGCCGCGTGGGGGTTCCATCACCTGTGCGGTTGCGACGAAGCCGTCGCGGGTCATTGCTTCGGCAAGGGCTTGTGCACGGTTTGCGACGTTCTCCCCTGCCGCTTCAACGATGGGACGGTATTTTTGTTCCATCTCTGAAGCTCTTGCTGAGGCGAATGCGCGTAGTGCGTCTTCTCCAACTTGTTGTTGCAACATTTTGAGTGCTTCTCGAGCGATGTCGAGATAGTCGTTGCCAAGCTGGGTGTGCCCTTGGGGTGCAATGACGTATCGTCTGGCAGGGCGTCCTGCGCCGGCTCCGTATTGTTTGAGAGGCGCTACGACAATGAGTTCTTCTGCTTCGAGTGCGTCGAGGTGACGACGCACCGCTGCAGGAGTGAGATTGAGTTCCTCGCCGAGACTAGCAGCAGAAACTGGACCGTGATTAAGTACGCCACGCAAAACTCTGTCTCGAGTTTTTTCTTCTGTCTCTGCATTGCGCGTACCAGGTACCTTCTTTTTGGAAGTTTGATTCGCTGAATACACAACTAAAGTATGTCCTAATTATGAGTAGTTCTCTAGTAAGGTTTACCTATCTTCAGATTAGAGGAGTGTCACACTTAGGTGCAGATAGGAACTTTTAACGCTGGTTGACACCCTCAAACAATGAGGCTATCACCTTTTTACAAGGGTCAATAAAGACAATAAAATGTGCTTTGACTAGCTAATTTGTAAATTATACGCTGTTTTAAAAATCTTTTTTGAGAATAATTTTTACTACCGTGCACAACAAGAAAAATATTTTTTAGAGTAGTGTCGCAAACTTATGAAAGGGAAATAGACAGCTATTTCCAAGGTTTTTACAGGCATCATTAAGGAGTTTTCGGTTATCGATTACCTAAAAACTCTAGTGTGAGCACGTAGAATGATACGGTGCCACAAGATAGAGACAAGAGTTCACGGGACAGTAGGGAGAAACCCTCCTCACTGAGAATTTCTCGGTTAGTCAAAGAATATAAGCCCTCAAAGAGTTACCGCAAAAAACACCCTCATCATCTAACGCATCGAGGGACAGTTCGAGCAGTAGATGGAATCTGCCTTGAAGCTCTTGCCGGAGAAGTAACCGTTTTACTTGGTGCTAATGGCGCAGGAAAAACTACTACCTTAGAATGTGCGCAGGGGCTTCAAAAACCCGAAAGCGGAGAAATTCATCTTCTAGGACATAACCCGTGGGGTGCTTCTGCAGAGCTTCGGGCGCGAGTTGGCATCATGTTACAAGATGGCGGATTACCTCAATCTCTGCGCCCTATTCCGCTGCTTGAACACATCGCGACAATGTATCAGCAGACGTATCCTCTTGATGAACTCATTCAGAGGCTAGGCATTGACACTTTTAACGGCACCAGCATTAGACGGCTTTCAGGCGGCGAGCGCCAACGGGTTGCTTTTGCGGCAGCTCTTATTGGGAAACCTGAGATTCTCTTTCTCGATGAGCCTTCGGCAGGTCTTGATCCACATTCTCGTCAGGTAGTTTTTGATTTAATTACCGAGCAGAAAAAGCGGGGTACTGCTATTGTTTTGACAACTCATCTGCTGGATGATGCTCAGAGGCTCGCCGATTATGTTTATATTATTGGTGCCGGACGGAACGTATTAGAAGGAACTGTTCCTGAACTTGTTGAGCAGTCAGCAACAGATGTTAAAACGCTTCACTTTTCGCTCTCTGATGAATCGTTGAGCATGATGCAACTCCTACCGACCTTATCGAAAGGTTTAACGTTAAGTACCGCGCATCCTGGTTCTTATACTCTAACCGGTGAGATTACTCCCCCCGTTTTAGCTGAGTTGACGGCTACTTTAGCGGCCCGTAACATTCTTCCACAACGTATGGAACTTTCTTCACGAACCCTCGAAGATGTCTTTCTTGATATCGCAGGAAAGGAAACGTCCTCATCATGATTTCGACACCGCGTTCAGCTTCTTTGAGTACACGCTTACGTGCACAGGGGCGATATGAGCTTGTTGCCATGTTGAAAAATGGTGAACAGCTGATGCTCAACATTGCGTTTCCGATGATGGCTCTTTATGTGATGAGCTGGACAAGTTTCTTAGATTCTTTTGCTCAAAAACTACAAAGCACTCGCATTGACATTGCGGTTCCAGGCGTTCTTGCCTTGTGTGTTATTTCTACTGCGTTATCGGGACAGGGTATCGCTACAGGTTTTGACCGCCGTTATGGTGTTTTGCGTTTTTTGTCGACGACTCCTCTCGGTAAAACTGGTCTTATTGTTGGGAAAGTATGTGCTGTCTTAGGAGTGTTATGCCTTCAGTACATTCTTGTTGTGTTGGTGGCGTTGACGCTTGGTTGGTCTCCTCAGTGGGGTGCCGTAGTGGCTTCTCTTCCCACATTATTATTAGGTGCAGCGTCTTTTACGTCTTTGGGGTTGCTCATTGCGGGGACGGTGCGCGCTGAAGCAACGTTGGCCATCGTTAATATGGCGTGGGCTGTTCTTGCAGCGGTCGGTGGCACTTTATTACCTACACATCATTTACCGAGTGTTTTGGGAAGGTTGGTGGATATTCTCCCTTCCGGCGCTCTAGGTAATGCTCTACGAGCCGAATTTTTAACTCATGAGTTTGCTCTGATTCCTCATCTTGTACTTCTTATGTGGACGGCACTTTGTATCGGTTTAGCTACAAAGTTTTTCCGCTGGTCCGCATAAATACATCACACCCTGCAATCCCCTTTGAAGGTGGTTTATTTGTCTTCGTTAACAGAACGTATTCATGAGCTAAAAGAACGTGTTGCTTCTGTGTGCCTGCCGCGTACACCAAATCTTTATGTTCTGAGGATGGCCTATGCTGTGGTTATCGCTAATATCGTTTTAATCGTCTCCGGTGGTGTCGTGCGACTGACCGGTTCGGGGTTGGGATGTGATACCTGGCCTAAATGTACGTCTTCTGGTTCGTGGACAACGACACCAGAGATGGGTATTCATGGTCTTGTAGAGTTTGGCAATCGAATGCTGACCTTTGTCTTAATTATTGTTACGGGATTGACGTTTCTCTCAATTCTTCGAATTGCTATGCCTGAAGCATCCTCGTTGTCTCAATGGTGGAAGAAACTTTTTACGGGTTTATCTCACTCACGACACCAGTATTCGGACCTTTTTAATCTTTCTCTCTTGTTGCTTTGGGGAATCCCTATTCAAGCTGTTGTGGGAGGCTTGTCTGTTCTGCTTAAACTCAATCCATGGATGGTTACAGTGCATTACATGCTTTCTGCCATCATGATTGCTTTGGGTGCATGTTATCTCAACCGTGTACGTCGATATTTTGCTTCAGGCGTTATTGAAAGTGAGGGAGTTCTCGATAGTTCCCTTCCTCAGGGTGCAGTTTTTCTCAAGTATTTGGGTTGGACTAGTTTGGTGCTGGTATGTTTCCTTATTTTTATGGGCACGGTAACAACTGGCACCGGACCTCATGCCGGTGATCCTAGCGCACACCGACATGCGTTTAATCCGTGGGTTGTAACTCGTATGCATTCTTTCTCAGTGTGGGCCTATCTTATGGTTATTCTTAGTTCCCTCTATTTGGCACGAAAATATCAGTGGTCTCAGGCTCTACGCCGTAGCTGGTATTGGGTTCTAGCTGTTGTCGTCTATCAGGGGGTTGTTGGGTACATACAGTTCTTTAATGGTCTTCCTGTGTGGCTGGTAGAGATGCACCTATTAGGCTCTGCCTTATTTACGTGGGCGGCTATTACTGCTGTAGAACGTCAGCTTGTTATGGCTTCTCAGCCGTCACGAAGATTAGCTCAACAGCGTCGTATTGTGTAAAGATAAATGGATGCATAAAGGAGGGGTGCCCCAGATGTTCTGGGGTACCCCTCCTTTATTATGTGGTGTTTTATAAGGTAATCAGTGCGTGTCCGACGAATGGGTCAATCGCCACGGCAATAAAGAGTACGGTGAGATAGGTGATGGAGCCGTGAAATACGGTCATTGCGGTTCTGCTTGTTGCTTTTCCAGCAATAGCTAAAGCGTGCAGACGGTGGCAGTGGTAGAGGAACCATGCACCGCTGGCAATAGCCGTGAGAGTATAAACCCATCCTGCCCCACCCAGTGGCACTAGGAGCAAGGAGCAGATAACCATGGCCCAAGAATATAGGACGACTTGCACAGAGACACTTTTAGCCGGTGCGATAGCTCCGAGCATGGGGATTCCTGCTCGTTGGTAGTCTTCGGCGTATTTCATAGATAGTGGCCAGTAGTGTGGGGGTGTCCAGAGGAAGATGACGGTGAAAAGGACTACTGCTGCCCAGCTGATGGTGTTTTCGACGGCAGCCCATGCAATAAATACGGGCATACATCCGGCCAGTCCTCCCCAAACGATGTTTTGGGTGGTACGACGTTTAAGGTAAAGCGAGTAGAACACAACGTAAAGGAGGATAGCGATGAGCCCTAGCATACTGGCAAAAGGATTAACTAATACCCATAGGTAGATGATAGAGATGATCGCTAAGGCCCATGCGAAGATGAGTGCTTCTTTATCGCTGACCTCTCCGGTGACGAGTGGGCGACGTTCTGTTCTTTTCATGAGACGGTCTGCATCTCGGTCGATATAACAGTTGAAGGCGCCAGAGGCGCCAGCTGCCATAGCTCCACCGACCATGGTGTTGATGATGAGCCAGAATGGGGGCATACCGCCCGCTGCAAACATCATGGTTGGAGCGGTTGTCACTAGCAGAAGTTCAATAACCTGAGGCTTTGTCAGGTGAATATAGGCGATGAGCTTACGCATAAGGCTCACTTTGTGCGATCCTTTGGGCGTGTCTGATGCTGTTGCGTGAGCTTCAGTGACGCGATGTGTATTTAGACCCTTCACTAACGTTGGGCTCCCTACCAGAATCGTTGTATGTGTGTAGTTAGTGTTCCCGTTGTTTATTTCATATGGTGAAATATTCTCGGGTGAGATTAAGTCCTCACTCTTGAACTCTTTTCGGTGGTGTCGCCTCTACTTTGGGGATACATACAACCGATTTTGAGCACGTTAAAGGAGCGGACTGTCAAACTAATGCTATACCTTTTAGAAGAATAATCATAATAAAGCACGCGATATATCAAGGAACAGAACCGACATCACGAGAAGTCTTAGAAAGTCCTTCTTCCTGCCGTATTTTCAATTATCCTTAGAACTAACTTAATGTGCAGTTGTGCAGCTAAACATCCTGAACTATTTGTACTAATGTCGTTCCTGTAACCGCTGTATCTCATCACTATCTCTATGAAAGGGAGACAACGTGCCACATCTTGATCAGAAACTCAATTGGACGGAGAAGGATCAACGAGCTGTTGATACTGCCCGAATCTTAGCAGCGGATGCTGTTGAGAAGGTAGGTTCGGGGCACCCCGGTACTGCAATGAGCTTAGCTCCCGTGGCATATTTGCTGTATCAGAAGGTGATGCGCCATGATCCTCGTGACGATCGTTGGGCAGGGCGTGACCGCTTCATTCTCTCCCCCGGTCACAGCTCACTTACCGCTTATATTCAGTTGTACCTGAGTGGTTATGGTCTTGAGATGGAAGATCTTAAAGCGCTTCGCACTTGGGGCGCACTCACTCCCGGTCACCCCGAGTATGGTCATACTCGCGGTATCGAGATTACAACAGGCCCATTGGGACAGGGCTTAGCTTCAGCTGTAGGTTTCGCGTATGCTCAACGACGGATGCGCGGGCTATTTGATCCTGAAGCTCCTGCTGGTCAGTCACCTTTTGACCACACCATTTATACGATTGCTTCTGAGGGAGATATTCAAGAGGGTGTGACCGCTGAGGCATCTGCTCTTGCTGGGCATCAGGAGCTTGGAAATCTGATTGTTATTTTTGATCGTAACCACATTTCCATTGAAAACGACACCGATGTTGCTTTCACTGAAGATGTTCTCAAGCGTTACGAATCCTACGGCTGGGATACTGCACATGTTGATTGGACAAGTAGCGGTAACTATGTTGAAGACCTCGAAGCGCTGTATGCTGCGATTGCACGAGCTAAAGAAGTTACAGATAAGCCTAGTATTATTGAGCTGCGCACTATTATTGGTTGGCCTGCACCCAATAAGCAGAATACCGGCGGTATTCACGGTTCTAAGCTCGGTGCTGACGAGGTTGCTGCAACAAAGGAAATTCTTGGTTTTGACCCTGAAAAATCATTCTATATTGATGATGAGATTCTTGAGCATACCCGCAGTGTTCAGCAACGTGCAGAACAGTCTCGACGGCAGTGGGAGACTCTCTTTGAAAAGTGGCAGCAGGAGCACCCTGAAGAAGCTAAACTTTATGCGCGTCTAAATGCCGGTGAGCTTCCAGAAAACTATGAGCAGGCTTTCCCTACCTTTGAAGCTGGCTCAAGCATTGCAACACGTGCTGCTTCTGGAAAAGTTATTAATGCTATTGCTGATACGTTCCCTGAGCTTTGGGGCGGTTCATCAGATCTTGCTGGTTCTAATAACACCACTATTGACGGCGCGTCATCTTTCAATCCTGTTTCTCATAGCACTGATAGTTGGAATGCCAGCCCATATGGTCGAGTCTTGCACTTTGGTATCCGTGAACATGCTGCAGCAGCTATCTGTAACGGCATAGCGCTCTCTTCGCCTACTCGCCCGTTCAATGGCACGTTCTTTGTGTTCTCTGACTATCAACGTCCGGCAGTTCGTCTTGCGGCATTGATGGGTGTACCTAATATTTTTGTGTGGACTCATGATTCCATTGGTTTGGGAGAAGATGGTCCAACGCACCAACCGGTAGAACACCTTTCAGCTTTGCGAGCAATTCCTCAATTGGATGTTGTGCGCCCTGCAGACGGTAATGAGACGTCAGTTGCGTGGCGTAAAGTTCTTGAAATTCAAGATCGTCCGGTGGGGTTGGTCCTTTCACGACAGAATCTTGTGAATATCGCACGAGAAGACCTTCATCCTGAAGCTGAGGGTGAAAAATTTGCTTCGGCGGAAGGTGCTGCACGTGGTGGTTATGTTCTTGCCGAGACAGAAGGCACTGCTGATGTTCTGCTTATTGCGACTGGTTCAGAAGTAGAAATTGCACTTAGCGCACGTTCTTTGTTGAAGGAACAGGGAGTAGCTGCACGCGTTATCTCCATGCCTTCTCGTGAATGGTTTGTTCAACAGCCTGAAGAATATCGCCATAGCGTTATCCCTCCAGAAATTAAAGCTCGAGTTACGGTTGAAGCAGGATCTGCGATGAGCTGGTACGACGTCCTTGGCGATGCCGGCCGCGCTGTCTCTCTAGAGCACTTTGGAGCTTCAGCTGGTGCAGACGTTCTCTACCGTGAATTCGGTATTACCCCAGAAGCTGTTGTACAAGCAGCTCAAGAATCTATTGCTGCCGCAGCAACCCGATAAACTTTGACACTCTCTATCACCGTTAGGATGTACTGATGACGACCTCAACCCAAAAACTCACCGATGCTGGTGTATCTATTTGGCTCGATGACCTCTCCCGTGAGCGCATCACCTCTGGGAGCCTTGAAGAACTTATCTCTTCTCGCAATGTTGCAGGTGTAACTACCAACCCCACCATCTTCGCTGGCGCACTTGCCCAAGGAGAGTCTTATTCTGAGCAGGTTAAAGAACTTGCAGAAGAAGGCGTAGACGTTGAAGAAGCTGTTTTTACTATTACAACAGATGATGTCCGAGCAGCCTGCGATATTTTTGCTCCTGTCTATGAATCATCTCAAGGACGCGACGGTCGCGTCTCTATCGAGGTAGACCCGCGTCTAGCTCGTCAGTCAGCTGAAACTGCAGCTATGGCAAAGGCCTTAGCTTCTCGTGTTGATCGCGAAAACGTGATGATTAAGATTCCAGCTACAGAAGAAGGTCTTGAGCCAATCGCTCAAACTCTAGCTGAAGGCATTTCTGTTAACGTGACGCTTATTTTCTCGTTATCCCGTTATCGCGCAGTAATCAATGCATATATGCTTGGTTTAGAGCAAGCATTAGAAAATGGTAAAGATCTGTCAAAGATTCATTCTGTAGCTTCGTTCTTTATCTCTCGTGTAGATTCTGAGATTGATGCTCGCCTTGAGGCTATCGGCACAGACGAGGCTAAAGCTCTCAAAGGTAAAGCTGGTTTGGCAAACGCTCGTTTGGCCTATCAGGTTTTTGAAGAAGCATTCTCTTCACAGCGTTGGGAACGTCTCGCCGCAGCTGGTGCGAATATTCAGCGTCCGCTATGGGCTTCCACTGGAACCAAGGATCCAGCGCTTCCTGATACTTTGTATGTTACGGGTCTTGTTGCACCTCAATGTGTTAATACTGTCCCCGAAAAAACTCTTGAAGCGACTTATGACCATGGTGTTGTTACGGGAGATACCATTACCTCTACCTACGATGAGTCCGATAAAATCCTTAACGCTATCGAGTCTCTAGGTATTTCGTATCAAGAGGTCGTTACGCTTTTGGAAGACGAAGGACTTAAGAAGTTCGATATTTCGTGGGAAGAGCTTCTCGAAACTATTCGTCAAGCACTAGCTTCAGCATAATCTTCTAGCGTTAGGCGTCATCACCCTACTGGCGCGAACTCGCTCTTGGCGGCAGCTTCCCCTACGATGGAGAGGTTGCCGCCAATACACAACAATCTTTCTAAGGAATATGTACTGTGCCTAACGGTCACGAAACTAACCCGTTGAGGGACTCTCGCGATAAAAGACTGAGTCGCGTTGCCGGCCCGAGTTCTCTGGTCTTTTTTGGAGTTACCGGCGATCTTGCTCGTAAAAAGCTACTGCCCGCGGTTTATGACTTAGTCAATCGTGGTTTGCTTCCTCCTAATTTTGGTCTTGTCGGTTTTGGGCGTCGCGAGTGGTCAGATGATGATTTCCGTCATCAAGTGCGCGAATCAGTCGAAGCACATTCTAGAACTCCTTTTAGGGAGGATGTATGGAACCAGTTCTCTTCTGGTATCCGCTTTGTTCAAGGTGCTTTTGACGATGACCACGCGTTTGAGCAGCTCAAACAGACTCTCGACGAGCTGAAGGAGAGCCGTGGAACTCAAGGGAACCACGCATTCTACCTGTCAATACCGCCCAAAGCTTTTGAGCAGGTCCTTCAGATGCTTGCAAAGCACGGGTTAGCACAGCAACAAGAAGGCTCACGTGAGTGGCGTCGTGTTGTTATTGAGAAGCCCTTTGGGCACGATTTAGAGTCTGCACGAGAGCTTAACTCTATTGTTGAGTCGGTGTTCCCTCAGGATTCGGTATTCCGTATCGACCATTATCTTGGCAAAGAAACAGTACAGAATATCTTGGCAATGCGTTTTGCTAATCAGATGTTTGAGCCACTTTGGAACGCTAACTATATCGACCATGTACAGATTACGATGGCAGAGCCTATCGGTATTGGTTCGCGGGCAGGCTATTATGATGGTGTCGGCGCAGCTCGAGACGTCATTCAAAATCATCTTTTACAGCTATTAGCTTTGACAGCCATGGAAGAGCCCATTAGTTTTAACGCTCATCATCTACGCGCAGAAAAAGAGAAAGTTCTTGATGCGGTGACTCTTCCAGAGAACCTTGCAGAGGCTTTTGCTATTGGGCAATATGCCGGTGGTTATCAAGGTGGAGAAGAAGCAAATGGTTTCTTTGACGAAAAAGATATTCCGGCGGATTCTCGAACAGAAACTTTTGCTGCAATCAAGCTCAATATTAATACTCGACGTTGGGCGGGCGTGCCGTTCTATCTACGGACAGGCAAGCGTCTTGGGCGACGTGTAACGGAGATTGCGTTAATACTTAAAAAGTCACCTAATCTACTATTTAACAATAGTGATGATGCTGGGCAGAACGCTATCGTGATTCGAGTCCAACCCGATGAAGGTATCACTATTAGGTTCTCTTCTAAAGTTCCTGGAACTCAGATGGAGATTCGAGACGTGAACATGGACTTTGGGTATAGCCATTCTTTCACAGAAGAATCTCCTGAAGCCTATGAGCGTCTTATCCTCGACGTTCTGTTGGGTGAACCGCCTTTGTTCCCCCGCCATGAAGAAGTTGAGCTGTCATGGAAAATTCTTGATCCTTTTGAACAGTATTGGCAAGAACACCAGGTTAAGCCGGAGCCTTATGCTCCCGGTTCTTGGGGGCCTGAATCTGCTCACTTACTATTAGCTCGCGATCATCGTGTTTGGAGACGCCCATGATTTCTCATCTTGAACAGACAGATACTGCTCGTATTGAAAAAGAAATCTCGCGTCTTCGCGAAGAGACCGGTAACACCACATCGGGTCGAGTTCTTACCCTCGTCATTTTGGCTGATCCTGGGCATTCTTCTGCCGCGTTAGAAGCTGCTCAGCGAGCATCTCATGAGCATCCTTGTCGTATCATCATGCATATTAGCGAAGACGCAGACGCTAAGAACCGGTTAGATGCAAAGATTGAGGTTGGTGGAGAAGCTGGAGCTTCTGACCTCATTGTGTTGAGAGGTTGGGGGCAAGCTGCTCACGCAACAGAATCTCTCATCTCGGGGTTGCTCCTACCAGATTCTCCTATTGTTGTGTGGTGGCCACATTCTGTTCCTGATCATCCAGCACGACATTCTATCGGTCGGATAGCTCAGCGCCGTATCACCGACTCTGCCCGTGAGGCAGATCCGATGATTACGTTGGAAAAACTTTCTGAAAGTTATTCTGCTGGTGATACTGATCTTGCATGGAGCAGACTCACCTTATGGAGAATACAATTAGCGGCTATTCTAGATCAGGTGCCACCTCAAAAGGTTACACGAGTTGTGGTTTATGGTTCTGCTCAATCGCCTTCTGTTGTTTTGCTTGGTGCGTGGCTTGGTCATCGGCTCGATGCGCAGGTCCATTTGGCAACTACTAAATTAGAACGTGGTTTGTATCGAGTTGTTTTAGAACGTGAAGACGGTTCGATTGTGATAGATCGTCCTGAAACAAATATTGCTACAGTGTCCTCTCCCGGTACTCCTCATCAGCAGATTGCTCTTCCAGTGCGGACCCTTGCTGAGTGTTTAGCGGAGGAACTTCGACGTCTTGACCCCGATGAAGTCTATGGTGAAGTCTTACAAGAGGCTCTCCACCAAGGTAATATTTTGGTTGAGTTGAGCAGCGATGAAGATAAACCTGAAGGCATAGAATGGACGGAGCCTTTCGATGCTTAAAAAGCCGGAAATTATTTCTTATACAACGCCAGAAGAACTTGCACAAAATGCGGCTCAACATTTTTTTGAGGTAATACAAGAGTCTTTACGTGCACGCAACCGTGCTGATGTGTGTCTCACCGGTGGCAGTATGGGCACTAAATTGTTAGAGACTCTCCCCCACTATATTCAGTTTTTAGAGGACTTTTCGTGGGAGAACGTGCATTTTTGGTGGTCTGATGAACGTTTCCTTCCGACGGGACATGACGACCGTAACGAAAAGCAGGCATATGATGCCTTCTTTTCACAGGTTTCTGTTCCTTCTGGCAATATTCATCGTATGGGTGCTAGTGATGTTTTTGATAGCCCAGAAGAAGCCGCAAAGGCATATGTTCGTGAGTTAGCAGAACATTCTTCAGCTCATCAGAGAACTCCTCTTTTTGATGTTCTACTTTTGGGAATGGGACCAGATGGGCATATTGCTTCGTTGTTCCCTGAGCGGGATGAAGTGTTCGATACCGAGAATATTGCTGTTGCTATCCATCAGTCTCCTAAACCTCCAAGTACTCGAGTTTCGTTGACGCTACCTGTTATTTGTTATGCTCGTCGGATATGGTTCTTAATCTCTGGCGAAGATAAGGTTCAGGCGGCTTCTCGACTCGTAGAGACGCGAGATTTACCGTATGAGAAAATTACAGCTCAAATGCTTCGCCAGACGCCTGCTCGTGGGGCGAGGGCATTAGAACGAACGACTATTCTCATCACAGATTCTGCTCATCAGAAATAGTGGTACGGTATTGAGAAGATGTCCTATAGAATTTTAAAGAAGTAAAAAAGAGTTGGGGTTCTCATTGCTATTAGTGAGAACCCCAACTCTTTAATGTTGTTATATAAAAACTTTTCTTTAGACCATTGCGCTTTCGAAACGAAGCACCAAACCGTAGCTGACAATAGCAAATACCCAGATGAGGATAACCGTAATGGTTAGTCGCACGAGGTTCTTTGAGGCAGATCCTGATGAGTTCAGGGAGGTAGTCATGCCACCCCCGAACATATCTGAAAGGCCGCCGCCCTTGCTACGGTTCAGGAGCACCAACAAGATTGTTAGTACGCTCGCAATAGCGATAATCACCATCAACGTGATTTTGAGAGTCTCCACGAGAGCCTTTCGTCCGCAATTGTGTATTAAGCCCGATAAAGGGCACAAGAAAACTATACGCTAATTTTTGCTCCGATGGCTAATGAGTTCTTCTATATTCTGAACTTCTTCGCCATCTATAGGTACTTAAACTTCTGGTGATATTGATGTTCTGTATATACCACCAGAAGTTTAAGCCCCTTGGATTATTTAGCGTGCGTCGAAATGTGCAATCTGAGCGAACTCAGCAGCATCGAGAGAAGCGCCACCGACAAGAACGCCGTCAACATCGTTTTCTGCCAAAATTTCTGGGGCAGAAGTCGCTTTAACAGATCCGCCGTAGAGTACACGAACTTTTTCAGCGACGTCAACGTTGTAGAGTTTCTCCATTTCAGCTCGGATTGCTGCAGACATATCTTGTGCGTCAGCAGAAGTTGCTACTTTTCCGGTGCCGATTGCCCATACTGGTTCGTATGCAATCACAAGTGTTTCAGCTTGTTCTGCGGTGAGCCCTTCAATGGAGCCACGAAGCTGTTCCAGAGTAAATTCAACGTGGTTTCCAGCTTCACGAGTTTCTAGCCCTTCACCAACACACAAGACGGGCGTGAGTTCGTGACGGTATGCAGCTTGTACTTTTGCTGCGCAGATAGCATCGCTTTCGGCGTGGATGGTACGACGTTCTGAGTGTCCGACGAGAACATAGCGTGCACCGAGTTTTGAGAGGAATGCTCCGGAGATATCTCCGGTGTATGCGCCAGAGTCTTTATCGGATAGGTCTTGTGCCCCGTATCGTACCTGAAGTTTGTCCCCATCTACGAGGGTCTGCACGGAGCGAATATCGGTAAAGGGCGGAAACACAACAACTTCGGTGTTGTCGTAGTTGAAGTTTGCGTCGTCAAGAGTCCACGCAAGCTTCTGCATCAAAGTCACACCTTGGGTGTGATCCATATTCATTTTCCAGTTACCGGCAATAAAAGGTTTGCGGGTCATATTTGTTGAGTCCTTTTCTCCGCTAATGCGGCGATGTTAAAGTACGTCTAGATGTGAGCACCGAGTTAGTTTACGGTTTTGAAGAGCTTACGTCTCTAAGCATATCTACTGGTGCTGTTATACGACAATGGCGGGTCACCAAAGGTAACCCGCCATCTCTAGATATTTTTAGGCACCTAGTGCGTCTAATCCGGGAAGAGTCTTACCTTCAATGTATTCGAGGGAAGCTCCACCACCGGTGGAAATGTGTCCAAACTGTGCATCGTCAAAACCGAGGTTGCGAACAGCTGAAGCTGAGTCGCCGCCGCCAATAATAGAGAATGCTTCTGAAGAGACGAGTGCTTGCGCAACGCTCTTGGTTCCTTCAGAGAATGCTGGAATTTCGAAGACACCAACTGGGCCGTTCCAGAATACGGTCTTAGCGCCCTTAATCTTTTCAGCAAAGATTTCACGGGTTTTAGGACCGATGTCTAGGCCTTCCGCTTCAGCGCCGAGTTTTCCGCCTTCGAGGTCTTCGATGGGGCGAATCTCGGTGTTTGCGTCGTTAGAGAAGTCATCAGACCAAACGATGTCGCTTGCGATGATGATTTCGGTTCCTTTTTCAGGAGCTTCTTTCAAGTATCGCTGAACGTTCTCGATTTGGTCTTCTTCGAGGATGGACTTACCTACTTTGTAGCCTTGTGCAGCTGCAAAGGTGTAGCCCATACCGCCACCGATGAGCAGGGTGTCTGCTTTACCGATGAGGTTGTCGATGACGGCAAGCTTATCGGAAACTTTGGATCCACCCATGACCACGACGAAAGGACGCTCTGGATTGTTGAGGGTCTTTGCTAGAACGTCAACTTCTTTTTTGACGAGGTCGCCAAGGTAGGAAGGAAGACGTTTTGCAACATCGTAGACAGATGCATGTTTACGGTGAACGGCACCGAAGGCGTCGTCAACGTATGCTCCGTTTTCGCCAGTGAGCGCTACGAGCTCGTCAGCGAATGCGCCACGTTCAGTATCGTCTTTTGAGGTTTCACGTGCGTCGTAACGAACGTTCTCTACAACGAGTACTTCGCCGTCCTTCAAAGCAGCAGCTTTAGATTGTGCATCTTCACCAACAACGTCAGTTGCAACAACAACGTTGAAGTCTGCAAGTTCTGCAAGACGTGCAGCTGCCGGCGCGATGGAGTATTGTGGATCCACTTTGCCTTTGGGGCGGCCGAGGTGAGCGGTAACGATAACACGTGCTCCGGCATCTGCTAGTTTTTTCAAAACTGGCAATGATGCTTTAACACGTCCGTCGTCCGTAACGGTGGTGCCTTTAAGTGGCACGTTCAAGTCTGAGCGAACGAGAACGTGACGGCCCGATACACCTTCAGCGATGAGTTCATCGAGAGCGTGTGCCATGATGTTCTTCTCCAATACAGTTGGTTGAGACAAAGTACCTAAAAGGCAGTCTAGATTAGAGAGCTGCTACGACTTTGTTGGTGAACATAACAAGGCGTGATACGTAACCGTATTCGTTGTCGTACCATGCGAAGACCTTAACCTGGTTACCAATAACCTTGGTCAAAGGTGCGTCGAATACGGTAGAGATAGGCTCACCTTCGATGTCCTTGGAGACGATGGGGTCTTCGTTGTACTTGATGATGCCTGCGAATTCGCTTTCAGCTGCTTCACGTACTGCTGCGTTAACTTCTTCAACGGTAACTTCTTTAGAAGCTTCGAAGGTCAAGTCAACAACAGAGCCGGTGGGGGTAGGAACGCGAACTGCCAAGCCGTCAAGTTTACCCTTGAGTTCAGGAAGAACGAGTCCAACTGCTGCTGCTGCACCGGTGGAGGTAGGTACCATGTTCAACGCTGCTGCACGTGCGCGACGAAGGTCGCGGTGAGGTGCATCGAGTAGGCGCTGGTCAGCGGTGTATGCGTGGATGGTGGTCATCAAGCCGCGTTCGATACCGAACTTGTCGTTGAGAACCTTTGCCATAGGTGCGAGGCAGTTGGTGGTGCAAGATGCGTTAGAGACGATGTGCATGGTCTCAGAATCGTAATCGCTGTCGTTAACACCCATGACGAAGGTGCCGTCGATGTTCTTACCGGGTGCAGAAAGAATAACCTTCTTTGCGCCAGCTTCGATGTGAGCTTTAGCTTTGGTGCCGTCGGTGAAAAGACCGGTGGATTCGAGAACAACGTCTACGCCGAGGTCTGCCCAAGGAAGGTTTGCAGGCTCGCGCTCTGCAAGAATCTTGATTTCTTTGCCATCGACAACAAGGTTGCCGTCTTTGACCTGAACATCACTTTCGAAGGTGCCCATGATGGAATCGTACTTGAGCAGGTGTGCCAAAGTTTTTGCGTCAGTTAGGTCGTTAACTGCGACAATTTCGAATCCTGCGCCATCTTTTGCTGCTGCGCGGAAGAAGGTACGACCGATTCGGCCAAAGCCGTTAATTGCTACACGTACAGTCACTGGGAATCAAACTCCTCATTATTCAGTGAATTATTAGAGGACGGAAAGCGAAAGTCTCACTTTCTCGACCTTAGAACCTTACCTTATGTGGTTTAGCCCTAAAGTTCCTTGGGCTTCCGTCCGGTTCTATTAATATCTTACGACAAAATATGTGAGTTTGGGTGTGTTTCTGTAGTTTTATTTGGTGAATTTTTGGAAAACTCCGTTTTATCCCCAAAACAACTGTTGTTTTTCGTGCCTTTTACAGTTTTTATCCCTCAAAGAGGAATAGCAACATACACAATACACACACATCCCCACATTGATGTGTGTACCCATCCCACAAAAAACAATGGGCCTGAGGCAAAACCTCAGACCCATGAGCCCTGCTTATATCTACAGGCTACAAATCACCATGACCAGCATCTGTACCAGGAATTCCCAACTCAGAAGCACGCTTATCCGCCATAGCTAACAAACGACGAATACGACCAGCGATAGCGTCCTTGGTCATAGGCGGATCAGCCAAACGCCCTAATTCATCCAAAGACGCCTGCTTATGAGCAACACGCAACTCCCCCGCATATCGCAAATGCTCCGGAACCCTATCACCAAGAATCTCCAAAGCACGCTCCACACGAGCACCAGCCGCAACAGCAGCCTGAGCAGAACGACGCAAATTAGCATCATCAAAATTAGCCAAACGATTAGCCGTAGCTCGAACTTCTTTACGGGCACGACGTTCACGCCAACTATTCAACGTCTCATTAGCACCCATACGTTCCAACAACATGCCGATAGTCTCACCATCACGCACGACAACACGATCCACGCCACGCACCTCACGGGCCTTAGCAATAACGTCAAGACGCCGAGCAGCACCAACCAAAGCAAGAGCCGCCTCCGGACCAGGACACGTAAACTCTAACGCTGAAGAACGACCAGGCTCCGTCAAAGACCCATGTGCCAAAAACGCACCACGCATCACAGCCTCAGCATCAGCTAACGAACCGTTCACCACGGCAGGAGGCAAACCACGCACAGGACGACCTCGACTATCTAAAAGACCAGTCTGACGAGCCAATGCTTCACCGCCACTAGTGACACGAACAATATAACGGCCACCTCGTCGTAAACCACCACCAGAGACCGACGTAATCTCAGACTCACGCCCATACATCTCAGCAATGTTATATTGCAAACGCAAAGCAGTAGATTCAAGATCCACCTCAGACTCAATCACAATCTTGCCCGACACCAAATGCAAACCACTGGTAAAACGCAAAATAGTTGAGACCTCAGCCTTACGAACCGAAGACTTCGTCGATTCATAGCGGGCAAGTTCTTCTTTAACCGAAGCCGTTAGTGCCATACGGCAATTCCTCCAAAAACATATAGATGCGATGTCACCTTCATAAACAACAGTGAAATACCGCTACGACAAATAAGTTCTAAACACTTCTTGATAGGCCGCTCCAAGCTTAAGCGGGTCGTGCACGTTTCTTTCCACACTATTACGCACAGATCTCCAAAAAACCTTACCGCCCAGCTCAACCGCGACCTTATTAAGCTCATCAGGTGAGCCCATACCGTCACAATCCGCTATCACCGCGTTAAGCCTAAATTCTGGAACGTATTTACACAAAATACGAAGATGCTCAGAAGCACTCATTCCCAAAGTCTCCCGATCCTCCAGCTCAAGATTCATCACCACACAAATCTTCGCCTCAGTCTGCAATAACGCATCGCGAATCCCCGGCAATAATAGATGAGGAAGAACCGACGTAAACCAAGAACCAGGACCAAGAATCACCCAGTCAGCTTCAAGAATCGATTGAACAGACTCTTCACAAGCCTCAGCGCCTTCAGGAGTGAGCTTCACATTCTCAGCCCGAGCCACCTTAGCAACATTAACCTGACCGACAACATGATCGACCACTGGCACTCCAGCATCATCATAACGGACGTCATCGCCTTCAATCACCAACGGTTCACAAGACATCGGCAGAACCCGACCACGAGCATTCAGCAAAGCCCCAGCCCAGTCCAAACCAGCGACAGTGTCTTCAAGTAATTGCCACAAGGTCACAATCAACAGATTGCCTAAAGCATGATCTTCTAAACCACTCGAAGGATTCTGAACCGTCGAATGGAAACGACGCTGCATCACATCACGCCACGTCCGACCCCAATCAGTATCATCACATAAAGCGCTCAACGCCATACGCAAATCTCCTGGAGGTAACACCCCAAAATCTTGACGTAACCGACCAGAAGAACCACCGTCATCAGCAACCGTCACAATAGCCGTCAAATCAGAAGTCACGTGACGCAAAGCAGATAACGAGCCATACAACCCATGCCCGCCACCAAGAGCAGCAACTTTCACCGGACGATGACGACGAGAACGATCTTTAAAAGTTCTCAGATTCTCAGGTAACTTAATAGGAGCGGTAGGTAACTGATACATGCTCACTGTTATTCTCGCCCCATATCTCGATGTTGCAGATTCACATTCACATCAGGCAATTCACGGAGACGACGAGCAATCTCTGTAGAAACAGCAACAGAACGATGCTTACCACCGGTACAACCAATAGCAATCGTGGCGTAATGCTTACCCTCTTGACGATACCCCTTCAGAACAGGTTTCAGAGTCTTCATATAGTTCTCAAGAAACTCTATCGTTCCAGGGTTCTCCATCACATAGTCACGAACTGGAGCATCCTCACCAGTGTAAGGGCGCAATTCCGGAACCCAATGAGGATTCGGAATAAAACGCATATCTGCCATATAGTTCGCATCAGTCGGAGCACCATATTTGAATCCAAAGCTCATAACCGTCAGATTCAAAACACCAGGTTTGCTCGAAGAATACATCGAACGAATCACATGAGCGAGCTCATGCACGTTCTTTCCAGAAGTATCAATCACAGAATCAGCGGCTTCTTTCAAAGCCTCAAAAATCTTACGCTCACGAGCAATACCATCAACAACACGCCCTTCACCCTGTAACGGATGAGGACGACGCTGAGACTCATATCGAGCGATAATATCCTCATCTTTAGCGTCAAGGAACAACATCCGGAAGTTCACATTAGACTTACGCAAGGTATCAATAGCACTCGGCAAATCATTAAACAACGCACGTGCCCGCACATCAATACCAATAGCAAGACGCGGCATCGCATCAGGGGCACGCATCACCAAATCAGCTAGAGCCTGCAACATCTGCGGTGGGATATTATCAACAACATACCAACCCTCATCTTCGAGGACATTGGCAGCGGTGCTTCGTCCAGCCCCAGAAATACCCGTTACGACGAGAATCTCAGGACGTTTTTCCCTCACTACTTCGAGGTTATGAGTATCAACCATAGCTTTGTCTCTTTCGTCAGCTCTGAGAACATCTCCAAAACTAAAATATGTATTAGTTTACACTGATGCTACTCCTAGCTACTACCGTACATGATGAAACTAAAACTTAGCTATCTAAAAGTTCTCCCGTAGACATATCAACACCCCTCGTATCAACATCAGACTCCCCAGCCTCAACCATAAAATACTCCATAATTTTTTGAGCCAAAGCAGGACCAACACCTGGCACCTGTTGAAGCTCCTGCAACGAAGCTTTTTTGACTTCTGCTAAAGACCCAAAATAATCCAATAATGCCTGACGCTTCTTCTCCCCCAGACCATCAATACCTGATAGTACAGAAGCCACCATCGCCTTGGCACGGCGAGAACGATGAAAAGTAATTGCAAAACGATGAGCCTCATCACGAATACGCTGAATCAAGAAAAGAGCCTGCGACGAACGAGGCAAAATAATCGGAAACTCATCATCTAAAACCCATATTTCTTCTAGTCTTTTAGCAATACCCGCAACATATACACCCTCAATATTCAAATCTGCTAGGGCACGTTCAGCTGCAGCCACCTGAGCGCTCGCACCATCCACTAACAACAAGTTAGGAGGATAAGAAAATTTCGGGGCCGATTGCTCTGCGCTCGCACCGTCAGGTGAAGAGAAACTTCTTACTCCTTCAGACTTTTCGTGTAGATATCTTTTAAAACGTCGCGTAATGACTTCATACATGCTGGCAACGTCATCACCAGCATTCTGTTCAGAAATTGTGAATTTACGGTATTGGTTCTTTTGAGGTAATCCATCTTCAAAGACCACCATTGACGCCACCGCATGAGCACCTTGTATATGAGAAATGTCATAGCATTCGATACGCAATAAAGGAACGTCCAATTCCAAAGCTTCTTGAAGCTCCACCAAAGACGCTGAACGAGTCGTCAAATCTCCAGTACGACGTAACTTATGAACAGCTAAAGACTGTTGTGCGTTTTCTTCAACGGTCTCTAACAGCTCACGGCGCTCTGCACGCGGAGAGCTCGTAATCCGCACCGATGAACCACGACATTGAGAAAGCCATTGCTCTAAACGGCTCTGATTCTCAGGAAGAACCGGAACAACAATATGAGGAGGAATCTCAAACTCATTTCGTTCTTGGTCATCATGCTCTCCTGATTCCCCCAACACATATTCTCCATAGACTTGCATCAAGAGCTTCTCTATTAAGGCAGCGTCCTCTTCTTCACCAGAGCGTTCAACAATCCACCCGCGCTGAGCACGGATCTTGCCCGCACGAACAAAAAATACTTGAATCGCAATCTCTAACTCATCACCTGCATAAGCAAAAAAATCGGCGTGAGTACTATCAGCAAGAACAACCGTATTCCGTTCAAAAACCTTCTCTAATGCTAGAAGGTCATCACGCAAACCAGCAGCTTTCTCAAAATCTAGTTCAGCGGCAGCCGCCTTCATCTGCTGTTTTAGCTCAGCTATAAACTTCTCAGAACCACCACTCATAAAACGGCATAGCTGCTGCGCTAATTCATAGTGCTCCTCTTCAGAGATACGACCAATACACGGCGCTGAGCACTTGTTGATATATCCCAGAAGACACGAACGTCCTGTTTTTTGAGCACGACGAAACACACCAGCAGAACAGGTACGCAATGGAAATACTTTTAGTAGAGTCTCCAAGGTCTCTCGGATAGCCCAAACCTGTGTATACGGACCGAAATATCGGACACCTTTCTTCTTCTCTCCGCGCATAATCTGCACACGAGGGAAAGCATCTTTCATCGTAATCGCAAGATACGGGTATGTTTTATCGTCACGAAAAACGATGTTATATCGTGGCTTATATTCTTTAATCCAGGTGTACTCTAATTGAAGTGAATCAATCTCATTCTTAACAACAGTCCACTCCACCGAAGCAGCAGCATGCACCATCGCATAAGTTTTAGGGCTTAACGCTGAGACCTGCTGAAAATACGAGTTCAGGCGATTGCGAAGGTTTTTAGCCTTTCCAACATAGATTACTCTGCCATGTTCATCACGAAAACGATAAACCCCCGGCGAGGTAGGTATCTGCCCCGATGCAGGACGATAACTTGCTGGATCTGCCACACGTAACCTTTCTCTACGATAGCCTTAAACTTTTCCTCCATCGCGAGACGCTGAAGGCGAAACGTTATAAACATTTTCTCGAGCTTGTCCCGAAAGCTGAGCAATTTCATCCATGATTTTATCGGTTGTTTCTCGACGCATCTTCCCACTCATTTTTTCACCAGTGCGAGGAAAATATAACGGTTTTCCCACACGCACAGTAAAACGTCGAGGATAAACCATCATCGAGCCCTGTTTCTGAAGGCGATCAGTACCAATTAGACCAATAGGGATAACCGGAGCACCTGTCATATGCGCTAACCATGCCACACCAATTTTTCCACGATATAAACGTCCGTCTAAAGAACGTGTACCTTCCGGATAAATACCAAATACGCGATCTTCTTCTAATACCTCTAAGGCGCGCTCTAAGGCTTTCATCGATTCTGAACGATCAGAACGATTCACCGGAATAATATCAATGACTTCAAATAGCTTCTTCATGATTTTCCCGCGTATCCCCGGAGTGTTAACGTATTCTGATTTTGCCAGAAACGCCACTCTCCGAGGCATGAGAGCTGAAATAATCACGGAGTCCAAAAAAGCTAAATGGTTAGAAGCCACAATCACAGGCCCACGCTCAGGAAAGTTCTCTAATCCTGTCACCCGTGCGCGAAATACAGTTCTTAAAAGAAAAGTAATGGTCTTTTGAGTGTTCTGATATAGTCGCATCAGCTTCCCTCCACGATGTTTAGAGATTTGTTATCAACATCCCAAGACATCATATTTTCCATAGTCAGTTAGAAGAATCATAGCAACCGTAAGCTCACCTTATGCGTACATAACGTAGCATGACCATTGAAAATCAATCTCAGATATTTTGGTAACACACCCGAGAAGGTCAGTTCAACAATTCTGCTAAGAAAGCGCCGGTATGAGAACCCTCAACCGTACTAATTTTTTCGGGAGTACCTTCTGCAATCACAGTTCCGCCACCGCTACCACCTTCAGGGCCCATATCAATCACCCAGTCAGCAGATTTAATAACGTCAAGATTATGCTCAATAGTGATGACAGAGTTTCCTTTATCAACAAGCCCCTGAAGTACATGTAGTAGCTTTCGGATGTCTTCAAAGTGCAGACCCGTTGTTGGCTCATCAAGAACATAGATAGAACGCCCATTAGAACGTTTCTGCAATTCAGATGCGAGTTTAACACGCTGAGCTTCTCCACCCGATAACGTTGTAGCAGGCTGCCCTAACCGAATATAGCCTAAGCCCACATCAACCAAAGTATTCAGATGGCGGGCAATGGGAGAAAAAGCGGCAAAGAATTCAGCAGCCTCTTCAACTGGCATTTCAAGAACGTCAGCGATACTCTTACCTTTGTACAAGACCGCTAAGGTCTCGCGGTTATATCGTTTGCCGTGGCAGGTTTCGCACGGAACATACACATCTGGCAAGAAGTTCATCTCAATTTTAAGAGTTCCATCGCCAGAACAGTCCTCGCATCGTCCACCCTTGACGTTAAACGAAAAACGCCCCGGCAGATAACCACGCATTTTTGCTTCTTGAGTCTCAGCAAAAAGTTTACGAATATGGTCAAAAACCCCAGTATATGTTGCAGGGTTAGAACGAGGCGTACGACCAATGGGAGACTGATCCACGTGAATAATCTTATCGAGATGTTCAGAACCAACAATTTTTGTATGACGTCCAGGCACTTGCTTAGCTCCGTTAAGTTTCTGAGCTAATGCCGTGTAAAGAATGTCATTGACCAAGGTGGATTTACCTGAACCAGAAACACCCGTCACCGCGGTTAAAACACCGAGAGGGAACGAAACATCAATATTTTTTAGGTTGTTTTCGCGTGCTCCGCATACCTTGAGCATACGTTTTTTATCAATGGCACGACGATCCTTGGGAATATCAATGACACGACGCTTTGCCATATAGTCGCCAGTCAGCGATTTTGTATTGTTGAGCAGCTCCTCATAGGTTCCAGAATGAACGACTCGCCCACCATGTTCACCAGCACCAGGACCAACATCCACAATCCAGTCCGCTTCTTTCATGGTGTCTTCATCATGTTCTACCACGATGAGAGTGTTTCCCATGTCCCGCAATTTTGTTAACGTCTCAATTAAACGTCGATTATCTCTTTGGTGAAGCCCAATAGAAGGCTCATCTAACACATAAAGAACACCAACGAGGCCAGAGCCTATTTGAGTGGCTAGACGAATACGCTGCGCTTCACCGCCTGAGAGCGTAGACGCAGCACGCCCTAATGTCAGATAGTCTAGTCCCACATCAAGTAAGAACTGCAAACGCGCGTCAATCTCTTTGAGTACGAGGTCGGCGATGTGCGCTTCACGTTCGCTCAAAGAAAGTGAACGCATGAACTCAAGAGCCTCTCGTAGCGGCATCTCCGTAATATCGGCGATGGAAGCTCCGCCTACAGTGACCGCCAGTATCGTGCGGTTGAGACGTGCTCCCCTACAGGTAGAGCACGCAACGTTACGCATATATTGTTCGTAACGGTCTTTAGACCATTCAGATTCGGTTTCTTCGTGTTTACGTTTAATGTATGCGTAGACGCCTTCAAAACCAGAGGTATAGCGTCGTTCACGTCCAAACCGATTTCGATACGAGACAGTAACCTTATAATCTTTACCGTTAAGAATGCTCTGACGAATCTTTGCGGGAAGTTTATTCCATGGAGTATCAAGGCTGAAGTCAAGTTCCTGTGCAAGGCCTTCTAGCAAACGTATCCAGTATTCGGAGGTTGCTTTACCTTGTGACCACGGAGCAATTGCACCTTCACGAATCGTTGCTTGAGGATTAGGAATAATCAGGTCTTCATCGACTTCGAGAGTAAACCCAATACCATCACAAGCAGAACACGCGCCAAATGGGGAGTTGAAGGAGAACACACGCGGTTCAATTTCTTCCATTTGCACAGGATGATTTTGAGGGCATGCTAAATGTTCGCTAAAACGTCGTGTACGTGTCGGTGAGTTTTCATCTTCATCGACAAAGTCAATGAGCACGTTTCCTTCGCTCAGTTTAAGAGCGGTTTCGATGGAGTCTGTGAGACGTTGTTGGATGCTGTCTTTAATGACGAGACGATCTACGACAACCTCAATAGTGTGTTTATATTGTTTAGCGAGTTTTGGTGGGTCAGAAAGTTGAATGTTCTCTCCGTCGACGCGAGCGCGAGAAAACCCTTGTGCAGAGAGTTCTAGGAAGAGGTCGACGAATTCTCCTTTACGTGCTGAGACGACGGGAGATAGCACTTGAAAACGGGTTTTCTCGGGTAGTGCCATGAGCTGATCGACGATTTGTTGAGGGCTCTGTTGTGAGATTTCTTCTCCACATTCGGGGCAATGCGGGTGTCCGATACGTGCCCAGAGAAGGCGCATATAGTCGTAGATTTCGGTGATAGTTCCGACGGTAGAGCGAGGGTTTTTTGAGGTAGACTTCTGGTCGATGGAAACTGCTGGCGAGAGGCCCTCAATAAAATCTACGTCAGGTTTATCTACTTGTCCGAGGAACATTCGTGCATAGGCTGAGAGGGATTCTACGTAGCGGCGTTGCCCTTCAGCGAAGATGGTATCGAACGCTAGTGAAGATTTTCCGGAGCCGGAGAGTCCGGTGAAAACGACCATGGAGTTTCTTGGTATAACGAGGTCTACATTTTTGAGGTTGTTTTCTCGTGCACCTTGAACGTGGATATGTTCTTGGTTTTGTTGATGTGCAGTTGTCTCTGCCATGGTGTTCCTCAGTCTTAAAACTATCTATGTGTTCGAAGATATATTCTAAGTGTTTTCTGGTGCTTTGACTACTCTACGTTGCAAGAGGTGCAAAAGTTTGACGCATATAACTTCACTCATGGGGATTCTTTTTCGTCTAGGATGCTGGGGTTTTAGTTTGGAGCGGTTAGTGTCTTGGTCTGTCATAGAGCTTCTGGTAGAGCAAGTTTTCCAAGTAGACTACATACCATGACAGATTCTCTCGGTACTCTTCTTTTTTCGACTGATGATATAACGATTCGTTCGTTGTCCGTCTCGCAGATGGAAAATAATGTTTATCTACTCACCGATATTCGTAGTGGTGAGCAGGTCATGATTGATGCTGCAGCAGATGCTGAACGTCTATGTTCTTTTGCTCGTGACGTTGCATGCCATGATGTTTTAGATGGTGGCGGTTCGGCAAGGATTACGACTATTTTTACAACCCACGGGCATTGGGATCATATCCGCGCTTTAGAAGCTGTTGCTGAGAGCTCTGGTGCAAAAACGTATGCTGGGGCAGCAGATATTCAGGCTATTGAGTCCCAAGAAAATTATCGGGTACATCACGAGCTTCATGGTCAAGAGCGTTTTGAGTATTCTTCGTATCGTTTAGAAACCATTTCTTTAGTAGGTCATACCCCTGGTTCTATTGCATGTGTTCTCACGGCTGAGGGCCTTCCGACAGTTATTTTCTCTGGCGATTCTCTCTTCCCTGGTGGAGTCGGTAAAACAGATTCTCCAGAAGATTTTTGTTCTCTCTTCCATGATGTCACCACAAAATTATTTGATGTTTTTCCGGATGACACGGTGGTTCTTCCAGGTCACGGGAAGGGCACGACGTTAGGTCAGGAGCGTCCGTCTCTAGAGCAGTGGAAAGAGCGCGGCTGGTAGTCAAACACACTATGTTGTACATATAGCTGGTGGTGGAGAACCTCTTGCAAGGTTCTCCACCACCAGCTATTTGTCGTGATAGGAGTACAAACTGTTGGTTTAGAACAGTCCAGTAATTTTTCCTTCTGCGTCAAAACCGATGCGCTCAGCTGCTGGAGATTTAGCTAGCCCGGGCATGGTGCGCATGGTGCCACAAATGGCGTAAACGTATCCGGCCCCCGCTGCCAGACGCACTTCGCGTACGGGCATAGTCCAACCTGTAGGTGCGCCTTTGAGTTTGGGGTCAGAAGATATTGAAAGGTGTGTTTTGGCGATAACAACCGGAAGTTTCCCGTAACCAAGCTCTTCAAAACGACGTAATTGTTTTCGAGCAGATGCACTCAGCTCAATATCGTCTGCGCCGTATACGTTGACAGCAACTTTTTGAATCTTTTCAGCGAGGGAGTCGTTGTCATTGTAGGTGTAGGTGAGCTCATGCGATTCTTCACATGCTTGAACGACTGCTTCTGCAAGTTCTACAGTCCCTCGTCCACCTTCAGCGACGCCACGATGGATAGCAACACGGGCACCTGATTCTTCAGCGATACGCGCAATCACCTCATGCTCTGAAGGGTAATCACTAGGGAAAGCGTTGATGGCAACGACAGGTTGTACTCCGAAGCTGCGAACGATATCTAAATGTTTTTTGAGGTTTGCTGCGCCAGCTTCTACATCGTGTGGGTTCTCTTCCAGAAGCTCTGGTGGAAGAGGTTTGCCCGGTGTGATGGTGTATCGTCCAGAATGAGATTTGAGTGAACGTACAGTCACAACAAGAACTGCTGCATCAGGTTTAAGACCTGATACACGGCATTTGACGTTGAAGAAGCGTTCTGCCCCCATATCTGCACCGAAGCCAGCTTCTGTAATCACGTAATCCGCGTGTTCAAGCCCAACATAGTCGGCAAGGATTGAGGAGTTTCCTGTGGCGATATTACCAAAGGGGCCTGCGTGAATCAGTGCGGGAGTATGTTCAAGGGTTTGCATGAGGTTGGGGTGTATCGCGTCAGAAAGAATAACGGCGAGCGCACCGTCTGCTTTGAGATCTTTGGCGGTAACGGGCTCACCTTCATGAGTGTATCCGATGACGATACGGCCAAGGCGTTCTTGGAGGTCCTGCTGAGATTTTGCGAGTGAAAGAATCACCATGATTTCGCTGGCGGAAGTAATATCGAAGCCGGTTTCTCGAGGGACTCCGTCCATTCTCTCGCCAAGCCCGATGACGACGTTGCGTAAGGAGCGGTCGTTGATGTCGAGAACTCGACGCCATGAGATACTTCGGGAGTCGATGCCTAGCTCATTGCCGTGATGCAGGTGGTTATCAATCATGGCTGCGAGCATGTTATGTGCGGCTGTTACCGCATGGAAATCTCCGGTGAGGTGAAGGTTTAGCTTTTCCATGGGGACAATCTGAGAGTATCCGCCACCGGCTGCGCCTCCTTTGATACCGAACGTAGGTCCCATGGAGGGCTGTCGTAGGGTGAGCATTGCACTCTTACCAATCTGTCCCATTCCTTGAGCTAGTGAGACAGAGGTTGCGGTTTTCCCTTCACCAAGTGGGGTCGGTGTTACGGCAGTAACAACAATATATTTGGAATTGCGGGCTTGTGCGGTGTGCGCATTAGTTGTTTCGTCTAGAAGAACTTTTGCTACGTACTTTCCATAATTTTCGAGGCGGTCTTCGTTGATGCCTGCTTGTTGAGCAATCTCGTTAATTGGTTTGAGGGTTGCTTGCTGTGCGATTTCTAGGTCGCTAGGAAATGGTTGTGCCATGAGGTGTTCCTTCTCTGTTGAGAGTTTTTCTCGTCTCCTATCTTATGTTGAACATGACCTAAAACACTATGGTTCGTGAAGAACTTTTTGGCGTTGTACCGTTCAAGCTTGACGCAAAATCTCTTCGGTCTCACCTATGTCGGCGATACTGCCGTTTTCTAAAAGCACTGCCCGTTGGGCAAGGCTCGTAATACGTGCATCGTGGCTAATAATGATAACCGTTCGGTCTTTAAAGATAGCGTTCAGGCTCTGACGTGCTTGTTCTAGCTCTAAGGCAGTTGTTGATTCGTCCAAAATCACAGCATGTGGATTAGCTAAAACGATACGAGCTAAAGCAATATGCTGTATCTGCTGTTCGCTGAGGGTTACCGCGTTGTCGGCGGAGTGCTCTCCCCCAACTCGGGTGTGTAATCCGTCATTGAAGTGGTGAATCCATGAGGCACCAACAGCTTCAAGGGCGTGATACATTTCAGCCTCTGACGCTTGAGTACAGACCATATTAAGGTTTTCTGCAATAGTTCCAAGGAACAGGTGAGCTTCTTGGGTGCAAATTAGTAGTCGGGGGCGACCGTCTGCGGCCGGTGTGGTGGGGTATCGCCCGTCGCCTACTCGTTCGCCCAGAACAGCAATCTGCCCGGAAGATGCTGTCAACGACCCAGCGATTAGCCGTGCGAGAGTTGTTTTACCAGAACCAGAACGTCCAATGAGAGCTAAAGACTGTCTTTCAGGGATGTCTAGGTCAATATGGTGAATCACATGGTTATCAGGAGTGTAACCATAGCTCATCTGTTCAATATGTACCGTAGCTGTGTGAGGTACTGTTTCAGAGTATTTTTGGTGATTCTGTTGGCGACGATGTTGCTGTTGTGAGCATAGGTCAATCACCCCGCAAATACGCCCCATACTTACGGTCATTTCACGCATTCTGGTAATCCAAAAAGTCATGATTTCGACGTTGATTCGTAAAGAGAACATCAAAATTGCGGCGGTAGATACTTCACCCCAAGTAGCCCAACCGTGTTGCACACAATAGTATCCCCACAGCATGGTGAGCAATAGCGGAAGATAGTTGTTGAAGGCGTTTACCGCCCAGAACGTGGCACGCACTTGCACAAGACGGTAGGTGTCGTCATAAAAAGCGTCAATACGCTGGTCAAGTATTGTTTGACGATGTTGGCTTACACCTAAAGAGCGGATAGTCTGTGCACCTCGAACGTTTTCTGTCATGACGGTAGTCAGTTCTGAAGATCGTCCGGCAATGTTCAGCATTCCCTGAGCAATTTTGGGCAGAAAAAACCTCAAACTTATTGCGAGAAAGCATAGCATCGGGATGGTCACCATACCTAACGGCACAGATAACACAAGAATAGAGCCACAAAAAATAAAGATACGAATAATGGTGGCGGTGAGTTCTGGAATACCGCTGGTAATGATATCTCGAATAGCTTCTAAATCGTTGGTGATACGGGATACGAGGTCTCCGCTTCCGGCGTCTTCAATAGTTTGAGCGTCGAGGCTCATCGACGATTCAACCAGTTGGACACCTAAATCTTGGTGAACTCGTGTACCAATAATTTGACTTTGATAGAGCCATTGACGCGTCAACCATGCTGATATCACAACAGAGATAGCGATATATGCCAAAGATTGCCAGGGGTAGGTGCGCAGTTCCTGATTAAGTACGGCATCAACCAGTTTTCCGATATACCAAGGTGTTATGAGAGTAGCTAGCGAGGAAAGAGTAAACAGTATAAAAATCCAGGATACGCGTTGAGGTGTCGCAAAAATTGATCGAGCAACGATCTTCCATGTTGTTTGTGCCGGAGCAATGGGAAGAAGTTTAGCCATCGATCATGCTTTCTTGAAGGATTCTACGTTTTTCTGTTTCAACAGTAGTACTGACAATATAAACGCCGTGAAGATGTTCCAGAAGGCCATCTTCACAACATTCTTCTTCTAACCGGTCGAGGATGAAACGTTGGCTCGGCTCGTCCACGGAGTTAATGGGTTCGCAAAGAACCAGATGTGTTTTATTCTGTGCCAAAGCGCGAGCTAACCCTAGTCGTTGACGTTGTCCTCCTGAAAGATTAGTGCCTTCAGAGTTAATCAGACATTGAGCATAATCTCCGGTTCGTTGTGGGTCTAGCCGATGAACAATTTCTTGAGCGTCGCTGAGTTCGAGGAGCTGGCTCATACGTTCTTGAGTCATTTCTTCTGTTTGCCCCAATTGCAGATGTTCTTCTAGCGTTCCTGCAAAAATCATCGGTTGAGAGCGAGAGAGAAGAACGTTATGCGCCCCGTAGCGTTGTTGCAGTTCTTGAGTGAGAACGTCAGCAAGGTGTTCGGCACTGAGCTGATATTTTTTCGGGTTGAGGTAATGAACTCTTCCTGAAGATAGGTTACTCTCATAGTTTTGGGTCGCAGGCTTATCCCCATTATGGTGAAATGTTTTTTGGGTGCGTTCTTTAAGTTCTTCGATGCGGGAAAGTGAGACGCGAGCTTGACGCCACATGTACAAGAAAAATTCCATTGACCATACAGGTGAAACCATCATCGAGATGATTCCGGTGACGGTCACTAACTGTTCAGCAGGAATAGTGGTTACCCAGTGTGCATCGATAATTTCTCCACGAAGTGCCAGAGCAACAGCCACCATGGTCGTCATGCCAATCAGGAAGACTCGGCTAAAAGCACTCCAACTTTGCAAACGCTGATAGGAAAGCTGCGAATGACGGACTTCTACAGCGGTTTGACGGTATCGGCTCATCATTGTTTGCTGTACCCCAAGTCCGACAATAGTTCTTAGCGCACTTGAAATATCAGAAGCGTAGGAGGTGTTCACACCAACTTTTTCACGAGCATAGGCGGCACGTTTTTCAAGAAAACGAGAGATAACGGTAATAGTGACGAGTGTTAGCAGCACACCAGCGCAAGAGACCACCGCGATAAGAGGGTTAATGAGCCACAATTGAACGGCACCTAATACGATGATGCTTAGTCCGCTCATCGCCGTCATAAGAGGCTGATAAAGGTAGGCAACCGTTTTGGTGTCTTTGTTGACGACCGTAATAATATTCCCTGGGTCTGAAGTGTTTTTAAGGTGAGGAATATAGGAGCAAGCGTACCGTTTCCAGTCTCGGTCTAAGGCCGCAATATTTCTAAAGGCCGTGCCCCAACCAATATATTCGTTGGCGATCAAGAGTACGATGAGGATGCTCAAACCGGTAGTGAGTTTCCAAGCCCATGAGCTGTCCCCTTGAGCGTGGGCGCTGATGATATTCCCGATAAAGGCTGGAAGAAAAATTGTTGCTATCCCAGCAAGTGTTTCACTGACGAAAGGTAAATACCAGCGAAATGAGTTGTAGCAAACCCCCGGAGGACGAAGACGAAACGACACCTGCGTCGACGGACGGTTCTGTTGCTGCTCAGAAGATGCCACTAGAGGTTATCAACTTTCTCAAAAAAGAAGGACCGATGATTCACGTACATATGAAGTAGAACTATCATAAGGTGCTCTATGCCAAAAGAAGAAAGTTATTGTTCTTTTCCTTTTGTAACATGATGAAGTATTTCCCTCCTACACGACGGTGAGGAGTCTTATCTTTCTGCTGTTAAGCTCTCGACTATGATCGATATATTTTTTGGTGTTGTTGCGGTATAGACTAGGAAAACCATGAAAAAAATTCTTGAGTATCTCAGCCCTCAGCTAGCACAACATCCAGAAAATTATGCAAGTGCGGATTTTCGTTCAAATCCTCTATCGCCTGACGAAATATATGATGCGTTCTGTCAGTGGATTAGTTCCCGTGGCATGGAACTTTACCCCGCGCAAGATGAAGCCATTTTAGAATTCGCTCAAGGTTCTCATGTTATTTTGGCAACCCCCACAGGCTCCGGCAAATCAACGGTCGCTGTTGCTGCGCATTTCACGGCATTAGCAACAGGGTATCGGTCATATTACACAGCGCCGTTGAAAGCTCTTGTATCTGAAAAGTTCTTTGATCTCATCGATATTTTTGGGGCAGAAAACGTCGGTATGGTTACCGGAGATTCTTCTATTAATGCTGAAGCTCCAATTATCTGTTGTACCGCTGAGATTCTTGCCAATATTGTTTTACGTGAAGGTTCACAAGCACAATTCTCGCAAGTCATTATGGACGAGTTCCATTTTTATTCGGACCCTCAACGAGGCTGGGCTTGGCAAGTTCCGCTACTTGATGCTCCACAAGCTCAGTTCCTTTTGATGAGTGCAACGTTAGGTGATACTACACGTTTTGAAAAAGAGCTTAAAGAGCGTACTGGCCGTGATGTTGCGTTAGTAACTAGCAACGAGCGACCAATTCCACTGCATTTTTATTATTCGATGGAGCCTCTGCAAGAGACAGTACAAGAGCTTATTAATACGCATCAAGCTCCCGTATATATTGTGCATTTCTCGCAGATTCAAGCAGCAGAGACAGCTCAGGGGCTACTCAACGTTGCTGTGGCTACTGCCGATGAGAAAAAACGTATTAATGAGCGGCTCCATTCTTTTAGGTTCTCTCCGGGGTTTGGAAAAGTACTTCAACGCTTAGTCAAGAATGGTGTCGGTATCCACCATGCTGGAATGTTGCCGAAATACCGTCGCCTTGTTGAGCAATTAGCGCAAGAAGGTCTTCTCAAAGTAATCTGTGGCACGGACACTCTTGGTGTTGGTATTAACGTCCCTATTCGTACCGTACTTTTGACGGCGCTATCAAAATTTGATGGTAGACGCTCTCGGAAACTTAAATCGCGTGAGTTCCATCAGATTGCAGGACGCGCTGGACGCGCCGGTTATGACACGGCTGGAACGGTGGTGGTGCAAGGCCCTGAACACGAGATTGAAAACCGACGGCTTGAAGCTAAAGCAGCGGAGAAGTTTAACGGCGACACTAAACGAATGGCACAGTCCCTACGCGGTAAAAAGAAAAAAGCACCACAAGGTTTCATTAACTGGTCAGAAAAAACTTTCGATCAGCTTGTTGCTTCTGCACCTGAACCGTTAACAAGTTCCTTCGACATGACCTATTCGATGGTGCTTAACATTCTTCAACGGAATGAGAATCCTTTTATGGTGGCGCGACATTTCCTACGCCATAATCACGAGTCTCCGACCCGACAACGACAGCTCATTAAAAAAGCTCTCGGCATCTATCGAGAACTCCTTGCAGGAGGTATCGTCGAAAAATTGGATGCCCCAGACGAATACGGTAGGACTGTTCGTCTGGTGATGAGCCTTCACGATAATTTTGCGTTGAATCAGCCACTGTCTCCTTTTGCTTTAGCGTCATTATCATTATTAGATCGTTCGTCGACAAGCTATGCCTTAGATGTTCTGTCTATTTTTGAAGCAACATTAGAGAACCCTCATCAGGTTCTTCATATGCAAGAGAAGAAAGAGAAGTCTGTGGCTCTCGCTCAGATGAAAGCTGATGGGTTGGATTATCAGGAGCGGATGAACGAACTCGACCACATCAGCTATCCAAAACCTTTAGAAGATATTCTTGCACAGGCTTTTGAGACGTACCGTTCTGGTGCGCCGTGGGTGACAGAATACGATATTAGCCCCAAGTCTATTGTTCGTGATATGTATGAGCGGGCCATGGACTTTTCTTCCTATGTTCAGTTCTATTCGCTAGAACGCTCTGAAGGTGTGCTTCTCAGATATCTATCTGATGCGTATAAAGCTTTACGGCAAACAGTGCCCCAAGAAGCTCTCACCGAAGAACTCACAGATATCATCGAATGGCTCGGAGAGCTCATCCGACAAACAGATTCTTCTCTTGTTGATGAGTGGGAACGTTTAGCGTCTTCATCGACAGAAAATTTTGTGCAGCCTCACAACCACGTTATTGATGAGACTCCCCCTCAGCTCACAGATAATCCACGTGCCTTTACTGTGATGGTCCGTAACGCTCTTTTTCGCAGGGTTGAACTTTTTGCTCAGGAGCAAGAACGGACGCTCGGAGAACTCGATAGCGCTCACGGATGGGATGAAGACCGCTGGGCAGAAGCCATGGACGATTATTTTGAAGAATATGAGGATCTTTACACCGATTCTCAAGCTCGTTCTCCCCATTTATTCACGGTTGATAAAAGTGCAGAACGCACAGAGGGAACGTGGACTGTTCGCCAAATTTTCTCTGATCCTGAAGAACATCATGATTTTAGTATGAGTGCTCTTGTAGACTTAGCAGCTTCAAATGAGTTGGGTGAACCCGTAATCCGTATCCTTCACGTAGGGTTTAATCATTCGTGAGGATGACCTCTTCATCACCGTGTTTTATGTTTTATCGTTATATTTTTCTAAAGGTTGGTTCTTATGATTCTCTCATTACCATCGTCTTCACATCGGCAGGGAACAACTCATACGGTAGGTTCTTTTCACCTCATCGATCATTGGTTTGAGGTTCCCGCCACTCACGGTCTTGCCTTATCGTTAGGAATGGATGCGGCGTTAGAGCATCCTTTTGCTAAGCAAACTCTGACTATTTTTGCTCGCGAAGTCATTAATGTTTCTCCTGAGCTGACAACTTCAGTCGACGAACGTCCTCTGATGGTTTATCTCCAAGGCGGCCCAGGTGGTAAGAGTCCTCGTCCGCTTAGCGACCAAGGGTGGGTGCAGGAGCTTAGCAAAACTCATCGGCTCGTCCTTTTAGACCAGCGTGGAACAGGTCTTTCTACTGCGTTCACCGCTCAGACGATTCAGCAAGGACGCTCTATCGAACAGCAAATTGCTTATTGTGAACTTTTTCGAGCAGATTCTATTGTTGCTGATGCTGAAGTGGTGCGTCGTTTTCTTTGCGCTGGTCGGAAAGACCAGCGTTGGTCGACGATGGGGCAAAGCTATGGTGGATTCTTGACCCTCAGCTATTTAAGCTTTGTTCCTGAGTCTCTCAAAGATTCTCGTATGACCGCCGGTCTGGCACCGTTGAGAGCTTCCATTGATCAGGTGTATCAGAGCACTTTAGACCGTGTTTATGAACGTAATGAACAGTTTTATCAGTGGTATCCCGAAGATGAAGAGTTAGCTCGTCGTATCGCCTCCTTCGTGGAAGAAAACGAGGTGTATCTCCCTTCTGGAGAGCGTCTGACTGTTCCTCGTTTCCAAATGCTCGGGCAGTATCTTGGTGGTAATAGCCGAGTGCATGGATTGCATTATTTACTTGAATCTGCTTTTGCTGAAGGAACAAGCCACCTCTCAGCACAGTTCTTGAGCGAAGCAGAACAAGTTCTGAGTTTTAGGTCTAGCCCTTTGTACGCTCTTTTACATGAGTCAATTTATGCTGATGGTCCAGCTCAGGGTGGTTCGCCATCTCCTGCCCCAACAAATTGGTCTGCTGCTCGTATGGCAAAGAAACGTCCAGAATTTAGCCCTGATGCTTCAAGGATTCTTTTTACCGGTGAGCATATTTTCCCGTGGCTTTTTGAGCAAGATACCGCGTTGAAGCCGTTAGCAGAGTTGGCTGATGCATTGGCGCAGAAAGATGATTGGGGCCCGTTATATTCTCATGAACAGTTAGCGTCTAATGAGGTGCCTTTAGCGGCTGCCGCATATACTCCCGATATTTATGTGGATTATGCACATTCTATGAGTACTGCTCAGTGGGTTAAAAATACAAAAGTGTGGACATCACATACGCATCATCACGATGGTTTGGGTACAGACGGTACACTAATTTTGGGACATCTCACAAATCTTCTCGCAGACATGCGCTAAGAATACCCCCCAGCACGAGATGGCACCCACACTCCAGTAATTCACTCGCTATTTTTCCCTTTTGGAGGGTTTGTGGTCTCTCGCGCTCAATTTCTTGGCGCTTCTGCCGTTGGTGTCCTTGCAACTGCTTATCATTCGTCGTCTTCGGCGTATGCTCAAGCACCATCGCGCTTTTATCGTGCCGATGAACAAGGTATTGCCTCCGATTCTTCAGAGCCGGTCAACCACCGTATTAATGAGCTCATCGATCAGTTAGCTCAATCTGGTGGAGGTAGTATCCTCTTCCCTCCAGGAAGATACCCCGTAGACTCTTCTGGCATTGTGCTCAAACACCAAGTCTCTATTATGGGTGTTGGCGATTCCACACAATTTATGCCCGTTGGTGATTGGGAAGAGCTCGCCGGTGTTTTTCGGATTGGCGAAGATGCCATCCCCTCTAAAGAACCTGTTTATCGTACTGGCCTTCATCAGTTCAGCATTAAACCAGGAGAAGACGCGTATAAGCATCGTCAAGCTATCCCTAATACAGTTGGGATTCTCTACAATACGTTCAATGGTGATAATCCCCCAGATCCTGATGCCGCTCACCGAATTTCGGGAATTACTCTTTGGGACTTAGATATGGGCATTAAGCTCAAGGGCCCAGACGACCAAGGTTGCACGGTGTCTCAGATACGAGGACGTCGTTTTTTGAGGACAGCGCTCACCGTCGGCGATACAAATTCACCAACAGCTGCAGATAACATGTTTCATATGCTTGATTTCTCGTCAGCAAATTTGCAGCATCTTGATGCCGCAGCGATTGAAGTATACACCTCTAACTGTTCGTTCTCACAGGTTAAAAGTTGGTATTCTAAACGTTCCATGAGCTTTGACGAATCTGTTAAAGCCGGTGCCGGATACTATATTAAAGGCACTCGAAACTCCTTCAACCAGTGCGATGCCCAAGATAACGGTGGCCATGGCTTCGTTCTTTCATTAGGGAATAATTCGCTGATGAACTGTATCGCTGACTCGAATGGTTATGCAGAGAACATATCAGGTGAAGCGCAAACTTCTGAGGCTCATGGATTCCATGTTGAACGCAATGCAACAGGCACACAACTTATTGGCTGTCAGTCTTTTAACCGTACGAGAAATGACCCTGGACAATCCGTTGGGTTCTGGGCGCACGAGGGAAATACTCAGGTAACCATTATTGGTTCTGCTTTTGCAAACACCACAAGAGCGTCACAAACGGGAGCGCTTGAGACAGCACAAAAAACGTTGATTGACCCAACAACCCGATAAGCAATTATCTTTTGCGTTATCTTTCCTCAGAGATAGAGTAAAGGTGTGGGTTGCAACCTGTACAGGTTGCAACCCACACCTTTAACGATACTGCGTTAGTTTTGAATGTAGTCCTCGTGTTTACCTCGAGCACGGTGAACAAGGTCTTGATAATCTTGTTCAGAATCGATGAGTTCATCACGATATTTTTGTTTAATAGCACGCGACTTCTTAGCGTAACGTTCTAGCTCATCTTTAATCTTTGCACGTTCTTTCATAGAAGCATCCTCAGGCAATGCAAGATAACTTTCGCTCAATGCCGTCACCTTATGAATAATAGCTAGGGCTTGCCCTTTAGGCGAGTACAAAGACGCTAAGACCGTCACCAAGAGCACCCCGACGATCACTGCGAGAGAAACACCAATGGATACTTCAACCACATGGATAGGTTCACCATCATTGATAAAAGGCAAAGTATTTTCGTGAAGGGCATGTATCACCAGTTTTACACCAATAAAGGCAAGAATCAGAGATAGACCCCACGATAGGTAAATGAGACGGTCAAGTAAACCATCAATCAGGAAGTACAGCTGTCGCAGACCCATCAAGGAGAACGCCGTTGCAGTAAAGACAATATACGCCGACTGGGTCAACCCAAAAATCGCAGGAATAGAGTCCAAGGCAAAGAGTAAGTCTGTTCCGCCGATAGCGACCATCACCAGCAGCATTGGAGTCATCACTTTTTTACCGTTTTCGATGGTGAAAAGCTTATCGCCATCGTAGTGTTCAGAAGTTTTAAAATACTTCTTCGCTAAACGGATGACAATATTATTCGCTTCATCTTCTTCGTTCTCTGCAGAAATCTCATCTTTAATCAGGTTCCCTGCAGTGTAAATAAGAACGATACCAAAAATGTAGAAGAGCCAGCTCCACGTATTAATCAACGCTGCACCAGCAAAAATGAAGATTGCGCGCGCCAACATCGCAAAAACAATGCCAAACAGTAGCACCTTTTGCTGGTCTTCTCTAGGAACTTTAAAGCTCGCCATAATAATCAGGAAAACGAAAAGGTTATCAACACTCAACGCTTTTTCCGTAATGTACCCAGCATAGTATTCTGCCGCGTAGGTGCCACCATCAACTATCAAGATGAAAACACCGAAGAGGAGCGCTACACCAATATAGATAGCCGACCAAATGGCAGCTTCACGGATAGTTGGCTCATGAGCTTTACGCACATGAAAAATAAAGTCATATGCGAGAAGCAAAACAATAAAGATGAGGGTAATAGACCATTGCAGCCCACTAATATCCACGGGGAGCCTTTCTTGTGGTTGGATACGTCAAATACCACAAGTCTCTCCCGCCTCAAGGGCACATTCTCCGGAGCGACTTCTTTGGCTCTCGTGCTGACGAAAAATGATTTGTGGGATACTCCCTTGCTCTCAAAATACTCTACCGCATTTTGCAAGTTCTCTTGCACTCTTTAGGCATGACCTGCCTGTTGCATCTGACGCAATTCTTTTTTAAGTTCTTGTAGCTCATCACGAATTTGTGCAGCTATCTCAAATTGAAGGTTTTCAGACGCTGTCATCATTTGCTCAGTTAGCTCCTGTATGAGCTGCGTCAGGTCTTCAGCTGGTGCGCTCGCCAAACGATTTTGGCGTATTTGAGGGGTTGTTGCAGCTCGCGGTGTTTTAGTGATGTGCTGGTTCAGGAGTTGTTGAGTATCTTCTTCTTCGCGAGCGAGCTGGTCGGTAATATCCGCAATTTTTTTGCGTAAAGGTTGTGGGTCGATACCGTGTTCTTGGTTATAACGTTGTTGAATTTCACGTCGTCGGTTGGTTTCGTCAATAGCTACTTGCATGGACGGCGTAATTTTGTCGGCGTACATGTGAACTTCTCCGCTGACGTTTCGTGCGGCGCGACCAATCGTTTGAATTAGTGACGTTGTTGAACGGAGGAAGCCTTCTTTATCTGCGTCAAGGATGGCGACAAGAGAGACTTCTGGCAAGTCTAGCCCTTCACGAAGAAGGTTAATGCCGACCAAAACGTCAAAGCTACCTTGGCGTAGTTGTCGTAGTAGGTTTACGCGTTGGAGAGTGTCCACATCGGAGTGAAGGTACTCTACGCGCACCCCGTTTTGGGCGAGGTATTCGCTAAGATCTTCTGCCATTCTCTTGGTGAGGGTGGTAACGAGGATACGTTCGTCACGTTCGACGCGTTCTCGGATATTCGTTAGAAGGTCGTCAATTTGTCCGCGGGTGGGTTTAACAATAATCTTTGGATCGACAAGTCCTGTTGGGCGAATGATTTGTTCAACATATCCGTCGGCTTGGGATAGTTCGTATTTTCCGGGTGTAGCCGATAGATATACTGTTTGTCCGATTCTTTCAAGGAATTCATTCCATTTGAGGGGACGGTTATCCATTGCGGAAGGTAGTCGGAAGCCAAAGTCTACAAGAGTACGTTTTCGGCTCATGTCACCTTCGTACATGGCACCAATTTGTGGGACAGTCACGTGAGATTCGTCGATAATGAGGAGGAAGTCATCGGGAAAATAATCGAGTAGACAGTGTGGTGCGGAACCTGCTTCACGTTGGTCAATGTGTCGAGAATAATTTTCAATTCCGGTGCAGAAACCCATTTGTTCCATCATTTCGAGGTCATATTGGGTACGCATGCGTAGGCGTTGGGCTTCAAGAAGTTTTTGTTGACTTTCAAGTTCTGCAAGTCTGCTTTGCAGTTCCTCTTCGATACTGCGCATAGCAATTTTCATGCGTTCTTCACCTGCTACGTAGTGTGAGGCAGGGAAAACGTACATTTCTTCTTCCTCACGGATAATTTCTCCGGTGAGCGGATGCAGAGTGTAGATAGTTTCTATTTCGTCTCCGAAGAATTCAATACGGACTGCGTTCTCTTCATACATGGGGATAATTTCTACGGTATCTCCACGAACGCGGAAAGTTCCCCGGTGAAAGTCAATATCGTTTCGGGTGTATTGCATGGCCACGAATTGACGTAGCAACTCATCTCGATCGAGTTCTTCTCCTCGTTTGAGAGTCACCATTTGCTCAATATATTCTTCGGGTGTTCCGAGCCCATAGATACACGATACGGTAGAAACAACAACAACATCGCGTCGAGTAAGCAAAGAGTTGGTTGCAGAGTGGCGCAGTCGTTCTACTTCTTCATTAATAGATGAGTCTTTTTCAATAAAAGTATCTGTTTGAGGCACATACGCCTCTGGCTGGTAGTAGTCGTAGTAGGAAACAAAGTATTCGACAGCGTTATGCGGGAGCAGCTCTCGAAGTTCTTGTGCAAGTTGAGCGGCGAGAGTTTTATTATGCACCATGATAAGTGTTGGGCGTTGTACTGATTCGATGAGCCATGCTGCTGTTGCAGATTTTCCGGTGCCGGTGGCACCCAGTAGCACGATGTCTTTTTCTCCGCTATTGACGCGTTGAGTCAGTTCTGCAATCGCTTTGGGTTGGTCTCCCGCTGGCTGATATTCAGAGATAACGTTAAAGGGTGCGACAATTCGTTGGATATTTTGCGCTAGGCTCATAGTTGTTAATTTTACTGCACCTCAGTGGCTAGTGGGCATTCAGCGCTCATATTATCGTCATATTGTAGTGATTCAGTATATGTAATGTTTTTGTACCTGATTAGTTGTATAAGAATACCTGTACTATCAATGACATATTTAAGATGGAATTGAACTAAAACTATTTCGTTGAATCGCTTCAGATATATCAATATCCTCAAGAAGATACTTAAACAATAAGTTAATTCTTTAATCTCGTAAAACGTTAAACAATGATAATAATAGGGCACATAGTTAATGCTTTATATTAACTATGTGCCCTATTATTGAACGTTCTAAGACTTATCGGTTCAATATGCTCAGAACATATTCAAGCTAGATTGTTCTATAACCCAACTATTTTTTCTTTAATGAGCTTTTAGCTGATTCTTGAGAATCTTCAGTTTTTGTTTCTGGAGTAATCACAGGAATCTGACCAGTGTTAGGAACGAGAGACTCATATTCTGGTTCCGTCCCTACCTCAAACTCAGGGCGCATCACAACATCTTCAATAGAAGAGAAGTCTTCTTGAGCTCGACGATGGTATTCCTCGATAGGAAGAACTTGCTTCCACTGACGAGTCCGCATCGGAGGTAACTCCCCTGCGTCCTCACGTAGAGCACGAACGATCATCCACATCTCAAGGTAACCCAGAATCCATACAGGAAGACCAATCACAATAATGACCTGTTGCAAGAGGTTTAGTCCGTCGTCTCCGCTGGAGACAAGAATCGCTGCACACACAAGACCTATACATAAAGCCCAGAAAACGCCTTGACGTTTTGGTGCAGGGTCTTCGTGGCCGTTAGAAATAGCGTCCATGACCAAAGCAGCAGAGTCAATAGAGGTAATGAAGAAGATAGTAATCACGAGAAGTGTTAGTGCTGCAATCACGGGGAAGAAGGGGAAATGACCCAAAAATTCGAAAAGTGCGGCAGGAATATCGCCATCATTGACCACTTTTTGGACAAGAGTTCCACCGTGGTTACGTTCGATGTCAAAGGCGTTCATGCCAAAGACACCAATCCAGATGAGAGTAAATGCGCTGGGGGCTCCAAGAACACCAATTACAAATTGGCGGATAGTGCGTCCTTGAGAGATTTTAGCAATAAAGAGCCCAACGAAAGGTGCCCATGCAACGGTCCATGCCCAATAGAAGACGGTCCAAGAACCAAGCCAGCCAGTATCTGCGAAAGTATCGTTGAAGAACATCATTACAGGGAGCTTTTGAATAAAGTGGCCAGCAGATTCGATCGTTCCGGTAATTGCTAGTCGTGTTGCTCCCGTCATAAGGATAAAGAGCAACAAGGCAATAGCCATCATGATGTTAATGTAGGACAAACGCTTCACACCTTTGTCCATCCCCATTAGCACAGAGCAGATACCTGCAGCAGTGATGATGGCAATAATGGCAGCCTGTATCCACCCACCTACCGGAAGACCGTACATGATGTTCATACCGGAGTTAATCTGTAAGGCGCCAAGCCCTACGGAAACAGCAATACCAAAGACAGTAGCGATAATCGAGATTGCGTCGATGACTTTTCCGATAGGGCCGTGGATACCTTCGCCGAGCAGTGGTTGGAAGATAGAAGATACACGCGGAGGAAGTTTACGTTTATACGTAAAATACCCAAATGCAAGCCCAGGGACAGTCAGAATAACCCACATGAACAAGCCAATGTGGAAGTTTGCTATTGACAGCGCGTCAATAGCGGCAGCATCAGATTGCGGTTCAATCCCAGAATATGGAGGGTTAGCATAGTGGCTAATAGGCTCTGCTGCACCCCAGAAAAGAAGTACCGCGCCAACACCAGCAGCGAATAGCATCCCGAACCATGCAATACCGGAATATTCTGGTTCCGCATCATCGGGGCCAAGTTTGACACGCCCAAAACGGCTGCATGCGATATAGATGAGGAAGATAAAGAAAAGAGCATTCCCTAAAACATAAAACCAACCAAGATATTTAATAATAAATGATGCCGTAACACCAAAAATCTCAGCCATAGGCTTTGGGAAAACAACCATTGCCAGAGTAAAAAGCATAATAAATGCTGCTGACATAAAGAAAATAGGAGGGCTTGTTCTAAGCCCTAGTCTGTTGTGTATTTTGCTCAACACAGCAAAAACCCGGTGGATATGTGCGTACTTTGCGGCGCTCGTTGATTCCACCTCACCGCAAATTCATCCAGAGAGGACAACGTATTTAATAGTACGCATATTTTACAAAGAAATGTTAAATATGACTTTTTATTCCGACTATTTAGAGTCAATAGAAAGCATCTGACTAGGAATTATAACAATTCTATAAAATATAACACTACTGATTATTTTTGGCGTCAGAAGAGGCTAAAAGCCCCTCCCAAACCTCCAAAACACGCTGTTTAGTGTCAGCAATATCACCCGAATTGTCGATAACCCAATGAGCGACCTCTGCCCGTTGAGCGTCACTAGCTTGAGCTGACATTCTGTTCAAAGCATCCTCTCGAGACATCCCACGATACTTTTTCAGACGCTCAAGGCGTACAGGAAGATCAGCATAAACCACAATGACTTTATCAAAATGATGATATTGCCCAGTCTCTACTAAAAGTGGAATATCCTCAATGACGATAGCATCATCACCATAAATACGACGAATATTCGCAATTTTCTCTACAGCACGTTCACGAATAGCAGGGTGCATAATACGCTCAAGAGTTTCACGTAACTGCTCATCAGAAAAAATTTTCTGAGCCAAACGCCCACGATTCAACGACCCATCTTCGCACAGAATATCTGAGCCAAAAAGACGAATAACCTCGTCAAAAGTCTTCCCCCCCGCCTGCATAAGCTCACGCCCTAAAGCATCAGCGTCAACAATATGAGCCCCATAGGAGGAAAAAATCTGCGCAATAGTAGATTTTCCAGCACCAATTCCACCCGTTAAAGCAGTCCTTAACATTTTTCTCCTCTCAATCAACACACCCATACAGCTACTCTCTAACCTATCGTAACGACTATGAGTACGTGATGTTCATGTTCTACCTCATCCGCACACCAAAAACACATCTCAGAACACTACAGCCAAACATTACACAGAAAACGAGCGTTCTCATCGTGTGCAGTAAAATGTTTTAGATGCAGACAACAGACCATACTCGTGCTCACCGATACACTGTTCTAGCAAAACACGCACATGAATACCGTGCTGATCTTGAAATTAAAAGAAGCAATTTCTTGGGTTTCGCTCTTCGCGTTGAAAACGAAACCCAAGCACGAGAGTTCATTACTTCTCTAAGAAAACGCTACCACGATGCACGACACGTCTGCTCAGCGTTTGTGATTGGAGCAGATCGCGATATCCAACGATCCTCTGATGATGGAGAGCCAGCAGGTACAGCAGGAATACCGATGCTCCAAGCAATACTTGCACGAGACACGGCACAAAAAGCCCCTATCTCAGATATTTGTGTTGTTGTCGTACGATATTTTGGCGGGCTTAAACTAGGTGCCGGTGGGCTTACACGAGCTTATTCTGAAGCTGTCACTCATGTTCTTGACAGCTCAGAATTTCTTCTGCGTCAAAAACTGCTGTGTGCAAAACTTCCTGTTTCACATGCATTCGTCGGACAACGCGATCATGAAATACGACACCTAGGATTTCATATCATTGATACCGAATACGACGCAGAAAAAGCCTACATGAGCGTTGGTGTGACGGCAGAGAAAGTAGAATACCTCAAAGAATGTATTGCCCACATCAGTGCTGGCGAAGAGTCCCTCAGCTGGGACGGCTCAATATGGGTAGACACCCCGTAAAACATGACAGCGTAGAGATAAGGGTGCTCTTTGACCGCTATCATCAAAGAGCACCCTTATCTCTATATGATTTATCGGGCAGTTAAGCCACCGTCAAGGATAAATTCTGAGCCAGTTGAGTATGAAGAATCATCACTTGCAAGAAAGAGAACAGTCTTAGAAACTTCCTCTGGCTGAGCGATACGTCCCAGAGGAATAGTCTTCTCAAACTCTTTAACCGCAGCCATCGTATCTTCTTGCATAATCATCGGTGTCGCAATAACACCGGGGTGAACAGAGTTCACACGAATACCGTGATGGGCAAGTTCCAACGAAGCAGCTTTAGTCAAACCACGCACAGCAAATTTAGTATCGGTGTATCCGACTGCACCACCCACTAAGCCGTTGATAGAAGAAATATTGATAATGCTTCCGCCACCATTTTTCTTCATCAATGAAGCACCGTACTTTACTCCAAGAAATACGCTGAGCTGATTAATATTAAAAATCTTTGTATACTCATCAACGCTCACATCAAATAGTGACTTCGCCATCGTAATACCGGCGTTATTGACCAGAATATCTAAAGTGCCAAAGTGTTTTTCGGTCTCAGCAATAACACGTTCCCAATCGTCTGAAGAAGTAACGTTATGGGACAAGAACAAAGCGTTTTGACCTAATTCCTCCGCTAATTTTTCACCTTCTTCGGCATTGATATCAGTGATTACTACACGAGCGCCTTCTTCGTGGAATAAACGCGCATGAGCAGCTCCCATTCCTTGAGCAGCTCCAGTAATTAAAGCAACCTTGTTTTCGAGTTTCTTTGCCATCACTTATCATCCCTTGATATGAAAGATTTATTCGCTATGTATATTTAGCTGGCAAGAGGCGGCTTATGTCGCCCATCACTAACAAGGTGTACTATACTCCTGAACTCCCAGCTTTTTCAAGAAAAAAATAAAAGGTTGTTCTTCCTACCAGTAAGGTAGGAAGAACAACCTTTGATCAAGGACTTATGAGAGGTAAACCCCTCATAAAGACTTAATTAGTTGCCGGTGAGCTTCTTGCGAAGTTCTGCAAGAGCCTCATCAGAAGCAAGAGTACCGGACTCTGACTTGCTATCAGAGGAGTAGGAAGAAGGAGCAGCTTCAACCTCAGCAGCAGGCTCAGCAGGTGCGTTAGCAATAGCTTCTGCGTCAGCTTCAAGAGCCTTTGCAACCTGTACCTTGTGAGCTTCCCAGCGAGCCTGAGCATCAGCATACTGCTGTTCCCAAGCTGCACGCTGAGCTTCAAAACCTTCAAGCCATTCGTTGGTCTCAGGGTCGAAGCCTTCAGGGTACTTGTAGTTGCCCTCTTCGTCGTACTCAGCTGCCATGCCGTAAAGTGCAGGATCAAACTCAGTACCTTCAGGATCTACGCCCTCATTAGCCTGCTTGAGGGAGAGGGAGATACGACGACGGTCAAGATCAATGTCGATAACCTTAACGAAGAGTTCGTCACCAACAGAAACAACCTGCTCAGCCAAATCAACGTGACGAACAGCAAGTTCAGAGATGTGAACGAGACCTTCGATGCCATCTTCAACACGAACAAATGCACCGAATGGTACAAGTTTGGTGACCTTACCAGGAACAACCTGACCCAAAGCGTGAGTACGAGCAAATGCCTGCCAAGGATCTTCTTGAGTTGCTTTGAGGGAGAGTGAAACACGCTCACGGTCAAGGTCAACTTCGAGAACCTCAACGGTAACCTCGGTGCCAACCTCAACGACCTCAGAAGGATGATCGATGTGCTTCCAAGAAAGCTCAGAAACGTGGACAAGACCGTCTACGCCACCAAGGTCAACGAATGCACCGAAGTTGACGATAGAGGATACAACACCGTTACGAACCTGGCCCTTTTCGAGCTGGTTAAGGAAGGTGGAGCGAACCTCAGACTGAGTCTGTTCAAGCCATGCACGGCGAGAAAGAACAACGTTGTTACGGTTCTTATCAAGTTCAATAATTTTTGCTTCGATTTCCTGACCGATATAAGGTGCAAGGTCACGAACGCGACGCATCTCAACCAAAGATGCAGGGAGGAAGCCACGAAGACCAATGTCGAGGATAAGACCACCCTTGACAACCTCGATAACAGTACCGGTAACGACACCGTCGTTTTCCTTAACCTGTTCGATGTCGCCCCATGCGCGCTCGTACTGTGCACGCTTCTTAGAAAGGATGAGACGGCCTTCTTTGTCTTCCTTAGTTAGGACGAGAGCCTCAACTTCGTCACCAACGGAAACAACTTCGCCGGGATCGACGTCATGCTTGATGGAAAGTTCGCGTGAGGGAATAACGCCTTCGGTCTTGTAACCGATATCGAGAAGAACCTCGTCGCGGTCAACTTTAACAACTTCGCCGGAGACTAGATCGCCATCGTTGAAGTACTTAATGGTCTCATCAACGGCTTTGAGGAAGTCTTCTTCAGTTCCAATGTCGTTGATAGCAACCTGAGGAGTGTTGGTGCTCATATAGTAAAGGGCTCCAATAGGATAGATTTGGTAGGTTGATACAGTCAGGTGTCCCCCGCATACAAAACATATCTTCTGAGCCTCTGATAAAAAATATCTTTCACTCATCAGGTTCCGACGCAGTATCCACCACGAGTGGTTCACTCTGTACCAAGCGTTTATTCGGACAATTATGTGAGCGCATAGTACGCCCACACCGTTGATTCTAGGGGGTTACACCCAAGATGGTCAATCATAGCCACACTATTTCAGGTGTTTATTTCACAACAAATATGGTATGTTACTTCCCCATTGCGTTATCAACGGCTAAACATCGACTCCCACGACGACATCGGAACGTCACAAACTAGCTCATGGTAGACCTCACGACGATACTCTTTAAACCCCCTACGACAATAGTTCTTCAGAGCATATGGGCCGTCTAAAGTACATGTATGCACCCACACACGTTGCACTTCAGGTATAGCGTGATAAGAGGACATCTTCCATGCAGCAGTAAGAACATACTCCAAAAAGGCTTTACCCAGCCCCCTACCATGCACCCATTGCATCAAACCAAAATAGAGCAGCTCCACATCAGAGCCAAATTCATCATCAGAACGAGGAATAACCTGAGTATCTAACTGCGCATAGCCACAAGGAGTTCCCTCCACATAAAGAACCCATAGTTCACTGCCAACTTCGCTCAGTTCGTCGTCCCACTGCTCTCGAGACCAGCTTAAACGTTCGTACCAGTAATAAGGCCCACCAACGACGCTATACAACCAACGAATAAACTCCGGCTGAGGATACATCACCCGCTGAGCATACACGCCTTCAGGAAACCCCGAAAACTCCCCTGGATCTGAAAACATCTGTAAATAAATGACCTCAACATCCCGAGGAGAACGCGAAGGCATCGAATTTGTTATAGAAGTCATGACCAAAGAACGCTTCCCCTAATGTCCAGCCTCTTGCCAAGAAGTACCAGAACCAACCTGAACATCAAGAGGTACCAAAAGTTCCACAGCCGTGCTCATTTCTTCACCTAGAATACGGCGAGCTTGTTCAAGCTCACCAGAGGCAACTTCTAAAATCAATTCGTCATGAACCTGCAAAAGCATACGGCTCTTAAGCTTCTCATCATTAAGACGACGATAAACATTAAGCATCGCAATTTTGACAATATCCGCAGCAGTGCCCTGAATAGGAGCATTCAACGCTGCACGTTCAGCAGCCTCACGACGTTGCTTATTTGAACTGCCCAAGTCGGGAAGAATACGACGGCGTCCAAACATCGTCTCGGTATAACCATCACGGTGAGCCTGCTTAACCGTTGAACGCAAGAAACGCCCCACATTGCCAAAACGTTTAAAATAGTTCACCGTTAACTCGCCAGCCTCATCAACAGGAATACCGAGTTGTTTTGAAAGACCAAAACGAGACAACCCATACGCCAACCCATAAGACATTGCCTTAACTTTGGCACGCATCTGTGATGTCACCTCTTCAGGAGCCACATCAAATACTTCTGAACCAACAAAGCGATGCAAATCCTCACCACTTTGATAAGCCTCAATTAGCTTCTCGTCCTTAGCTAGATGCACCATAATGCGCATTTCAATCTGCGAATAATCTGCAGTTAGAAGAGTCTCATATGATGTTCCATCAACAGAATGCGGATCAACAATAAAGACCCCACGGATTTTACGTCCTTGCTCAGAACGAATGGGAATGTTCTGAAGGTTTGGTTCCGTAGAAGACAATCGCCCAGTCGCTGTAACATTTTGCTGAAAAGTCGTATGAATCCGACCATCAGCAGCCGTCGCTTTTTCTAGACCTTCAACCGTTTGTTTGAGCTTGGTAAAGTCACGATAGGTCTGCAACGCAGCCAAAAATTGCGCTCCGGCAGTATCAGGATTCACTTTAGTCATCAAATCTGCAATAGACTCAGCATCAGTAGAATACCCCGACTTAAGTTTGCGAGTCTTGGGCAATCCTAATTCCTCAAAAAGAACTCCTTGAAGCTGTTTAGGAGAGCTCAGATTCACTTCGTGGCCAATCAAACGATACGCTTCGTCAGTTGCCTGACGTACGAAAGAATCATAGTAGTCCTTAAGCTCAGAAATCTTTGCAGAATCAACGGCGATACCAGATTGTTCCATACGAGCTAAAACCTCTGCCATAGGAAGCTCAATATCCTGATAAAGCGTTAGCTGCTCATCATCAACCATCCGATAATGCAAACGGTACGCCAACTCTTGAATATGGCGAGCAACAAGAGCGCAATACTCAAAGGGGACAGAAGGTTCTAACACAAAAAGCTCTGCTTGAGGCTCCTCCGATACTGGCTCCTGAGGAAGAGAAACCCCCAAATATTCTTGGCACAAGGCATCCATCATCGTCGCAAAATCACGTTTACGGGCTGAAGGAATATACCCGCACACATAAGAACTCAGCATCGGGTCTTCAACAACCCCAGCAAGGTCAAAGCCTCGCGCGTTCAACGTCTTATAGTGCTGTTTGAGGTCGAAAAGAATCTTAGGTTGAGACTCATCTGCTAACCAACGAGCAAAAGCACTCTCTACTTCTGGGCTCATCGCAGTAAAGTCAAGCCATACGCTAGAAGCTCCAGCAACTAAAACAGCACCTAAAAGATCACGCTCATGAGCTAGGCCCGTCTGCTGAGCAGACTCAGAAACAACAGGATATAACGTCACAGCACAGCTCAAACGTTCCGGCACAGATTCTGAACGCTCCACCTGAGCAATAACATCAGTCGCCGTGTCCAAGAACTGACGTAAAACTTTATCTCCCTCATCAGAAGAGCACGTCTCAACTGTCGTATCAAAAGACAGTGCAGATACGGTCGTGCCCTGCTCCGCTGCGGCGGGGAAAACCTCACCCACACGACGGCGAATAGAATTAAACGCTAACTCATCAAAAAATTCGTCAAGACGTTGATGGTCTTCCGGACCATACTCACTCATATCCGATAACTCAAGCGGCAGTTCAAGGTCATCAACCAGACGATTCAAACGACGGTTACGACGCACATCCTCAATATGTTCCCTAAGCGCCTCACCCTTTTTGCCTTTAATCTCGTCAGCATGGGCAAAAATACTCTCTAAATCACCGTATTCATTAATCCATTTTGCGGCGAAACCAGGCCCCACACCAGGTACACCTGGCAGGTTATCTGCTTTCTCACCTGTCAACGCGGCAAGATCGGGGTACAAATGAGGAGGTACAAGATATTTCTCTTGCACAGCAGCCGCATCCATAGGACGGATACCTTTCTGCGGCCCCGTCGTCACAGGATAAAGTACCGTGACGTTATCAGAAATCAACTGAAAAGAATCCCTATCACCAGAGACAATAGATACTTGATATCCGCTCTCACAGCCAGTCTTTGTCAACGTCGCAATAATGTCGTCTGCTTCATATTCAGGAACAGTTAACCAAGGGATATTTAACAAATCAAGAAGACGCTGAATTAGCTCAACCTGCCCAAAAAATTCGAGAGGAGTCTCCGAACGTCCACCCTTATATTCACTATATTCACGTGTTCTAAATGTGCCACCCGATAAATCAAACGCAGCAACAATATGCGATGGTTCTTCACTTTTAATAAGGCTCAACAACGTTGAAAGGAAACCATGAACCGCATTTGTGTGCTGTCCTTGAGCATTAACGAAAACATCAGCTGGAGTCCCATAAAAAGACCGAAAAGCTAAAGAATGACCGTCAATCAGTAGAAGTTTTTGAGTTTTTTTAGCAGATTCTTGTGTAGTCACAGGTTCTATCCTAGACGCTTATTCTTTCTCACACCACGTTCACTCCCCCTATGTTCACTAGCACCTCAGAAAAACAAAGAGCATAATGAAGACTATGAACGAATTACCTCACGACGTACGCGCATCATTGATTGAGCATGGAATACCGGAAGATTCAGTACACCGTTTCGGTCCGCTAGGTTTAGGAGAGCTTATCCCTAAACTTGGTATCCGCTTCCTTGAACTCTCTGCAGAAAAAACTGTTGCAACAATGCCAGTATCAGGAAACACCCAACCAGCAGGACTGCTACACGGTGGCGCATCCGCAGCATTCTTAGAAACCCTTGGCTCCTTTGCCTCAAATATGGCTGTTGATGAGAAAACCATGGCAGTCGGTACAGAACTGAACATTACTCACCTACGCTCTGCCGTCAGTGGTCTTGTGACAGGAACCTGCACCGCAGTTAAACTTGGTAGAACACAGCTGGTCCACCACATTGATATTACCGACGAGAATGGAAAGCTTATCAGCAGCGGCAGAATGACTAATATGGTTGTTCCTAACATCGTTCATTCTGCTCAGAAAGGATAACGTCCATGCGGGAAAAAATTGGGATGGTCTTTCTCCTCCTGACCATTCTTGTTGCTGTTACTGCGATGCAACATGGAAGCTATTGGTGGTTTGCGTTAGCAGTCTGTAGCGCTATTACGCTATGGGGTATTGGCACAAAACCTTCACAAAAATAATTTTTTGCCCATAACACAACATGGTGGGGTTATCGCTCATTTGAAAAGCGATAACCCCACCATGATTTTATGTCTAGTAAAACCTATGATTTAGACATTTGTTCAACGATAGTCTCAGCAACTTCACGCATAGAGATACGTCGATCCATTGACGTTTTTTGAATCCAGCGGAATGCTTCTGGCTCTGTTACCCCCATCTTTGTCATAAGCAAAGACTTTGCACGGTCCACAGCTTTCCGTGTTTCAAACTGTTCTTTAATGCTTTCAACTTCAGCTTGAAGAGCCTTAATCTGTTCATAACGACTCATCGCAACTTCGATAGATGGGATGAGCTCATTTGGGCTAAAGGGTTTAACCACGTATGCCATTGCACCAGCTTCTGTGGCACGATCTACCAGCTCTTTTTGGCTAAAGGCGGTTAACAATACAACGGGAGCAATCTGTCGTTGTGTAATCTCTTCAGCAGCAGTAATACCATCCATAATGGGCATTTTTACGTCCATGAGGACAACGTCAGGGCGGTATCGCTCAGCGAGTTCAACAGCAGTCTTTCCGTTATCAGCTTCTGCGATGACGTCGTATCCTTGTCCTCGAAGAATCTCAACGATGTCCATACGGATGAGCGCTTCGTCTTCTGCGACGATAACGGTATGTGTTGTTTCCTCTGTGGAAGATGTCTTCTCTGACATACAAACTCCTAGCTCTCTGCCGACCCTTTTACTTTATAATTTTGACACGTTGCTTAGCTATCTGTTCAGCACGTGAAGAAAAAAGTCCGTAATATTCACCACTGTAACCTCATCAACGATAAAACAACCTGAAAACTGACGCAAAGGCAACTCAAAGGTCGGTAGCTGTGATGTCGTCTTAACAGCTGGTGGGTGCATTACGAACAGATGTTTAAAAATATTTTTATGTTCGTATTTCTTTTGAGAAAGAAATTCAGAAAGAGCTGCCATTATCGCGATAATTGATACCATTCTTATTAGCTAAGTTCAAACTTATAAAATCACTCAAAAAACTTAACACATCAATTAACTTGCGGGACAAAAAGAGTATGGACCTCTATAAACTCGAAAACGTCGCATACGACTTCAATCAACACGTTAGAAAAAAGCTCCCCAAACATCTAAAACACGACTGCGATACTGGAGGCGGAGGAGACAGCGAAACAGCCCTATGGGTCGCTGAACTCGTATACCAATACGCTATCTCCATAGACCCTGAACTATACGTTAACTGGAGAGAACACCAACCTATCGTCTACGGCAGCACATGGGCCGGATACCACTGCGCCGTTGAAGCATTAGAAGCAATCGACGCTCGCCCAGAAGTTCAAGCAGAGTTTAAACGTAGAGGAATCACACCTTCGGTGAAACATCTCTCGTAGACTCAAAAGATATTTCTATTGAGAATCTCACAGAGAGAAAGTTAAGCCTCAAAATTACCCTTTACAGGTTTTTCTGAGAATAGAGCGTTCTCCCCTAACACAAAATAACACCTTACCGATGGGTTGATACCAATAAAAAACCCTCTTCTACAAGAGAGAAGAGGGTTTATTGTGTGCCCAAGGTGGGACTCGAACCCACACTCCTAAGAACCGCATTTTGAGTGCGGCGCGTCTGCCAATTCCGCCACTTGGGCGCATCTGCGCTAAGAGCACTCCTCTACGATACACCATCACTACGCAAAAGTGAAATCGAAAGAGTCGAAATCATAAAATACTTTATCTAATGCCTCACAACACAACAGAAAGAAGCCCCATCCTCGCTCATAAACAGAACATAGGACAGGGCTTCTTCTCGTATCAGGATAAAACCTTAGAGAGTGACGATGCTAGGAATCTTCACCCCAGGGGCCGAGTTTCTCTTTCTCTTCAGGAAGAAGAGCACCAGCGTCATCCAAGTCACCAATACGGTGAACTTTCAACATGTTGGTTGAGCCGGCAACGCTTGGAGGCGAACCAGCCGCCATAACGATGAGTTGATTAGGCTCAGCAATTTTTTGAGCCAAAAGGTACTGGTCGACCAGGCCTGTCATCTCATCAGTGTTTGCAACGCTCGCAGCTTCTACCGCGTCTACACCCCAAAGCATTGCAAGGAATGCGCGAACCTTAGGATCAGGAGTAAACGCAATCACAGGCTTCGATGGGCGCAAACGTGCAAGACGGCGAGCCGTATCACCGGACTGAGTGAACGCGGTAATGTAATCAACATTGAGCTGATCAGCAACGTTCACTGCCGCACGAGTAATCGCGCCACCACGAGTCTTAGGAGAAGTGCCTAGTTCAGGCACGCGATACAAGCCACGTTCCTCAGTGGATTTGACGATACGAGCCATGGTCTGAATGGTGATAATCGGGTACTCGCCCACAGATGTTTCACCAGAAAGCATGACGGCGTCTGCACCATCAAGGATAGCGTTAGCGCAGTCAGATGCTTCTGCACGAGTTGGAGTGGGGTTATGAATCATTGATTCAAGAACCTGCGTTGCCACGATAACAGGCTTAGCCCAACGGCGAGCAAGTTCGATGGCTCGCTTCTGGACGAGAGGGACCTCTTCAAGAGGATATTCAACGCCTAGGTCACCGCGAGCGACCATGATACCGTCGAACTTATCGACGATGTCTTGAAGATTGTCAACAGCCTGAGGCTTCTCAACCTTCGCAATAACGGGGATGCGGAATCCTTCTTCGTCCATGATTTCGTGAACACGAGCGATGTCGTCGCCAGAGCGCACGAAAGAAAGAGCGATAATGTCGACACCAAGTTTCAAAGCGAAGCGAAGGTCGCGTTCATCTTTTTCGGTCAATGCGGGGATAGATACCGCAACACCGGGAAGGTTAATACCTTTATTGTTGGAGATAGGCCCACCAACAACAACGCGTGTTGTTACTGTCGTGTCAGTTACTTCAATGGCTTCAAGACGAATTTTTCCGTCATCGATGAGCAGGGTGTCTCCGGGAGCGACGTCTCCAGGGAGTCCTTTGAAGGTAGTACCACAGATGTCTTTGGTACCTTCAACGTCTTCGGTCGTAATTTTGAAAGTATCACCAGGTTCTAGAACTTCAGAACCGTTTTTGAAGGTTTCAAGGCGAATCTTTGGGCCTTGTAGGTCTGCCAAAATGGCAACGTTTTTACCGAGCGCTTTGCTCTGTTTACGAATGTTCTTGTAGGAATTTGTGTGAACATCGTGGTCGCCGTGGCTCATGTTAAGGCGGGCGACGTTCATGCCAGCTTCAATAGCTGCCTTAATTTTCTCCTCAGAGGAGATTGCCGGACCAATAGTACAAACAATTTTTGCGCGTCTCATGTATACAACCTTAGTAAGTTTGGGGGTGCGACAACAAGGGGGATGATAGAACATCTTGCGATAGTGCGTTCAATGAGCCACAAAAAATAACATTCCCACACATTCACAGATATTCTTAGCATCTCTCCGGGTGCATACCTCATTATACGGGCATAAACCTTCTTTTTGTCCCAGAAATGAGAAAAATAACTCATAAAACCAGCGCCCATTTCCCACAAAAACACACATCTTATTCGTTAAATGTTCCATCGCCGTTCAACTTGTTTTATTCTTGAGATATAAAAGCACCGCAAACCACGCCTTACCGGCATGAAAGAAACGTGAGACTCATGAGCACCCAAAACGTCGTTATCCTCTTCGGCTCAAACTACGGATTTACAGAACGGTACTGCCGCTGGATTGCAGAAGAACTCCAAACTCTCGACCAGTCCCCCAACATTAGCCTCAGCCCCATTGCAGAAGCCACCGACGAGCTCATCGAATCTGCTGACGTACTCATCGTCGGGGCAAGTTACCTTGGAGGGTTCCTCACCGGCGCTCCAACATTACGCAAACGCCGTGAAGCAATGCTCAAAGTTCCGCACCGCGTCTTCTTCACCGTATGTTTCAACGGTCTAGCCGTATACCCGCGTGAATACCTCGACAAACGCGTCATGAAATCTTACAAAGAAGACGTCGCAGGAAACTGCCCCACCTACCACTTCCGCGGAGGACTAGACCTCTCCCAAATGACGAAAACTCACAAAACTGTTCTAGCAGGAGTTCGCACCGCATATCGTCTCAAGCCTCACGCGAACGAATACGACAAACAGATGATTGAATCTTTCGACAATGGTGGTGGAGACTACACCAACCGTGAAGACATCTTCCCCCTCGTCGAAACAGTCGCAGGGTATCTCTCCCCCAACGTAGAAAGCTAAGGCGCGTATCCTCATGGGAGCACGTGTTCTCATCTCAGCCGGTAGCCAGTACGGATACACCACAGAATATGCACACTGGATATCCGAAGCGTTAACTAACCATGACAACACTATCAACGTAACGATTTGCGCTACAGAACAGCTCTGCGCAGAAAATATTCAATCAGCAGATATTGTCCTTATCGGAGCTAGCGACTATGGAACATTTTTGACAGGAGCAAAAACAACACAAAAATACGCTGAACTATTGCGATCAGTCCCACGCGTGTTTTTTACCGTATCTTTTAACGGGCTTGAAGGTAGTAGCCGCCAAAAGTTAGACAATATGGTGATAAAGAACTATGGCGAAACGTTAACGGAGAACGCTAAAATTTTCCATTTTCGTGGAGGACTAGACCATACCAAACTCAGCATGAAACATAAAACGCTCATGATGGGGGTACGTGCAGCAATAGCGGCAAAACCTCAACGCTCTCAGGCTCAAGAACAAATGCTTAAAAGCTTTGAACAGGGAAAAGTAAACTATTCTGACCCAATAGCTGTTAAACCGTTAGTCGAGCACGTCCTACAAACGTTAGCTACTCAACAATAACAATGTTTGTTCTCCTCTATGTGGTGGGGTAAGAGATATCTTTTACCCCACCACATAGATTTATTTATACCGTCTCTTAAAGAAGCGTAAACCCGCGATCATGAGGAGACACCGGTTCAGGTAAGAAAGTGGAACCGGTAAGATACCGCTCAACTGCGGCAGCTGTTGCACGCCCCTCAGCGATAGCCCACACCACCAGAGACTGTCCGCGGCCAGCGTCACCACAAGAAAACACGCCAGGAACATTCGTCATATAGTTCTCATCTCGTGCAACATTTGACCGTTTGTCATAGCACGCACCAATTTGTTCTTCTAAAGTTCGAGAATCTTGCCCCGTAAAACCTAACGCCAAAAACACGATATCAGCAGGGATAACATGTTCGGTACCAGGTTCAGGGACACGACGGCCATCAGGTAGGTACTGCGTCTTAGCAACTTTAAGACCTGTCAAAACACCATTCTCACCAACGAACTCCACGGTTGACGCTAAATAGCGAAGCTCTCCACCCTCCTCGTGAGAAGAAGACACCTCAAATACTTTTGGAAACATCGGCCATGGTTCACTATCAGAGCGTTCAAGCGGTGGCTGTTCACCAATCGCAAGAGTCGTAATAGATGCTGCTCCTTGGCGTACAGCCGTACCGATACAGTCAGATCCAGTGTCTCCACCGCCCAAAACAATCACGTTCTTACCGGTAACGTCAATGCTCAGTGAAGAGCTCTCCCCTGAGACAAAACGATTCGTGTCCTTGAGATAATCCATTGCCGGATAAATACCAGATAACTCAGCGCCCGGAATATCCAGTAAACGAGGAGCTGTTGCCCCTGTCGCAACAATAACAGCGTCATATCGTCGTCGTAACTCATCCCACGTAATATCAGTACCAATATTAATGCCGGGACGGAAACGAGTGCCTTCTTCTTCCATCACTGCAAGACGGCGCTCCACCACAGATTTCTCTAATTTAAAATCAGGGATACCATAGCGCAACAAACCACCAATTTTAGAGTCACGTTCAAAAACAGCAACCGTAAAACCAGCCTGTGTTAATTGTTGAGCAGCCGCTAACCCAGCTGGCCCAGAGCCCACCACAGCAACCGTCTTATCTAACATACGTGCAGGAAGAATAGGCTCAATCAGGTTCTCAGCAAACCCAGCTTCACCGATAGAATACTCAGCTTGTTTAATAGTGACCGCCGGCTGATTAATACCTAGCACACAAGAAGACTCACACGGAGCTGGGCACACGCGTCCCGTAAATTCCGGAAAATTGTTTGTTGCGTGCATACGCTCCACCGCTTCACGGGTACGACCACGCCACACCAAATCATTCCATTCAGGAATAAGATTTCCCAAAGGACACCCAGCGTGACAAAACGGAACACCACAATCCATACAACGAGAAGTTTGCTGACGAATCACCGCTTCATTTGGGTGAACCTGCACCTCACGGTAATCCATAATACGTACAGGCACAGGACGTTTAGGTCGGTCTTGACGAGTTGTTACTTCTAGAAAGCCACGAGGATTAGCCACGGGTTACCTCCAAAATCTTCTTCCACACAGCCATCGAGTTAGGGTCTTCACCTTGAGCTTGAGCGTCCTGACGAACACTCAAAACTGCCGCATAATCACGCGGCACAACCTTCGTGATACGGCGCATGGTGTCCTCTTCATCTGCCAAAAGCTGCTGCCCCAGATGCGACCCCGTATGCTGCACATGTTCTTCCAAAAGTTGGCGAACCTCTGAACAATCTGTTTCAGATAAAGCGGAAAACAATAGTTCGCCCTGCTCACGAGAATCTTTATTCACATTCTTCATGTTGAGATCTAGTACATATGCATAACCGCCACTCATACCAGCACCAAAGTTACGTCCTGTCTCACCCAAAATCAGGGTTCTGCCACCTGTCATATATTCACAACCGTGGTCACCGATTCCTTCAACAACAGCAGTAGCACCAGAATTACGCACTAAGAAACGTTCACCTACAACACCGCGGATAAACAGTTCACCGCTGGTAGCGCCATAACCGATAACGTTCCCTGCCACAACATTTTCATGAGCGATAAGAGGAGCGTTCTCATCTGGGCGGATAATAATTCGTCCACCAGATAGGCCTTTACCGGCGTAATCGTTGGTGTCACCAACCAATCGAATAGTCATTCCTTGAGGAATAAACGCACCCAAAGACTGACCAGCATGTCCTTTCAGATGAAGGTCAATCGTATCTGGTTCTAATAAGTCAGTACCAAAAGTTTTCGTCACATAATGTCCTAGCATTGTGCCGATAGAACGATCAGTATTCACCACATCACGAGTGATTTGAGTCTTCTGACGGTGCTCAAAAGTGGCAGAAGCCGCACGAATAAAATGGTGGTCGATATGAGCATCCAGTTCATGGTCTTGTTCACGGCTATGGCGCACTCCCCGACCCGCGTACTCTTCAAACGTTGAACGCAGAATAGGCGATAAGTCTAAACCGTCAGCTTTCCAATGTTCGATAGCGGCAGAAGTATCCAAAAGTTCGGCGCGTCCAATAGCCTCGTCTAGGCTTCTTAATCCCAGCTGCGCTAAATATTCACGAACTTCTTCAGCAATAAATTTAAAGAAATTGATAACATGCTCAGCTTTACCGGTGTACCGTTCGCGAAGCGTCGGGTTCTGTGTCGCAACCCCCACTGGGCAGGTATCCAAATGGCATTTACGCATCATAATGCAGCCCTCCACCACGAGTGGAGCTGTTGCAAAACCGAACTCTTCTGCACCCAATAAAGCAGCAATCATCACGTCACGACCGGTTTTTAGTTGCCCGTCAGCTTGCACAACCACGCGGTCACGTAAACCGTTAACCATCAAAGTCTGTTGAGCCTCAGCAAGACCTAACTCCCATGGTGCTCCAGCATGTTTCAAGGAGTTCAAAGGAGCAGCACCAGTACCACCATCGTGACCAGAAATAAGCACGACATCGGCTTTAGCTTTCGTTGCACCGGCAGCAACCGTTCCAACACCCACCTCAGACACCAACTTGACATGAATACGAGCCTGCGGGTTGGCACGTTTGAGGTCATAAATCAGCTGTGCCAAATCCTCAATAGAATAAATATCATGATGAGGAGGTGGCGAAATCAAGGTCACCCCAGCTGTCGCGTGACGGGTCTTCGCCACCCACGGGTACACTTTCTGACTCATGAGCTGCCCACCTTCACCAGGTTTAGCGCCTTGAGCCATCTTAATCTGAATATCTTGGGCGTGTGTTAGGTATAAAGACGTCACACCAAAACGACCAGAAGCAACCTGCTTAATAGCTGAACACCGTTGCGGGTCAAGAAGCCGTTCAACATCTTCACCACCCTCACCAGTATTCGACTTTGCACCCAAAGCATTCATCGCAATAGCCAAAGTCTCATGAGCCTCCTGAGAGATAGACCCATACGACATCGCACCCGTCGAAAAACGCTTCACAATAGAGCTCACCGGCTCTACCTCAGAAATATCAATCGGAGGGCGATCCTGCTTCAAAGACAATAACCCACGTATTGTCATCAGCTCTTTAGACTGATCATTTACACGTTCTGTATAAGACTTGAAAATATCGTAGCGCCCCGTTTTGGTTGCATGCTGCAAACGAAAAACAGTCTCAGGGTTAAACAAGTGGGAGGCACCATCACGACGCCAATCATATTCACCACCAGTTTCTAAAGTACGATGTGGAACAGCTACCCCATCTTGAGGATAAGCACGGTCATGACGGGCTTTCACTTCAGCAGCAATAACATCAAGACCCACACCATCCATCTGCGAATGAGTCCCTGGAAAATACTCGCTCACAAGACGCTCAGACAAACCCAAAGCTTCAAAAGTCTGAGCACCACAATACGAAGACACCGTAGAAATACCCATCTTCGACATAATCTTCTGCAGACCTTTACCCAAAGCCTTAATCAAGTTCTTAACAGCTTCATCCTCAGAAACTGACTCAATCTCACCATCTCGAACCAGCTGTTCCACCGACTCCATGGCAAGATACGGGTTCACCGCTGAAGCACCATAACCAACCAAAGTAGCAATATGATGCACTTCGCGAACATCACCAGCTTCAACCACCAAAGAAGCCTTCGTACGAGTTGCAGAACGCAAAAGGTGATGATGAACCGCCGCCGTCAACAGCAACGACGGGATAGGCGCCCACTGCGCATTAGAATGACGATCAGAAAGAATAATATGCTCCACACCGCGATTAACAGCGGCAGACACCTTTTCACAAATTTCACTCAGCCGAGCACGTAAAGCGTCTTCTCCCCCAGCAGGGTTATAAAGACCCCGAACTTTCAGGGCAATACCCATACCATCCTCATCAGTGAGGTGAGCAATCTTTTCCAACTCATCATTATTGATAACGGGAAAATCTAAACCAATATGACGAGTATGTACACGCCCATTACGAAGAATATTCCCATTAGGACCCACCGACGTCTTCAAGGACGTAACAAGCTCTTCACGAATAGAGTCAAGAGGAGGATTCGTTACCTGAGCAAAAGACTGCACAAAATAGTCAAAAAGTAATCGTGAACGTGACGAAAGAACCGCAATAGGAGTATCCGTTCCCATCGCGTAAATAGGCTCTGCACCATGTTGTGCCATCGGGGCAAGAATCTTTTTAAGTTCTTCAGTAGTGTACCCAAAAGTCTGTTGACGCAGAGTCATTGATGAACGAGGGTAACGAATATGTTCACGTTCAGGTAAATCGGCAAGATTGATAATGGACTCTGACGCCCATTTTTTCCATGGGTGACTATTCGCTACGCTCTTTTTAACTTCTTCATCTGAGATGATACGTTGTTGTTCTGTATCGACGAAGAACATCTTTCCTGGGCTGACTCGACCTTTCTGAACGATATTCTTCTCGTCAATATCAATAACGCCCACTTCAGATGCAAGAACAACAAGACCTTCATCAGTCACCCAGTAGCGTGCTGGTCGTAACCCGTTACGGTCAAGAACAGAACCAACCCGTGTACCATCGGTAAAGGCTACTGCTGCTGGGCCGTCCCATGGTTCCATTAACGTTGAATGATATTGGTAGAAGGCTCGGAGGTCTTCGTCCATATCCTCGTGTTTTTCCCACGCCTCAGGAATCATCATCATCATCACTTGTGGCGCGCTACGCCCAGAGAGCAACAGCAGTTCTGCAACCTCGTCAAAAGACTGAGAATCTGAAGCACCCGCCGAACAGATGGGAAATAATTCTTCGGGATTTCGTCCTAACAATGGTGATTTGAGTTGTGATTGACGCGCTCGCATCCAGTTACGGTTACCTTTGACGGTGTTGATTTCGCCGTTATGTGCGATGGTTCTAAAGGGTTGCGCTAATGGCCATGAGGGAAAGGTGTTCGTTGAAAATCGTGAGTGGACGATAGCAAGTTTTGTCTGAAATCTGGGGTCTGAGAGGTCAGGATAAAAGGGTTCTAGTTGTGCGGTGGTTAGCATTCCTTTGTACACGATGGTTCGTGTAGAGAAGGACGGAAAATATACTCCGAGCTTGTGCTGTGCGCGTTTACGTAGACGAAAAGCTTTTTGGTCTAGTTGTTGTTGTGCGGATGTTGTGTCGAGGTCGATGATAGGGATATGTCCGGTGAAGGGGGCGGCAACGGCGTCGTGTTCTTCGGGTTCTGCTTCGGCGATGAACATCTGTACGAAGTGAGGCATGACGGCGCGTGCTGATTTTCCAACAAGTTCTGGGTTGGTGGGCACGTCTCGCCAGCCGAGGACTTTGAGTCCTTCTGCGTGGGCGATGTCTTCTAGTGATTGTTTGTATTCGCTGATGTTTTCTTCGTCAGCGGGGAGGAACGCTGTTCCAGCTGCGTATTTTCCGGTTTCTGGTAGGCAGAAGTCTAGTACGGCGCGGAAGAATGTGTCGGGTAGTTGTAGGAGGATTCCTGCGCCGTCGCCGGTGCCTTCGTCTGCTCCGACGGCTCCTCGGTGTTCGAGCCGACGCAGTGCTGTGAGTGCGTGGTCAACGATATCGTGGCTGGCTTGACCGTTGATCGTTGCGACCATTGCTAGTCCGCAGGCGTCTTTTTCGTTGTCGGGGTGGTATAGCCCTTGCGCTTGAGGTATTGCGGCAAATGTTTGGAAGGGTGACGGTGGTGTGGTGGAGTTGTGTTTGCTCTGTGTTGGGGTGTGTGATGTTGGGTTTTTCAAAGGCCTTTTCCTCTCCACGGCGGGTCGTTCACATGCGTTAGGGTACGTGTGTGAGCGAGGTTTCGGTGGTGGTACGGCACAAAGTTTGATATATCCGCATCGTGTATGCGCATAGGCTCTAACTCTTGGGTGTGGGATAAGAGTTAAAGGTCTTTGAGCCGCGCCATTGCAGCGATGGGGTATGTTCCGTTTACTGATGGGTATAGGTGTTATCAGTGGTGGATTTGTTGTGGTGCAGTTGATTCCTGTGTGTGGTGGAGTCAATGTTGTTACGTTTTCACGTTCACCGGTAGAAGACGCTAGTTTTTTGGGTGTGTTCTATCTATCTTCTGGTAGTTATTGTGCCTTGTTTTGTTTCAAAAGGGGTAATTCTTCGCGTTAATGCACCAGATAGTGAGACGGCTTAGTATCTGATAGTTAAATAGTTGGATGTCTCGGATATTTTTATTTTTAGCGATAAGACGTACACAGTGAAATAAAGGCGTCTCAACAGTATTTTTTGTGATGGGCAAGACCGTTATGGAAGTCCAGAGGGTTTTAACACAGCTCATCTTTCTAGCTGGACCGTTGTGGCACAGCTTCTCCCCTGTAAGCAGTCCTCAAAATATATTGTTATCACGGGATAAGAGTATCTCGGGGAATTACTCTTTTGTAGTGTGGTGGACGTACCCTGCCCGTAATGTCTTCGGTATTTTAGAGTGAGGCTTATTTCTTACGTCGATGAGATAATACCTATTTGTAGACTTTTTTAGGTTTATTTTTGCGTATCCACTCTTCAACATCGCTGGCGCGATAACGAACTGAGCGCCCTATTTTGCAGTAAGGCAGTTGTTTTCCTTGCGAACGCCAGTTGGCGAGGGTTTTTTCTTTGAAGCCGGTTAGTTCAGATACTTGAGCCGGTGTTAGCAGCTTGGTCATTAGCAGCTCCTAAAGATTCAGCGCTATCTCTTGGGATTCCTAGAATCTTGTATATACCCACTCGTAATAGGTTGTCCACCTTTAGAGCATATTTTTTATTTTTCCTGTTTTTAGGCAGAGACAAAAACTGGAAAATTGTCTAGAAGTCTTGTCCAATAAAGTTTTTGCGTTAAGAATAGGATTGTGAATAGTCTTTCTCATACTCTCAAAGAAGCCTGCCAGAGCCTCGGTTATTCAACTCAGGAAATATCTAAACGAGCCGAAAAACACGGTTACAAAGTAAGTAAAGCTACTGCCCACAGATACATGACGGGAAAAGTTCCCGCTAAGCCTAACCCCGAAGTATTAGACGCTTTCGCAGAAGTCCTAGGGCTAGATTCCCACCAGCTACGCCTCCTAGCGCAACTTCCACCAGCAGGAGGAGAGCCTTTCATCCTCCCAGAAAGAGCAAAAGACCTCACTGATTCAGAACGAGCAGCCGTTATATCCGTTATCGATGCAATCCTTAACAGCAAAACCCAAGCAATAAAATCCCTAAACCAAAACCCTAGAAAAAGCGAAAACACCCCTACCAACTAGCAAACGATAAGATCACCAAATAGCCTATCGGGATTATACGAGCAGCAGTCCGCGAGACTCCTATAATCCTTCTTGACGAACCAACAGCAGCATTAGATGATTACCACGCGCAATGTGTTCTCGATTTTCTTCAAGAACATTGCCGTAACGGAGGGATTGCCATTGTCGTGACCCACGATTATCGGGTCATTGAACAGACCAATAACAGAGTACACCTCACCGCATCATAAAACTTCTATACCTTAAAAGACGATGTCCTGCCCACAACATATATTGTGGGCAGGACATCGTCTGGTTTTCTCCCAGAACAATATTACGGAGCTAAAGTTTAGACCCCTTGAGCCGCATCTATAAGAGCACGCTGACGAGCACGCCTCTTAGCGATGATCAGACCACAAAGACCAAGAACAATCAGCAAACCAGCAGTCCACACATGAACGCGAAGACCCAGCACATAATGAGGAGTATCAATACGCCAGAATATCTCGATAATGATACGTCCTACACCGTAGTACAACACATAGAGCCAAAAAGTCTGACCTAAAACAAGCACCGACTTACGACCTAAATACAATAAGAGCATGACACCGCAAAGATTCCATAACGATTCGTACAGAAAAGTTGGGTGAAAGAGCGTACCGGCAGGGTATTGATGCGGAAAATTTGGAGAATGAGAAGAAATTTCTAAGCCCCACGGCAAAGTAGTCGGTTTGCCAAACAGCTCCTGATTGAACCAGTTACCCCAACGTCCGCAGGCCTGAGCTAAAAGAATACCGGGGGCAACAGCATCAGCAAAGAGCGCAAAAGAAATACCATAACGACGACAAGCAATCCAAGCACCTAAAGAACCTAAAGAAATAGCACCCATAATGCCGATTCCGCCCTCCCATATCTTAAAGACGTTGAGAGGATTAACACCTGCACCAAAATAACTTGCAGGGTCAGTAATGAGCACGTGGTAAGCTCGAGCACCCACGATGCCAAAGGGGAAAGACCATAACGCGATATCCCAGATACGTTCAGGATCTTGCCCCCATGACTTCCAACGGTAGGCTGTAAGTTTCAAGCACAAGAAAATACCCACCAAAATGCATAAAGCATAAAAATGAATGGTTAGACCACCTACATGAAAACTACTAACAGATGGGGACGGAATAGAAGCCTCTAACACCGTATTATTCATCGTTCTTACCTGCTAACTGACGCATCAAAACTGCGACTCCTTCAACGCCATCAGATTCTAGAGCTTTCACAAGAGCAGTCCCCACAATCACACCATCAGCATATTGCCCGATTTCTTCAACGTGTTCACGGCAAGAAACACCCAAACCAACACAAACTGCTGGAGCGTCCGCTTCACGTAAATGCTGCACCAGTTCAGAAGCAGCATTGTTCACGGACTGGCGCATACCCGTCACACCCATGACAGAGACCGCGTACACGAAGCCACTAGAAGCACGAGAAATCATCGCTAAACGCTCGTCAGAAGAAGAAATAGCAGCTAAGAAAATACGATCTAACTGATACTTTTCGGAGGCCTCAAACCATGCGGAGGCTTCGTCAGGGACGAGGTCTGGTGTGATGATTCCAGCTCCTCCGGCTGCTGAAAGATCACGAGCGAACTCGTCAACACCATAACTTAACACGGGGTTCCAGTAGGTCATTACAACGACAACAGCAGAGGTGGCCTCAGTAATTTCGTGTACGGCACGAAACACATCTTTTAGACGGAATCCGTTCTCTATGGCGTGTGCTGTTGCCTTTTGAATAACAGGGCCGTCCATCACTGGATCAGAATAAGGGACACCTAGTTCAATAATGTCTGCACCGTTACGTCCTAACGCAATAGCAGCCTGAATGGATTCGTCAACGGTGGGGTAGCCTACCGGTAAGTAACCGATGAGGGCAGCACGTCCTTGTTCACGGCATTCTTCAAGGCGTCGTTTCAACGCCGACCCAGCTGGAGCCGGCGGAAAAGAATTATGATGTACAGAATACCGAACGCCTTCTGATAGATAATCACGATACGTCATTAGTTGTTCTCGCTCTCTACGCGCTGCGCTTCGTGCATAGCTTCTTTATTTCCAGTCACTAAAGATGATGAAGGGATGGCTTTACCTAGGCCGAACCATTCTAGGGCTGTTCCCATGTCTTTATCGCCACGACCTGAAAGACATACCACCATCACTTTGTCGGAAGCAGTTTCAGGGTCGTTGGCAGCCCATTCGTGTGCAACGCGCAGAGCGCCAGCGAGCGCATGGGCAGATTCGATAGCAGGAATGATACCTTCGGTACAGCATAGTAGCTGTAATGCGTCCATGGCTTCGGTGTCGGTAACGGGCTGGTAGCTGACTCTACCAATATCGTTAAGGTAGGAGTGTTCAGGTCCGACGCCGGGATAATCAAGGCCTGCAGAAATAGAATGAGACTCGATGATTTGTCCATCTTCGTTCTGCATCAGGTATGTCATCGCGCCGTGAAGCATGCCAGGTTTTCCAAGGTTAATGGTTGCTGCGTGGCGGTCTGTATCGATACCGTCACCGCCTGCTTCAAAGCCATAGATTTTTACATCGGGGTCGTCAAGGAAAGCGTGGAACATTCCAATAGCGTTGGAGCCTCCGCCAACGCATGCTGCGATACCGTCGGGAAGTTTTCCGGTGGCTTCGAGGATTTGTTCTCGGGCTTCGGTGCCGATGGCGTCGTGGAAGAAACGCACCATGGCGGGGAAAGGGTGTGCTCCTGCTGCTGTTCCAAGGAGGTAATGGGTGTTGTCGACGTTTGCTACCCAGTCGCGTAGTGCTTCGTTAATGGCGTCTTTGAGGGTTCGTGAACCGTTTTGAACGGCGATAACTCGTGCCCCAAGAAGTTGCATGCGTGCCACGTTGAGGGATTGACGTTCGGTGTCTTCTTCACCCATGTAGATGACGCATTCCATGCCGAATAATGCGGCGGCTGTTGCTGTTGCTACACCGTGTTGTCCGGCTCCTGTTTCTGCGATGAGACGTGTTTTTCCCATGCGTCGTGCTAGGAGCGCTTGGCCAATAACGTTGTTAATCTTGTGTGAACCAGTGTGGTTGAGGTCTTCTCGTTTGAGGAAGAAACGTACCCCGTGAGCGTGCTCTGAGAAGTGTGGTACTTCGGTCAGTAGCGAGGGGCGGTTGGAGTATTCGTGGCTGAGGCGTTGGAATTCTGCCATAAATACTGGATCATTTTTTGCAGATTCGAAGGTTTCTTCTAGCTCGGTCATTGCCATCATTAAAGATTCGGGCATCCATTGACCACCGTATTGACCGAAGTAAGGGCCGGGGGCATTTTTGAGGGATGAAGAGTTCCCTTTCAAAAAGTTATCTGCAAGTTGGTTTGTCACCGTTATGCCTCGTTTTCTGTTATAGAGCTGTTGAGTGAGTTGGGTCTTAGGCGTTCTGCTGTTGAAGGTATTGTGTACGTCCGGTGTGTCCGGCTTGTTTGAATTCTCGGACAGTGTTTTCGGGTTCTCCGGAACGAACGAGTGCTTCTCCGACGAGGACGGCTTGTGCCCCGTGTAATGCGTAGTCTGTAACATCTTGGGCTGTGGAGACACCAGATTCTGCGATGATGACAGCGTCTTGAGGGAGTAGTTGGGCTAGTTCTGCAAAGTGTGAGTTGTTGACTTCTAAAGTTTTGAGGTTTCGTACATTAACACCGATGATGTGGGCTCCTAGTGTTTTGGCGCGCTCAATTTCTTCTGGTGTGTGTGTTTCGATGAGTGCTCTCATCCCTAGTTTATGGGTGAGTTCTAGAAATTCTTTGAGTGTTTGGTCATCCAGTGCTGCGACGATGAGGAGGATGAGGTCAGCGCCGTAGGCTCGTGCTTCCCAAATCTGGTATTCGTCGATGATGAAGTCTTTGCGTAGTATGGGGATGTTAACGTGTTCGCGTACTGTTTTGAGGTCGTTGAGTGTTCCTTTGAAGCGTCGTTGTTCAGTAAGAACGGAGATGATACTAGCTCCCCCACGTTCATAGGCTTGTGCGAGGGCGGCGGGGTCGTGGATTTCTCCGAGTTCTCCTTTAGAGGGAGAGGCTCTTTTGACTTCTGCGATGACGTTAAAGGTGTTGGTGGGGCGTAGATAGTTTAGCGCTTCTAGTGCAGGTTTTTGGTTTTGGGCTTGGCGTTGTATCTGTTCTAACGGGGTATGTTTTATGCGTTCTTTGAGGTCTTCACGTACACCTGTGATGATGTTTTCTAAGACTGTTGCCATGCCAGTGTTCCTTCATCAGAAAAAAGAATAGTTATTGGTTGGTGATAGTAATTCCTATGAAATAAGCGTCCCGCCAAGTGCGAGACGCTTATATAAGAGGTCATATACGGAACTTTTAGTGTCCGGTGTATTTAGTCTTTGCCCCACCTTGACCGTAGCCGGCAGCTTTGAGAGCCCAACCGACGAATGCGCCGAGGACGATTACTCCAAGACCAAGCCAGAAAAAGAATGGATGTCCAAAGTCAAAGCCTAGTGCAGAGATGAGTGCACCGAGAATCATCACAGAGAACATTCCCCATGAAGCAACGGTATTTCCGTGGTTGGGGTATGGAATCTCTGGTGAAAGCACGATCTGCTCTTTAGCCATTGTTTCTCCTTGTACGTGTGTGTTCCTCTTTGCGGAGGAAATAAACCTATTGATGATTCTAGTCGATAGTGTCAATAACAGCTTAGATTTATGCGCTATGTTGCGTGGTTTTACCCTCTACTCTTAGCTTTCTCTTAGCTTTTTTGCCGTGGGGTCATTCCCAGCGCTGAGAGAATCCCAAGTATCAATGTCGTCTATTTCGTCAGTGACGGGTTGGGTTGTTCTATCGTATTTTCTTTTCTTCGGCCAATGTGCCAGTGCTAGGAACAGGTATAGTCCAAGAAGGGTAATGAGGATTGCGCCAAGACAAGACACCCAGGGCCAGAAGGTGATGGTGTAATCTGCTGCGACCTGCGATAGTCCGGTAGCTTTTCCTACTGGTGTTGTCGAAGCAGAAGTAGGGTCCAGGAGTACTGAAATGATGGATGCGCACATTCCAATACCAGTCAGGGACAGTAAGATGGCGACGATACGCGCAATTCGTGTAGAGGCTAAACGAATGACGAGCATGCCGGCTAAAGCTACGAGGGAGAGGGAACTTACGGCGGGGGCTGCCTCTGAACCGGCAACCTGCACTGTTGAAGCAATCAGTGCGGTGTTGATGCGAATGTCAATCCAGCTAGGTAAGGTTGCGCCGAAGGTGATACCTGCACATATGAGCGTTAGAAATGTTGTTTTAGCGAGGTTTAAACGAGTGTATAAAGAAGTCAGCATAGGTGATCTCTCAGTTATCTAGCTGTTGAGCTCGTGTAGAGAGTCTTTTCATTCCAGCTGCTAACGCAACGGCGCGCAAAGGTGCTGCTGCTTTATGACAGGTTTCTTGTTCTTCAGATGATGGGTCAGAGTCTAGAACGAGTCCTGCTCCTGCTTGTATATAGGCGCGTGTGCCTTTGAGTAAAGCGGTGCGAATAGCAATGGCCATGTCCATGTTGCCAGCAAAGTCAAAATATCCGCACACTCCCCCATACACTCCACGGCTTTGAGGCTCGTATTGGTCAATCAGTTGCATAGCACGTGGTTTGGGAGCGCCTGAAAGTGTGCCTGCGGGGAACGTTGCGCGAAGAACATCATAGGCGTCGTAGTCTTCTCCTTTTTGTGCAGTGACGGTAGAGGAGATATGCATAATGTGGCTGAAACGTTCAATCTCCATGAACTGTTCTACAGCTACTGATCCGGGTACTGCTACACGGGAGAGGTCGTTGCGTGCTAAGTCAACGAGCATGAGGTGTTCTGAACGTTCTTTATGGTCTGCAAGGAGTTCTTCGCTGAGTTTGAGGTCTTCTTCGCGGTTTGCGCCACGTGGACGTGAACCAGCGATGGGGTGTGTCGATATAACACCGTCTTTGAGGGTTACTAGCGCTTCTGGTGATGAACCAACGATATGGAAAGGCTGTCCTTCCGTGTCTTCAAAGTTGAATAGGTACATGTATGCCGAGGGGTTAGATTGGCGTAGCATCCGGTAGACGTCTAGTGGTTCTGCGTGGTTCTCTACGGTGAATCGACGTGAAAGAACGAGTTGGAATACGTCGCCGTCGATAATGTTTTGGCGGGATTGTTCTACGACGTTGAGGAATTCTTCTGTTGTCATAGAGCATTGAGTTTGGGCGAGCGTATGTTCAACGTTATTGGTGCCATGTAGTTCAGATACGGTTGAACGTTCTAAAGGTTGTGAAAGTTTATCAAGCATACGGTGGACGCGTTCGACAGCGTCTTCGTAGGCTTGTTCAACGTTATCGTCGGTACCGTTGAAGTTAATGGCGTTGGCAATCAGGGTTACGGTACCGTCAGTGTTATCGTGTATTGCCATGTCTGAGACAAGGTTAAGGGCGAATTCAGGTAGTTGAATGTCGTCTTGTGGTCGGTGTGGGAGGTTTTCCCAGTGTCGTACGACGTCCCACCCAAGATAGCCGACCAGTCCGCTGGTGAGTGGGGGAAGATGGTCAAAACGTTCGGTATGTAATGTTTTGAGGGTTTTTTGGATGGCTTCGACAGGGTCTCCGTCAGTTGGCGATCCTGCTGGTGTTTCACCTTGCCAAAATACTTTTCCTTCAGAGGTGGTTAGGGTTGCGCGCGAATAAGCACCGATAAATGAGTAGCGTGACCATTGAGCATTTTCTGCTGCTGATTCAAGTAAGAATGTTCCAGGTTGTGCTTTTCCTTCACGTAGCACCAAAGCACGGTAAAGTCCGATAGGTGTTAGTGAATCTGCCAGAATCTTAGTGTAGACAGGGATAACACGACGAGTCTTCGCTAACGTTTGAAATTGTTCAAAGCTGGGGGAAATAATGCCCATATCTTGCATCTGCGGTGAAGTCCTCTGCGTTGGTTTTAGCTGGAAGATGGTGTATCGCTATTGTAAGTCTTTTGAAGGTCTTAGCAGAACCCTTCAACATAGCTTATTATTGTGCGGCCGGTGTTGACAGGACGGTTGCAGGAAGTTCTCCCCCTGTTAAAAAACACGTCCGTTGTCCTGTATGGCAGGCTGCTTCTATCTGGTCAACTTGTAGAAGGAGAGCATCTTTATCGCAGTCTACTGATACTGACTTAACATATTGGTAGTGTCCTGAGGTGTCACCTTTGCGCCAGTATTGTTGGCGAGAGCGAGACCAGAACGTGACCCGTCCTTCGTTTAGTGTCCGTCGTAAAGCTTCTTGGTTCATCCACCCCAACATCAGTACTTCGCCGGTGTCATATTGTTGGATAATTGCGGCAATGAGACCTTGATCGTTATAGCTTAGGTTCGCTATATATTCTTCAGGTACAGTTTTTTCAGATGAGTATGAGCTGTCCATTATTCAGTTTTCCTAACCTCATTTTTTAGCGAACATCATATCCGGCGTCTCGAATAGCATCTTTAACTTCAGCGATGCTCACCTCACCAAAATGGAAGATGGACGCCGCAAGAACAGCATTTGCACCAGCTTCAATTGCGGGTGGGAAATGCTCCGGTGCGCCAGCCCCGCCAGAAGCAATGAGCGGAAGTTTTGTCACGGATCGAACAGCTTGAATCATAGGAATGTCAAAGCCTGTTTTCGTTCCGTCAGCGTCAATAGAGTTCAATAAGATTTCTCCAACACCACGTTTTTCAGCTTCGGCAACCCATTCTAAGGCGTCAATTCCGGTACTTGTTTTACCACCGTGAGTGGTAATTTCGTATCCAGAAGGAGTGTTTTCAGATTGTTTAGCATCTACTGATAAGACAAGCACCTGAGAGCCGAAACGTTCAGCAATGTCGTTAATAAGTTGGGGATTATTAATGGCTGCAGTGTTAATAGATACTTTATCTGCACCGGTCCGCAGGAGCTTATCGACATCGTCTACGCTTCGGACTCCCCCGCCAACGGTCAGCGGAATAAAAACAGTTTCTGCTGTTTTTTGTACAACGTCAAATGTTGTTTCTCTATCAGCAGTTGAGGCCGTAACATCTAAGAATGTGAGCTCATCGGCACCTGCTTCATTATATTGGGCGCCTAATTCGACGGGGTCGCCAGCATCGCGTAGCCCCTCAAAGTTAACCCCTTTAACCACTCGTCCTTGATCGACGTCAAGACATGGAATCACTCGGATAGCAACGCCCATAGAATTATTTGTTCCTTTACCTTGTTCTGTTACCTACTATGAAGGGTTGAAGCTTTCAGCTTACGAAGAAGAGCGTCCTCAACATTGTGTAGGGTGGGTTAGAGACGTGCCGCCTGTACCGGAGAGACGAGAATAGCGCGCGCACCAATATCGTATAGCTGGTCCATGATGTTATTGGTTTCTTGACGCAAAACCATAGATCGCACAGCAACCCACCCTTCTCGTTCAAGAGGCGAGATAGTCGGGGCTTCTAAACCTGGTGTGAGAGCGGATGCTTGCGGTAATAATGCTTCAGGGATGTCATAGTCGACAAGAGCATATTGGCGTGCAATGAGAACTCCACGAAGACGGCTAATGAGCCGTTCAAGTCCGTGTGTATCTTCAACTTCTTGACGGCGAATCAGTAAAGCTTCGCTGTGCATCAGCGGTTCACCAAAAGGTTCAAGACCAGCGGCCCTCATAGTGTTTCCTGTTTCAACAACATCTGCGATAGCGTCAGCTACACCTAACCGAATTGAAGATTCGATGGCTCCATCCAAACGGATTATGTTAGCTTCAATACCTTGTTCGTGTAGATATTGACGAACAAGCTGAGCGTAAGACGTTGCGATACGCTTACCAGCAAGTTCTTGAATATTCTGGAATTGTCCTTGTGGCCCAGCAAAACGGAATGTTGATTTTGCAAAGTCGAGGGCAAGACTCTCAATCGCTGATGCTTGAGAATCTTGTAGTAGGTCACGTCCGGTAATACCGACGTCGAGGGTTCCTTTACCGACGTACACTGCAATATCGCGAGGTCGTAGGTAGAAAAATTCAATGTGATGTTCTTGGTCAACGATGACGAGTTCTCTGCTGTCACGACGTTGCAGGTAGCCGGCTTCTTTGAGCATACGGCTCGCCGCTTCAGATAAAGATCCTTTATTGGGTACAGCTACACGTAACATGGAACATCCTTATGAATGGTTTTAGAGGTATTTATAGACATCTTCGAGGGTGAGGCCTTTGGCAATCATCATCACTTGAAGGTGATATATCAGCTGAGATGCTTCTTCTGCAAATTCTGCATCGCTTTGGTACTCGGCAGCCATCCACACTTCAGCAGCTTCTTCAACAATTTTTTTGCCAATACCATGCACACCACGGTCTAACTCTTCAACGGTTTTAGAGCCTTCTGGGCGCATACGAGCTTTTTCGGTGAGTTCAGCAAAGAGAGATTCAAAGTTTTTCACCTTTCCCACTCTAAGACAGTTTGTCTCAGAAGAGGCGCACCCGCGACTATAGAACAGTATGATGACCATTACTATTTTATTCACATCAGAACTAGGCAGTTTTCTGATGTGGTTACTTTGTCATAAGAGTTGAGGGTGGTAGCTTCCAACGCTGTGGAAGCGACCACCCTCAACCTCTAAAAGTATAGAACGAGTAAGTTCTTGACTTTAGGTGCGGATTCTATCGACAGTTGGGTCAGGAAATTGTGTTTCCAACGCGATTTGAGCTGCTTCACGGTTGCGAGCGCGCCACCAAACGAAGAATCCCATGAGAGTGAACCCACCGTAAAAGACATACATGAGTGCTGTTGCGTAGTATCCGGCAGACCAAAGAAGTGGGACACCGACGATGTCTACGGCTACCCAGATGAGCCAGAATTCAACCCATCCTTTGGCCATACCATAGGTGGCAAGGAGGGAACCTGTGAAGATCCATGCATCAGACCACACGGGTTCGTATGAGCCTAGTGCCCTAAAGATAGGGGTAAGGGCTGCTGTCCCTGCAAGCATACCAATGATAAGCAGAGTACGTTCTTTTGCTGTCGCCCAGGTGGGGATGACAGCAGAAGAGCCGTTGTCTTTTGATGTTTTCCACCGGTACCATCCCCAGATAGAGACGATGATGAACATGACTTGTCGTCCGGCTTGTCCTAGCATGTTGATGGTGTTGATGGAGCCGAAGAATGTTCCAAGGAATACGGTAAAGAGTAAGAGATTACCCGCTATTCCAACTGGCCATGCCCAGACTTTACGGCGCATGCCGCCCAAGGCTGAGGCTAGACCAAAAATGTTACCGAGGACTTCGCGCACTAGAAGCGTTTGATCGCCAATGTGAAGTTGTGCGTCGAAGAGCCACCGCAGAAAATCCATGTTTTTCCCTTTCGCGGAGGCTCCGGGAAGAACAAAGCGGGGTTTATCTCGTATCGAATACGCCCTTGATGTGATGAGGGCGTATTTACATAGAGTTCTTGTAGAGGCACTTTGGATATAGGAGTGTCTCTACGCCGTTTTGCTCGTGCTACCTTCCATCCAGACTGTACTGTCGGTATTGGAATTTCACCAATCAGGCTTATCGCAAAGAGTAATCTTTGAGGTAAGTTAGCGGACTATCACCGCCGGTTCGGATTTTCACCGGGTCCCGGAGCACGATGTTGTTATTGCGCTTTTGATTATTGCACAGTTTCGCTAGGAAAAACATCCGCAACTCACACGATGTTAGATATTTGTTATCTGGCGTCATATTAATTTATGTATCGTCATTTTGATGTTGTCTGCATAAATCTTCGATGGCTATTTGCACGGCTTGATAGTTGATACGAGCACGTAGCGCGTCTTCTCTAAACCCGTGCTGTTGAAAAACGTCGAGCGCTGTTTTTGCGTGAACAACAGCCACGTGAGGAGCACCAGTACTATATTCTGCGATAGCTAGCCCTTCGTAGCAGGTTCCGACCTCCCAATACGACTGGTATCGTTCAAAGATTTCGAGAGCTTCTGTGTAGAGCAGTTTTGAAGCGTCGTAGTCTCCGCTCAGTTTTTCAAGGAAAGCAAGCTGCATCAACGCTATAGCTTGTGTATGTTCTACAGCTTCTCGTGGCACTTGATAATACAACCCAATTGCTCGATGAAAATGACGTCGCGCTTGGTCGAGTTCTTGTCGATGTGCCAGCATATTAGCTAAGGTGTGCGCGTTACGTCCTGCTTCTTCAAAATATTTGATATTTTCAAAGTCGTCGATAACTTGACGGTAGCATTGTTCAGCTTGTTCTGTTTGTTCGCAACCTAAATAGATGAGTGCAAGACTCTGACGTTGAGAGGCAACTTTTTCTTGCCGCCCTAGTAGGTCAAAGAGGCTAATAGCTCGTTGAGCAAAAGGTAAAGCGAATTCGTACATGTTGTTATTGCCGTAGGCTGCAGCTAGGGCTGAGCAACAGGTGGCTTCGCCTTCTTGATCTGTTAGTTGGACAAAGTCGTTGAGAGCGTTTTCAAAGCAGAGAATTGCTTTTGGATAATCTTGTATGCGGAAGAATCTTTGTCCGTTATGGTATTTTTCCCAGGCGTAACCTAAAGGGGTATGTGCTGCTCGTCGTGCGCCGCGTTTTCCCACTGGAGAACTCCTGCCTCTGTTGTCATCTCTGAGCTGGTTCCTAGCACCCTCAAGAAATAAGGATAACCATATTTTATGGTTAGGGTAACCTGTTTTCAAGACGTGAAAGAGTCCAATATCTTTTGAGGACAGCAATCGCTCAAGAGTTGTTCAAGTCATAACATGCCCTATCGACGCGTCCCAAGGGCTATACGGTACGAGCCTTCTCTCGTAGAGCACTAATAGCAGCGGACAGGTCTTCTGCCCCGAAGACAGAAGAACCAGCAACAAAAGTATCAGCGCCAGCTTCTGCCGCGCGCACAATCGTTTCTTCGGTAATACCACCATCAACTTGTAAACGCAGCTGAGCACCAGAACCGGCAATTGCTTCTGCCGCTCGACGAATCTTAGGAAGCGTAACCTCTAAGAACGCCTGCCCACCAAAACCAGGTTCAACCGTCATTATCAGCAACATATCTAACTCGCTCAACATATCCAGATATGGCTCAACTGCGGTAGCCGGACGTAACGCCATACCAGCTTGTGCCCCTTCTGCGCGCAAAGAACGAGCTAAGCGAATAGGCGCTTGAGCGGCTTCAGCATGAAAGGTAACAGATTCACAACCCATCTGCGCGTATTCTGGTGCCCACCGGTCAGCATCTTCAATCATGAGGTGTACATCAAACGGCAAGGGTGAAACTTCACGAAGACGTTTAACGACAGCAGGACCCCAGCTAAGGTTCGGAACAAAATGATTATCCATCACATCAACGTGAACAGCGTCTGCTGAGCTAATACGCTGTAAGTCACGTTCAAAGTTCGCAAAATCTGCACTCAAAATAGAGGGGTGAATATGACAGTCCATGGTTCTTTCTTCCGTTCCAAAAGCTCTGAGCGTTCTCTGAAAAACGCCTTCAACACTACTCTATCCCACACCAGCGAGAAGCATTTTTCCGAAGCTCCTGCAGCTCATCGAAGCAATGCACAAACTCGGTGTCTTCTCCCACCACAAAAGATTTTCCAGCACCTTCAGGAATAGCACCGAGCACGGGGCACCCTAAACGCACCAAAAAATCAAGGTTACTTCGATGTATCTCTGTTGGAGATGACGGCATAGCCCCAATCAAAACCCCCGCCACGTTAAGCGAACGAACACGAAGATACTCATAGGTCAAAAGTGTGTGGTTAAGAGTTCCCAGCCCAATACGTGCCACAATTACGGCACAAGAATCATGAACATCTTCAGCTATCAAGGACATTAAATCAGCTTGATGCCCCCACCCTCTCGAATTCACGGCAGTGCCAATATCAACACTTACTCCCCCAGAACCCTCAACAATCACCACATCATAGCTATCTCGCAGTTGATGAATTGTTTTTGCGTACTCATCGAGAGAAGGCAAAACGCAACCATTTTTTTCTGCTGCCGCCACAGGAGCCATCGCATCAGGTAGACGCACCCCCTCATAGGAATCAGCACCACTAAGATACGCTGCTAGTTGAGCGTCTGCCGGCATATTGGGCTGAACCCCCGTTTGAGCAGGCTTATAGACTGCTACAGTTTTACCATGAGCAATGAGCGCAGCCGCGCAAGCTGCTGTAGCGATAGTCTTACCAACATCTGTATCAGTACCCACAATATGCACGACAGAACACTCATACCAAGGTCGGTGTCGTTCATCATTCACATGTTCTAGTAACTCAAACATTATTCTTACTCTTCATGCACCTCTGCAACAGATTCAACGAGGGCACGACCAATATGCTGTACCTCTTCTTCCGTAGCAATATAAGGAGGCATCGTGTAAACCAAATTACGAAAAGGTCGCACCCACACGCCTCTCCGAAGAGCTGCCTGTGTAAGCTCAAAAATACGAACATCCTCGTAAAGTTCAATCACACCGATACCGCCAAGAACTCTCACATCACGCACAGATGTTAAAGATCGTGCTGGCGCTAAAGAACAGTTAAGGGCTTGTTCAAGGCGAGGAATGCTCTGCTCCCAACACGACAGCGGGTATCCTTCAAGAGCTCCCGTCAACAAATCTAAGGAAGTACAAGAAGCGGCACTTGCTAACGGGTTACCCATAAAGGTTGGCCCATGCAAAAGAGCACGATGTTCAGAATCACTAATTGTTGAAGCGACGTTAGTGCTCACGAGCACTGCTGCTTGAGTCAGATACCCTCCGGTGAGTGCTTTACCGACGGTCATAACATCGGGAACAATGTCGCTCCATTCGGTAGCGAAAAATTTTCCAGTGCGTCCAAAACCTGTTGCAATCTCATCAAAAATAAGAAGGAGCTCATAACGGTCGGCAAGCTCACGCAAAATATTCAACGCATGGGGGTGGTAAAAGTGCATGCCACCTGCCCCTTGAACAATAGGTTCAACCACAATAGCTGCTAAAGAATCATGTTCTTTGGCGATGATAGCTTCCGTCGTTTTCTGCCAATGATGCTGAGCTTGTTCGTTGACGGACCATTGTTGCTGCGCGTTATCGTAAGTTGCGCGAGGAGGTCGTGGCGCAAAGAGCTGTTCTGGGATAAACCCTCTGAACTCACTGTGCATACCTCCAATAGGGTCGCATACGCTCATTGCACCAATAGTGTCCCCGTGGTATCCGCCTTCTAGAGCAAGAAAACGGTTTTTGGTGGGGCGTCCTAACGCACGCTGATATTGCACAGCAAGTTTGAGCGCCACTTCTACCGAGACAGACCCAGAATCAGCTAAGAACACGTGGTTGAGTTCCCCTGGTGCAAGACGAACAAGACGTTCTGCAAGATTAATTGCAGGCTCGTGTGTTAGACCGCCAAACATCACGTGAGAAAATTTTTCTATTTGTGCTCTCAATGCCTGGTTTAATGCGGGGTGAGAATACCCGTGAACTTGACACCACCATGAGCTCATTGCGTCAAGAACGGTATAGGTAGCCCCGTCTTCGTCTTGTAGTTGCAGTTGAGTACCTTGGGCAGATAACACTCCGTAGAGAGGTTTAGTCTCTAACGGGGCGTAAGGGTGCCAAAGCATTCCACGATCGCGATGAGCCAGAATATTTCTCAGGTTATGGGGATTGTTCTCGGTATCAGAAGTATTATTGAACACTGTTCAATTCTGCCTTGATAGCACATCCAAAACAAGCACGACAACCGAAAAGATACCCAAGATACCCCTGAGAGAACCCTGCCAGCTCAAGTCAGAGAAACAAAAATCTATTTCTTCTGAAAGAGAGCAAAGAACATCGCATCCGTTCCATGCACATGAGGCCACAGCTGAGCGGTTGTTGCCGTAGCGCCGCTCCCCTCTACAGCACAACCAACAGCACGTTCACCCGAAAGCAAAGACTGCCCTTGAGCATCTGTTAACGCAACCTCAGCTAAAGCCTGAGCCGAGTCAAGAAGCTGCACATCGTGAGCACGCAGAATATCCTGAACAATATTACGAGTTTCTGCCATATGAGGAGAACACGTCACATACGCAATCAGCCCACCAGAGCGTGTCTGTTGCACGGCAGCGTCAAAAAGCTGTTTCTGCAATGTCAAAAGTTCCGCTATATCACGGGGACTTTTACGCCATCGTGCCTCTGGGCGACGACGTAAAGCACCAAGCCCTGAACAGGGCACATCAACCATGACACGATCAAAAAGCATATTTGAACGCAGCTGCTCTGGCACATGTGGCTGAGCCTTAAGAGTCTGAGCGATAGCGCGTCCATCTCCAGTAAGCACTCGATACCGTTGAGAATCAAGAGGCTTAAGAGATTTCTCAACAAGAGTTGCTCGATGTGGTGCTGATTCATTAGCAATCAGGACACCACCACGTTCTTGAACCAAAGCACCCAACAGAGCCGCTTTACCGCCCGGCCCTGCACAAAGGTCTAACCACGCCTCATCTTTTCCAGATAATGGAGCCTGCGCTAAAGCACGAGCAACAAGCTGAGATCCAACGTCTTGAGCACGCACTGTACCTTGTCGAACACTCTCTAAACGCCCTAAATCGCCTTGAGAGTAAAGAGCAGAGCCCTCAACAAGTTCACCTTTTTGAGCACCTTTTGCTAAGGCTTCGTCTAAAGAACCTAACTGCGGTAAAGCAACAAGATTCACAATGGGAGCGAGATTATCAGCTTCTAAAAGTTTGGTAATCTCGTGAACGTCACGCCCATGAGCGACTAACGCTTGACGGAAAGCTCGCACAATCCACGTCGGATGCGAATAACTCACCGATAATTGATGCAGTTCATCCTTCGCTTCTGAAACTAAAAGTTCTTCCCATTGTTCTGGAGTTTTTTCGGAGACTCGACGGAGTACCGCATTAATGAAGTGTGCAGGTCCGCTTCCAATTTCGGCACGGGCTAACGCCACGGTAGAGTTCAACGCCGCATGCGCCGGAACACGCATCGCTAATAGCTGGTGCACCCCCATACGCAAACACGTCAGAATCTGAGCGCCTGTTTTTTCTAAAGGGCGGTCTACACAATGAGTTAAAATTGCGTCATAACGACCCTGATAACGCAACGTTCCGTAGGTGAGCTCTGTGGCAAAGCCAGCGTCACGTTGGTCTAGGCGATGTTTACGAATAGTTTGAGGTAGCACAAGGTTAGCGTAAGAATCTGAAAGCGCCACGGAATTAATGACCTCAAACGCTGTTTTTCGTGCGGGGTCTGAGGTGCGACGGCGAGCCCTTGGCGCGCTAGCGGAGAAAGCACGTTCGTGCTGAGCACGTCGGTTACGTTCACGTCCCTGCGCGTTACGGCGGGTTTGACCGCCCCCGCCACGTTTTAGTTCAGTGTTTTCTCCTTGACGAGAAGAACGAGTTGAGTATTTTTTCTGGCGAGGTTTTTCTGCGCTCATGACAGCACTACTTTCTGTTCGTTGAGAGCTTTTCCAAGTCCATGTGCCCAATCGGCAGCGTTCATCATTTTCTTTCCTGCCGGCTGCACTTGAGTCAGTTCTACACAACCATCAGAACAGCTAACAACAACTTTTTTAGCAAGCACACGTACCGTCCCGTATTCGCCTGCTGCTTTTTCGAGACTAGGTCGAACCATAGCTATTTTAATACGGTTCTGTTCTAGCATGCACCAAGCTCCCGGCTCAGGGATAACACCTCGACATCGTGCGATAATCTCTGCGGTGGTATCCGACCACGTAATTTTTCCATCACTCACATCTAATTTTGCTGCGTGCGTGGGCTGACCTTGCTGAGGCTGCGGAGCAATATTTTGTTCAATCTTCTCAAAAGTTTGGGATAGGAGGGAGCCCCCGCTAAGAGCAAGACGGTGCAGAATATCTGCTGCGGTGTCATCTCCTTGAACACGGGCAGATTCTTGCATGAAAATTGGGCCCGTATCTAACCCCGCTTCAAGGAGGAAAGTACACGAGAAAATTTCATCTTCTCCCGCCATCAAGGCACGTTGAACAGGCGCAGCACCGCGCCACAAAGGAAGATTTGAGAAGTGAAGGTTAACCCACCCATGTTCGAGTGTATCTAGTGCAGATTGAGGAAGTATTGTTCCATAAGCTACTACTGCGGCAACCTGAGGTTTAAGTGCTTGCACTTGCTCTTGAACCTCTAGACTCCAACGATTTGCCTTGATGATGGGAAGCCCTAGCTCTTCGGCTCGACGGGCAACAGGTGAGGGCGTTAGCACACGTTTACGTCCTTGCGGAGCGTCTTCTCTGGTCAGCACTCCAACGATTTCGTGCGGTGATGTCAAAAGCCCTTCTAAGGCTGTTACCGCAGTCTCTGGTGTTCCAGCGAATAAAACTTTCATACTCATACCTTATTTTTTCAGGAAAGAACTGCCAAAGGCACTACTGCTAGATTGGGTGTTGGTGCCGAATCCGGAGGAAACTCGTGTGGCTCGTTCTCGTTGGGTACGTTCAGTAATATGGTCAAAGTTAGAACTACGAATTGCACGCATCACGGTTTTACGTTCTTCTCCAACGAGTCGATCGATATAAAGATGTCCGTCGAGGTGGTCTGTTTCGTGTTGCAACATTCTGGCGAACAGTCCTTCGCCTTCTAAGACGATTGGACGGTTATTGTAATCCACGCCTGTTACACGCGCCCAGTTGGTGCGTGGTGTTGGTGAGGAAAGACCGGGTACTGATAGGCAGCCTTCTGACCCTTCTTGAGGTTCTTCTCCGATTTCTAGAACAGGATTGATGATGTGTCCTTCTTGTCCATCAATATTTCCGTAGGTGAAGAGACGTTTGGTGTTGCCAATTTGTGGTGCGGCAAGTCCCACTCCGTTGACTTCGTACATGGTATCTAGCATCGAGTGAATTAAAGTTTTGAGGTCTTTGTCAAAAACTGTTACGGGGTCGCAAACGGTACGTAGTACGGGGTCTCCGACGGTGCGGATGCTAAGAATCGGCATGTGTCTTCTTTCTAGCCTAGGTGTGTTATAGGTGTAGTGGTTGGTGTGGCAGGTGGTGGCACAACGGGCATTAGAGCTTCTGCCCCGTTTTCTGCCAGATCGCGGGTGCAGTCCCAGACGCGTTTGAGAGCGCAGAATCTATACCAGTTTTTTTCTAAGGTTACCGGATTCGCTTGTTGTGGAACGACTTGTGTTTGCCCCAGGGCAACTCCCATGAGGATAGGTGCTTTTGAGTATTCCCACGGCTTCCAGAGGTTATCTGTTTCATCACTGATATATTCTTCAGCTTTGAGTCCTGCTACGAGTTGCATGACGACTTTAGGGTCAAGAGCTTTGACTCGTCCTTTGCGGTCGGTTCCTTTAGTTTTGTAGTCGATGATACATACGTGTCCGGCGATTTCAGCGACGAGGTCGAGTGTTCCGGCGTATCCGACGCTATGGTTCCAAATAGTTACTTCAGTTGCTAGTGGGCGGGGGTTGTATATATCCCACCATTCATCGAAACGGTCTGCGTAGGCTTGTTCTCCGTTGCTAACAAGTATTTCACGGCATTCTTCGGTGTGGTGTTCTTTGCCCATTTTTGCTAATGCAACATTTTCGGCGTAGTTGTGGACGCGGTCTCCGCGGGCGGCGGCTTCGTCTCTATATCTTTCTGAGGCTTGTGCGGCATCGCGTATGATGGCGAATTTTAGTCCTGAGGATTGTGATACTCGATAGGAACGGCGGTCTTCTAGGGCTGCTTTTGCTGCCATGTATCCGTGCCATCCGCTCAAATCTGTAGCTTGTTGCCCGATGATAGTGGTAATGGAAGGAACTTCGAGAGCTCCGCCTTCAGTTCGTGCATACATTCTGCCGTGGTCGGTGTCAGATGCTAGTTTCGGCGATGTCACGTTATACCTTAGGTGTTCAAGTGATTTGATAGCTCATGGTGCAAGTTGCAAGACTTGAGAGGGGTATTTTCTGTAGGTTCAACTACTCAGATTACCCTGCAAAACTCTACTCTTTTGGAGTTGAAGCGGTCAAATTTTTGATGGTGAATAAAAGATAAGACCTCCAGATGTTTCTGGAGGTCTTATCTGCTTTGGAGCGGTTGACGAGACTTGAACTCGCGACATCCACCTTGGCAAGGTGGTGCTCTACCAACTGAGCTACAACCGCGCAACGAGTAAATACTATACACACAAAAAACGTATTGTGCAAGCTGTTCTATCAATCAACCGAGCCGACTAGTAGAACAATATTTCCTATGAACTGCTCCAATTACACATTTATCTGTAGATTCTAATGTGAAAACATAGAATGCCTATTTGTATCCCCTGATAGCTTCCTAGAGTGAGGGAGTTTTGGATCAAGTGGAGAGCATTAGGATTATGACTAGATTCTAGGCACACTAGCAAACCTTGATTAATAAGCAAATAAGATTATCGAGGCTAGTCAGTGCCACGCTTATAGTTAAAGTTAAAATACTTGCAACTCCCACAAACGCGCCCTCTACACTAGCCAACCCTTACAAATCAAACCTCTGTAACATCAGCTATGTTTTTGACAATCATCGCTAAGACAGTTTTGATACCTCACAAAATTAAGCACCAAGACCAATACATCCTTGTTTTAAATTATTTACCGCGCTTCTAAACAACACTCACAAGGAAACCGAACACTCATTGTAGCTTCCCTAAAGACAGTGAACCCTTCATGCCTAATACGGATAACACCAATACCACCCTCAAAGCCTCAGGGTGGCGCATTTAATACATTTTAAGTTGCTACTCCAAAGGCAAGAAGCTCGAAGGCCATGCGACAACTGATAAATATTGACGACGACTTAATCCAATTAGATACTGCGCCATATCATCATCGACTACAAAACAGTGGGTAGCCTATAATACACAGGCGGATAAAACCTAGATACAAGCAACCTGCGCCTTGAACAAAGCACTCTGGCTTATAACGTTCCTTATTAAAAATACCAGCAAGAAATATCCTGACAGAAAATCTAAGAGAGGCTTGAAAACTTTAAAGATGACATATAGAATCGCACAATAATTTATTATGATAATAGTCACATCTATAGAAACGAGGGGATATGAGCAAAGTCGCTCTACCGTTCTCTGGGGATTCGGACTCGACCAACCTTCTGTGCGGTTATTAGATTAGAGCCACGAAGTAATTACTTTTACTTTCAACGCCGGTGAGTTTGGAGCCGAAGCGGAACGATATTATGCAAAGGCAACAGCAGAAAAGCTTGGGGCGAAGAACCATTTTGTCAATATTCTATCTACCGTTTAAGCACTGTGTGAAGATTCCGCACTTGTGGTTATTTCGAGCTACTTTCTAGAGCAATCGTAATGGAACCGGGTAGCAAAAAATCTAAGTTGTTACTCCCCTAGTCTTGAGAGGAGCAAGGCAGAAATCATGCAACGTGACTTTAATCTGAGCATGAATATCAATACAACTTGGCGTTGTGTCATAAGCTTATCTCCTAAGCATGGAGCATGCGAACCTTACAAAGATTAAGCAGAAACCAAAGGACTAGTTAAAGTCCCTGCATAACTTACTGCTTAGCTAAGCGGGGTTCACCTAGCTAGGTTATATAGAAAATGAATCATAAAAATAAATCATTCTTATCATGGGTCGGAGAATCCGCTGGTAAAGAAATATTTACAGTGGCTTCATTATTCACTGTACTTCACTCTATTAAAGTCAATTCAATGGAATTCTCAATATTGAGAATTGTTCCAGAAATTGTTATTCTATTAGCTTCAGTGACTTTTACTAAAATATCGTATTCAAAAAAAGTCGAATTAACACTCTTTCAAGGATACACCCTAACTGGCATATCTTATATGCTAATTTTTATACTATATGTATATAACATTCTTAGCTTTTACAGTTATCTTCTATTGTTAATTTTCGCAGTTATAGGTAGAGCATTTGTTAATTTCTCACGAGAATCTTATATTCAACAGGTAATACACCATGATAATATTGGTAAACACTACTCAGCTTTATACAGAATATCGACTATTTGCGAAATAGTAGTCCCACTATCTGCAGGATATATTGTATCTCGAACATCAGGACCGTTTGGCTTGGCTATTTCCGGATTGACTATATTTCTACTTGGAGCACTCCCCTTTTCATACAAGAAAGTAGTAACAAAACGCGACAGAGAGGAAACTTCCCTCAATAAAGCTTCAATATCAACAGGCATACAAGAAATCTTAAGTAATCGACCTCTATTAGTCCTAACAATTATAACTATTGCATTTTCTTCTATGACTGCAGCATATGGCACTGGATACTATATTTTAATTGCGAATATATACAATATGCCTGCAGAAATAATTGGTATACTCATTTCAGCCGGAGCAGTATCTAATTTATTTTTTACATACTTAATCGAAAATAAGGTTGACAAAAAGTTCGATGTTATTATTCTAATATCTTCTTTACTATTACCGTTAACTTTAATAACTGCTTTATTACCAAATATATTAAATTCAGGGTACATATTTTTTATTTTAGTTCATGAGACACTTCTAGGAGCAATAGTTGTTGCGTTATCCGTTGCGAGCTATACTTTACGATCAAAAATCATTAGGCACGAAGATATGCAAGGCGTTACTATAGCCCGCTCTTTTCTAGGATCTTTCTTCATCCCACTTACTACCTTGGGATATGGTACGCTATCCCTCTGGATAGGCGTCATCCCCTCTTTAGTGTTCTTATCTGCGATATCATCAGTGATAATTCCAATTGCAATATACGGATACAGACTATCAATTCGATGACTATAGGCAATACAAATTCCACTTTTTATATTTTAAACCTCTGAGACTATCAATAGCTAAAAAACAAAAATTGCATTTTCGTCTGCACTACACGTCTACTAACCCTGATGGTTCCATATTTGAAGAGTGCAGAATTGCTGTAGACAACAATATAAAACCTATCTCCTCTGCACTTGGCAAGTAAACCCTATTGAAACTCCCCGTTCTACCATATTCATTGACTCGACATGCTACCCTGAATTTAATTTAAATAAAAGGATTCTTTTTAAGAACATTGTTCATATATAGCACAATAAATAAGTGAAACAAGAGAATATAAATACGGAGTAAATTCTGGGATAAAGATTTTTCTGGTGAAGTAAAAATAGATTTAGAATACACTTTTCTCCTTACGATTAATCTTCACAAGATGACTCCAAGCACTTTACTACCTACTAAGGTCTACTACGATGCAAAAAATAATAACGTTATCTTCAATTGATTCTTTTTAACTCAACCACCACATGAGTTTTAAGATTATATAATGAACAGAAAAAATATTTTGCTTTATTCGCCACGCTAATCACTTTAAGCTGTGAATATAGACTGACTTGTATACTGTTACAAAACCTCTCAGATTTACAGACAAAGTTTTTTCCAGTTCCTATACAGCGGGCGTGACGGAATCCGTTATAACGTAAAGAGCGCAAAAGTTAACGATGCTCTAGGCTTTCTCTCCCCCTCCTATCGCTTGATGGAGCGACCACACAGCATAAATCGCTGTTACATGTCAACGCATTGGAGTAGGTTTAGCTAATCTGGGTTAGCTTTTGAAAATTTCTTACAGGTAACACAAAACCCCAGTTCCTGTACAAGAACTGGGGTCATTTTGTGCGCGATACTGGGATCGAACCAGTGACCTCTTCCGTGTCAGGGAAACGCGCTACCGCTGCGCTAATCGCGCTTAAACATTATAAATAATGTCTGCGAGGTGAGGACGGGATTTGAACCCGCGTACACGGCTTTGCAGGCCGCTGCCTAACCACTCGACCACCTCACCGAGCCTTGCTAGAAGCTAGGGCGTGTGCTCTTTATAAGCATCATGCGAGCGGTTGACGAGACTTGAACTCGCGACATCCACCTTGGCAAGGTGGTGCTCTACCAACTGAGCTACAACCGCATATCAACACCTCAACAAAACATCTTGTATTCGGCTTGACAGGTAAATACTTTACACACTTTTTTCGCTCTTGCCAAATCGCCACACAACATGCCACGTTCCCCGTGTTTTCAAGGGAAAACAGGGGTATTTAGAGTTTTTACACCATAAATACCCCATATTTCATATCGTGTAATACATCACATTTTGGGTGTGTTGCGGTGGCGACCTTAGCCATTTCCTTCACGAGCCAACGCCGTTAAACGTGACACCGCACGAAAATACTTCTTCTGATATCCGCCATTCATCATCTCCTCCGTAAACACCTGGTCAAAAGGAACACCCGAAGAGATAATCGGCAAATCCTTGTCATAAAGACGGTCAGCAAGAACAACGAAACGAAGAGCTACTGACTGTTCCGTAATCGTCTGAACATTCTTCCACACAATACCGCTAAGACCATCTAATAATTGACGATACCGCGAAGGATGAACCACCGATAGATGCTCAATAACCGCAGAAAAATCGTCACAGGCAACTACATCGCTCCCGCTAAAACGTTGCTGAGCGCAAGATTCTTCAGCACCCAACACAACAGGCTCAGGCGCCTGAGGTAAACCACGATGGCGATAATCCTCACCATCTACCCGTAACACATCAAATTGTTCAGCAAGAACCTGAATCTCCCGCTTAAAATCTGCCGCAGCAAAACGCCCTTGCCCCAAAGCTCCAGGCAAAGTGTTCGATGTTGCCGCCAGACGAACACCAGCATCAGATAGTTCACGCATCAAACGAGACATCAACACCGTATCGCCCGGGTCATCAAGCTCAAATTCGTCAATACACACCAGACGATAAGAACTCAGCGCATCCACTGTGGAACGAAACCCCAAAGCTCCTACTAAGTTCGTATACTCCACAAAAGTGCCAAAAGCTTTTGGGTCTTCAACACTGTGCCACAAAGAGGCTAAAAGGTGGGTCTTACCGACACCAAAACCACCATCAAGATATATGCCAGTTTTCTTCTGTGAAGATGAGGAGGAAGACCCAAAAAGCCGCGAGAAAAATCCTCCGCTCTTTTGAGTAGGTGCTACCGTAGCGCCAAAAGCACGTAAGGTCTCTACTGCCTGAGCCTGACTTGGCTGACTGGGATCTGGGCGGTACGTGTCAAAAGACACCTCACCAAAACGCTCTGAAGGGCGAAATCCTGCAAGTAGTTCTTGTGCCGAAACATTTGGGCGACGTTCTATCAGGTGCGTATATGAAGCCATAGGGTATCTTCCTTGAAAACTTGGCTTGGAAACAGCAGCATCGTTGTCATACTGTTTTAAGTTCTCAACCAGTGTAATTCCTTACCTCATTAAAAACCCAACTATGACCCGCGTTACTTCATAGCACTCTTGATAAAGCACTCTCTCATTTCTAGGGTAGATACCAAGTAAGCACCACAACACAGAAAGTCATAGTACGGAAATCATGGCAAAGAAAAAGAAAAACGTAGCAACAGCTACCGCAGCGTTACAAGCACTTAGCCAAGCTGGAATTATTTTTGAGCCACGAGAATATGAACATCGTGAGGGCGAGACCTCGTTCGGTTTAGAAGCTGCTACAGCCTTAGGTCGAAGCGAACAACAAGTTTTTAAAACCCTCATGATTGCCCACGATAACAACTATGCCGTCTGTATCGTACCCGTTGCCGGAAAACTCAATCTTAAGGCGGCGGCAGCAGCTCTCGGCTGGAAAAATGCGACTATGGCAGACCCAAAAATTGCAGAACGTCGTAGCGGATATGTTGTTGGTGGAATCTCCCCTATCGGACAAAAAATAGCGCACCCCACATTACTCGATAGCAGCGCTGAAGATTTTGCAACAGTACTTGTCTCTGGCGGTAAACGCGGTCTAGACGTTGAGCTAAGCCCACAAGACTTATTAGCTATTACAAACGGCACCTACGCCAAAATTGCTCTCTCCTAATATCCCCTCAATGCAACAAAAAGGTGGGTGTTTACTCTCCTAGCAAACACCCACCTTCGATAACAGCGACGCAGAGGAACAACTATCCGAGACGAATTTTTAGCCAATCAATAACAGTATTCGTCCATTTCTGAGGATCAACATTCCACTCACGTGTATGCGTTGCTCCAAAGAACGGGATAAAGTCCACTAACGGAGATTTCATGGCAATCTCTTGAGAGCTAGATGCTGGAACATATGTATCGTCCAAAGAATGCAAAATCAGAGTTGGGACTCGAATATCACCGGGGCGGCGAGTCCAAGACATCTTCGATAGCTCAATCGGGCGTTTAAGTCCGGTAAAGATATTTAGAGCAGGTTTAGAAATCATCGAGACACCTAGCTCTCCGATACGCAATGGCAGACGGTTATATTTTGTTTGGTACTCGATGAGTTGAAGCCAATCAATAGCCGGTCCGTCTAAGACAAGAGCCTTAATTGCACGACGATGACGTGCTCTATCCATAGTCTGCAAACTAATTGCACCACCCATAGACCATCCGAAGAGGACAACGTCTTGAGCGCCATGTTCTAGAGCGTATTCAATGGCAGTATCAACATCTTGCCATTCGGTGAACCCTAAACCATAGCGGCCGTCGTCTGAAGGCGGAGCGTCACGGTCATTACGATATGAGATATGCAAAGAGGTAAGCCCTAGGCTTTGAGTCGCCTCAAGGGCGCGTAAAGTCTCTGCACGAGTTACGCCCATACCATGAACCATAATGGCCCATGTCGTAGAAGGTTTAGGAGTCGACTCTTGAGGATAATCGCGATAGCTTGCTTGAGGGTGAACCAACCAAGCAGGAGCTTCACCTACTGGCAAGTTCAGGGTAATTTCTTCAGCACGATACCCCGCAGTTTCCGGTGTTCGTGCAATAACTCCAGAAAGTCGCCCTCGAACAATTTTTGATAAATTACCAGATTCAACGGAGATGACACGACGAACCACTTTTTCTTCATACGGTTGGTAAGAAAGCACTTCACCAAGATGAGCAAAATGTGTACCACCGTCGAAGTAGAGGCCGTATTCACCGGGTGCTCGTGTAGCCGGTGTCGCGTTAAGAGTGATAGTACTAGGATGTTCGTCTTCTCTCCGTGGTTCTACAGGATAACCAACAGAAAAAACTTTAAGGTTTTCTTCAGGTCGGCTAGGTGGTACCACCACTTGTCGTGCAAAGTAGGTAGAAAGCGCGGCAGCTGATAGCATGCCGGTAGCGGTAATAGCAGCTCCTGCGAGAGCACCTGTGCGTGCTGCTTTTCGAGCAACACCGCTAATGAGTAGTAGCGAGTTATCTGATATGGCTACTTCTTGTTTTTGAGAGTCGGTCATTTTTCCTCCGCTCTTAGTTGGTTTCGTCGGTTCAACTAATTGCCACGTTAATCATAAGTGACAAACCCGAATATCAATCTACTTTAGGTTATCTTTCTCACAGTGTTCTGTTCTTTTTGTTCGACAAGACCAACATAAGCCACCACATTTGAGCAAGCAGAACGAGTAAAATTCAGATGACCGGTACTACCACACAATATCGAATACGCGAGGACATCATGAATGCTGAACACCCTGAAGTCGGAAAAATCGTCAAAGACTGGAAAACAGTACTACGCCCCGAAGAGTACAGAATATTGCGTCAAGGCGGAACAGAACAACCTTTCAGCGGAGAGTATTGGAACCACACAGGCGAAGGTATCTACTCATGTAAAGCATGTAATACAGAGTTATTCCGTAGCACCGAAAAATTTGAGACACACTGTGGTTGGCCATCATTTTTCAGCCCTTTAGCAGAAGATCGAATCCGCTATATCAAAGACTATTCTCTCGGCATGGTACGTGTGGAAGTACGGTGCTCAGCGTGCGATTCACACCTTGGCCACGTCTTCGAAGGTGAGGGATACAACACTCCAACAGACCAACGGTACTGTATTAACTCGCTTTGTTTATCGTTTACACCAACAACAACAGATTAGAATAGAAAAGAATCTATATACGGCACCTCGCATCTGAGCGTACACACAAGGTAGTGATTTTTTGTTAGATGAGTTTCGCATACGTACCGCAGCTGATAGCTGTGCAGAAGATTCATGCCCCTCATCAACAGCGCCTATCTTGTTAGAAGCCCCCGCGAGCGGTGTTCCTCCTGTCATCACCACGCAGCTTGGTCTTACCCGTGCACTTGAACGACTTAAAGCACTCACTGGCCCTGTAGCTATCGACACTGAACGTGCTTCAGGTATTCGATATGGTCAACGCGCATTCTTGATACAGCTCAAACGTGCAGGAACAGCGCCTGTTCTTATTGACCCCATAGCCTCCATAGATTTAGAACCTCTCTATCAATTCCTAGCACCGCAAGAATGGGTACTTCACGCTGCCACGCAAGACCTCCCTTGCCTCAGAGAGCTAGAACTTATCCCTCAACGTGTTTTTGATACTGAACTAGCCTCACGTCTGGCCGGATACCAAAAAGTCGGTTTAGCTTCTATGGTTGAACAGCTTCTAGGCTATACCCTCAAAAAAGAATATTCCTCGGTAGATTGGTCCTCTCGCCCATTACCCAAAGAATGGCTCGTCTATGCTGCCTTAGATGTTGAAGTTCTTGTCGACTTACGAGATGCTCTCGAAGAAGTATTGAGGGAGCAGGGGAAACTTCAATATGCTTTGGAAGAATTCGACTATATTGTTCGCACTAATCATCCGCAGAAACCACGCGATCCGTGGCGTAAGACAAAAGGTATTCATGAGCTTTCTACGCGAGCTCAGCTAACAGTTTTACGTAACCTATGGTACGAGAGAGAGCATCTAGCAGAGTGTAAAGACATTGCAGCTAAACGTCTTCTTCCCGATGCTTCATTGGTTCAAGCAGCCTTAGAGACGCCCCGAACCGTTCCTCAACTACTAAAAATTCCAGGCTTCCAAACACGAGCTTTAGCTCGTGAAGCACCGCGATGGATACGAGCCATTGCTCGAGTGCGCCAAGAAAAAGACTATGTTCCTTTCACCATTCCCTCGCAAGGTCCGCCTCCGCTTAAATCATGGGAGTGCCGTCGCCCGCTGTCTCTAGCACTCATTCAAGAAGCGAAGATTGCTGTTAATCAGCTTTCCGAGGATATAAAGATTCCGCACAATAATATTTTGACTCCTGATACGTTACGTAGAGTTTGTTGGAATTTGCCTGATATGTCCTCACCGGAATCTCTCGAGAATGAGCTCATTGCACTCGATACTCGCCCGTGGCAGGTTCAACTTACGATGCCAGTTTTGCTACCGTTATTCGAAAAGTTTCACACACCATAAACCCCATTATTCAGACTATTTTTAGGAAGAAATCATGTCAGGTATACCCCATGAAGGGATGAGTCGCCGTACTATACTCGGTAGTCTAAGCGTTGGCACCGCAGGTGTCGCCTTGACCGCTTGTGCTCAAGAGAATACACAGCTTCAAGAGGCCGAAGGGCCTCAGAAACCCACTGATATGGCATCCGTTTCTGACGTTCCGGTTGGTGGAGCCTATAAAGCTACGGCGGAAGGCGTTACCGTTATGCTTACCCAACCAAAAGAAGGGACTTTCAAGGCTTTTAGCTCGGCCTGCACACATCAAGGGTGTCAACTCAATGTACAAGCAACGATTCTTGCCTGCCCTTGCCATGCATCGCAGTTTTCAATCGATGACGGCACTGTCATCGGAGGGCCTGCACCTACTCAGCTTCCTGAATATCCAACAGAAGTAAAAGACGGCAGAATTTTTGTGGGCTAATTAAGGTACTATCTTCCTCTAGCTTTCAGAAGCTTTCTAATGATATATTCAGGTGCATTAGTAAGGTTTCCCTAAGTCCTTCACTAATACGTCCTTATATTTTTTGGCTTATGCCAACACAGAAAGGTCATCCTCATGGAGATTTTTAACCAGATTATTCAGGTAGCTACCCTTATCCTTAAGTTCATTGGCGATATCGTCAACATCTTTGGGTAATCTCTCATAACTTTAACGTTCTTGGGGTGTTGGGATACCAAATTTTGGTATCCCAACACCCCAAGAATTTTAAGGTACAGTCCTTGTTATTTCTTTGCGTGCTTGGGCTTCTCACCTTTAGTTCGCGCATAAGGAACCATCTGCCCTGCAAGCTGAGCTAAGGTATCGGCAGTAATTTTCTCAACAGTTAAACCGACGTCTTCAAAAATTTCGCCACGAGAAGCATGTGCAATAAATTCAACAGGCAAACCGACCTCATTGAGAGCAGTATCTACACCGTGCGAACGCATCACTTGACGGATTCTTGCGCCTACGCCACCGGCGCGAACGCCGTCTTCAAGCACCACCACAATACGATGTTCACGAGCAGCATCCACCACAGAATCAGCGACAGGCATGACCCATCGAGGATCAATCACCGTACTTGTCACCTGTGCTTGAGCTAACGCTTCAGATACTTCTAACGCCAAAGGTGCTAACGCACCCACTGAAACAATCAGTACATCACGTTGGCCGGTTCTCTCATCACGGTCACCGTTACGTGCCAGCACGTCTACACCGTCTTCACATCGTTCAATTGCCGCAATGGGTGCACCAACATTCCCCTTGGGATACCGAATCACGGTTGGCGCATTATTAATATTGACAGCTTCACGAAGTTCTTCTCGTAAAGTAAGTTCATCTCGAGGAGCAGCCAAATACAGACCAGGAATAAACTGCAATAACGCTAAGTCCCACATGCCATGATGGCTCGGGCCGTCAGGTCCAGTAATACCAGAACGATCTAATACAATAGTCACCCCAGCTTTGTGCAAAGCAACGTCCATCAGAAGCTGGTCAAAACCACGGTTCAGGAAGGTTGCGTAAAGTGCAATCACCGGGTGCAAACCACCATAAGCTAGCCCAGCGCTCATCGCAACAGCATGTTGCTCAGCAATACCAACGTCAATGACACGCTCAGGGTGTGCTTGCGCCATCGGCTTAAGACCAACAGGAATTAACATAGCTCCTGTAATGCCCACAATATCCTCACGTTCATCTGCGATATCTTTAATCTCTTGAGCAAAAACGCTCGTCCAAGACTGCCCGCCAGAAGAAGATAACGGCATACCGGTGTTCGGATCAATTTTGCCAACAGCATGGAACTGGTCGTCTTCATGAGCACGAGCAGGAGCATAGCCGTGACCTTTTTCAGTAATTGCATGCACGATGACTGGACCAGCAAAGTTTTTAGCAGATTTGAGAGCTTGTTCAACAGCTTCTTGGTCGTGCCCATCAATAGGGCCAACATACTTCATCCCTAAATCTTCAAAAAGTCCGTTAGGAACAACGATATCTTTTAGGCCAGCTTTCATTCCGTGTAAGCCACGATAAAGCATCTGTCCCAGAGGCCCTGTAGATTGCAACCCCCGACGCATCTTATCAAGGGTTCTATCGTAACGGCGGTCAAGACGAACAGAGTCTAAATGCTTTTGAAATTCTTGTTGTAGCTCTGCCATATGATTAGCAAAACCGCCAACAGTCGGAGCATAAGAACGACCATTATCGTTAACGATAATTACCACACGACGATTTTTATCAGCCGCAATGTTGTTCACTGCTTCCCAAGCCATGCCACCGGTTAACGCACCATCACCGATAAGAGCTACCGTATAATGCTCTGATTTTCCTTGGAGTGCGTGAGCCCGAGAAATACCGTCTGCCCAGCTCAAAGAAGATGAGGCATGAGAAGACTCAACAATATCGTGAATAGATTCGGAACGGTCGGGGTATCCCGCTAAACCGCCTTTTTGGCGTAAAGTCTGAAAGTCTTGACGTCCTGTAACAAGTTTATGAACGTAAGACTGGTGCCCAGTATCAAAAATAATGGAGTCTTCAGGAGAGTTAAAGACCCGATGAATACCAAGTGTCAATTCAACGACACCAAGATTAGGTCCAAGGTGTCCACCAGTTTGGGCAACGTGTTTAATTAAGAATTCACGGATTTCTTGAGCTAGTGTATTCATCTGATCCCGTGATAGGCTCCGCAGATCCTCAGGGGAAGAGATATTCTCTAGTAGTCCCATCTTGCTCTCCTTTAAACACCGATAGGTCGTATCTGCACTAGTTCACAGTGCCTTAGACGAGGCCCGAAATAGAAACAATAATTATACAAGGATACCCGCTGTGGTAAGGCTACAACGATTTATGAACACTAAAGCCACCAAATAGTTCGTTATTTACTGCTCGACGTAGAGCATCATAATCTTTTATGTTCTATCGACCAAACGAACTGGTCGTTGCCGAAATACCGTAAAACGCACAGGAGCAGGCACAGCCTCTTGCGATGACGGTTCAGCAGGTGGAGAGTTTTCAAAACGTTTCTGCATCACATCAATTGCTTGTTTATTCTGGTCGATGAGAATAAAACGACGGTTTAGCTCCCTCGCGGCAGCACCAGTCGTTCCGCTTCCCCCAAAGAAGTCAAGAACCCAGTCGTGCTCCGCGCTGCTAGCTTGAATAATTCTACGCAGAACACCTAAAGGTTTTTGGGTTGGGTAACCTGTTTTTTCTCTACCGGAGGGGGAAACAATCGTATGCCACCACACGTCAGTAGGTAGTTTACCTTTAGCAACTTTTTCGGGAGTTACTAGCCCCGGAGCCATATATGGTTCACGGTCAACTTCTTGATTATTAAAATAATATTTTTTAGGATCTTTGACGTAAACCAAAATATTGTCATGTTTTGTGGGCCAACGTCGTTTAGTCCGAGCACCGTAGTCATAAGCCCAAATAATCTCGTTCAAAAAACATTCTCTGCCAAATAGTCCGTCTAAAAGAACTTTTGCATAGTGAACTTCTCGATAATCAAGGTGCAGGTAAAGAGTTCCCTCTGGTTTAAGTAGACGCCAAGCTTCTTGCAAACGAGGCTCAAGAAAAGACCAAAAATCTGCAAAAGAGTCATCGTAACTGGCAATATCACCTTTAATGGTTTGATAACGCTGCCCCTGATATCCCACCCTATTGCCTTCATCAGAACGTACAGTCTTCAGACTCTGACGCTTCTGAACTTTTCCAGTATTAAAGGGAGGGTCGATGTAGATGAGCTGAAACGACTCATCTGGCAGATGTTCAATGACTTTAAGGTTATCCCCGTGTATCACCAAATTCGGTGAGTCCGCGCTCCAGATGGGTTGTTTTAGCATAAAAACTATCTTAACAGGTTTTGAGCAGGACGTTTTCTTTCCTCTCAAATGCTCATCTAAAAAACATATAATTTGGAATAAAAATCGCCAGATCATAGCTTAGTACCATCTCATACCGAGAGATACAGAAACCATGAGCTGGCGATTTCTCTTATAGAAACGCAACACTCAAGAATGCGATAAAAGAATCAGATTCTTTAGCTTTCTCTCACAAGGTTACGTAGCACATATTGCAAAATACCACCGTGACGGTAATAGTCTGCTTCACCAGGCGTATCAATACGCAAAACAGCGTCGAAGACGGTATCGGTACCATCTTCAGCAGTAGCCGTAACAGTCAGAGTTCGTGGAGTTACTCCGTCATTGAGTGCTTCAACACCAGAAATTGTGAAAGTTTCTGTTCCGTCCAAGCCCAGTGACTCATGTGATTCTCCGTCAGGGAATTGCAACGGAAGAACACCCATGCCAATAAGGTTTGAACGGTGAATACGCTCGAAGGACTCAGCAATCACAGCTTTAACTCCTAGAAGAGTTGTACCTTTAGCCGCCCAGTCGCGAGAAGAACCGGTACCGTATTCTTTGCCGCCTAAGACAACCAATGGAATACCTGCTTGCTGGTAGTTCTGCGCAGCATCATAAACGGTACTTTGCACACCATCACGAGTGAAGTCTCGGGTGAATCCACCTTCAACGCCGTCCAGTAGCTGATTCTTGATACGAATATTAGCGAAGGTTCCTCGAATCATCACCTCATGGTTACCGCGACGAGAACCATAAGAGTTGAAGTCTTTACGTTCTACTCCATTTTTGATGAGGTATTGCCCGGCAGGAGTATCAGCGGCGAAAGAACCAGCAGGAGAAATATGGTCAGTGGTTACGGAGTCCCCCAATTTGAGGAGCACGCGAGCACCAATAATATCTTGAGCCGGTTCAATGTCCATGCTCATACCCTCAAAATATGGGGGTTTGCGCACGTAGGTGGAGTCTTCGTCCCAGTCGAAGGTATTTCCGGTGGGTGTTTCAAGAGATTGCCAGCGTTCGTCGCCGTCAAAGATGGTTCCGTATTCTTTGGTGTACATCTCAGTGTCGACTGCTTCTGCAATGATTTTTTCGACTTCAGCAGGGTGTGGCCAGATGTCTTTGAGGTAGACGGGGTTTCCGTCGTGGTCTTGGCCGAGTGGGTCGTTCTCGAAGTCGAATTCCATGCTTCCTGCCAGCGCGTAGGCAATAACCAGCGGCGGTGAAGCGAGGTAATTCATTTTCACGTCTGGAGAGATACGGCCTTCAAAGTTTCGGTTGCCGGAGAGTACTGCGGTGACAGAGAGGTCATTCTCTTGGATGGCTTCGGAAATTTCAGGTTCGAGTGGACCGGAGTTTCCGATGCAGGTGGCGCAGCCGTAACCGACAACGTAGAAGCCTAGTGCTTCGAGATCCGGTAGTAGTCCAGCTTTTTCGTAGTAGTCGGTAACAACTTTAGAGCCTGGGGCGATAGAGGTTTTGACCCAAGGTTTGGCGGTAAGTCCTTTGGCCGCCGCGTTACGTGCAAGGACACCGGCTGCCATCATCACTGAGGGGTTAGATGTATTAGTACAAGAGGTGATGGAGGCGATGCAGACGGCACCATTTTTAAGGGTGAAGTGACGCCCGTCAGCCATGGACACTTCAACTTCTTGGTGTTCTTTGCCAGGTTGGGTGTAGTTGTGGATGTCTTTGCTGAATTGTTCGCGTGCGGAAGAGAGTTCGATACGGTCTTGTGGACGTTTTGGTCCAGCGATAGAGGGTACGACCGCAGAAAGATCGAGTTCGAGGTACTCGGAGTATTGAACTTCTTGACGTGGGTCGTGCCAGAGTCCTTGTTCTTTGGTGTAGGCTTCGACCAATGCGATGTGTTCTTCAGTGCGTCCGGTCAGGCGTAGATACTCTAGTGTGACCTCATCGATGGGGAACATTGCTGCGGTGGAGCCAAATTCTGGGCTCATGTTTCCGATAGTTGCACGGTTAGCTAGTGGAACTTGGCTGACGCCTTCACCGTAGAATTCTACGAATTTTCCGACGACGCCGTGTTCTCTAAGCATTTGTGTGATGGTGAGTACCACGTCTGTTGCGGTTGCACCGGAGGGGATGGAGCCGGTGAGCTTGAATCCGACGACGCGTGGAATCAGCATGGATACGGGCTGTCCGAGCATGGCGGCTTCTGCTTCGATACCGCCGACGCCCCATCCGAGCACCCCAAGACCGTTGACCATGGTGGTGTGCGAGTCGGTTCCGACGAGGGTGTCGGGGTATGCGCGTAGGGTGCCGTTGACTTCTCGTGCCATGACGGTGCGTGCCAGATACTCAATGTTGACTTGGTGGACGATGCCCATTCCTGGTGGGACAACTTTAAAATCGTCAAAGGCGCCTTGTCCCCAGCGGAGGAATTTGTAGCGTTCGCTGTTACGCTGGTATTCGATGTCCATGTTGCGGGTGATAGCTTCGGATGTTCCGAAGTTGTCAATTTGCACGGAGTGGTCGATCACCAGTTCGGCTGGTGCTAGTGGGTTGATTTTGCTGGGGTCGCCGCCGAGGTCTTTAACTGCTTCTCGCATGGTGGCAAGGTCTACGACGCAGGGAACACCGGTGAAGTCTTGCATGATGACTCGTGCAGGAGTGAATTGGATTTCGGTGTTAGGTTCTGCGTTGGGGTTCCATTGGGCGAGAGCTTGGATGTGCTCTGCTGTGATGTTTGCACCGTCTTCGGTGCGTAGGAGGTTTTCGAGTAAAACTTTCAGTGAGTATGGAAGTTTTTCTGCACCTTTGACGGCGTTGAGCCGATAGATTTCGTAGGTTGTTCCTTTGACTTCTAGTGCGCCTTTGGAACTAAAGCTATCCACAGTGCTCATGTGGGACTCCTCTCAACACTGTTATGGAAAGTTTGTGTGGTGTGGTCTCTATGTTCGTTCTCTACCTTCAGATAGTGCGTGTGTGGACGCTACCTGTAGTTTGCGTGCTGGTGTGATGCGATTCTTAGAGACACATTGACACTAACTCTTATCATTGACTAGTGTACCGTGTCACACTCAAAGTTGTTTTTCGCAAAAGAAACGTGACTAAATAGAACGTCTTTTTTCAAAAAATATTTTTCAAGACAAAAAATCGCACCCCTGAAAACTAGCGGTTTTCGAGGGGTGCGAAAGCTTCTGATTATTTAATAGAGCGACTTTTAGAATAAAAATATCAAAGAAATAGACAAAATGTGATACTATTCACCCTTGTGTGTCTTTTCGAAGACTGCAATAGACTCCACATGATGAGTATTCGGATACATGTCAAAGGCACTCAGCTGAACCATCTGCCAACCCAAAGCGCGTAAATACCCTGTATCACGCCCCAAAGACGCAGGATCACACGCAATATATATAACGCGCGCAGGGGCCAAGATATCAATCTGACGGATGACACCACGACCAGCACCTTCACGAGATGGATCAAGAATAACAACATCAGGAGCCTTAAACTCCCCTGCTTTCACCTGACGTACCGTAGATTCCAAAACCTTCCGAGCGTCACCACGACGCACCTCAATATGAGTTTTAGCAGAACGATCAGTACGAGAAAAACCATCTGGAACAGCAAAATTATATCGAGCGTTCTTATGAGTTATCGCAGACCCCTCAACACTCAAAACAGTTCCCTTAGCGCCCACGACATCAGCAGCAAGAGCGGTAAACAAACCAGCGCCAGCATAAACATCGTAAATCGTTCCGCCTTTAAGAGAACTCGGCAAAGCCTCTAACACAGCAGCGCTTAAAGTCTGAGCCGCCCAACGATGATTCTGCCAAAAACCACGAGAAGAAACTTCCCACTTATAAGTACGACCCGACAGCTCAAACGACTCATGCAAAGTCTCTTGGCCATATAAAATCACAGGTTGCGAAAGCCCCCCAGAACGGTTAACGGCAGAACAAAGAATAGAAGGCTTCACCCCAGAAAGATCTGACCACAACATCTGGCACTGCGCAAGAAGATCATCTTTCACAGAGGCAACAGATACACCATCACGCAAAGTAAAATGAACGGTACGCTCATCCGTTGAAGACACCGCAACATCAACCCGAGCAACATCAGGAATCTCTAACTCATGAAGACGTAACTGCCCCATGGCAGCATCCTCTAGCGGGCATCCTTGCACCGCTACTACCTCAGCAGAACGATAAGGACTCATCCCAATACGACCTTGCTCAGTAACAGAATAATGAATACGAGTTCGTGTCCCGTATTCTCCCCCAGGTAACTGCTGAACAACTAAGTCCTCTAATACAGAATCACAAGCGTCCATCGCACCTAAGCGAATCAACTGTTCTCGAACAATCTCACGTTTATATTCTCTCTGTACGGCAGGTGATAAATGTGTATACTCCATACCGCCCACCGGCAATCTGCCCTCTTGGGCAGCAACTAGAGCATCTGCAGGCTCCCACACACCATCACGACGGGCAGGCGCCGGCGACTCAACCGCGATAACATCGGCAAAGAAAAAACGCTCCTTCGGTCCAATACCCGTGATCCGAACTGTTGCTTCCTCACCGACTACACCATGACGAACAAAAATAACCCGTCCATGATGACGGGCAACAAAAAACCCGCCGTGAGCGACCCGTTCCGGTCGTACACGAAAAATCGCACCCACATGAAAATCTACTGTGCTCATAGCGTCCTTAGTCTTATGAATAGCCAGCACCAACAACTTTAAAGTATTGTCCCTATAAAAGGTGCCTAGCCTCAAGCATTATTGAATGATTCCTTGTTCTTGACCGACAGACCACGGAACATGAGCGATAACAACACCAGACTCATGACGCAGACGTTGAGCAAGCTTATGCACCGTTCTTCGATGAATAGAACGCTCCCACCACCGAGTAATCACGTACTCCGGTAAATACACCACCACAATATCGCGAGGAGACTGAGCTTTCTTTTGCCGAATATACTCAATCAACGGAGTGACCCTATCACGATATGGAGAATCTAAAATAGTAAGCGGAACAGGAACACCTAGTGTATCCCATTTCTTCAGTAACTCCTTCGTGCTCTGCTCAGCGACGTTAATAGCAACAGCGCTAATCGTCGAAGCTCTAGAAGCACGCGCATACGCTAAAGCACGTGCCGCCGGCTTACGTAAACGAGGAATATACACCACAGCGTGCACTCGTGAAGGAAGCGCACGAGCCTGCTCTAATGACTCTTCATCCTGAGACAACGTTAAATCCTTATCTACATAATCATAATGATGGCGAATCAATGTCATCATTCCCATCGTCAAAAGAATAAGAATGAGGCTCACCCAAGCGCCCTGAGTCAGTTTCGTCAAAAGCACCACAAGCATCGACACTGCCGTGACAACCAAACCAAAAGAAGTCACCAACACATCACGAATCAACTTACGCCGCTTAAAACGCTCTAAAGTAACACGCAACTGCTGCCAGCGATGCCTCAAAATAGCGCTCTGAGTCAAACACATGGAGGTAAAAACCCCCACAATATACATCTGAATCAACGCATTAATATCTGCACCAAAAATAAACACCAGAAGCACAGACAAAGCACCCAAAACAAGTACCGAATTCGCGTGAAGACGAGCAGAATGAAGCGCTCTCATCTGCACCGGTAGATACTTATTCTCGGCGATAGAAGAAGTCAGCAAAGGAAAACCAGCGAAAGCAGTACATGCGGCAGTCAGCAAAATACCCACCGTTGCACACCCTAGAAGAACAGGTACTAAAGAGCCGGAAAAAATCGTTTCAGCAACCTGATACAACAACGGTTTTTGTCGGAAGCCCTCGCCAACGAGACGTCCTTGAACCATTAAATATTTTTCGGGTTCTTGAACGACCACCGCACCAATCGCGTGAACGAGGAACATCACCAACAATAAAAGAGCTGAAGAGACAAACCCTGAAATCATCAAAACAGTAGCAACGTTACGTTTCTGAGGAGCCGCAAAAAACTGAGCAGAACTATTAATCGTTGACACACCAGTCAACGCAACAGCACCGGAGGAAAAAGCCCGTGCCAACAACAAAACGAGCCCTAAACCGCTCACAACGCTTTCTAAACCACCACGAGGAATCACATAATAGGTGCTACTTTCTGCCATCGCTAACGTACCGGTGTAATACTGGTAGATGCCTACCACACCGGTAAAAGCAAGAATCCCCAAAAATGCGTAGGTTGGAACCATCGAAGCTTTACTTGTAAAACGAAGCCCTCGAATACACAACCAAGTCACGGCAATAACCAACAACGCTGCAAGATAATGTTGGTGTGGCACGAGATGAGGAAAAATCGTCAAAAGATAGTGAGTAGCAGCAGATATTGCGACAGCCACAGTCAGCACATAATCCACCATAGAAGACGCGCCGTGAGCCAAAGCAGGAGTCGGCCCTAAACGGTGCAAGACAAGCTCGTATTCACCATGCTCAGAAATCTGGTTAACGTTATAACGGTATGTTCCCACCACAATCAGCAACGTCAAAGCAATACCAATAGCGACAAGAGGTGAAAAAACAAGCCCCGCAGCACCAGTTAAAGAAAGCATAAGAATAATCTCGTCTGGAGCGTAAGCAACCGACGAAACACTATCTGCCCCAAAAAGTGAAAAAGCACGGCGTTTAGGCAACGCAAGAAAACGCACGTTTGCTCGGTGCGTTGGTCGTCCCCAAATAGAACGTTTGATGTGTCCCCATACTTTGTTCACAGCCTCTAAGAGTAGCCATTTCAGAGATTAAAAAACAGCTACCCCGCCCAAAAAACACTAAAATCATCCTCAGAGGCTTAGCGTCATCACAAAAACTAGAATAGGCTATAGGTTGCACGCAAATGGCGAGGGCTTTTAGAGGAGACAAATATGCCGCATTTTGTGATTATGGGAGCAGGCCGAGTCGGTGTCATGCTTGCGCATACCCTCGAAGATTCAGGTCATACTGTTGCCGTTATTGACCAAGACGAACAAGCCTTCCGCCGATTACGTAAAGACTTCTCTGGTAAAAAAATTACTGGAGTAGGTTTCGACAGAGAAACCCTCAAACGTGCTGGCATTGAAGAGGCCTATGCGTTCGCTGCAGTCTCCTCTGGAGATAACTCGAACATTCTTGCTTCCCGAGTCGCTCGAGAAACTTTTCGTGTCTCCCACGTCGTTGCCCGTATTAATGATCCCAACCGTGCAGAGTTCTTCCAACGACTCGGAATCCCTACCGTCGCCGCAGTGCGATGGTCCACAGACCAAGTGCTGCGACGTATCTTGCCAGAACAAACCATGACAGGAGATTTCAGAGAAGCCTCAGGCCGACTTATTCTTGCAGAACTACAGCTCCACGAAGAATGGGCAGGACGACCATTTACAGATATTGAAGCTGCCGCGCAGGTTCGCATTGCCTATATCACCCGTTTCGGTGAAGGCATCCTCCCTCGTGCAGACTCGAGCTACCAGCACGGAGACGTCGTCCACGCGATGATGCGCACCGAAGATATTGGTGAAATATCTCGAGTTCTTGCTGCCCCACCTGCACAATCAACCGACGAAAACGACAGGAGATAAACACGATGCACGTTCTCATTATTGGTGCAGGTTCCGTCGGCTCTTCCATCGCAAAAGAACTCACCGCACATGGACACCACGTTCGTATTATTGACAAGAAACCCGAAGTCATTGGACGTTCTGAGTTACGCAATGCGCAATGGATTATTGGAGATGCGTGCGAGCTCTCTGTCTTTCGCCGAGCCAAACCAGAAATAGCAGACGTTATTGTTGCGGCCACCGGCGACGATAAATCAAACCTCGTGGTGTCCTTACTAGCACGTTCAGAATATGGTGTACCCCGCACTATCGCACGAGTAAATAACCCCAAGAATGAATGGCTCTTCGATGAGTCATGGGGTGTTGACGTCGCGGTGTCAACCCCACGATTGATGACGGCTTTGGTTGAAGAAGCAGTAGAAGTCGGTGACGTTGTTCGTTTGCTTCAGCTTCAAGCCGGTGGTGCAATGCTTGTAGAATACACGGTCCCTTCAGATCACCCCATCATTGGGCACACCGTATCTCAAATCCATTGGCCAGAAGACACCACGCTAACCGCCATACTACGGGATGGTGTTCCTCGTCCCCCTAGCCCCGATGAACCCATCGAAGGTGAAGACGAACTATTCTTCATCACCACTGCCGATGGCGAAGAAGACATTAAAGCTCTCTTTAGCTAAAAAGAAAACTCGTGTACAGCCTTGCCTATGCATACCGTACACGAGTTTTCTTGTTCTAAAATCTTGGCGCAGAGAACGTTAGCTCATTTTATGCGGAAAATGTCTGTTGCTCCTGAGGCTTAGAAATCACCCAGCTTATCCACAAGACCAAAGAATATAGCGGTATTCCCATCACTAAACGAGCAATACCTAACGCCGCAACAGCGTCCATCTGGTATAGAGGAACTTGCACGGCAAGGCGCACAAAAAACATCGCACACAGAATAATTGTTGCCCAATTATATGCTCGTAGGCGTTCTGGACGTTGACGCCAGGTACCTTGCTCACCACGAATATAGCTATAAAAAAGTCCCAGAATAGGCCAACGCACCACAATAGACGCACCTACAACAACACCGTAAATGAGGTTAAGATAAAGACCCGGTGTGTAAAACTCTGTAGCGCTACCTGAACGATACGAGACAATAGCACAGATGAGAACACCTATAAAACCAGATAATGCTTGCATCAAGGTATCTCGTTGTAGCAGACGAAGGAACGCAAAAATTCCAGCTACACCCAAGGAAAAATCTAAAGCGATAAAGAGCTTTTCAGTACTCATGAAGAGAATCAAGAAGACCAGCCCGGGAAGGGCTGCTTCAGCGAGACCTCGAATACCGCCTACAGCGTGAAGAACATCGACGTGTCCGTTATCTTTACGTCGTAGTTGAGTACCCGCTTGTTCAAATGCTGCACTCAAGTTCAAAGATTTTTTGTGAGCAGTTTCTGCGGTATCTTCTTGAGGCTGAGAAGGTTGTTCTTGAGTCATCGTGTTTTGTGTTTCTCTTCGTAGGCAATATGAGATGGAACGATTTCATATCGTGGGTTATACATGCGGTGAGGCGTTACCCGTTGAGAAAGCATCCCGCTGCAGCGAATATAGGTGCCAGCAACAATACCTGGAACGTTTCGTTGCCCATGCCAGATGAGTTCTAGGTAATCGCCTTCAGCAAGAGGGGGAAACTCTGGGTATAGCGGGGCAGGTGTTTTCGGATAACTGCTCACACGATATTGAGGAATATTATATTCTTCGATATCGGTGAGAGTCTCTTCAGGAGAATCGTCGTCATCGGCGATAACTTCTTGAGTTTCGTCGTCAGAATCTTCTTCAAGGACCTCAATAATGGGGATTCCCGTTAGCTGATGATAGTTAGAAGGAGCTAGCGGTTTAGAACGGCGCACTTCAAGTACGGCAGTATATCGTGGTGGCTCTGTTGGTGCAGATAACGTCACATGAACGACGCGTCCACCCACACGCGCACGAAAACGTTCCGGATAACGTTCTAAACGTTTTCGCGGAACTGATTCATGGCTAGTATTCTCTGCCGCAGTAGGCACCATTTTTTATCCTATTTCTGTGATTTCTGGTCCACGACGAGGCATTTTAGGGGGTTCTTCTTTCCCCTGAACTGATGACTGTTGTTGTGCCTGTTGTTGGGCTTCTTGAATAGAGGCAGGAACCGTCATCGGTAAAAGTTCACGAGGAGGACGAGGGTCTTGTCCGCGAACGACCACAATCGAGCGGAAGACTTCTTCCATTTCGGCGACGGCTTCTGGTTTGATTGCAGCGTCTCCGGCGAATACTCCGCGAAGGAACCAGCGAGGTCCGTCCACACCGGCAAAGCGAGCCACTCTGAAGCCTTTACGTCCATCTGGTGTTTGTGCAGAAATACGGGAGACGAGTTGTCGACCTAGCGACCCGTCAAGGATTTGCACGCTTCCGCCTTGTTCACGTACTGAGTTGGCAATTTCTTGTCGGATGTCGTCCCAAATTCCCCGTGATTTAGGTGCCGCAAAAGCCTGTACTTGTAAGGTGCCTTGACCTTTGGTGAGGGTTACGGCAACAAGTTGTTGACTTTTTTGTTCGATGTCTAAACGCATATTGAGGCCGTTGACCATTTTGATGCGCATTGCACCAAAGTCCATGTAGCCTTCTGTTTCTTGCTGTTCGGAGACATCCCACGGTCCGGCAGAACGATCATAGAGATAAGAGGTGGTGAGTTCTTCCTCAGGAGATTCTTCTGGCGTTTGAGCCGTTTCTTCGGCTTCTGATGGCGCTTTAGGCTCTTCTGTTGTGAGCTGTTCTTCTTGCTCTGTGACCTGTTCTAGGTTCTGTTGAGCTGATTCTTCGTGTTTTTTCTTTTTTCCAAACCCAAACATGTCTTTTACCTTACCTATACAGCAATTCTATGGTGTTTCCTCATTATTCTAGCGAACGCCAGTTGAGCCGAACCCTGCTTCAGCTCGTTCAGATGAGGGAAGTTCCTTCACCGCAATAAATTTTGCTTTTTCAAAGCGTTGAATCACCATTTGAGCGATTCTGTCACCACGGTTAATAGTAAATTCTTCAGTTTGGTCGGTGTTGAGTAAACACACGATAAGTTCTCCACGGTATCCGGAGTCCACGGTTCCTGGCGCGTTAACGATGGTGATACCGTGTTTGGCAGCAAGACCAGAACGAGGGTGTACTAACGCTACATATCCGTCAGGTAGCGCTAAGGAGACACCAGTAGGTATCATTTTGCGTTCGCCGGGGGCGAGGACGGTATCAATGGTAGAGCGAAGGTCTGCGCCAGCGTCGCCGTCGTGGGCATAGCATGGAGCGGGGATACCTTCATCAAGCATTTTTAGGGGTATATCAATAGATTCAGTCACAGTAGTTCACTGTACTAGAATTCTGCATCATTCGAGTACTTCGTGTGATGTCTCTCTATCTGATGGTTCTTCGGTGTTCATGGTTATAGAGTTCTTTGGTTCTTAACTCAAAGCGCCTAACAGAAGCCAGTATCACCAGTTAAATATCGCTAAGATAGTTGTCACAGCTAATGCTTATTCGATATCACTCAAAGGTTTATGTATGTCTTCTGATTCCACTGACGTTCTCTACTATGAACGGCTCTCCCCCGGTTTTGGTACGTGGCTAGTAGCTATTGGTGTGGGTTGTGCAAGTTATCTTGTTGCTGCCCCGATCAATATTCCTATTGGCATTGTGGTGGGTATTCTCATGATCCTTCTCGTCGGTGGCGTTCTTTTTGTCTCTTCTCCAAGAATCGAGATTACGCCTCGAGTATTACGTGTTGGTCGGGCACAGATTGAACGTGAATATGTGGGATACGCTGAAGCGTTTTATGGTGATGCTGCGCGAGTTGTTGCAGGTCCAGCGTTAGATGGTCGTGCTTTTATGTGTTTTCGCGGTTGGATTGAGCCAAAAGTTCGAATCCATATTGTTGATCCGGCTGATCCAACCCCTTATTGGTTAGCTTCTAGCCGGCATCCTGAACGTATTGTTGAAATTCTCAATGAGGGAAAAGACGTTCCTGACAATCCTTTAGCTGAATCTTAAGAGTTCTGCAAACACTGGGGCGGGGAAGAAACCATTGGGTTTCTTCCCCGCCCCAGTATTTAAGTGGCGCCTGTTTTAGCCTTCACAATCAATGCAGTATTGCATTCCGCCGTCTTCATGAGCGATTTGTGAACGGTGACGCACTAGGAAGCAAGAACCGCAGGTGAATTCGTCATCTTGTGCGGGAAGAACAACGACGTTGAGTTCTTCGTTAGACAAATCAGCACCGGGTAGCTCAAAACTTTCAGCTGCCGCATTTTCGTCTTCGTCAACAGCACCTGATTGCATTTCTGAGCGATGATTATTGAGCTCTTCAAATGATTCTTCGTTGTTTTCTTCGTCCTGTTTACGAGGTGTGTCGTAGTCTGTAGCCAAAGTGTTTTTCACGCTCCGTGTGTTTAGGCATACCTTCCATCGTACGTTAGGGAAGTTTCTGCAGTCTGTGGGACAGTGTTACCTGAGCTGAGTAAAGACGTATTACTTTAGTTTCCGGTAACGCGTAGCATTTTTCACGAAATATTGTCTGTTGTCTAGTAAGAAACAGCTATTTTTTGCTGTGGAAGCTATCTATTTTTTCTATTGGCTCTTATTTTGGGGGAAGAACCCTTATTTTTCGCGGTTTTCACGGGTGTAAATCTTTGAATATGTGACTTTTTTTACACCTTATGGAGAGTTTTGTGCTGGTGACCCCATATTAAAAACGTATTTTTTAGTTTTTTGAGTGGTTGTTTCCTGCGCGTTACGGGCGTCTCAGGGTAATCTTTTCTTGAACTTTATTGCCAACAAGGAGATAACATGCTTGAGCTGCGACTATCTGGTATCCATGATGACGGTGAGCACCTCGTCTTAGAATCTGTTCAGGGGGAACGTTATATTCTTCCTATCGATCAGAATCTACGGACCAGCATTGCTAAAGCTCGCCGCATTCAGCCTCTTCGCGGTCGCCCTGGCAACGGTGTTTTTGGTCCCCGTGATATTCAGGCTCGTTTCCGTCAAGGAGCAAGTGTTGAACAAATCGTTGAGGAATCTGGTTGGGAAGCAGAGCGCGTACGTCGGTATGAGTGGCCCATTATTGCAGAACGTGCCCATATTATCGCAGCAGCACGTGCTGTACGTATTTCTCCGGCAGTTCTATCTCATGGCCGTTCAGATGCTCCGGCTCTTTCCTTAGATGAGTTAATGGAGCGTGTTGGTGAAAAGTTCAACCTCCCTCTTGACGATGCTCAGTGGAGCACTTATCAGCAAGAATCTGGACAATGGAGCATTAGCGCTGATATTGAGCTAAGTGATGATGCGCAGCAGCGCATTCCGCAAACCGTCGTTTTCCCCGCACGATGGACGTATAACCCTGCAAATCAGAGCGTCTATGCGTCCAATGAGGCCGCTTATTTCTTGATGGAACGTGCAGACCCAGAAGACGCCCCAGTTCCCGGGATGATGTCTCATTCTCAGCATGACACTGCAGAAGAAGAGCCTCATACTACGGTGGAAGAATTTTCAGATATCTCAGTGCACTCTGACGAATCAGAACTTGCTAAGCGCCTTCAACAGTCTCAAACAGTAGATACTCCCCTCGAAAAATCACAGTCTCTTGACGGTGCAGGAACCCGTGACTTTGCATCTGCTAGCGAACGTAAACTTGCAGAATTGCTTGAACGCGCCCGTAGTAGCAGTACTCGCAAAAGCACTCGTACAGAAGAAGCTCTTAGTTCTTCTGAGCATCGAGAGGTGCAAGAGTCTCAGCCCACGAATGACGAAACACCTGCTGTTGAGAACACATCTGTTCGAGAAAATGTTGAGTTGCAAGAGGCGTCAACAACAAACGTTGGTTCTTCTGATGTTGAGCAACAGCACAGTGCTGCGGATGAAGGCTCTGTTGATTCATCTGAGCCTTCAGCATCTGACAGTGCTTCGAATGACAGTGCTTCGAAGTCAGAAAGTTCTTCATCTCGTTCAAAGCGTACTTCTGTACCAAGTTGGGACGACATTATTTTTGGTAACCAGCGTCGTTAAAAGTCGCCAGTCAATAATTTTAGGTATAACTGTATGAGTCATTCTTATTCCCCTAAGCATCTGTCAGATGTTGAAGAACCTGATCATATCCCTGATTTACCGACAGGTCCTAAAGTTACCGAACTTCCCCATAAAAAACATACGAGAACGGCCTTTCTTGGGTTTTTAGGGGTCTCTCTTTTGGGATTGTCTGTAGCCGCTTTTACGTTCTTTCCAATGGGCGAGACAAATATCTCTCCTGCTGGTGAGAATACAACGCATACAGTGTCAGTTTCACCAAGTGTGGATGCTACTTCTACCCCAAGCTCTACACCGTCTGTGACAGCGAGCCCTTCAGATTCTCCTACCCCATCTCTATCACCGACTCCGACTTTTTCGCCGACTCCTGAGGTTCAGGTTCCTCAAGTAACTGAAGAATTTGTTCCAGCTGAGCCGGTAGCGCCAGATGTTCCGGAGCCTATAGAAGAAGCCCCAGAAGTCGAGACTGATCCTGTTATTCCTGCTCAGCCTGTGGCTCCTGTTCAGCCGGTTCAACCTGTAGCTCCTGCTCAGCCTGTAGCGCCCGTTCAACCGGTGGCTCCTGTTCAGCCGGTTCAACCTGTGGCTCCTGCCCAGCCTGTAGCACCGGTTCAACCTGTAGCACCGGTTCAACCTGTAGCACCTGCCCAGCCTATAGCGCCCGCCCAACCTGTGGCTCCTGTGCAGCCGGTTCAACCGGTGGCACCCGCTCAGCCTATAGCGCCAGCTCCACCAGCAAACAACGTTGCCCCTGCACCGATTCAAAATCCAACACCAGGGCAAGGCTAACCCACACACGTTCAGGTTCTCTAACAGCCCATCATCAGAGATAGAGCATTCTTGGGGTATAAAGACTCATATTTTTACTCTTTATCCGTAGAATGTACTATGAACGGTAAAGTCTTAAGACTTTGCCTCAATCACTAGCACATAGAGAGAACCACCCAGATAGGTACATATATGACCAACCCTCGACATCGCGCTGATTCAACAGCTTCCGATGACTCTGAACATATAGATACATCATCAGAAGACACTGCACCATTAGAAAAGCACGAATCTGATAGCAACACCCCTGAAACAAAAAATACTCAGGATAAAAGTTCAGATGATGTATCAGCCCAGACAGAACCTATCACGGCTATCGCACAACCCGGTTATATTTATGTCACCGAAGATTCACTCCATACGGTGGAACAAGGTGCTGAAGACGATTCTCTCTCCCACCAATTGCTCAGAAACGGAACAATTTTTGAGAAGAAAAGCCTTGCCGAAAAAATTAGAGAACGCAACGAGCAACATGCTGAAGAAAAAGCTCGCAAGCAAAAAGAAGCAGAGTATCGTGCTCGTCAAGCAGCTATTGCTGGGCTAACTGCACAAAAAGCAGCGAGGCAACGAGCTATCGCAACAGGATCACTTCACGAACGAGACGTCCTCACCCAAGCAGCCGCAGAATCCACTGCCGAAACGACATCACGCAAAGGGTTAGTATTCGGTGCTCTAGGTGTAGGCGCACTTCTTCTAGCTGGTATCGCCACCGTCTACGCTTTCAACCACGGTTCAGATAGCGTTATGCCGACGAACACTCACACTGTCGAAGAACCAGCCACAACAACTCCAACACCAAGCGCTTCACCTTCAGCAACGTTCTCCCCAGCCCCCGCGCCCACTCATACAGTTAAAAAGCCTGAAGTTAAATATCTTGACCCTACTCCTGCACCTGTAACACCAGGAACTATTGAGTACGTAGACCCACCAGTACCAGAAGTTCCTATTGAACAAGCGCCACCGCCTGTTCTTGAACCTCAGCCACCTGTTATTCAAGAACCTGAGCCCAGCGTTCAGAGCGCAACCGCAGAGCCTACCCCCTCAGAAGAATCTGCCGAAAGCACTCCTGCACCTGAGCCAACAGCTCAAGAAAATACTCCCACCCAAGAGCCTACAGAAACTATTGAGCAGAACCCTACGACAGCACCAGCATCTTCATCGTTACCAGCACAGCCTCAGCCCGTTCCATCTGGGCCGTCTGCTCCTGCCGCAACACAAGATGATACGAAGAATACCGCTCCTACTGCTCCGGTAAGACCGCCAGAAGCAAATAACGTACCAACGCATGCCCCTGTGCAAGGAGGCTAAATAAATAGAGGGGAACACTTCAAAAAGTGTTCCCCTCTATTTACTGTGTAGGTAATACGCGTAATGGAACTGTTGTCTCTGTTTCTGTGAGAGAACCATGTTGCCCTACCATCTCAAATGCATGAGGTTTAGCACGACGTTTATCGTATAGGGCGATAGGTTCACGGCAAGCAATCAAAATATCACCGATGCGAGCGCGCGCATGATCTCGTACCTCAGAACCGAATAGTCCCTGTGCGCAGGCTTGTTCAGTATCAATAATCCAGGCTTTTTCTCCCCAACGTTCAGCCCAATCGTTGAGAGTTTTTTCTTTGGCAGTTTTGGAGTTGTCTTTAAGGTAGAGCTGAACCATTCGGGGTTCGCCTGCGGTAAGTCGTACGTTATCAATCAGATGTTGGTCGGCAGAATAGTCGTACCGGTGTTCGCGTTCGATATCGAGCATTCCGTGGTCTGCCGATAAAAGTAGTAACGTTTGAGCGGGGACTCTTTCTGCTAATTTTCTGAGCGAAAGATTTAGTTCTTCTAGCTGATAAAGCCATTGTGTGGAGCCTGTCCCAAAGCGATGGCCAGCTTGATCTATTTCTCCCCAATACATATAGACAAGAGATGGTTTTCGTGATGAGAGAAGACTCGTGCCAAGGGTTATTCTTCCAGTTGGTGCTTGAGCATGGAAGAATTCTCCTCCGCGTAATCCGAATTGGCTTAGCCCTGACTTTTGGTATCGGCTCAAGGAGACTGTTGCGACATTGCAATGTTTTTCGTAGCGTTCGAATACGGTGGGGTATGGTTGCCATTGATATGGGTCAATGGAGGTGTCCCACCCTGAGAGGTGGTTAACCACGGTGTCGTTTTCGGGGTTGCGTACTTCGTACCCAGCGACTCCGTGTATTCCAGGTGGTAAAGCTGTTCCAAAAGAAGTCAGTGAAGCTGCTGTGGTCGAAGGTATTGCGGAGTGTAATGTCCCTAAAGAAATAGATTTTTTCAGGTATGGCGCATACGAGGAATATTTTTGGAGAAGGTCTTCTCCTAGCCCGTCGACCATCACGACACAGATGCTACGGAATTTATGAGGATCGATTCCAGCTTGTTCTAAACGTTGGGCTAAGCCAATGGCGTCATGAGCGCCTTCTCCCCATACAGGGTGGGGGTCGGGTGTGATAGTGCGTTGTTTTACGAGTGTTCCGGCTGATTCGAAGAGGTCAGCGATAGTGGCGCTGCCGTAGGGTGCGGAAGCTGGCAGGGGTACTCCGCAATAATCTGTGAACATTGAGGTTATCTCCCTGCTTCTCGTTGCGCTTTTCTTAAGGCTTGCACAAAGTTACACGCTTGTCTCACAGATTCTTCTCCGTCAGCTGTTGAGCTAATACGTAAAGAGATATCTTCACATACCGCTAAACCTGTATACCCGTGGTTAGTTTGGCATTGAGGGTCAGGGCAATCTGCCGGTTGTAAGTCAAGGCGTTGAGCTCCTGTCCAAGCAATGTCAATGGACACTTCAGATGGAATAGTTCCGCTTTGGTATTCAGAAGAGTTCAGATATACATAGTTCGCAGATACAGATTTTAGATGTTCTATAGAAAAGCTCTCAACGCTTAGGTGTGTTGCTGTTTCATCTGGTTGGTGATGTTCGTGGTCATCGAGGTGCACTACTAGTAAATAGTGTTGGGTTAAGGCTAATACTGTGATGTGTCGGTGAATGGTACCGTGTTCAAAGTGAGTTTCTAGGTGAACTAGATGTGATTGGGGATCTTGCCCTATTAACCCATCTATTACCGCGTCTGTTGTCAGCTTTGGGTAAAATCCTAATCTGGTAATGGATTCTTCCAAAGATTTAAGACGAGGACTGCTCATATGGGTATCCCTCCAAGGTGTATAAGATATTTATTTATTGTAAACCGTACAGGTTCTAGTTCGTTGGTCATTGTTATGACATTCTTGGCTTTGGTATCCTCATGAGCGCATTTGCTGTTGTGTTGGTTCTTTCAAAGAACAGTATTCTCAGAACCGAACGGTAGAATGTTTATGACCCTACCCCGTCAGCTATTGAAGAGGTTTATATGGCCCGCCGCGGCACAACTCTGCAGGATGATTACCCTGAAGATATCGTAGAAAACATTGTCGATATTGATGTATCTTCCGAAATGGAAACGAGCTTTTTGGAGTACTCATATTCGGTGATTTATTCCCGAGCTTTGCCTGATGCCAGAGACGGTCTCAAACCGGTACAGCGACGGATTTTGTATATGATGCAGCAGATGGGTTTGACTCCTGCTAAAGGGCATGTGAAAAGTGCTCGTGTTGTTGGTGAGGTGATGGGTAAACTTCACCCTCATGGTGATGGTGCTATCTATGATGCAATGGTGCGTTTAGCGCAGCCTTTTGCGATGAGGATGCCTCTTGTTGATGGTCATGGCAACTTTGGGTCTTTAGATGATGGGCCTGCAGCATCTCGATATACAGAAGCACGTATGGCGTCTTCAGCTCTAGCGCTTACAGCAGATTTAGATGAGGATGTTGTCGATTTTGTCCCCAATTATGACAACCAATTGATGCAGCCTTCTGTTTTGCCCGCTGCTTTCCCTAATCTGTTAGTCAATGGTTCTTCGGGAATTGCAGTAGGCATGGCTACGAATATGCCTCCGCATAATCTTCGTGAGGTGATTGCTGGGGCGCGGTACCTGATTGAGAACCCTGACGCTACGCTTTCTCAAATCATGAAGTTTATTCCTGGGCCTGATCTTCCAACCGGCGGAACCGTTGTTGGTCTTGACGGTATCAAAGATGCTTATGCTCATGGTCGCGGTATTTTTAAAACACGTGCCAAAGCCACTATTGAGCAGGTTTCTGCCAGAAAACAAGGCATTGTGATTACGGAGTTACCGTATATGGTAGGGCCTGAAAAAGTTATTGAGAAAATTAAAGATGGGGTTCAAAAAAAGAAACTTCTAGGTATCTCTGATGTAGCAGACCTGACAGACCGTAAGAATGGTTTGCGTATGGTCATTGAGGTTAAAAATGGTTTTAATCCTCAAGCTGTTCTTGCCTCACTATACAAATACACTCCTTTAGAGGATTCCTTTGGCATTAATAATGTTGCCTTAGTACATGGGCAGCCACAGACCCTCGGTCTTCTAGATCTTTTGCGTGTCTACGTTAACCATCGTATTGAGGTCGTTCGCAGGCGTACAGTGTTCCGTCTAGAACAGAAGAAAAAACGTCTTCATTTAGTTGAGGGTCTTCTCATCGCGATTATTGATATTGATGAGGTCATTCAAATTATTCGTTCTTCGGATGAGAGTTCTCAGGCTAAAGCCCGTCTCATGACGGTCTTTGATTTAAGTGAAGTTCAGGCACATTATATTTTGGAGGTTCGTCTCCGTCAGCTCACAAAGTATTCTCGTCTTGATTTAGAAAAAGAACGTGATGAGTTGCTTCATGCTATTGCAGAATTAGAGGATATCTTAACGCATGAGAAACGGTTACATACTGTTGTCTCTGATGAGTTGCAAGAAGTAGCAGATACTTATGGGACAGATCGACGCACGATTCTGACCTCAAAAGATCGTTTAGCTGAAGAAATTGCTCAGGCAAAGAGCTCTTCTAACCAGAAGATTGCACGCGGTAGCCTAGCCTTAGAAATTGCGAATGACCCGTGTTGGGTTCTTCTTTCTACAACGGGGCGTATTGGTAGAAGTACGCCGTATCCTGATGGTCTTGTGGCACTCACAGATTCAACAAAACGTCTCAAACATGATGCGTTAGTTTCAGTGATTGCTACTAGTGCCCGTTCTGAGATAGCAGCAGTTACCTCATTAGGGCGTATGGTTCGGGTAAACGTTATGGATCTTGCTGTTCTTGAGAATTCTCAAGGGACACCAATACTTTCTAGTGGCGTTCCTTTAGACGAGATTGTTTCGTTAGGGCGTTCTGAAAAGATTGTTGGGTTGGCTCCGCTTCATCAAATTATTGCTTTAGGCACCGCTCAAGGTGTTGTTAAACGAGTTAATCCTGATTACCCGCTCAATGCTGATAGCTGGGATATTATTGCGCTTAAACCTAAAGATCAGGTTGTCTCGGTGGCAGTATGCGCACATGAGGATGATGTTCTGACGTTTGTGACAGAGCAGGCGAAGTTATTATGTTTCACAGCAGATAAGGTACGTCCTCAAGGCAAAGGTGGTAGCGGTATTGCCGGTATCAAACTAGCTGAAAAAGACCGTGTCATTGCTTTTGGTGTTACGCCTTCTCATAGTGATGCTGTTGTTATAACAGTTGCTCAAGGCGGTACTGAAGATAGCGCAAAAGTCACAGAACTTGAGCAGTTCCCTCAGAAGGGACGCGCCACCGGTGGCGTTCGCTGTCACCGTCTCTTATCGGGTGAGTCCTCTTTGAGGTTAGCTTTCGTTGGTCGCGGACCATTAAAAGCTGTTAGCCCTGCAGGTGTAGCACGAGCTGTTCCGACGGAGTTTTCTGCTCGTGACGATTCAGGTATCCCTCTCACCCAGTCTATTGCTACGGTAGGTTCCTCATATCAATACACTCAATGGTTGTTGCCGAACTCTGGAACAGAAGCGAACAGTAGTTTTTCTGGAGCAGAACAAACCTCCCAGAAAACTTCAGGTGAAGCTGAATTATCTCTTGAAGGAACACTCTTCTCGTAGAAAATAACGTGTTGTGATACAAGAATGCCGTGGCTGCCCATGAAGATGAGTGGCCACGGCATTCTTGTATCTACGGGTTAGGGTGATAGTTCAACAATACGGTCGCAGGCTTCAATATCATCTCGTCGATGAGAGACTAAGACGACTGCTGGCGGTATTTGAAGACCGGAACCAGGCTGAGCGACATGTTTCATCGTGGCCGCATCTATTTTAGTTCCACGAGACACTTCTGCGATTAGAGCACGTGCTGCTGGGGCATCTAGATGTGCGGTCGGTTCATCCATCAAAAGAAGTGGAGACTGTGTCAATAAAGTGCGAGCAATCGCGATACGTTGACGTTGTCCGCCAGAAACATATGAACCTCCCGCGCCAACGGGCGTGTTCAGCCCCTCAGGTAGAGAACGCACAAAATCTCCTAGCCCCACTCTATCTAAAACAGAGTACATTTCAGCTTCACTAGGGCGGTTCTTCGCCGAAGCTGCTAATGCTAGGTTATTCGCGATAGAAGATTCGAAAATGTACGCGGATTGTGGGCACCAGGCCGCATACCCCCGTAGATCCTCACTGCTTAGTTGTTCTCCGTTGACGCTAATAGCACCATTTTCTACGGGTAAGAATCCTAGCAATGTTGCTAAAGCAGTTGTTTTCCCTGCACCAGAGACACCAGTAATACCAAGCCATTGCCCAGAACGGATGGAGGCATTAAGTCCCGTGAAGACAGGCTCTTTCATGCCAGGCCAACGGGTTGCCACATTTTCCATGGACAAGGTAATCGGGGTGCCTAAACGTTGACGAGTTTGGGCAACATCTGTGGTAGTATGCTCCGCTGAGTTTGTTTCGACGAGGGGGCGCATCCGTCGTACGAGTTCGGCTAATGCGGGCCATCCTCGGACTGCTTCGATATGTCCGGCAGTGCTTTCTCCCATGGCAGTACACATCAAAAGGATAATTGCAACTAGCGGCCCAGTTAGTTCTCCAGAACGAACTTGTGCCCAGGTGATGACGATGGTTCCTATCGCAGCACCCCACCATGTCACGATGGTCAAGGCATGCCCAAAACCGCTAGCTTTTGACCCTGCAAGGATTGATTCGACGTTACGTTGGTCTTTTTCTTTGAATGCTGCAGCAGCTAGATAGTTCAGGCCGTTAGCGCGAAGGTCTGCCGCAGCGTCAAGAGTTGAGACCCCTAAACGTAATAATTCTGAGGTTGAGAATCGGGCAATAGCGTCAGCGCGATGATCAGTGTATCGAACCAATGCTGGTATGACCAGCGTAGAAATAACTGCTGCACACAGAACGATGGGAGTAGCTATAGGAGCAACACTCAACGTAACGACAACAGCCAAAATCATCACCGTCACGTGAGAGCCAACAGGAAGAATGACTCGTGGTAAGGCGTCTCGTAGTTCGTCAATATCGCCAACAAGACGGTTAAGAATTCGGTCTCCACGAAGAAGCGAACGTAAAGATAGTACGGTTCGTCCGGCAGAGTCCCAAGCTCTCACTCTTAAAAAGTTCGCTGCTTTGAGCACAAGGTCATGTGTGCGTAAACGTTCTACATAACGAGTGCAAGCTCGCCCAAGTCCAAAGAAGCGTACTCCGACGATGGCGACCATGAGGTACATAATGGCAGGCTGTTCTGCGGCTCGTACGATGAGCCAGCCAGAAAGTGCCGTCAGCATAATAGAGAATGATAGAGCTAAAGCAGATAAGATAATAGGCATCAAGCTCTGCTTGAAGGTGATACCTGTCAAGGAACGTATATCTTTGAGCGTTTGAAGAACCGAGCCACGTGGCTGTCGGTACCTTAAAGAATGGGGTCGCTGAGTTTTCTTCTCGGGTGCTGTCTGAGGATTCTCAGCTGAATGTTGCCGTAAGGATTCTTTAAAGCTTTCGACGTCCCATCCCATAGAGGTGCTACGGCTCATAGTCCACGATGTTGCGGTTCCTCGTTCATCAGTTGTGGCGTCAAGACGGAAATCGGTGCGTCGTGCAAGGTCTTCGTCGTGAGTGACGATAAGTAGTGTAGCGCCCGTGGTAGCTAAAGCAGCTAACGAGATATTGACGCGGTCTGATGCGATTGCATCAAGGTGGGCTGTTGGTTCATCAACGAGAACGGTAACCTTTTCGCCGATTCGTTCTAATGCGTCCACACGAGCCAGTGCTCGCGCAATGGCTAGACGGCGCATTTGGCCGGCGCTCAAAGATTCTGGAGCGAGGTCGGCGAAATCTTCTAACCCCACAACCCGTAGGTATTGACGGTATCGTTCACGTCCGCGTGCGGATAGAGAGAGAGGGCCGGTTTCGCTCAAAAGTTTGAGTACGGCGGCAAAGTCTTCTTCGCTATCAACGACGGCGGGGAATCCGTAAAGTGCAACTTCGTTAATCACTGAGGTTGCGATAAAGGCCGGTGATTGGCTCACCCATACGATAGATCCGGTGCCACGTACTTCACCGCTGACCTGTAGGGGTTTGCGAGAGCCAGTAGGGATTAGCCCGTCAGCTACGGCACCGTTGATAACCCCCAATAAGGTAGATTTTCCGCAGCCAGAAGGTCCGGTAATGCTGACGGTACTTCCATGCGGAACGGTAAAGCTCACGTCGTGTAGAACTTGGCTTCGTCCGGGATATGTGACGCAGACGTTTTGGATGCTTAGTTCTTCTCCGTCAAAGAACGTTTTCTCTTCGGGGAGAGGACGGTCGATGATACTCTGGGCACGTCGTAGAGCAGCTACGCCATCCTCAGATTGATGGTAGGCGCTACCTACGTCGCGTAATGGCTGATAGCATTCGGGAGCTAAAAGTAATGCTAGTAGTGCCACATCCAGACCCATATTTCCATGGACTAGTCGGACACCAATCAGTACCGCAATGACCGCGATAGAAATGGTGGTGAGTAGTTCAAGCCAAAAAGATGAAAGAAACGCTGAGCGTAGTGTGAATACTGTTGTTTTACGGTACCGCTCCCCTAGTTCTGCTAGAGCTTTTGACTGGGCACGAGCACGTCCAAGCCCAACGAGAACGGGTAGGCCTTTGACGAGTTCAACGATATGGTCAGACAGACGCAGTAGTTCTTGTTGAGCTTTTTCAGTATCTTTTTTCGTGGTTTTGCCGATGAGCACCATGAATACTGGTATTAGGGGCAATGTTGCGATGATGACTATTGCGGAGGTTAAATCGTAGAACCCTAAGACGCAAAGAATCATAATCGGTGTTACCGCGGTGCTAACAAGTGCGGTGAGAGTTTTTGTGTAGTAGTCGTCGATAGCGTCGAGGCCTCGAGAGATGAGCACTGCTGTTCCGCCAGTACCGTCTGGGGTGTCTACTCCTCCGGTGGCAAGGACTCTTTCAATCAGTTGTGCACGGATAGTTGATTTTGTTCCGGTGGCTGCACGTTGAGCGAAATAGCTCAGCGCCCAGTCGCTTGCTGCACGTAATACTAGTGCGATGAAAGCAACGAGTAACAGCATCATAACGGTTGGTTTTTGCCCGAAAGTTGCGAGCCAGATGCCGTCTAGGTGTGCCTCAGCATTACCACCAAAGATTGCTTGCTGACGGTCGTAGTCGCTGGTAAAGATTTGATTCCGGTGTATTGCAGCATAGGTGAGCCTAGCCATATAGGCGATGGCTGTGCCGAGGACAGCGGCAAAAAGGACTGTAGCACTCGTTTTTATGATGGTGATGAGCGCAAAGATGCCGAGGTTGGTTGTGGCGTTAGGCCCCAGTGGAGGACGCTTATCCATAGATAACGATGAACTTTCAGGTATGAAGATTTCGATAGATGTTCTTTTTGAAGTCTACCTTTGAAAAATATATTTTTCTGGTGAATGGGCAGAAGGTTTTATTGTGATGTCAGTGATGAGTGATAAATGAAAGCGGGTGCGCCTATGATTCATAGGCGCACCCGCTTAATCTTGAAGTAGCGTTTTAGGCGCTATTTCTGAGCCAGCAGTGTTTTAGTGGCTTCCTTTAGACATGGTTGCTAGGTCAGTAGCGTCATGTGCATCGGGGATATGTTCTACGGTCAGACGTTTACGGAACATGTAGTATCCCCATGCCTGATACAAGATGATGAAAGGCAACATCAGACATGCTAGCCACGTCATGATCGTCAAGGTATAGGGAGAGCTTGAGGCGTTAGCGACGTTCAGGCTGTAGGCTGGGTCCAATGTTGAGGGGAAGACATTGGGGTATAGCGCTAGGAAGATAGCTAGAGCACCAGCCGTGATGAACAGTGAAGTTCCGACAAAGGTCCAACCTTCACGTCCTGCACGTGCTTTGAGGTATGCAAATGCGCAGCTAATGACAGCAAAAACAACCATGACCCAAGAGAGTATTCCGGCGCTAATACCGGTGAATTGTAGGTAAAGCACCCAGATAACGCAGGGCAGAACACCTAATGGCATGAGCCGTACTAGTGTTTTACTCGCACGGTAACGCACTTCTCCGTCTGTTTTGAGGGCGATAAAGGCAAGCCCTTGTAGATACGAGAAGAGGACAATTCCGAGTCCACCGATATAGGTGAAGGGGTTGAATATCCAAGTGAATGCTCCAACGACGTCGCCGTTTTCGTTGATGGGCAGTCCGGTTGAGGTGATTCCAAGGAGTGCACCGACGAGGAAGGCGAGGAAGAAGGAGGATACGGAGATGGATGCGTTCCAGAAGTTAATCCACTTTTCTGTATTCTGTTTTCCGCGGTAGTCGATAGCTACCACTCGTAGGATAAGGAATACGAGCGCTAGTGTGAGTGGGATGTATAGCGCGGAGAAGAGTGAGGCATACCAGAAGGGGAAGGCTGCAAAGGTTGCGGCACCTCCGGTTACAAGCCAGACTTCGTTTCCGTCCCAAACAGGACCGATGGTGTTGAGAAGAAGTCGTTTTTCTTTTTCGTTTTTTGAAAAGACTTTTGACATCATCATGCCGACACCGAAGTCAAATCCTTCGAGGATGAGGTATCCAATCCAGAATACGCCGATGATGATGAACCATATAGTAGGAAGCAGAGGCTGGTCAGCGAAGATGTTCATAGTGTTCGTCCTCTCTTCTTAGTATGCAAACGCGAGGACGTCGCGTTTTTCATCGTGGTTGGTGTCTTCGTCGTCTTCGAGTAGTTCAGGCATGGATGCCACGATACCGGAGCGGACGTATTTGGTGAGCAGGTATATCTCAACGATTGCGAGGACTCCGTAGAGTAGTCCTAGCGTAATCAGCGAGAAGAGGATGGTTCCTGCTGATACTTCTGGTGAGACACCGGCGGCGGTGAACATCATCACGGCGGTGTCGCCTTGGAAGTTTGGTGCAACAACGAATGGTTGACGTCCCATTTCGGTGAAAATCCATCCAGCGGCGTTGCCAAGGAATGGGAACCATAGTGCTACAAGCTGTAGGTTCTTGATGCCGTTGGATGCGGGAACTGTGCCGGTACCGTTTTTGCGGGTTATCCATAGCGCGTAGATAGCCATCAATGCGCTCATACCACCGAGAGTGAACATGCCACGGAAGCCGTAGTAGGTAATTTCAACCAGCGGTGTGTATTGAATTTCTTGTCCTGCGTACTCGCCGTAAACTTCTGGCTGGTTAGGGTAGTGAGTTCCTAGCTGTTCGCGGTATTCCTTGAGGAGGGTTTCGACGCCGGGTACTTCTTCTGTGAAGTTTTCGTGAGCAAGGAAGGAGAGCAGACCAGGAATTTTTAGGACAGTATGGATATCTGCACAGTTCTGGCTACCGGGGTTGGTGCTGTAGGAGAAGAGGGAGAACGCGGTGGTGTCTTCGCAGGCGGCTTCTGCAGCTGCCATTTTAAGTGGCTGTTGTTGAATCATCAGCTGGGCTTGTGCGTGGCCGGTGAAGGCGGTTCCGAGGAATCCGACGAGGGCTACGATTGCGCCGAAGCGTAGGGCGTAGCGCCAAGCGTGAAAATCTTCTTTGTCGCGAATGCCTTCAGCGCGTTCACCGATGACGACTTTTCCGTCAACGACGGTGTCAATTCCGTCTTTACGGCGTTTCCAAAGATGCCACCAAGAGATACCGACGAGGAAGGCTCCACCGACGAGTAGTGCACCGGTAATAACGTGTGGGACGGTGAGTACCGCGGTGATGTTAAAGAGCACGGCGAGAATGTCGGTCATGACGGGGCGTCCATCAACCATTTCTACGCCGACGGGGTGTTGCATCCAAGAGTTTGCTACAAGGATGAAGTATGCAGAGATCCAGGTACCGATAACGGCGATGGTGATAGTCCATGCGTGAATTTTAGGTGAGAGTTTACCCCAGCCGAAGATCCACAGTCCGATGAAGGTGGATTCGAAGAAGAAAGCGAAGAGGCCTTCCATTGCTAGGGGAGCACCGAAGACGTCGCCGACGAATCGTGAGTAGTTGCTCCATGCCATGCCGAATTGGAATTCTTGGACGAGGCCTGTTGCGACGCCCATAGCAAAGTTAATGAGGAAGAGTTTTCCCCAGAATTTGGTGAGACGTTTAAATCGTTCACTTCCAGTTTTGACGTATTTCCAGTGGAAGTACGCGACAAGAGGGCCGAGACCTAGTGTCAGAGGCACCATGAAGAAGTGGTATACGGTGGTGATGCCAAATTGCCACCGTGCTATAAGTAGTGGATCCACTGCTTGTATCCTTTTATAAACCTTAATGTGTGAGCCGTGAGTTGTTGAGACTCACGCTTTATCACATTTAGATTACGATGTGTTGCAAGGTTTGTCTTATAGTCGTTTACACCCTGTCATTTACTCTTTTAGGTTGGGGACTTGACGTTGCTCTAAAGGTTATTTTCACAGTAAGCACTTTTTACGTTTTAGGCTTTTTTCAATAATTGACAGCGCTCCCCTAAGTATCAACATTTTCCCTAGTCAAATAGTGTTATTTGGGTGCTTCAAAGAATTTTTAGCCAATGAGAAAAAGTAGATTTGAAACTATCTCGTAAAGATTTTCCAGCCATATATTGACACCTTTATACAATCTGTCATGAAACACCATAAAGAATAGTGGTGATTTTTTTCATAAAAATTATTACACTTTATCTCTACTCAAACACCAGCGTGTCGCAAAGCAAAAGGACGCAAGCACTTATCCACGCGGACCAAGAAGCCCTAAACGAGCAACACTTTCGCGCTCTAAAAATAATTCATCGACAGAACGACGCACATACTCTCTCGAGAACTCATCTTCTAACAATCCCGGAATAATCTGCCACTGCCCACGAGAACACAACACAGGAAAAGAACAAAATACCCCAGGAGCAACACCATAAGAGCCGTCACTAGCAACAGCCATAGACGTTTGAACAGGCTCTGAACCCAGCCAAAGACGCATGTGTTCAAGCATTGCAGAAGCAGCGGAAGCGGCTGAAGAAGACCCTCGCTTTTGAATAACCTCCGCACCACGATCAGCAATGCGAGAAATAAACTCCTCCTCAATCCATTGCATTCCTTTACCTTGCTGTTTTAGTGCGTCAACTACAGCTATGCCGTCAACCATCGCATGAAAAATATCTGGATATTGCGTCGCAGAATGATTACCCCAAATACTTACACCAGCAATCTTTTGCACTTCAACCGCTAACGTCTTCGCAATCATTGACTGCGCACGCTGATGGTCTAAGCGAGTCAATGCACTAAAACGGCTGAGCGGAATATCTGGAGCAAAAGAAGAGCAAATCAAAGCATTAGTATTCGCAGGATTCCCCACAACTACTACCCGAAGTTGAGAAGAAGCCTGTTCATTAAGCGCTTGACCCTGCACCGAAAAAATACCGGCATTAGCTTCTAGAAGATCAGCCCGCTGCATACCTTGAGTACGAGGGCGTGCCCCTACCAATAAAGCGATATCTGTTCCATCAAATCCTTGATAAGGATCATCATAGATGTTGATAGAAGAAAGATGCGAAAAAGCACAATCTTCCAGTTCCATAGCCACCCCCTCAAGCGATGACATCGCTTGAGGTAGGTCTAAGAGATTGAGCCGAATTTTTGTGTTAGGGCCGAGCCACTCCCCTGAAGCAATACGAAAAAGTGCGGCGTACCCAATGTTCCCAGCAGCTCCAGTAAGTGTTACTGTGACGACATTGTCAGAATATGAAGAAAGCATAACACCATACTATAGTGTTATAGCTCACTATCATAGCGGTTGAGGTTAAATACCTCGCCAAGTCCTTCTAACCAGAATCTCCTAAACATCAATCTGATCATCAGATAATTTATGGGCACTGTTAATAATGAAATCCTTACGTGGAGCAACCTCTGAACCCATCAACAAAGAGAAAGCCTGTTCAGCAGCTTGCGCATCCTCAATACGAATACGACGCAACATTCTATGGCGAGGATCCATCGTCGTCTCCGCGAGCTGGTCAGCATCCATCTCACCCAACCCTTTATATCGTTGAATCGGCTCTTTATAGTTCTTTCCCTCATCTTCTAAACGGCGCAACAGTTCTTCTAACTCACGTTCAGAATACGTATAAATCATCTCGTTAGCCCGTCCACGATGGATGACTTCAACTCGATGCAACGGAGGCACCGCAGCATAGACCCGACCGGCTTCAACCATAGGGCGCATATAACGATAGAACAAGGTCAAAAGCAAAGTACGAATATGTGCGCCGTCAACGTCAGCATCCGTCATCATCACAACCTTGCCATAACGGATACTTTCGACATCAAAGGTTCGACCAGAGCCTGCACCAAGAACCTGAATAATTGCGGCACATTCAGCATTAGCTAACATATCCGTCAGTGAAGCTTTCTGAACGTTCAGAATCTTTCCGCGAATCGGCAAAAGAGCCTGATAACTTGACGAACGAGCCAGACGCGCTGTTCCTAGAGCAGAGTCTCCCTCAACAATAAAAAGTTCAGAACGAGCGACATCGTGAGAACGACAATCCACAAGTTTCGCGGGCATAGAACTTGTTTCTAAAGCATTTTTTCGCCGCTGAGTCTCTTTATGAACTCGCGCTGAGATACGTGATTTCATCTCAGCCACAACTTTTTCGCTCAAGGAATGAGCCTGCTGTTTATCAGCACGAGCTGTCGCTTTAAGTTTCTGGGCTAGTTGAGTACTCACAATTTTCGAGACAATCTGACGCACCGCAGAGGTACCAAGAATCTCTTTTGTTTGTCCTTCAAATTGCGGTTCCGCTAAACGAACAGTGAGTACCGCTGTCAGTCCAGCAAGAATATCGTCTTTTTCAAATTTATCCTGAGCACCAACTTTATATTTTCTGGCATTATCACTCAGATGTTTTCTAAAGGTCTTCAAAAGCCCTTGTTCAAAGCCTGTTAGGTGAGTGCCGCCTTTAGGGGTAGAAATAATGTTAACGAAAGAACGAACAGTCGTGTCATATCCAATCCCCCACCGCAGGGCAATATCAACTTCACATTCACGTTCCACTTCTTGAAGCTGAGAATGCCCTTCTTCATCCAGAACAGGAACAGTTTCAGTAAAGGTGTCACGCCCTTGAAAACGCCAAATATCTGTCACAGATGAATCATGCCCAAGATACTCAACAAATTCAGAAATACCACCATCATGGTGGAACACTTCTTCGTAGGTGTCGTGTTCGCCTGGAGTGCCAGCTAGCCGACGTTCATCACGAATGGCGATGCGTAGACCCGGAATGAGAAATGAGGTTTGGCGAGCACGCTGAGCAAGTTCCTGATAACTGAACTTTGCATCTGGTGTAAAAATCTGTGGATCAGCCCAGTAGCGTACGCGGGTTCCGGTCACACCTCGTTTAGCTTTGCCAATAACAACTAAGGAATCGTTTTCTTTTTGTGAAGGGGTAAAAGACGCTTGTGGTGTTGGTGTCCGCCCGTCTTTAAACACTCCAGGGATGCCGTGACGGAAACTCATTTGGTAGGTTTTCCCACCACGGTCTACTTGCACATCTAACCGGCTTGATAAAGCATTAACAACGGAAGCGCCAACACCGTGCAGACCGCCAGAGGCAGCATAGGAACCTCCACCGAATTTTCCGCCAGCATGGAGTTTGGTGTACACCACTTCCACACCGCTCAGTCCGGTGCGAGGTTCGATATCGGTCGGGACACCTCGCCCGTCGTCACGAACTTCTACTGAGCCATCACGGTACAGAACAATGTCGATGGATTGCCCGTATCCGGCAAGAGCTTCGTCTACAGAGTTATCAATAATTTCCCAGAGGCAATGCATTAAACCACGAGAATCGGTTGAACCGATATACATACCGGGGCGTTTACGTACGGCTTCGAGCCCTTCGAGGACGGAAAGGTTTCGAGCGGTATATGAAGAGGTTGCCACGGTGTTCTCCCTAGTTGAGCAGAGTGGTTACTGACCTACCCATTTTAGGTTCTTTATTCTTTCTATGCACCTTGAAATTTTTTAGGCGTTTCGGATTTGTGTGCTCTTTTCGTATATGGATAAAAGCCGGTGGCTATCCACGAATAGGATAGCCACCGGCTTTTATCTCAATGAGGTAAGAGGTTTGAAGGTGCTCAGCTATGAAGTACTTGATGTTTCGTAGCTCTAGCAGATTGCTAGAGCTTCATCTTTTCTTCCTAGTCTAGGTAATCTCGTAGTACCTGAGAACGTGATGGGTGACGAAGTTTAGACATCGTCTTAGACTCAATCTGACGGATACGTTCACGGGTTACACCATAAACTTTACCGATTTCATCGAGAGTTTTAGGCTGCCCATCTGTCATACCAAAGCGCATGGCAACTACTCCTGCCTCACGTTCAGACAAAGTGTCTAAGACAGAATGAAGCTGTTCTTGCAATAGTGTAAAGGACACTGCATCAGCAGGTACAACGGCCTCTGAATCTTCGATCAAATCGCCAAACTCTGAGTCTCCGTCCTCACCCAAAGGCGTGTGCAAGGAGATAGGTTCACGTCCGTACTTCTGTACTTCAATAACCTTCTCTGGAGCCATATCGAGTTCTCTACCTAGCTGTTCAGGGGTAGGTTCGTGACCTAAGTCCTGAAGCATCTGACGCTGCACACGAGCCAATTTATTAATGACTTCAACCATATGTACAGGAATACGAATGGTGCGCGCTTGGTCAGCCATTGCACGAGTAATAGCCTGGCGAATCCACCATGTTGCGTATGTTGAGAATTTAAAACCTTTAGAATAATCAAACTTTTCAACAGCACGGATTAGACCGAGGTTTCCTTCTTGAATCAAGTCCAAGAACAGCATTCCTCGTCCGGTGTAACGTTTCGCTAGAGATACAACCAAACGTAGGTTTGCTTCAAGAAGGTGGTTTTTGGCACGACGTCCATCGTGGATGACCCAACGAAGTTCTTTTTTAAGCTCACGGTCCATTTGTGGGTTTTCTTTGAGCTTATGTTCTGCGTAAAGTCCAGCTTCAATACGCATCGCAAGGTCTACTTCTTGCTCAGCGTTCAGAAGAGATACTTTACCAATTTGTTTGAGATAATCTTTGACGGGGTCAGCGGTTGCGCCGGGTGCGATAACGCGCTGGGCAGGAGCGTCGTCTTCATCATTTGACGTAAGAACAAAGCCGTTACGCTTAGCAGCAGTTTCTTCGGTCTGCTTCTTTTCTTCTTTTTTGGCGTTCTCTTCATCATCGACGTCCTCATCGAGGTCATCGGTGTCTAGAATCTCATCGCTGACGTCGATATCGAGTTCTTCGGCGTCGATGTCTTCATCAAGAATTTCGTCTTCTTCGTTCGCAGCTTTTTTAGAAGTTGCTTTGGTTTTTGCGCTCTTTGTAGTAGAAGTTTTCTTAGTTTTGCGCTGAGCTTTAGGTTTAGTGCTTTTAGTTTCTTCTACAGCAGTAGCTTCGTTAGGTTCTTGAGCAGCCTTAGCAGTTTTAGCGGTTGTTTTAGTCCGAGTAGTTTTTTTCTTTTGAGCAGTAGCGGTTTGTGTAGCGTTTTCTTCCGCTTCATCAACCTTCTTACGTGCAGCAGGTGACACAGAGTACCTTTCTATTTGACAGACTACAGACAGTGGGAGTGCCTTGCAGTCAAAACACCTAAGACCCTGTCAAGTCTGCTCATAATGATAAGCAACATTGAACGAGGGTTCTACTTTAGATAACAATGATTATCTGTAGATTATTCCAACTCGTTGATACTGTCTTATCGCAGACTCGTACGGGGTCAGTAATAGAGTATGTCAGATATTTATGGCTCCTTGCGGTAGGTTATCGGTGTGGCGTTGATTCTGTTTTTCATAATTCGCACCACATAAACTCAGATTTCAGCTCTATTGTCAAGAGTTTTTAACGTTCTTCTATATTCCTTTTCCTAGCCATGGTGGAAGTTGTTCTATATTTTTAAGAAATACCTGTTCGTAAGGAAGCTGTTCTTTGGCCCTCCGGACGTATTCGCGGGCTTTACTGCATTGTCCAGTAGCCCAACTCCCCCACCCTAAAACGATATAGGCTTGTGCCGTCTCTGGCTGTTCGTAGACGCGAAGAATGAGAGCACAGATAATTTCTGCAGCAGCAATTCTTTGTGTATCGGGTCTTACACGATGCTTTCCAAGGAGTACCGAAGCAAATTTTTTAAGTGAACGGTCTATTATGTCGGTATTCTGGGTTTGAGAAGATTCGTTCCTCTGTACCATGAGTTTTTGAGCCGAGACAAGGTATTGTTCGTACCCAAGCGGGCACAGAATATCGTGATCAGAGGAGTTCTTATAGGCGTTGGATAATTGGTGATAGAAAGAAGTTGTTTCTTCAAGGCCTAAAGCGACTGTATAGATAACGGATTGTGCGCTCAGCTCCGACGTTAGTGTTGCGCCGAGGAAAGCGATCAGATGTGGGTCCAGTGTTTTTCGTATAGCATCAGCAAACTCGGCTGTTTTTCTGTGCTGGTATTGGGTGGAGACTTCTATAACTTGTTGGAGGGCATGATTCCACAAAACATTTTCAAAGTATTTTTGTGATAGAAAATCTTTTGCATAAGTACTATCTGAAGCTTTGATATACCGAATGTATTCATTGAGCCATAGCACCATTTCTCCTTCCCACCAGTTCTTAGTTTCGAGGTCACAGCTGTGTTCCAAAGAGGGTAAATAGTATTTTTGTGCTTCTGATTCACAAGGTGCAACAGAAGAGCCTGATAGTAAGAGGTTAAGGTAGACGTCGGTTCGTTGCACTTCATCAATGAGCCCGCTTAATGTCAGTTTTTGGGTCAGAGGATGAATTGACCAGTATGAGACTTCGCCAATGTAGAGGACGTCTAAGAGGGTTTTTCCATGCGTAGAAGCAGATTCTAAACCTGCCTGTTCCCAGTATGCGCATTGTGTAGATGCTATTTGGTCAGATTCAATTTCATCGATATGTGGAGGTTGATTCAGATGATGTTCTAACTGTCTTCTGCGAGTAGGGGTGTTTGGTCCGAAGATAGCTAACAAAAAATGCGGTACGTTTCCCTCAGATAATGAGTTTTCAGAAAGCGTCTGAAATAGATGAGATATCAAAGAAACGGATTCTTTGTGAGTGCGTTTTTTCTTGTGGTCGACGCGAGCTAACGGGCCAAGTGTTTTGTCAGCGAGGACTAATACGAGGGAGTCTTCGGGCCAATAGCCTAGTTGATGCACAATATATGCCACGGTATGGGCAGCGGACCCAGGATGTGGAGCTAAAGATTCTAAAAAGTGAGGGTTATGTGAAGATGCCATCTCTCCATGGTCTTCGAGATAGGTACGTAAATGCACTAGAGATAAGAAAACTGTGGATAACAGTTCAGAGGTGAGGCGTTATCCATCCGTTGAGAATACAAACAGCCTTCGCTGTCTTTTCGATAATCCAGATGGTGGTTTACGGTCGGGCAGGAGAGGTAACAAGAATGCGTTAAGCGCAGTCACTAGCCCTCGCATCATACCCAATGCCGAAGGAGAGTTAAGGAAAAATTTTAGAGTTCTGTATCGTTAGAGCACCACAAATTTTTCGTATCAAAGCCTCAGCCATATAAGCGATATTTTCACTTTATGCGCACGAGAGCAGGTGTCATTTATGAGGTTCTCGGCGAATCCGGCTTATCGGCGTTCGACGAGTCAGAAGAAGAACGTTCCCCTAAATTTTCAAGATATTTTTCAATCTCTTGTCCTATTATTTCACGATCAAGTAAAGAATCATTTTCTTGAATATCTAACTCCAGCATGTTGAAAGGATAATGCTGCATATATTTGTCGTACTCTTCTTCAAATTTTTTAACGAGGAACGCAATTTCGTGATTATCTTTGAACATCTCGTTAATACTTCTTTGAGCTTGCCCTGAGGCAACTACCAATTTTTCAAGAGGTAAAGATAATTTCGAAACCAAAGTTATATGTTCCATGGCACGTAATACTGCTTGCGGTAGAAGGTTGTCTCCTAAATACCGTGGCACGTGCACGTTAAATTTCACTGTTTTAATGTTCTGGCGAGCAAGCATATATTCCAAGAAATCAGTGTGCGATTGGTGCATCTCGAAAACGTGGTTGACGGTGCGCAAGGGGGCAACCAATTCTTCATAGGAGCCGCGAATCGTTACCACGATGGGTCGAGTGTGAGGAAAAGACATGGCGTATCCCGACACCAACATGACATAAGAACTTTTAACCTGACGAATTATTTTTAGTACAGCTTGAACGAAACGTTGCCATTGATAATCAGGTTCAGCGCCGGCAAGAAGCAAAAACGGCTGTTTAAGATGATCTTCCATGAGGTATAAGTTGACCTCGGGTAAAGACATCTCGTTGAAAAGACCCTTGCGAAATAGAGAATGTAAGCTGCGTTCCCTGTACCTGCATAGTTGGTCGAAATCGAACTCAGCAAGCTTAATATGCTCTAGTTCTTTACGTAATACGTCGGCCACACCGTAGGCGGTTCCCCCGATATCTTGTGGAGGTTCTAGAGATACGAGCAAAGGAAGCCCTTGAATACGCGGATGGCTAAGCATCCCAGATTTTTCTTCATATAGGTCTTCTGGCCTGAGCATATTCCCTCCCTCATGTTCTCGTGCTGTGGTGCTCTTAAGCTCTTGAAATACTCTAGTATATCTGTACGTTAAAGAACGTTGCCCACGTTCTGTATTGGGCATGTCTTAAGTTAGCGTAACGCGGCAAAAAGTTAAACTCTTTGTTTTTCGCCCATCGTGTATTACTCCGAACAGCTGTTTTCTAGTCACAGTGCAAGATAGTATGGGAATACAGCTCTTATATATCTCGCCTTTGATTACGTCTCTATACACGGTAGGCGCATCATATATTTTATAGATGTCTAAGAGTCCCTAAACTACCATCTATCTTGATGAGGAGAATAATGTCTGATTCATCCGATCTTACTTTTTCAGTGGCATCCCCCGACCTTGAAGCTATTGAGGCTCAGGTTCTTGTCCTAGGAGTTTATTCTTCTACAGAAGCTCCAGTTCTTGAACGTGGACCGTTAAGCGAAGAAACGGCACAAGGTCTTGAGGCGATTCTTGAGGATTTGGGAGTAACCGGTGCACCAGATCAGCTACACCGTTTACCCGGTATTGATGAGACTAACGCTGATGTCCTTGCCCTGATTGGTTTAGGAGCACGTAAGGACGACGCCCAAGCACATGCTGACGCGTTACGATACGCTACGGGTTCTGCTATCCGTCAGCTTGCAGGGTTCTCAGATGTTGCGCTTGCTCTACCAGCACAAAACGTTGCTGAAGTCGCTGCAATTGCTGAGGGCGCAGCATTAGGCGCTTTCAGCGACCCGCAGTTACGGGTTCGCACTGCAGAATCTGTTAAAACTGCAGTTGAGAACATCACCATTGTGACTGATGTGGAATCTGATGCAGCTTCTGATGTCCTTACTCGTGCTTTGATTCTAGGTCAGGCAGTAGATTCAACTCGTCGTTTGGTCAATACTCCGCCGTCTTCCCTTTACCCTGAAACTTTTGCACAGAAAGCTTCAGAGCGTGTTGGCGATCTCAAAAATGTAACGGTTAAAGTCTTTGATGAGCAAGAGCTCAAAGACGGCGGTTTTGGCGGCATTGCCGGTGTCGGACAAGGTTCTGCTCGTCCACCACGTATGGTGGAGGTCAAATACACTCCCGAAGGCGCCCAAAAACATGTTGCGCTAGTTGGTAAGGGTATTACTTTTGATTCTGGCGGCAACTCCATTAAACCAGGCAACGCGATGATGACCATGAAAAGCGATATGGCTGGCGCAGCAACAGTTTTGAACGTTGTTGCAGCTGCTGCCGAGCTTGAGTTGCCGGTTGCTGTCACAGCAATCTTGTGCTTGGCAGAAAATATGCCAGGTGGTACAGCCATCCGCCCTGAAGATGTTTTAACGATGCGCGATGGACAAACTGTTGAAGTTCTCAACACTGACGCAGAGGGTCGCCTTGTGATGGCTGACGGTCTAGCCTACGCTTCCGAATCAGCGCCTGATGTTCTTATTGATGTTGCAACACTAACTGGAGCTCAGCTGGTTGCGTTAGGTGCCCGTTATGCTGCGGTTATGGGTGATGAAAAAGTACGTGAAGATATTGTTAAGGCTTCACGTGAGGCAGGCGAGACGTTCTGGCCCATGCCCTTGCCAGAGCATCTTCGGGCAAGCTTGGACTCCCCCGTTGCTGATTTGAAAAATATCGGTGGACGTTATGGCGGAATGCTAAGCGCTGGATTATTCCTCAAAGAGTTTGTCGGTTCTACCGATGAACATCAGATTCCTTGGGCGCACCTAGATATTGCTGGTCCATCTTTTAACGAGGAATCACCTTATGGGTTTACCCCGAAAGAAGGCACTGGCATGTCAGTGGCAACGCTTTTGACTTTTGTGGAGTCTCTAGCTTCTTAAGGGTGAGATTATAGTCAAAGGCGAGGGTCGGGGGGGGGGTTAAAAAAAAAAAAAAACAACAAATTATAAAAAAAATTAGGTGTTTTGGT